>DATDLC010000031.1:0-34375 GCA_036519515.1 Pseudolabrys sp. | reverse complement strand
AATTAGGGATTTCTTATCCTTAACGAAATCGCCGACTACAAACGTTGAAGGCTCGTTAAAGGAACTGCTCGCATTTTTGCGAGCCATGAAGGGTGGTTTTGGCCTCTACATCGTTGGCGGCGGAATATTGCTCGCCCTGGTCGGGTGTGGGCGCAGCTTTCTGTCCGGCGAGCGGGCGCCGTGGCGTCACGACGCCGAAGTTGCCTGCATGAAGTCGGGCTCCGTCAAAATCGGCGCAAGCGTCGTGCGCACGGATCCGATCGAAGGTCCGGGCATGTGCGGCGCCGATTTCCCGCTCAAAGTTGCAGCGCTGGGCGAAAGCAGCTCGGTGGTCGGCTATGCGGACGATCTACGTCCGCCCGGATCGATTCCGAACGGCTCCGCGCAGATGCCGCGCTGGCCGGTCAAAGAATCTCCATACGCGCCACCGTCGCCGATACCGCCGCAAAGCGCGCCCGCGCCGACACCGCCGCAAAGCGCGCCCGCGCAAGTGCCGCATATGCGCTGGGTGCCCGGACCACCCCCGGCCGAGCAACCCGGTTATGCCACACCGTCCGGACGACCAATATCGCTTACCGCGCCTAGCGCCGCACCCTCTGGTACGCGTGCCGTTCCGCAGAGCACGCTTCCGCTGCCCGACGATATTCCCGACGATGCCGAGTTGCCGCGCGATCGCGCGTCGCCGACTTACGCGCCGCGTACTAACGGCGGTCCTGTCTATCAGCCGCCACAACGTTCTTACGACACACCGGCCAATCAATCGCAGCAGCGCTCCTATGAAGCGCCTGTTTATCAAGCACCGCAGCGCAGCTTGCCGCCGCTTGGTCCTCCACGCAGGCCGACGATCGGCACGGTCGTACCCGCGACACTCACGCCAGCTGCGACTCTGGCCTGCCCGATCGTTTCGGCACTCGACCGGTGGGTCAGCGATGGCGTGCAGCCGGCGGCGATGCGCTGGTTCGGCGAACCGGTCACAGAGATTAAACAAATCTCGGCATATTCGTGTCGCGGCATGGTCGGATCCGGCGGTTCGGGAATTTCCGAGCACGCGTTCGGCAACGCACTCGATATCGCCGCTTTCACTTTGTCCGACGGGCGCCGCGTGACCGTACAGGACGGGTGGCATGGGACGCCGGAAGAGCAGGGGTTTCTGCGCGACGTGCATCTTGCAGCGTGCAATCACTTTTCGACCGTGCTGGCGCCGGGCTACAACGCCGCCCACTACAACCACATCCACGTCGATCTGATGCGCCGCGCCAGTGGCGATCGTCCCTGCCGGCCGGAGGCCATGACCGGTGAAGTTGCGGCGGCGAAAGCGCGCGCCGCCTTTGCCAGCCGGCAGCGTGGGCCCGCCTACACCGGCGTGGCCAGCAAGAACACCAGGTCGACCCGTTTCCCAACCGCCATCCCCGGCGAAGATGGCCTGGACGACATTTTGATCGACATACAAAGCCGTCGTGGCCCGGTCCGCGGCAACGACATTACGGGCGCGATTGCTCCTGCTTCAGCGCCAACACTTGTTCGCTAAATCGTCGCGTCGATCAGCATTGCTCCGAACAAAATCAGGCCGGCATCGCGATTGGATTTGAATTGCCTCAGACAGTGCGCCGGATCGTCGATGTCGAGCCCCATCACTTGCCAGGCAAGGTGTCCGGCAAAAGCGATCACCCCGAGTGCGAAAACGATTCCGCCGCCGGCCATGAAGCCGGCCGCGGCAATCAGCACGACCGCGCAGGCGTAAAAGACGGCAAGCATCGAAGGCGTACGCTCGCCGAACAACAGCGCGGTCGATTTGATTCCGATCAGAAGGTCGTCCTCGCGATCCTGGTGCGCATAAATGGTATCGTAGCCGATTACCCAGCAGATCGATCCGGCATACAGCACGAGAGCGGGCCAATCGAGACGAGCGAACTCAGCCGGCCAGCCCATAAGCGCGCCCCACGAGAAAGCGAGCCCTAGGAAAATCTGCGGCCAATAGGTGATCCGTTTCATGAAAGGATAGATCGCGACCACGATGAGCGAGGCGAGCCCCATCAAAATCGTGAAATGATTGAACTGGATCAGAACCGTCAGCCCCACCAGGGCCTGTGCCAGCATGAACAAAGTCGCCTGCGCGACCGTGACCTGCTTCGAAGGAATTGGCCGCGACCGTGTGCGTTCGACTAGCCCGTCGAGGTCGCGGTCGACCAGATCGTTCCAGGTGCAGCCGGCGCCGCGCATTGCAAAGGCTCCGATGAAGAACAGGACGATGTGCCACACACTTGGGATATGTTCCTCGTGCATGCCGGCAAGGCCGAGCGACCACCAGCACGGCATCAACAGCAACCATGAACCAATCGGCCGGTCGAGGCGGGCAAGTCGCAGATATGGACGGCTGAAAGGCGGGGCGAGGCCGTCGACCCAATTTCCGGTCGCATCGGCGACGCGTCCGGAGCTTTCGCTCATTTGTTTCCGAGTGGGCTGCCGGTCAGAGTGTCAAACGTGCCGCGTCCGGTTTTGATGTTGTTGGAATCCGGAACGGGAGCGGTGAGCGCATCGCTCAGGCTCGGTCCCTGCGGACGTGGTGGCGCTGCGGCCACCTGACAGACCTTGGTGCGGATCTCGACGACCTTGGCAGTGCCTTGCTTGATCTGCTCGATGACTTGCGGAGGAATACCGCACCATGAGCTGTTTTCGTTGGCGAACTTGAGCATCTTGGACTGCGAGGTCGCGAGCGCACTAAAGAGTTGGCACGCTTCCTTCGGTGAGGCCTTACGGTCATTAGCGGCTTTGATAGCGGCCGCTCGCTTTTCGGCTTCGTCGCGCAGCTTGAAAAATTCTTGCACGCACGGCGGTGTCTGCTGCGGCGAGGAAATTGGTCCTTGTTGTTGGGGGGCGGCCGGCGCCTGCTGGGGGGAGGCCGGCCAGGGCGCTTGTGCATTCGCTCCACTGACGCACAGTGGAAGTATGCACAGGGCCAGCATTGCTCTGCACAACCGCATGAACGGACCTCTCCTCCCTGCGCTAGACTATACCAGCTGAACGATCCCTGAAGGGGCTTATAACAACGGGAATGCGTCGGGAAGGCGGCAAGAAGGACGGGGGGAGGTGGGCCTCGCAGGGTCTCGCGGGAGCGCGCAAACACAGACCTATCTTTCGCCACGGTTGAACCATGCCGCGCTACGACTTCCACACCCCCCGTCTTTTTGTCGACGCGCCTTTGGCGGCAGGGGGTGAGATTGGTCTCGACCGGGGCCAGACGAACTATCTCCGAAACGTGTTACGGCTCAGACCAGGTGACGCGGTGTTGTTGTTCAATGGCCGCGACGGCGAATGGCAGGCGAGCCTGTCATCGGCGCAGAAACGAAGCTTGTCTGTGACGATAGGCAAGCAGCTTCGCGCGCAAGCTCTGCCGGGCGACCTGCATTTTCTGTTTGCACCGCTGAAGCATGCGCGGCTCGACTACATGGTGCAGAAGGCAGTTGAGATGGGTGCTTCACTACTGCAGCCAATGATCACCCGACACACGCAGGTCACGCGCATCAACCTCGATCGAATGCGGGCCAATGTGATTGAGGCTGCCGAGCAATGCGGCATCCTTGCGGTGCCCCGGGTCGCCGATCCTTTGCCGCTCGATCGCCTACTCGTCAATGACCCCGATCGCATTCTGTTGTTCTGTGACGAGGCCGCTGACGTCGCGGACCCGATCAAAGCGTTGGAAGTCGTGCCGCTCGACCTGCACCCGCCGCTGGCAGTATTGATCGGCCCGGAAGGGGGTTTTGCCGACGAGGAGCGGGCGGCACTGCTCAAACGGCCAAAAGTGGTCGGGATAGCCCTCGGCCCTCGCATCCTACGCGCGGACACTGCCGCAGTTGCGGCACTTGCGCTGGTTCAGGCTGTGATCGGCGACTGGCGAGGCCAGACGACACAAACGGTAAGATAGGGCGCCCCCGCAACAGTCGGCCAAAAGTTATGGTAGGAGGGGTCAGACGGGCAAAAGCTATGCTAGGATCGGGCATAGCTCGGGGGAGAGCTCTTCATGATGACTGCATCAAGTTTTCTACGGGGGATTTTCGCTGCCGGCTTCGTCGCGCTAAGCGCGGTCAGCCCGGCTGCTGCGGCTGGCTGGCTGGAGAAAAGCATCTACCTGATCGGGCCGCGTTACGATGGGGTGTTGCCGCCCTGTGAAGCCGCCTTGGGTTGGATTGCTTCCCGCTTTTCCCAGAAGGAGGGCCGATTCTGGAATTCAGACCTGCAGATCCTTGGGTTCGACCGGGTCCGGGAAATCGCATACCGCCCATGGGCTCCTGAAACGATCCCGCGCCGTTTCTGCACGGCCGTCGCGGCTGTGAGCGATGGGCGCAATCACACGGTGAATTATTCGATCGGAGAGGACACCGGGATGATCGGGATGTTCTGGGGTGTCGAGTGGTGCGTTGTGGGGCTCGACCGCAACTGGGCTTATAACCCGGCATGCAAGATGGCGCGCCCTTAGGCAAGCTACGCACTGACGATCACGTTTCATCCCATTTTGTTCTTGAATCGTTCTAGTTCGACGGTATCCTATCCGCGGAACCGTTGAGCCAAGTCAATTTCCGATTTGTTCTCGTCTGGTGCGGGTACGTTGATGAATGGTCATAGCCTTTATCGACTGGCTCACCTGGCAGCGGCCGCTTTCAGCTTCACGTTGATTTTCGCAATCGTCGCTTGCGCCCAAGAGCGTCGACAAGGTGAGCCGGGCCAATTCGACTATTACATCTTGGCGCTGTCCTGGTCGCCGTCCTATTGCGAGGCGAGGCAGGATCGGACGCCCAATCGCTCGCGGGAGCGGCAATGCGACGGTCGACCTTTTTCGTTCGTGGTGCACGGGCTTTGGCCCCAATATGAGCGCGGTTTCCCGTCGTACTGTCAGGTGCCCGCGCCGCGACTCGATCGCACTATCGTCGGCAGCGTGCTCGACCTGATGCCGAGTCCGAGACTCATCTTCCATGAATGGGACCAGCACGGAACCTGCTCGGGCCTCTCCCCTCGCGCATATTTTGAAAGTGTCCGCAATGCCCGAGCGGCTGTGAAGATTCCGCCCGAATATGCCGAACTCGAAAGACCAATTGCCGTCGCGCCGGGAGAAGTGGCTGCAGCATTCCTCAAAGCCAACCCCGGCTTGTCACCCCGCGCGATTTCAGTTTTCTGTGACAGGAAATGGCTTACCGAAGTACGCATATGTCTCGGCAAGGATTTATCGTTTCGCGATTGCACCGAGAACCGTCGACATGCCTGCCGTCTCGACAGAGCCAGAATGCCGGCAGTGCGCGGTTGATGCGCGCAACAATATGGTCGCGTGTCGGCGTGAAACCGATGGTGTGGCATAAACTCGGCGGGCCGGTCGATCCGCGGGACGTCGCTCGAAGCTGGCAAGACTTGCTATGAATTATCAGCACGAATTTCACGCCGGCAATTTTGCCGATGTATTCAAGCACGTCGTATTCTGTCGAATCTTGCACTACTTGCGCGGCAAGCCGGCTGCGTTTCGCGTAATCGACACCCATGCCGGAGCTGGTCTCTATGACCTCGCAAATGAAAAATCGATGCGTTCAGGCGAATGGCAGAGCGGCATCGGCAAGCTCATGGGTGCGCGAATTCCGCAGACGGTTGCGACTTTGCTTTTGCCTTATCTCGACGTCGTGCGGGCTGTGAACGAACGCGACCGGCTCCGTACGTATCCGGGTTCGCCGGCGCTCGCACGCGCTTGGTTGCGCCCGCAGGACCGTTTGATTGCTTGCGAGCTTGAACCAAAAGCGGCCGCGGCACTGAGCCGCAACTTGCACGGCGACACCCGCATCAAGACGCTATCGGTAGACGGCTGGACTGCGTTGAACGCCTACGTGCCGCCGAAGGAGCGACGCGGCGTGGTGCTGGTCGACCCGCCCTTCGAAGCCGAAGACGATTTCCTACGACTGTCCAGCGGCCTGGCGGCTGCCCACCGAAAGTGGGCAACCGGCATCTATGTCCTCTGGTACCCCATCAAAGGGCGACGCGAGGCTGACGCGCTCACCAAGCGGCTACGCCGCTTGGCCTTGCCCAAGGTCCTCCGCGCTGAGATTCTCGCAGGGCCCCTTGGTGATCCGACCCGGCTCAATGGTGCTGGAATGATCGTGGTCAATCCCTCGTGGACGCTGGAAAACGAGCTTTCTGTGCTCCTGCCGGCCTTGGCTGGGATCCTTGGCCGCGACGGTAAGGGCAGTTTCCGGCTCGACCGGCTTGGCGGTGAAAAGCCCTCTGCCTCACTCTGATTAGTGGCCTCTTTCCACAGGCCCTCAGTTGGTGTGTAGTTCCCCACTGGCAGTGACGTTCCGCCTCCTGTGGGGGCCGGCGGAGTGACTGAGGCCTTTGGCTGACGCTTTCCCCGACTGTGAATGTCCAGCCGAGCCGTCGTGCGTGGGCCGGCGGCGAAGCAGTTGGGGAGATTCCCGATGGCGCAAACGGGTGTTGTGAAGTTCTTTAATGGCGAACGGGGCTACGGCTTCATCAAGCCGGACGACGGCGGACGCGACGTGTTCGTTCATATCACCGCAGTGGAGCAGGCTGGACTGAAGGGTCTGAACGAAGGACAGCGGATCAGTTTTGACGTCGAGCCGGACAAAAAGGGCAAGGGTCCGAAGGCTGTAAATCTGGTCGTGACCGGCTGATCGAAGCGCGCCAGAGTTTGCGCATATCGGGAGTTCTGTTGTGTCCTCGCGCGGACTATCTGCTTTCGCGAGAAGCATGAAGAATTCTGCGCGCCGTCCGGATTATTCCGGGGTGTGAATCTTTAAGAATTCCGGTCTTCTTGTTGGTCCTGATGACATGACTGCGGATGATGAAATAATATTTAAGCGATAATTGCCGCTGCACGTTTTGCACGTGTCGATGCCAATCGCCTTCTCCATAAAGAAAAACCCCGGACGCTAACATCCGGGGTTTTTGCGGAACGCGTGCGTGGACTCAGAAGTGATAGTTCACGCCGAGACGCAGATAGCTTGACTGTAATCCGTTGTCGACACCGGTGACCGAACAGAAACGGCTTCCGAGATCCATGTACAGATACTCGACCTTCGCGGTCCAGTTAGGGGTGAAGCCGACTTCCATACCAAGGCCGCCCGCCCAACCCACAAGCGTTTTGCTTTCCTCGAAACCGGCGAGATTTGCCGTGAGGTTGCCGTAGGCGAGACCGGCGCTGGCGAATAACAACACATTGTTGATCGCGTAACCCGCGCGACCGCGCAGCGTCCCAAACCACGGATTGGAGAATTTCCACGGCGCGAAGGTGTCGTCGGCGGCACTTGCCTGGATGTCAGTCTCGGCGCCGAATACGAATTGTCCGACTTGCCAGTTGTATCCGAGTTGGCCGCCACCGGCGAAGCCACTTGGATCACCGCTGAAGTTGGTGACCTTGCCCCATTCGTAGCCGAGGTTGAGGCCAGCATAGAAACCGGTCCAGTTATAGATGGTCGGGAGCGGGTAATAGTAAGGGCGGCAGCGGCCGTACCTGCGGCGGTTGCGGCGGCGACAACGGTCGCCAGGAACTTCGTCTTTATATTACCCTCCACTCAAATCCGCTCGCGTTGCGATAGATTCGCAAAATATTGAGCGAACACGTCTGCACGTCGGCGCAAATTCGATATTTCGTGGAGGAATTTATCGGGCCTTTTAAGTTAAACGGTTATGAATCGCTAAGCATCGGCGGATGGCATCACTAAAGAATTCTTATTTTTACGAAATTTCGCCCGCTTTTGTTTACCATGCCCGCTCAGCTCTCATTTACTATGTGCGTGTGCGAGCCCGTAGCAGCGGGCCGCGCAGTACGGACGTTCGGCATGGCTGAGGACGTCACAAAGAGCAAGGCGCGTACCGCGCTTGTCACGGGTGCGGGCCGACGTATCGGTGCGATGATCGCGGTCGCACTTGCGCGTGCCGCGTTGTGTTGCCCCGACGGGGGACGGTATTTGTCCTGGCCAACTGCCGACAGTGAAGTCGTGGAATATTGCGGCGGCACATGAATACGTATGAGGCGCGTTTTTCGGATTTGAGAGTGCGCAAACCCGATCCGCCCACTATCTTGTTTCCATGAATGGCATCAACAAGGACATCGATCCGGCGAGCGAATTGCGTGAGGAGGATGAAGAATCCTCGTTGCCGGAAATTGAGTTTGAAAGCGCGCCGACCGGCACGCTAGCGGCAGGCCGTGCCGCGATCTTGCGCTTCGCCAAGGTGGCGCCATCCGCGCCAGGTGTATACCGGATGATCGATGCTCAGGGTGACGTACTTTATGTTGGCAAGGCCAAGAACATCAAGAAACGGGTGACGGCCTACGCGCGGCCAACGGGGCACGACAGCCGCATCACCCGCATGATCGCGGCGGCGACCACACTCGAGTTCGTGACCACCAAGACAGAGACCGAAGCGCTGTTGCTTGAGGCGAATTTGATCAAACGCCTGCGACCGCGGTTCAATGTACTGCTACGGGACGACAAATCGTTTCCGTACATCCTGATCACTTCGGACCATTGGGCGCCGCAAATTCTGAAGCATCGTGGCGCGCGCACGAGGCGCGGCCGCTACTATGGGCCATTTGCTTCGGCCGGCGCAGTCAACCGCACGATTAATGCCTTGGAGCGCGCGTTTTTGCTTCGATCCTGTTCGGACTCATATTTCCAGGCGCGTACGCGCCCGTGTCTGCTCTATCAGATCAAGCGTTGTTCGGCCCCCTGCACGCGCGAGATCCACTTCGCCGGCTATACAGAACTGGTAAAAGAAGCCAACGAGTTCCTGTCCGGCCGCAGTCAGTCCGTGCAAAAGCAATTGGCTGACGAGATGGACAAGGCGTCTACCGCCCTCGATTTCGAGCGTGCTGCGATTTATCGCGACCGGTTGTCGGCATTGTCGGCAATCCAGTCACATCAAGGAATCAATCCTCGCAGCCTTGAAGAAGCCGACGTTTTCGCGGTGCATCAGGCCGGTGGGTACTCGTGCGTGGAGGTCTTTTTTTTCCGCACCGGTCAGAACTGGGGCAATCGCGCATATTTTCCGAAAGCCGACCGTACGATTGCGCCCGACGAAGTTCTTGGCGCTTTTCTTGCACAGTTCTATGATGACAAGCCACCGCCGCGGCTCATTCTCGTTTCGCACGAATTCGCCGAGCGCACCTTGCTCACGGAAGCACTGAGCGCCAGAAGTGAGCGCAAAGTGGAAGTCAGCAAGCCGAATCGGGGCGAGCGCAAGGAGTTGGTGCAACATGCGCTGGCCAATGCGCGCGAAGCGCTAGCACGCAAACTTGCCGACACATCCTCGCAACAGAAACTGCTTGGGGCGATGACGGAGGCCTTCTCGTTGCCGCGCAAACCACGCCGTATCGAAGTCTACGACAACAGCCACATCAGCGGCAGCAATGCAGTCGGAGCAATGATCGTTGCCGGTCCTGAGGGCTTCCGAAAAAATCAATATCGGAAGTTCAACATTCGGTCTGCGGATATCACGCCCGGTGACGACTATGGCATGATGCGGGAAGTATTGCAGCGCCGGTTCAAGCGCTTGCTCGATGAAAATCCGCGCGCGACGGCGGGCGCTCTTGACGCTACAGCATTCAAGGACGACGAAGACCCGCATTGGCCCGATCTGGTGCTGATCGACGGCGGGCAAGGCCAGTTCAGGGCCGCGCAAGAGACCTTGGCCTCGCTGGGCATTACCGATGTCCCACTGGTCGCGATAGCCAAAGGTCCCGACCGCGATGCTGGTCGGGAAAGCTTTTTCGTGGCGGGTCGTGATCCTTTCAAGTTGCCCCCGCGCGACCCTCTGCTTTACTTCATCGAGCGGTTGCGGGACGAAGCCCATCGTTTCGCTATCGGTTCTCATCGCGCGCGGCGCAAAAAGGACATTCGTGAGGCCGGACTTCAGGAAATTCCGGGGATTGGACCCACGCGTAAACGCGCCTTGCTCCGGCATTTTGGCACTGTGAAAGCCATTGAGCGGGCCAGCTTGCCTGATCTCGCCCAGGTCCCCGGAATTAATGCGGAGACTGCCCGAAAGATATATGAGTTCTTCCACGAGTCGGTCGCGCAATGAACGGGAAGCACGAATGATTATTCAGCGTCAGGAAGACGTCACTAGGGCGGTGACGGAAGCCTTCAAGAACACGCAACCTCCTCGGTTGCGGAAAATTCTCATCTCTCTGGTTGAACACCTGCACGCGTTTGCGCGGGACGTTCACCTCACGGAGGAGGAGTTCGAAAAGGCGGTTCAGTATATCGTGCGCCTCGGACAGAAAACCGACGAGAAGCATAACGAAGTCGTGCTTATGTCCGGCTCTCTGGGCTTCTCCACGTTGATCTGTCTTCTCAACAACGGCAACAACGGACAGACGGAAACCGCCGCCAACTTGCTTGGGCCTTTCTGGCGCATGAATTCGCCGCGCACCGAAAGTGGCGGATCCATTGTGCGCTCGCCAACACCCGGGCCTGCGCTCTTCGTTAATTGCTTGGTCAAGGACCAGAACGGCAAACCGATCTCGGGTGCGGAGGTTGATGTTTGGCACTCGTCGCCGGAAGGATTCTATGAGCAGCAGGATCCGAGGCAGGCGCCGATGAATTTGCGTGGCAAATTCGTGACAGACGGTGAAGGGCTTTTCAGTTTTCGCAGTGTGAAGCCGGCCGGCTATCCGATTCCGGTCGATGGGCCAGTAGGCGATTTGGTCCGCGCCACCGGGCGTCACAACTATCGGCCCGCTCACTTGCACTTCCTGATTTTCAAAGAAGGCTTCAAGACGCTTATTTCGCAGGTCTACGTCAATGACGACGACAAGCTGGAGACCGATGTGCAGTTCGGTGTTACTCGCGCACTGGTCGGCAACTACGTGCGTCACAATGGCGCGGCGCCGGACGGTGACGAGAAGGGCGAGTGGTATTCATTGGATCAGACTTTCGTGATGGAGCCAGGGAAAAGCCGCCTGCCCAAGCCACCAATTCAATAATTCTTGAAACCATGCATAATCAGCGGGGATTTGATTGCCGCCCCGTTGACCTGACCGCGGCGCGGGTGTTCCTTTCCGACATGAATGCAATCAGTTCCCGGCCGCTGCCGGCGCGGCCGCTCGCGCTGCCGAATCTGCTTACCTATGGACGCATCGCCGCAGTTCCGGTGGTGGTGGCAATGATGTTCTGGCAGAGCATATTTGATGGGCCATTGTGGCTGCGATGGGTCGCGCTGACGGTCTTCATTTCCGCCGGTGTTACCGACATTCTCGACGGATATCTCGCCCGTACCTGGGGCCAGCAGTCCTCACTCGGTCGGATGCTTGATCCCATCGCTGACAAGTTACTTGTCGCATCTTGCCTATTGATGCTCGCGGCAGAGGAAACAATTCGCGGATGGAGTCTGCTCGCTGCGGTGGTTATTCTTTGCCGCGAGATACTCGTGTCGGGCTTGCGAGAGTATCTCGCCGAGCTGCGCGTCGGCGTCCCCGTGACTCGACTGGCCAAATGGAAGACCACCGGGCAAATGGTTGCGGTCGGGTTTCTGATCGCGGGCGAGGCTGGTGATCGCGTTTTGTCGGCGATCATCAAAATCAACGCTCCGGTCGTCACCGAGATAGGCATCCTGTTGTTGTGGCTGTCGGCAATTCTCACCCTTTATACCGGCTGGGATTACATGCGCGCGGGCCTGCAGTACATGGTCGACGAATGAGCATGAAGTTGCGCTACTTCGCGTGGGTGCGTGAACGCATCGGCAAACCTGAGGAAGTGATCGAAACGCCGTCAGGCGTGCGAACGGTGGGTGAGCTGATGGTGTGGCTTGCGTCGCGCGGTGAAGAATACGCGCACGCCTTCGAAAATCCGGGTGTAATCCGGGCCGCCATTGATCACCGGCATGTTCGGTCGGATGCAGCGATCAAAGGTGCCGGTGAAATCGCTTTTTTTCCGCCTATGACGGGCGGATAGCCTCGCTTGCGCGGGCGCGCTACATTAAGCGCATGAAAGCGACCGTGCGGTTGCAACGCGAGCCGTTCGATGCCGCCGCGGAAGCGGCAAAGCTTACGCGCGGCCGGACCGACGTTGGCGCGGTGGTCACGTTTGCCGGCATCTGCAGAGGCGCCGAGCGCGACGAGCCAATATCCTCGCTTACGCTCGAATACTACCCCGGCATGGCGCAGGCCGAGATCGAGCGCCACGTGGCGGAGGCTGCCGACCGTTGGCCGCTGTTGGGTGTTACCGTCGTTCATCGACACGGACGTATTGTGCCAGGCGAAGACATCGTTCTCGTGGTGACCGCGTCGTCCCATCGTGAAGCGGCGTTCGCGGCCGCTGAGTTCCTCATGGATTATTTGAAAACCCGTGCGCCGTTCTGGAAACAGGTCGAAACGACGAGCGGCAAGATGTGGGTGGATGCCAGGGCCGCCGACGATGAAGCTGTTGCGCGATGGGCTGCGCCTCCGCGAGGACGTGGAGCGGCGGAATGAATCCGCGTGGCTGACTGCGGGAGGGCAATATGGTTCCGGTTGTCGTTGTGGTAATCGCGGTCGTCGCGCTGGGTATTCGGTCCGCGCCAGCTGCTCAAGTCAAGTACTTTGATGTACCGAATGGCGCTCATCCGCACGACGTTGCACCCGCTCCCGATGGAAATGTCTGGTATACGGCTCAACATCAAGGCGCACTCGGGATTCTCGATCCGAAGACTGGCAAAAGCGCACAGGTGTCACTCGGGTCGGGGGCAGCGCCGCACGGCGTGATTGTTGGGCCGGACCGCGCGGCGTGGATCACCGAAGGCGGACAAAACGCGATTGCACGTTTTGATCCTACGACCAAGGCGGTGAAGCTATTTCCGTTGCCCAAGGAATTTCCCAGCGCCAATCTCAATACCGCGACGTTCGATCGAAAAGGCATACTCTGGTTCACCGGCCAGAACGGTGTCTACGGTCGAGTCGATCCGGCTACCGGCAAGGTCGAGGCGTGGAAAGCGCCCAAAGGATTCGGCCCCTATGGTATTACAACTACGCCGAACGGTGAGGTCTGGTACGCCTCACTTGCGGGCGACTACATCGCAAAAATCGACACAGTGAGTGGTGACGCGCTGATGGTGCCCCCGCCGAAGCCTGGCGTTGGTCCGCGCCGCATCTGGTCCGACTCCAAAGGCCTTCTGTGGGTGAGCTTCTGGAACAGCGGCGAGATCGGCCGCTACGATCCGATGAACAAGACCTGGAAGGTCTGGAATCTGCCAAAGAGCAAGGGCGGCTGCTACGCGGTGTATGTCGACAACAACGACAAAGTGTGGGTCACCGATTTTATCGCCAATGCCATTCACCGTTTCGATCCGGCTACGGAAACATTCGAGAGTTTCCCGAGCGACAAGCGCGGCGCGTCGGTGCGGCAGTTGCTGGGTCGGCCGGGCGAGGTCTGGGGCGCAGAATCCGGTGTGGATCGGCTGGTGGTGGTGAAGGATTGACCGCGGTGGGATAATGGCATCCGATCCGGGCGTAAACCGCCGCTCCGCGATATGCTTGCTCGCCAGCGCCGTGATGGGCGGGGCATATCCCGCTGGCGCTGCGGAAAACCGCATCGGTCTCCTCATCGAAGAAGCCCGTGGGAAGGGCAAGGTCTCGCAGCGAATCGATTTTATCTCCGGCGCCCTGCGTGGCACCCCTTACGTGGGCTACACACTGATCGGCGGGCCGTCGCGGCCGGAAAAGTTCGTTGTACGTGAAGACGCATTTGATTGCGTCACGTTTTGCGAGACCGTGCTTGCTGCCGCAATTGCAAGCGATCGCAGCCAGTTCGATGCAGTCCTGCGGAATGTTCGTTATCATAACGGCACCGTCGCTTGGCGCGAACGCAATCATTATTTCTTCGAATGGTGCCAGCGCAATGTCGAGAACAACACTTGCCGCTGGGTCCGCTTGGACGGCGCGGTCGACATAAAAAAGACCGTCGATTCCCAGCCAGGGCTCGGCAAGCGGCAGTTCGCGATGAGTGTTATTCCCACGGCCGCTTTTCTTGCAAGCAGCAAACTGGAGCGCGGCGATATCGTCGGGTTTGTCAGCCGGCGGCCGGACCTCGACTATTTCCACACCGGATTTATTACTTTCGACAAGATCGGCGCACTGCTACTTCGACATGCCTCGCAAAGCCGGCACCGCGTGCTCGACGAACGGATGGACCGCTTCGTGTCAGCTAATGGCGTTCGTTACGTCACGCTGGTCCGCCCCCAGGAGCCACGCGCGATTGCCCTGAGTATATAGAATTCAGGCGGCCGCGGCTTTCGGCTTCACTTCCGCTGTGTAGTCATCCATCAGCGTCTTCGTGATGCCGCCGGGATTGAAATTCCAGTGGGCGATCTCCGCCACGGCGGTCACTTCCGCTGCAGAACCGGTGATGAAGCATTCGGAAAACTGCGTCAGTTCGTCGGGCATGATCCGGCGTTCGATCACTTCAAGACCGCGCTTGCGCGCAAGGCCGATGACGGTTTGTCGGGTGATGCCGTCGAGGAAGCAATCGGCGATGGGCGTGTGAATCTTGCCGTCCCTGACGAAAAAAATATTGGCGCCGGTGCATTCTGCCACGCGACCTTCCCAGTCGAGCATCATGGCATCGGCGTAGCCTTTGCGCTCGGCCCTGTGTTTGGAGATCGTGCAGATCATATAGAGGCCTGCGGCCTTGGCACGGCATGGCGCGGTTTTTGGATCGGGTCTGCGATATTCAGCGAGATCGAGTCTGATTCCCTTGAGCCGTTGTTCAGGGTCGAAGTAGCTTGGCCACTCCCAGCTCGCGATGGCGAGATGGATGGTATTGTTTTGCGCTGAAACCCCCATCATTTCGGATCCGCGCCAGGCGACCGGGCGGACGTACGCTTCCTTCTTGCCGTTCTTGTCGACGACAAGCTGTTTGGCCGCATCGATTTCGGTGACAGAATAGGGAATTTCGAAGTCGAGGATGTTGGCCGAGCGCTTCAGGCGTTCGGAGTGCTCGGTGCTCTTGAATATCTTGCTGGCGTAGGCGCGCTCACCCTCGAACACGCAACTCGCATAGTGCAGGCCGTGGCTCAGCACATGGAGGTTGGCCTCGTTCCACGGAACGAGCTTTCCGTCGTACCAGATGACGCCTTCCAGGCGGTCATAGGATTGAGCAGCCATAGTACCTCCTCACCATGCCGGCCGTGATGGCGCATTTTTCGCGCCGATGCCAACACTTTACGTCCAAGGGCAATACCCGGTATGAATAGGGCCGAAACGGACCTATCGGGTCCCTCCAGCACACCGCGGACAAAAAATGGGCAATTCCGGTACGATCCTTTCGTGTGCAGCACTGTTTTTGTCACATAAATCCAAAATATGTCAACATGGCTGACGTAAATTTGAGCGCCAAGACCGTAACTGCCGAGAGTAGCCTGGCTCAGCGCGTTGGCGTCATGGGCGGATCAGCTGAACCCATCTGGGACATCATCGAACTTTTGTTTTTTGCCTACCGCGATTTCGTCGGCGATCCGGATGAGGTGCTCCTCAAGTTGGGCTTCGGTCGCGCGCACCATCGGGTGCTCCATTTCGTCAACCGCAACCCGGGCATAAAAGTTGCCGACCTGCTTGAGATCCTCAACATCACAAAACAATCGCTCGGTCGCGTGCTCAAGCAGTTGATCGACCAAGGATACGTTTCGCAGAAAGAGGGCGCGGAAGACCGCCGACAGCGTCTGCTTTATGCGACGGCGAAAGGCGAGACTCTGGCTCTCAAGCTCGCAACTCTGCAAACGCAGAGAATAAGCCGCGCATTTGGCGAGCTCGGTCCCAACGCGCACGAGGCTGCTCGCCGGTTTCTTACCTCGATGATCGATGTCGACAACCGTGATGGCGTGCTCCGCTTGATTGCGCGGGCCGATCGCGCGTCGAAAGCTCGGGATTGAGGAGAGGAAGGGGAGAAGCCTTGGCGATAACGCTACCCGCTGCACTTCCCGACGATGCGCCGCATCTGCTGGTGGTCGATGATGACCGGCGAATACGTGACTTGCTTTCGCGGTTTCTGGCCGGCGAAGGCTACCGGGTAACAACAGCGGAAACCGCCTTGGATGCTCGCGCGAAGCTGAAAGGCCTGAGCTTCGATCTGCTTATCCTCGATGTGATGATGCCGGGGGAATCCGGGTTCGATCTTGCCAAGGCAATTCGCGGTGACTCAACCGTTCCAATTCTGATGTTGACAGCACGCGACGCAACCGAAAGCCGCATCAAGGGTCTGGAGATCGGTGCTGATGACTATCTTTCGAAGCCTTTCGAGCCGCGCGAACTGTCGCTGCGCATCGCCAACATCCTCAAGCGTGCGCAACCCGCGACCTCGCCACCGGTCGAATCGGTTCGTTTCGGTCCGTTCGTGTATCATCTCGTGCGTGGCGAACTGAGGAAAGGCGAGGAGACCATCCGGCTGACCGACCGCGAGCGTGAAATGCTGCGGATTCTTGCGCACGCTCCCGGCGAAACCGTACCGCGCTTGTCGCTTGCCGGAAATGGCGGGTCAATAAGCGAACGCGCGGTGGATGTGCAGGTCAATCGCCTGCGACGCAAGATCGAGCACAATCCGGCAAATCCGCTTTTTGTTCAGACGGTGCGTGGTATCGGCTACCGGCTGGTGATCACCTCATGACAAGCTTGGACATCACGAACGGTGTTCGTACCGCGCTTACGCGTCTTCGCGAAGCCTGGGAGTGGTACGATTCGATCCCGCCTGTACGGAAAATTCACAGTGCACTCAGCCAGGTTGCCGATGGTTGGCGCCGGGTCAGCCGTTGGATCAACAGCGGCATGCCAAAGGGGCTCTATGCGCGAGCGCTGCTGATCATCATTGCACCTATGGTGATCCTGCAGTCTGTGATCGCTTTTGTGTTTATGGAGCGGCACTGGAACGTGGTCACCCAGCGGCTGTCTGCCAGTGTCGTGCAGGATATCGCTGCGCTGATCGACATCTATCGTGGCTATCCGCAGGATGCCGATCAGACGCAAATCCGGCGTATCGCGCAGGAACGCCTCGGCCTGGTGGTTGATTTTCTGCCATCGGCAGATATGCCGCCGCCCGGTCCCAAGCCGTTTTTTTCGTTGCTGGATCAGGCACTTTCGGACGAGCTCCGAAAGCAAATCGGTCGGCCTTATTGGATCGATACCGTCGGCAAGTCGGCGCTGCTTGAAATCCGGGTCCAGCTCGACAACACAGTCATGCGCGTGTTTGCGCGTCGAAGCGCCGCCTACGTCTCAAACTCCGAAATCTTCCTGCTGTGGATGGTGGGCACCTCGACGGTGCTGCTGATTGTTGCGATCATTTTCCTGCGCAATCAGATCAAACCGATTCTCCGGCTTGCCGATGCTGCAGAAAGCTTCGGTAAGGGGCGGGAGGCGCCCAATTTCCGACCGCGTGGCGCGCGAGAGGTGCGGCGCGCGGCCGCTGCATTTATCGAGATGAAGACGCGCATCGAACGTGCGATGGAGCAGCGCACGGCCATGCTGGCAGGGGTGTCACACGATCTCCGGACCATCCTCACGCGGTTCAAGCTTGAACTGGCGTTGATCAAAGACTCGCCGGAGGTGGACGCGATGAAAAAGGACATCGACGAGATGGCCCGCATGCTGGAAGCCTATCTCGCTTTCGCGCGCGGCGACAGCGGCGAGACTTCGGCCCCAACCGATATGGCGGAATTCCTGGAAGAGCTACGGGTCGACGCCGAGCGTCACGGCCACAAGACGAGTGTTGTTTTTCACGGGCCGCCGATCGTCACTGTTCGCCCGGCAGCCTTCAAGCGCTGCCTTAGCAATCTCGTATCAAACGCGGCGCGCTTTGCGGCGTCGATCGCTATCGTCGGTCACCGCGACCATCGATATCTTACTGTCACGGTCGACGACGACGGCCCCGGCATCCCGGCGAATTTGCGCGAGGAAGTGTTCAAGCCGTTTCTCCGGCTCGACGATGCGCGAAATCAGGACGAGGGAGGGACTGGCCTCGGGTTGGCGATTGCGCGCGATATAGCGCGCTCGCACGGCGGCGATATTACGCTAGGCGATAGTCCACTTGGAGGTCTGCGGGCGACGGTTCGGGTGCCCGTTTAGGCAGCCTCTGCTTTCTCATCGCGCATACGACGACGTCGGCGTCGCGGCCCGCGCAGCATGCAGGGAAAGGCGCAAAGATCGTCGAGAAAGCCGGCCCAACGTTCGGCGCTATTTAGTCCGCGATCGAGTGCCGCCATCGTCTGGTCGAGGCCGTGCTCCTCCTCATCAACCCAAACGGACAGGACCCGCGCGAACATGAGCGCGGCACCTTGTGCGCGCAGCGCGCCTCGGGGACCGGACGCGCGTATACCGGCCGCCTCAAGCATCCAGTGTTGAGATCGCACCGCCATCGCGTTCAAAGCAAAGGCCAGTCCCGGGCTTCGCCGTGCCGAGTGCATGATTGAGCGAATTGCTTCTTTGTAGGGAGCGAGAGCTTCCAGCCGCCGCATCAACACGTCGAAGAGCCGTTCGCGCGCCGGCTCCTCGGCCATGTCCACGTCTCCGCCCGCTAGGACAGTGCGGTCGATTTCCTTTATGTGCGCGGCAAGGATCGCGAGCGTCGAGCCGAACTCGGTGCGCAATTGCGAAAGCTTGATCCCGGCCCGACCGGCGACCTCTGCAAGGCCGATTTGTTCAAAACGGCTTTCAGCAAGAAGCGCCATTAGCGCCTCGATTGCTTTGTCACGATCGCTGGAGCTACGGGCCGGCGATGGTGGCGCGGCAGCCTTACGGTGACGCTTGGATCTGCGAGCCATGATGGCCTCCCGAGGGCGTTCGACACCCCTAGATGTAAGTCTGCAATGATGACCGTGCTAGGGCGGAACCTTAGCCCGCGAGATCCCGCGCACGCCGGGCAGCGGCGGCGATGGCCTGCGTCAATAGGTGGTCGAAGCCACCAGGCCCCATTAGAACTTCGAGGGCGGCTGCGGTTGTGCCGCCCGGGGATGTTACATTCTGCCGCAGCGTTGCTGCATCGAGATCCGAGCGGTGCAGCAGCTCTGCAGAGCCGGCGACGGTTTCACAGGCGAGACGTGTCGCGAGTTCCGGCGGCAAGCCGGCGGCAACGCCCGCGCGGGCCATGCATTCTGCCAGCAAAAAGACATAGGCGGGTCCCGAACCAGACAGCGCTGTTACCGCGTCCATAAGGGCTTCGTCGACGACCCACTCGACCTTTCCGATTGCTGCGAGGAGCTCGGACGCTTGATTGCGTTGACGCTTCGAAATCTTTGCATTGGCCACCGCGACGCTGATGCCTCGACCGATCGCCGCGGGGGTGTTTGGCATTGCGCGAACGATTGCCGTCCCTGCCGGTAGTGACTTCTCGATGAAGCCGATTGTTCGGCCGGCCATAATGGACATGACCAGCGTCGCTTTTTCGATGTACTGGGCAAGTGGCGGCAAGGCCTCTGGTGCACTTTGTGGCTTTACAGCGATCACGATCGCGCTGGCGACACCCACTTTGCCTTTCGGATTGAGCTTGAGTCCCCGTCGCGCCAGCGTCTTCACCGCTTTAGCTGGTTGCGGCTCGACGACAGTTATTTTCTTTGGATCCAGCCCGCGCGCGAGCCAGCCATCGAGCATGGCACTGCCCATCTTTCCCGCGCCAACGAGAACGAGCGTACCGCGAAATTCGCCTAGTCGTTTGACATTACGGATGGCCATGGCCGGTCACCGGCCTTACGCCTCGCCCGAGGTCTCGAACATGGCGGCCTCGAGCGCCTCGCGAGCACCTTTGCCGGCCCAGACCACGAATTGAAAAGCAGTGAAGTAGCGCTCGCAAGCCTCAAGCGCGGTGCCGAGCAGCGCCTCACATTGCTTGCCGGAGGCCTCGGTTCCACCGGCCAATACCAGTGCATGGCGAAACATCATGATGCCTTCGGAATTCCAATGGTCGAAATGCCCAACCCAAAGTCGTTCATTGATCAGAGAGATCAATGCCTGGACATCGGCTCTTCGTCGTTCGGGCACCCGCAAATCAAACGCACACGCCAGATGTAGAGCTTCGATATCGCTCATCCAAGTATAGGAGAGCTGATAATCGGTCCAACGCCCGGTGACCAGAATAGTGATTTCATCGTCGCTGGCACGCTCGAATGACCAGTCATTGCCTGTGGCCAGGCGCTCCACGACGTCGAGGGGATTAATACGGGGCTCTTCCGCGTAGTTGGTCAGGGACATTACGTCTCCGCTTTGCTGAATTGAGCGAGAGGAAACGCACGCCACCGCACATCGCGGGAGACCCGAGATGGGGGCTCGGTCCGCAGCTTGACGCAGGAGTTTACGGGCTGCCTTGACGGCAAAAGCGAATCACCAAGCGATTCGACTATAACCCGGCTGATTCCGCCCGCCAAAGACATCGTCAAGTGTCATGAGCCGTGATTTGCCAGTCATAGGCAACCGTGCGGAATCGACTCTCCACAGCGAATGCTACGGCGAAATGACTCTGTGGTGGATAACCCTGCGGAAGGTACCGCACTCTGGCGTGGCTGTCAGTCAAACAGGCTCGAGACCGACTCCTCGGCGGCTGTGCGCCCGATGGCTTCACCGATCAGCGACGCGATTTCCAGTATACGAATATTACCTGCGGCCAGAACTTCTTTTGTCGGCTGGATCGAGTCGGTAATCACCAACTCTTTCAATCGCGAACTTGCGATGCGCCTGGCAGCGCCGCCAGACAGAACGCCATGGCTGATGTAGGCGTAAACTGCTTTGGCCTTGTTCTCAAGCAGTGCGTCGGCAGCGTTTACGAGAGTGCCACCGGAATCGACAATGTCATCGACAAGAACACAAGTGTAACCACTGACGTCGCCGATGACGTTCATGACCTCGGACTCGCCAGCGCGCTCGCGTCGCTTGTCGATAATGGCGAGTGGGGCGTTGATGCGCTTCGCCAACCCGCGCGCACGCACGACGCCGCCAACGTCAGGTGATACCACCATGACGTTGTCGAGCTTGAACCTCTCGCGAATGTCGCGGACCATCACGGGCGACGCGTAGAGATTATCGGTCGGGATATCGAAAAATCCTTGAATCTGTCCCGCATGCAGGTCAAGCGTCATGACACGGTCCGTGCCCGCACGGGTGATCAGATTTGCGACCAACTTTGCCGAGATGGGAGTCCGCGGGCCGGGCTTGCGGTCCTGACGGGCATAGCCGAAATAAGGGATCACCGCGGTAATGCGTCGCGCGGAAGAGCGGCGCAACGCATCGATGATGATCAATAGCTCCATGAGATGATCATTGGTGGGGAACGAGGTCGACTGAATCACGAATACGTCCGCGCCGCGAACGTTCTCCTGAATCTCAACAAAGATCTCCATGTCGGCGAAGCGACGCACGACCGCCTTGGCCAGCGGAAGCTTGAGGTAGTCAGAGATTCCACGTGCCAGCGCAGGATTGGAATTGCCGGCGACGAGCTTGATCGCTCCGTTCTTGCCCGACATCTTGACTCCTCGCCCTTACTCCCGCGCCACAGGCGGCGTGGTCATAACAAGGCAGGCACGGCGCGGCAATACGGCTGAAAGTCGTTGTCCCTCGCCATTTAACGCGATCGGTTTTAGCGGGCGGACGCGGTGTCGGCGTCGTCGACGACGTCGACGGCGGCGGCGATGGAGGTGAGGGAGGCGGCGGCGACGGAGGCGACGGACGGCTGTATCGGATCAGGGCGGGATATGCGGACTATGCCGGCCGCTTCAGGCGAGGACGGGGCCGCCATCGCCGCCTGTGGCTCGATCCCCGAAGGCGCCGTCCCCGGCGCCACCTCGGGCGCGATCAGGAAGGCGGCCAGTTGCTCCATGCTGGTATTGGCGATCCGACGCAGCATCCCGTCGTCTGCGGCAGCCCACGCATCGCGCTGTCGGACTTTCGCATTTTCCTCCCCGCTGATGCGCAGCACCCGTTGTTCGCTCTGGTCGAACACGTCCCATACCCATGAGACCGTGGTCTGACGCTTCGTCACCCTGACGGCGAGATAGCCACGCACGCGATAGGCCGAAGGTTGTTCGCGCGAAATAACCGCGAGACGACGTGACTGCGCCTCCTCGTTGAGATTGCCGACGATCTTCTGAAATTGTCCGGGTGGCAATCCGTCGAGAGAATCGAAGGCAACAGTTGCGCCGCGCGGTTGTGCGGCAGAAAGCCCCTGGTTATCGGGATTGCATCCGGCCAACGCCAGTGCGCAGACGACGGTCAATAAACTGCCGAGGCACCCAACGCGCCGGACCCTGCCGGTCGTGCGGCGAACCGAACCCCACTCCATCGACAACCCCGCCGGCCTGATCCTTGTGCTTGGTCTCTTCGGCCGAGCCAAAGCCTAGCGGCAAGCGCGCAGGCGAGTCCAGTCGCAAAACATCATTCGGCGAGCACGATCGCGTTGACATGCCGGCCATAGTCGGGCTCGCCACTAAGCGTCGTGCGCCGGTAGCTGAAGAAGCGCGCTGGCTCGGCATATGTGCACAGGCCGAGATCCTCGAACTGGGCGATGCCGGCCTCTTGAACGCGTCCTGCGATATAGCTTGTGAGATCGAACATCGCATGGCCATCGCGTTGCGATGGCGCAAAGAAGCGTGCATTCGCCCGATCGGCAGTCAGGAAGCGCTCAACGAACTCCGGACCGACCTCATAGTTTTGCTGGCGAATGGTCGGTCCGAGTGCGCCACTGATGCGGCTTCGGTTGGCACCCAGTCGTTCCATTGCGGCGATCGTTGCTCCAATCACGCCTGTGAGCGCGCCGCGCCAACCTGCGTGCGTGGCGCCGATCACGCCGGCCTCGCTGTCCGCGAACAGTAACGGTCCACAGTCGGCAGTCGATACGCCGATCGCCAGTTGCGGAACGCGCGTGACAATTGCGTCCGCCCGGGGCCGTTTATCAGTTGTCCAGGGTTCATCCGCGACCACAACGTCCGGCGAGTGAATTTGATAAGCCGTGAGCAGGCGATCCGGGGTCACTCCCAATACCGCCGCCATGCGCGCGCGGTTCTCGGCAATCTTGTCGGGCGCATCGCTGGAGCCGACACCGCCATTGAGCGAAGTATAGACACCTTGCGACACTCCGCCGGAGCGCGTGAAAAACGCGTGGCGAATGCGCTCGAGCGTGGCAAGTGTTGCGGCCTGGAGCATGTCGTTCGGATACCTGTACAGCAATCCAATAGATAGTGCGCGCAACGGCGCGCGACCAGCAATTCAGGTCTCAAAGCCGGGCGGTACGCCCACCGAGGGATGGGCGAAAGCGGCGACCTTGAACAGTTCGCCCATCGCATTCCGATTGCGGCCGATCAAACGTTCGAGCGCCTGGTCGATGTCGGCGGCCCGTGCGGCCTTTGCTTTCAGCGCGGCTGCCCGTCGTTCGATGCCGAGCCGCCGCAAGAATTGCGATTGGTCGATCGGCCCGAAGCCGGTTGCCCCCATGGCCTCGACGGCGCGCGCCAACGACTGGAAGTCCACGTGCGCGGTGAGGTCGAGATCACCGGGAGACGCGAGGGGGTCGGCATAGGCGTGCTGGCCGACAGCCTGCAAGGTTTCGCAAAGCGCGGTCTCGGTGTGTCCGTAGTCGATCACCAGGGCGGCGCCTTTGTTGTCGGCCACGCACCGGCCGACCTCTATGGCTGCGGTTTCGGCGCGCCATTCGAAAACCGCGCCTGCGCGCGGCGCACGCAATGCCGGCGGCAGCAGGTGCTGGAAGAAGGGTATCGGCTCGGGCGCGATCGTAAAGGCCAGTTGGCCGGACGAATCGATCTGGATCCGCCGTTCGTGCCAGCCGCGCTCGGTCTTTATCGCCTGATTGATCGGCAGAGCGTCGAAGAACTCGTTCGCGAAGATGATCGCTGGTCCATTCGGCACTTCGACAAGCGAGGTGTGCCAGACGACCGGAACGCCCGTTCCTTCCAGAGTTTTTTCCTGTTGCGCTCGCAGAGCGGGGCTGATCTCGACGAGATGCACAACAACCGCCGCGCGGAACTCCGGTATGATTTGCACCGCGCGCAGCGCATCTTTCATCATCGTGCCGCGACCCGGACCGAGCTCGATCAACCGTACGTTCTCGGGGGCGCCCATCTGTTTCCACACGGCAGATGCCCAAATGCCGATGAGCTCACCAAACATCTGGCTTGTCTCGGGCGCGGTGATGAAATCGCCACGCGCACCGAACGGGTCATGAGTCGTGTAGTAGCCGTGCGTTGGATCGAGCAGACAAAGCGCCATGTACTCGGCAACCGGCATCGGTCCGCCCAATGTGATCCGGCGGCGGATTTCGGCCTCCAGCGCGGAGTGTCCCTCCACTAGCGTCTCCGAAGCGGTGCGTGCTTCAGCGCGTAGACGATGAAACAGAGACCGGCGAGAAACAGCGGCACCGACAGCAACTGGCCCATTGTTGCTTCACCCCATAAAAAACCAAGCTGGGCGTCGGGTTCGCGGAAAAACTCACAGAATGTGCGTGCGAGAGCGTAACCGACAGCGAAGCTTCCAATGATCAGGCCGGGCCGCTTGAGAGCGCCGCCGCGCACCAGGAGTGCGAGAACAGCGAGAAGCAACAAACCTTCGAGCGCGGCCTCGTAGAGCTGACTCGGATGTCGCGGTATCGGTCCGCCGCTCGGAAATATCATGGCCCAGGGCACGTCCGTAGGACGGCCCCACAATTCCCCGTTTATGAAATTGGCTAGCCGGCCGAGGAACAACCCGATGGGTCCAACTGCGCAGGTGATGTCACCAAGGGAAAGAACGGAAATCCCGCGCGTGTACCCAAACAACAAAACCGCCAACACGCAGCCGATGAAGCCGCCATGAAATGACATGCCGCCATTCCACAGTTGCACGATCTCGATCGGATGCTCGATGAAGTAGGGCAGATTGTAAAACAGCACATAACCGATACGGCCACCGAGAATGATGCCGATTGTCACCCAGAGCACAAAATCATCGAAGTCGGTGACGGTCATCGGCGCCTTGCGGCCCCACAATTTAGTCGAGCGAATGAGGAGCCGCGCGTAAGCCCATCCGATCAGGATGCCGAAGATATAGGCGAGGGCGTACCAACGGATGGCGAACGGTCCGAGCTGTAGCAGCACCGGATCGAAGGTCGGATAGGGGATGACAAGCACAGGCATCGCGAGATCCGAATCTGCGGAGCGCACGCCCCGCCAGTAAGTGCTAGCACGCCGGGTCTTGCGGCGGCACGACCGGATCGCCATTGTGTGGCAATCCGGTGCCGGAGACGAAATATGACCCAGACCAGCAACCGCTTTTTCGACGAGATGGCGCGCTTGATGAACGATGCCGCGGGCGTCGCGCAAGGGGTGCGGCGCGAATTCGATACTTTGTTGCGCAGTCAGGCTGAACGGATTTTACGCGATCTCGACGTGGTCAAACGTGAGGAGTTCGAGGCGGTCAAGGAGATGGCGTGTCTGGCTCGAGAGGAGAACGAGGCCCTGAAGGCGCGTATCGCGGCTCTGGAGGCCAAGAGCGAAAAGGCCAGCAAGAAATCCAAGGGCTCGCCCGAAGAGACCCGCTGAGAGCGGACTGCTCGGTTTTCTTGCCCTTTTGGGATGCCGCCGCTATAACCCGCCCCGTCCGCGGCCCCCGGCACCCCTGGAGGCTTGCCGCGTACGCAGGCGGCAAAAAAAGCCGCCTTTTCCATTGACTTAGACGAGGGATCAACATGGCGACCGTCCACGAAATGAAAGCGACGGCACGTCCGAAAGGCGGCAAGGGGACCGCCCGGGCTGCACGTCGGACCGGCAAAGTGCCGGGCGTGATCTACGGAGAGAACAAGCCCCCGATCATGGTCCTGGTCGATCATGATGATTTGCGCCAGCGTATCTATGCCGGGCGCTTCCTGACCACGCTCTACAATATCGATGTGGACGGCACCAAGCATCGGGTCATCCCGCGCGACTTCCAGCTCGACGCGATCAAGGACCTGCCGATGCATGTCGACTTTCTGCGCGTGTCAGAAGGGGCAACAATTCGGGTGCACATTCCTGTGCACGTCCTCAACGCCGATCAAGCGCCGGGCGTGAAACGCGGTGGCGCGGTCAACATCGTCACACATACTGTCGAAGTGATGTGCCCGGCAGACGCAATTCCCGAGTCGATCGACGTCGATATTGCCGGCCTCGACATCAATCACTCGAAGCACCTCACCGACGTGACATTGCCGGCGAATATCCGCGTGATCGGACGCCCCGACATGACGCTCATCACCGTCGTGCCGCCGTCCGGCTATGCGGAAGAAATGAAGGCTGCCGCCGAAGCAGCCGCTGCAGCAGCGGCAGCCGCCGCGGCCGTCGCGGCGACCGGCGCCGCCCCCGCCGCCGAAGGTGCGGCTCCCGGTGCCGCACCCGGTGCTGCACCTGCTGCTGCTCCAGCCGCCGGCGCTGCACCTGCCGCCGCGGCGGCAGCGAAGCCCGAGAAGAAGTGAGGCCTCGTTCAGGCCTCACCGTCAGCGTTTGCGTATTCGGCAAATTCTAGACGAGCGCCGTTCACGCCATGCTGCTTTTCGTCGGCCTCGGCAATCCCGGTCCCAAGCACGCCGGCAACCGCCATAACATCGGGTTCATGGCGGTGCAGGCAATCGCACGCCGCCATGAGCTCTCGCCGTGGCGGCGGCGATTTCAGGGCGTCGCGGTGGAAGGCAACATTGCGAAAGAGCGTATCCTTCTGCTTTTGCCCGGCACATACATGAACGAGTCGGGCCGGGCGGTGGGGGAGGCCGCAAATTTCTACAAGCTCGATGTGGGCAGCATCGTGGTGTTCCACGACGAGGTCGACCTCCCGCCGGCGAAAGTCAGGGTGAAAGTCGGAGGCGGCGTCGCAGGCCACAACGGACTACGCTCGATCACTGCTCACATCGGCAACGAGTACAAGCGCGTGCGCATCGGCATCGGCAAGCCGGACGTCAAGGAACTGGTCCCGATGCACGTGCTCGGCGACTTTGCAAAAAGCGAATGGGCCTGGGTCGAGGCCTTGTGCGATGTGGTGGCCGACAGCGCTGCGCTTCTGGTTGAGGGCAAGGATTCATCGTTTCAGAATAAGGTCCATCTCGCCATGGAAGCCAAAGGCTTCGTCGACGCGGCGGACGATGAAGAGCCGGGCTCCGAATAAGAATACTGGCAAAAAGAAACAATCATGGGATTCAAATGCGGCATTGTCGGCCTGCCGAATGTGGGCAAGTCGACACTCTTCAATGCCCTGACACAGACGGCGGCGGCGCAGGCCGCCAACTACCCGTTCTGCACGATCGAGCCGAATGTCGGCGAGATTGCGGTGCCGGACGCTCGGCTGGACAAGCTGGCGGTGCTTGGGAAGTCGGCGCAGATTATTCCCACGCGTATCACATTCCTCGATATCGCTGGGCTGGTGCGCGGAGCGTCCAAAGGCGAGGGCCTTGGCAACCAGTTTCTCGCCACCATCCGTGAAGGCGATGCCATTGTGCATGTGGTGCGTTGTTTTGAGGACGGCGACATCACGCATGTAGAAGGGAAAATCGATCCTATTGCCGACATCGAGACGATCGAAACCGAGTTAATGCTGGCCGATCTCGACAGCGTGGAAAAGCGCATCGACAATCTCGAGAAGAAAGCGAAGGGCAGCGGCGAAGATGCCAAGCTGGCCAAGGAAACGCTTGATCTTATCAATCGCACACTCGTCCTCCTGCGTGACGGAAAGCCCGCGCGCCTGGTCGAACGCAAAGCCGAGGAGGAGAAACTGTTTCACTCGCTGGGGCTGCTGACCTCGGCCCCGGTGCTCTATGCGTGCAATGTGGACGAAGCGTCCGCTGCAACCGGCAATGACTTCTCCAGCAAGGTCGAAGAGCGGGCGAAAGCCGAGGGCGCGGTGGCGGTCGTGATCTCCGCCAAAATTGAATCGGAGATCGCGACGCTGCCGCCGGAAGAACGGGTGGAGTATCTCGAGGCTGTCGGTCTGAAGGAGACGGGTCTCGATCGTCTCGTGCGCGCTGGCTACGCGCTTCTGCACCTCGTAACCTATTTTACAGTCGGTCCGAAGGAAGCGCGCGCCTGGACCATTACGCAGGGCACCAGGGCGCCACAGGCGGCGGGCGTCATTCACACCGACTTCGAGCGCGGCTTCATCAGGTCTGAAACCATCGCCTATGACGACTACGTCGCCTGCGGTGGCGAAGCGGGTGCGCGCGACGCCGGAAAAATGCGTCTGGAAGGCAAAGATTATGTCGTTGCGGACGGCGACGTGATGCATTTCCGCTTTGCCACCTGAGTAGCGTTCTTTCTGCTAGGTTGGGGGCGATGAGCGCGACAACCAACGACTCGACGGTGCCCGATCCGGTCTCGACCAAGACCGCCGAGCGTCGCGCTCTCGGCGTTGCCTGCGGCGCGCACGCCCTGCACGATGGGTACACCGATCTCGTCTACGTCATGTTGCCGATCTGGCAGGGCGAGTTTGGTCTCGGCTTTGCCGCGCTCGGGCTGATGCGAACGGTCTTTTCCGGAACGCTGGCTGGTTTTCAAATTCCGGCGAGCTTTGTGGCCGAACGTTTCGGTGCCGCCGCGGTCCTGGCGCTTGGCACCGCGCTCGCGGGGCTCGGCTACGTATTCGCCGGTCTCAGCACCGGCGTGGCGGTTCTCGTTGCGGCACTGTTTATCGGCGGCCTCGGCGCAAGTACGCAGCATCCGCTGGCCTCATCGCTGATCGCGCATGCCTTCGCCGGCGCGCGCTCGCTGAAGGCACTCGGCACGTACAATTTCGCTGGCGACATCGGAAAGATGACGCTCCCGGCCGCCGCGGCGCTGTTGCTCATGGCATTACCTTGGCGCCACGCGCTGATGATCCTCGGTGCTCTTGGTGCGCTTGCGGCATTGGCGATCTTTGTCGCGATGCCGAGATTCAGTGACGGCCAGGCCTCGTCACGAGAAGGCGATCATGCACGACGGACCGCTGGCGCGGCGAAGCCTTTTGCATTTCCGTTGCTTCTGTCGGTCGGAGTGATCGACAGCGCGACGCGCATGGCTTTCCTCACCTTTCTGCCGTTCGTGCTCACCGCCAAGGGAGCGAGCGTTCAGATTGTTGGCTTGGCGCTGACACTGGTTTTTGCCGGCGGGGCGATGGGCAAACTCGTCTGCGCATTCATCGGTGCGCGCATCGGTGCGGTGGCGACGGTGTGGCTGACAGAAACTGTGACCGCCATCGGCATTGTCGCGCTCTTGCCGCTGCCACTCGAACCCGCGTTGATATTGCTACCGATTGTCGGGGTTGCGCTCAACGGTACATCGTCAGTGCTGTACGGCTCGGTGCCCGATCTGGTCGAGCCAGCCAGGCGTCAGCGCGCTTTCAGCATCTTCTATACAGGGACGATCGGTGCCGGAGCCGTTTCGCCGGCCATCTATGGGTTATTGGGCGATGCGGTCGGCGTCCCGGCGGCCCTTATGGTCATTGCCGCTGTCGTGCTCGTCACCCTGCCGATAACCCTTGCCCTGCGCCCGGCCCTTGCGGCACGGCCGTCCTGAGCTCAGCGCTGGAGCGCCTTGACCTGTCCCACGACCGCTGCGGGCAGGACGTCGAGATAGGGGCCCAGCAGGAACGCTTCTCCGGAGCCGCTGCCGTACAGGCGGTCATGTGCATCGATCATGCTCGCACAGGACCGACGCAGGCCGACATTGAATCCACAATCAGGTCATTGATTTCGCCCGGCCTCAGTCCGGCGTTGTACCGCGGATCGGCGAAAACCTTGCGCACGATGCAGTCTGTTGCCTGGCGTACCAGCGGCAGAAGCTTTGCGTCCTTCTGGCGGACAGACATATGCATCCACACGCTCGAACCGGCGGCGGACGGCGGCTGCATATCGAGGGAAACTTTCAACACAAGCGACAATCCGAACAAGGGTTCGAGAATCATCCCTTGGCCCCCCGCGAATCAAGGTCTGCAATGGAGGTATCTCAGCCCGACTCCTTGCGCACGCAAATTCTGCGGCATCGAAACTCGGTTATATTGCGTCGTCGTGCACAGGAACGGATCCGGCAGCGAACGATTGTGATGATATGCAAAAGAAGCCGAAAGCCGTTGGCGTGATGACGAGCGACCAGGCCATCCAGCTTCGCCAACTCGCGTTTGATGCCTATGAGCCGGATGCATTTCGCCCCAACTTGACCAGTATGGAGGCCGAACGCCGCATCGCGGCGCTGCGAGCAAAATTGAGGCTGATGGACGACCCGCCACACGTACAGTGACGGAAGAAAATGTGTGAAACGCCGTTTCGTTCTGGAGGAACTCCTCCGGACGGCCCGGCGTTTTCATTTCTGGACTCAATTGTGAGGAGGAACATATGACACATTTTCGCCATGCCGCGATCGTGGCTGCGTTGCTCGCGAGCGCGAGTGCGGCCGGCGCGCAGACCACTGTGATCACGCGTGAACCAGTGGAATCGCGGACGGTGGTGAGGACCGAACCTTTACAACTTACGCCGGTCCAGCGCCAAACGATCTACCGCACTATTGTGCGCGAGCGTGTCGTACCGGCACAGCCGACTGTGGAATATCGTGTCGGCGCGCGGATACCGGAAAGCGTGCAGCTCTATACGTTGCCGCAAGAAGTTGCCGTCGAAGTGCCGACCATCAGGGCCTACAAATACATGGTGGTAAATAACCGCGTTGTGTTGATCGACCCCGCAACCAGCGAGGTTGTTGCCGAAGTCATTGATTAGCGCGTCCCACCGGCTGGGATTTGGCCCGGCGCCCCGCGCGCCGGGCCATCTTTTTTTACGAAGTTGACGTTTACCGTGGGCTGACAGGGCAGATATGCACACGCCGAGGTGCTGGATTTTCGGCGTCACAAGGGGCATATTATGCGGTGAGGAGCCATTGATTATGTCGATGATCAACTACCGTGCCCCGTCCGAACTATTTCCTAGCCGAAGCCGGAAGTCGCGCCGGCCAATCGGCTACAAGCGCTTTCCGACTGCGGCCGAAGCGATCCGCTTCGCCATTGAGGAATTGCCGCCGGAATTGTTGCTGGGCGCGTATCTTGAAGTGGAAGAGAAGCGTTTCGACGGAAACGGAATCCGGCAGCTTTACGAGAGCGCCGATTACCCGCTGCCGCGCAAGGGCGCCAAGACCAAAGTCGCCGCCGCCAGCTGACTGAACGCAAAACGCTAGCCTGATCGGTCCGTTTTCTCGGACGCGATGCCCATTTGCACGACTCCAAGGCGCTTGGCGCCGAATTCATGCAACCCCTGCCGCCTCTCGGCCGTTGTTCCAGCACAGCCGCTGGAGGCTCTCATGAAAAAATCACGCAATCTCAGGCTGGCAACCATGTTCGCCACAGGCCTCGCTTTGTCGGGCATCAATGGACTGGCCGGTGCAGAGGAAAGTGCCACCGTCCCAACGGATCCGGGATTCAAGGCCGGTACTGGGCAAATCAATCCCGGCATAACGCAGCAGGCGTCCTCGCAATCGGAAGAAATCATCGACATACCGACACCAGAGGAATCGCGCCGGGCGCTCCTGGAGCCCGTCTCGAAGCAACCGTCGCTTGGCGGCACGCCTAGTGCGCCGCGTCCGGACGCGCAAACCTTCGGCGGTCCAAATGCAAAGCAGGAATCGCAGAATGCGGTCGGCGGTCCGCAGGGCCTTACAACAGTGGGTAGCGCTCCGGATTCGAGCGCTTCGAAGACTGGCGCACAGGCCGCCACAGCGTCGGCCAACGGCATATCGTCAGGTGAACCGCCGCCATCCGGGCCGATCGGTTCCTTCGGCGAGACGATTCCCGCCAAATTCTCCAAGCGGAACGACATTCTCGATCGCACGCCGATCATGGCTTGGCCATTGCGGCTCAACGATCAGCAACGCATGCAGATATTCGATGCGGTGATGGCGGAAAACTCACAGCCCGTCGCCGGCGCCGACGCGCTCAAACCGGCGAGCGAATTGTCGCCCGACCAGGCGCTCAATGGCATGCGTCCATTGCCCGAAAACGTGCGGAGCATCGATGGCGTTGAACGCCTCTACTACCTCAAGGCCAAGGACAAAGTGCTGTTGATTGAGCCCGCGACCCGAACCGTGGTGAGCGAAATCACGTCCTGAAAAAAGAAGCCATCGCCGGCAGGCCGGCGATGGCTCTTTCAACTTATGATGTTAGCAGCCAGCCACTAGCCCGAATTTGATCCATTTTTCCACTGTGTGAGGCTGTCACCGATAACCTTCATTGCAGTCATCGCGGCGTGACTCAGACTGGCATAGCCCGCAATTTCCCGGCCAACCCGTTCACCTTCGCTACGAAGCATCTCGCGTACGGTTTGCAGCTCAAGGATGACTCGGTCGATTTCTTCCATGGACGCGCCGGACACGCGCCGGATGAGTCCATTCAGATTGTCAGCGACCGGTTCAGGCGGTGTATCCGTGTCTGGCCGTTGGCGACGCAAGAACGCTACGTCGCGTCGGACGAATTCGCGAATCTCACCCTCGAAACTCGCCGCCGCCTGGTCGGCGTCGCTCAATTTCTCCACTGATTTCCGGTTTGGAGCATATATCTCCGGGCCGGGTTTTTCCGGAACTGCACCAAGCCGATCAGTTCTGCTCATGGTCAACTCCTACAAGGCGCAACGCAAATTGCGCGGGTCCCCTTTGCAGGTTGATTGCCGCATGCGACTTGGGCGGCCGTGGGGCAGAGGAGGGCGGACCAGCGGAACCGGGCCGGCCGGGCAGTTTATGCACGACTTTTTCGGGATTCAGCGGCCCGGGAAGGCCTACCAATTCAGCTTGAAGCCGGCACTAATACTCTTGCTGCTGGCGGCCTGACCGAAATCGGTCACCGCGGTGGTAACCTGGAGTGGGCCATACAGCTTCTGTTCAGCGCTGAGCGTGTTGTGGGTGACGGGATCGTTGCTGGCGCTGGCCAGGCCGTCACCGAGCGTCGTGCTGGTTGGCAGGATGTTGAATTTGACGGCTCTTTCATTGCCGAACACCTGCGGCGTCAGGGGCCCAGAAGCGGGTGGCAAAGCCATTCAAGGGGATATCGCTCGGTCCGGCCGTTTGCTGACCGCGCGTATCAGTGACCGAGTATGTATCCTGTAGGGTGATCGCAAAGCGACCGCCAAATGGAATTGATTGTTTCAGCGTCGTGCCGAACTTGCCCTGTTCATTGGATGCGTCGATCCGCGCATCCACGCTTCCAATGTTCGAAACGCCGACCGAGGCCCACGCGGATCCCGAAGGGAAATCATCACGCGTCGTCGGCAACGGGCGGTCAAAGGGGGTTCTGCTGCGGGTGGACCCAAGATCGGCGCCGACAGAGTTGTTCCAATCGGTTTGCAGCGGTTGCTTGACGACGATGGTGCTCGAGCCGTCGAGCTTTTCTGTGCGCGACACTCCGGGCAGGCGCAGCGGTTTTTTGGCGGCTCCGCCAATGCCGAAGGATCAAAGACCAAGGCATTGCCGAGCAGCAACGCGCTTTCCTCGGAGGTGAGCGGCGCCTCGGGTGCAAAGGCGGACTTGTCAGAGTCGGACTGCTGCGCCTCTTGCCCAGGGCAAAGCGGCTGCGAGCGCGCCGGTCGTCAGCAATGCGCAAAGTACGTTGGCTCGCATTTCAGAAATCCTCACCGATCAGTCTTCCGGGCGTTTCCTTCACGCAATGTTCAGCGCCAACCGGTTAAACACTAGAAACGATAGGACTTCATGCCATTTCACACCGGTTCGAAGCATTACGCAAAGTCACCATTATCCTTGCATTTCCCTGTCCTGAGGCTATCTTCCCGTTTCATGGGGCTACAGCCAATTACGCCGACTTTGTAGCTCTGTCGTAGCCCCGGAGGCGCAAATGTCGAGCCAAAAGTATCTTACCGATAGGGCGCTCAAGGCGCTGGCTCCAGCACGGTCAGGTGCCCGCTACCATGTATGGGACACGAAGGTCCCCGGCTTTGGCGTGCGCGTGGGCGATGATCGCGACCCCGGCAGACCGGGCAAGGCGGGCCAGATCAGCTTCGTGCTTTACGCACGCTTCCCTCGCAGCCCACACCCAACTCGCCGTGCGCTAGGCCGCTACGGCCAACTCAGCTTGGAGCAAGCCCGGGACAAGGCCGCCGAATGGCGCTCCATGATCGACAAAGGCATCGACCCGGCCGCCGCGGAAGAAGAAGAGCGTCAAGCGCGCCTGAGGCAGATGGACAGCACTTTCGCGTCGGTGGCGGAAAAATTCATTGAGCACATCAAGGCGAACAGGGAACGCAAGGCGGGCGAGGTCGAGCGCGACCTGCGGCAGGAATTCATCAAGCCGTGGGGTCACCGTCCCATTGCCAGCATCAAGCCGTTCGACATAGCGCTCATTATCGAGGCCACCGTAAAACGTGGCAAACGCGCCCAAGCGCACAATTTGTTCGGTCACATCCGCAGGCTGTTT
>DATDLC010000030.1:0-41994 GCA_036519515.1 Pseudolabrys sp. | reverse complement strand
CAACAAGCTAATCGGACGCGGGCCGTTCCTTCGGCAATAAATCTTTCCCCGTAAGGGCGTATCCGGTATTAGCCCAAGTTTCCCTGAGTTATCCCGAACCGAAGGGCGCGTTCCCACGTGTTACTCTCCCGTCTGCCGCTGCCGTATTGCTACGGCCGCTCGACTTGCATGTGTTAGGCCTGCCGCCAGCGTTCGCTCTGAGCCAGGATCAAACTCTCAAGTTGGATGAGATTTTTATCCCGGCAGGTCACGTTTGCGCATGACAACGTTTGGGACGTTGTCAATTTGACGAGGTCCACCCACTGATCTTTCGATCAGCGATGTACCTTAAACGTGTACCGCCGAAGTCTCTTCCAAAACCGCCACCTGCAAAGAATTGCTTCCCGCAAGAAGGCGGCCCGCAAGGACTCCGCCGTCCACGTTTCTCTTTCTTCCGATTCACTTTTCAAACAGCCCGGGGACCATGGCGGTCCCCACCCTCCGGTAAGCCGGAGAGCCGGCGAAGCTCGTGCATCCGAGAACTATCGGACACCGATTCACTGTTCCAGTGAGGAGCTTCAGAGGCGCGCAATCGCGCCGTAAGCGGACGGCGCGCCGATGCGTGTATATAGGCTTCGCCCCTGCGCATTGTCAACCAGAAATGCCCATTTTCCTTGGCCCGTGAGGCGGTACGTCAGTGCTCGTCGGCAAAATTCGTCGCCCAACAAATAAACAATGCCTTAATTCATAAGGCGCCGCACTGAGGCCATATTCCTGCGTCGTCCTTGGGGCCCTTTCGAGGGACGGAATCGCAACGGGGGCCTTCGGCCACCGTCAATCAGGCCAACTGATCGGGTTTAGGTGCCGTCATTGACGGGCCATAGACCAACCGGCATCGTGCCGGCACTTGATTCAAGCGGCCTGCCGACGGCGTTTGAGGGAAATTGGTTGCGGCAAGCCACCTTCGATCCGAGGCGCATGGGGACGGCGAGCTTGGACCAAACACGGTCGCGCGGCGCAATTCGATCACGGCAGGCCGACGCCATCGAGCTCGGCAATGAGCCGCCGCTGTCGGTAGATGGCGGCTCGAGCGGCTTCGTCGATCGCCGCCGCGTCTCAGTGCAATGGTTTGCGGGTACGATTCTCACCGCCCTTTGCGGCGCTGCTCTCATGGGCGGCGCCGTTTTCACGTCTCTCGATGGCGAAGCCAACTTTGCCGCGCTCCCTGAGCGCGTCGAAGTTGCCCTCCGTGGCGCGCTCGGTGGCGGCACCGAAAAAGGCGCGCACAAGAGCGACCGCCTGCCGACAGCTGAAGAACCGACTTTCGCCCGCCAGGTGATCCGCGTCTCGACCATCAATCGGGTCGGCAACCACGAAGTCGTGCGGGTTCGTCCCTTTGTACGCATCGCCGGCAATCTGTCGCTGACTGTTTCCGACCTTTCCGCCAACATCCCGCCATTCAATCCGCAGCGGCTTCTCGCTGAATCTGGGCCCGGCAATGCCGCGCCGACCGATGCGCCCGCGGCGGAGCCGGAGGCCGAGGTAGCGTTCGTGATGCGCGACATGGCGCCCATCATGCCGAAGCTCAAGATCGCGCTGCTCACGCCGACGGATGAAGTGATCGCCCGCGTGCGCGAGGCATCCGAATGGAGCGACAAGGCGGCCAACCACCTGCCGGTCGCGGCCAACATCACCGGAATCAAGCTCGCTTATGCCGGCGATGGAAACGTAGATCCCTATGCTGGCTTTGAGGCCCGCATCATTCCGGAAAACATCACGCTGCTGCCAAAAACCACCGCCCAGACGACAGGCGGCAATGGCGTTAACGAGAAACTGATTGTTGCAAAGAAGGGCGATAGCGTTGTCAGCATTCTTCGCGATCTCGGTGCCACGGGCACCGACCTCAGCGCTATCACGAAGGTGCTCGGGCCTCGCAGCTTCGACGGCGGCATAAAGGAAGGTCAGAAACTCCGCATACTGTTGGCGCCGGTTCTCGACGGTCAGCGTCTGCAGCCGATCCGCGTGATTATCGCAAGCGATTCCGGAATTGACGCAGTCGTAGCCCTCGCCGACACGGGTAAATATGTCGCGGTCGACGTGAAGAATATCGATACCGAGGTCGCTGAAAGCTCCGCAGACGATGACGAGAATGATACTTCCGGAGTGCGGCTCTACCAAAGCATATACGAAACTGCCCTGCGCAACCGGATACCCCGCCCGATCATCGAAGACCTGATCCGCATCTACTCCTACGACGTCGATTTCCAGCGCAAGGTGCAACCAGGCGACTCCTTCGAGGTTCTGTACGCCGGGGAAGAGGAAACGCCCGCCGCCGACAGCCGCAATGATGTCTTGTTTGCCACTCTCACGGTCGGCGGCGAAACCAAGAAATTCTATCGCTTCCAGTCGCCGGACGATGGACTGGTCGGCTACTACGATGAAACCGGAAAGAGCGCGAAGAAATTTCTGGTTCGCAAGCCGGTGCTCGCCGGCATCATGCGGTCGGGCTTCGGCCTGCGCCGGCATCCGATCCTCGGCTACACCAAAATGCACACGGGCGTTGACTGGGCTGCTCCGAGCGGCACCCCAATCTATGCATCCGGCAATGGCGTCGTCGAGAAAGTCGGCTGGGAATCGGGCTACGGCAAATACATCCGCGTTCGCCACAACAACGGCTACGAAACCGCGTATGGACACATGACCGCATATGCTCGCGGAATTGATGAGGGCACGCGCGTGCGCCAAGGTCAGGTGATCGGGTTTGTCGGATCGACCGGCCTGTCCACCGGGTCGCACCTGCACTACGAGATATTGGTCAATGGCCGTTTCGTCGATCCGATGCGCATCAAGTTGCCGCGCGGTCGCGTGCTGGAAGGCGCATTACTCGTGAGTTTCGACAAAGAGCGTGAACGCCTAGACGGCATCATGGCACGCAAGCCGGCGCGTGTTGCGTCAAGCGCCCCGGCGACGCGCTAAATCACACTTATGCAAACATCATGGCCGGGCTTGCCCCGGCCATGATGTAGTTGGGTCAGGCCGCTTGCGCGACCTTGCCGTTGAACGTCAGGCCCAGCTTGTCACCGGAAATTCTGACCTTCTCGCCATCCTTTATTTTTCCGGCGAGAATCATTTCGGCGAGCGGATCCTGCACCGATTTCTGGATCACACGCTTCAAAGGCCTCGCCCCATAGGCCGGATCCCAACCTTTTTCAGCCAGCCAATCCCGTGCACTCGGATCGAGCACAATGACGATTTTGCGATCATCCAGAAGCTTCTGTAGCCGACCGAACTGGATGTCGACGATGCGTCCCATCTCCGCCTTCTTGAGACGATGGAACAGGATGATTTCGTCTATCCGGTTGAGAAATTCTGGCCGGAACGCCGCCCGTACGACAGCCATCACCTGGTCCTTCACCGCGTCTGTGTCCTGACCTTCCGGTTGATTGACCAGGAACTCGGATCCGAGATTTGACGTCATCACAATCAGCGTGTTGCGGAAGTCGACCGTGTGGCCCTGACCGTCGGTCAAGCGACCATCGTCGAGCACCTGCAACAGCACGTTGAATACGTCCGGATGCGCCTTCTCGATCTCGTCAAACAACACGACCTGATAGGGCCTGCGTCGCACGGCTTCGGTAAGAGCCCCGCCTTCCTCGTAACCGACATAGCCCGGAGGAGCGCCGATCAGGCGGGCGACCGCGTGTTTCTCCATGTATTCCGACATGTCGATGCGGATCAGCGCATTTTCGTCGTCGAACAGATATTCGGCGAGTGCTTTCGTCAGCTCAGTCTTGCCGACGCCAGTTGGTCCGAGAAACATGAATGAGCCAATCGGCCGATGCGGATCCTGCAAGCCGGCGCGCGCACGCCGTACCGCAGTCGAAACTGCCCGCACGGCGTCCTGCTGACCGATGACGCGCTTTGCAAGCTCGTTTTCCATACGAAGGAGCTTTTCCTTCTCTCCCTCGAGCATCCGGTCGACGGGTACACCGGTCCAGCGCGAGACGACCTGGGCAACGTGATCGGCGGTTACAGTCTCCTCGACCATCGCGCCTTTGGCTTCCCCAGCTTCGATTTCGCTGAGCTTTTTCTCCAATTCCGGAATCTTGCCGTAGGCCAGTTCACCGGCGCGTTGGAATTCCCCGCGACGCTGCGCGTTGGCGAGTTCGGCACGCAGTTGGTCAAGCTCGGTCTTGAGCTTCTGCGCGTCAGACAGCTTTTCCTTTTCCGCCTTCCAGCGGCTTGTGAGGTCGGCTGAATGCTTTTCCAGCTCCTTCAGCTCGCTTTCCAGACGCTTGAGGCGATCTTTCGAACCCCGGTCGGATTCTTTCTTCAGCGCCTCCTGCTCGATCTTCAGTCGCACGATTTCGCGGTCGATGGAATCAAGTTCTTCAGGCTTGGAATCAACCTGCATCTTTAGCCGCGCCGCCGCTTCGTCGATCAGATCGATTGCCTTGTCCGGCAGAAAACGATCGGTGATGTAACGATGCGACAGCGTTGCCGCGGCGACGATCGCCGAATCGGCAATTCGCACGCCATGATGCTGTTCGTATTTATCCTTCAGGCCACGCAGAATTGAAATGGTATCTTCCACGTTCGGCTCGGAGACGTAGACCGGCTGGAACCGTCGGGCGAGCGCGGCGTCCTTTTCGACGTGCTTCTTGTATTCGTCGAGCGTGGTGGCACCGATGCAGTGTAATTCACCGCGCGCCAGCGCAGGTTTGAGCAAATTGGAAGCATCCATGGCGCCGTCGGCCTTGCCGGCACCGACGAGCGTATGCATTTCGTCGATAAAGAGGATGATGCCCCCGTCCGAAGACGTGACCTCCTGCAACACCGCCTTCAGCCTCTCTTCGAATTCGCCGCGGTATTTGGCCCCGGCAATCATTGCGCCGAGATCGAGTGCGAGCAGCCGCTTGTCCTGTAGGCTCTCTGGTACGTCCCCATTGACGATGCGTAGCGCGAGCCCTTCGACAATCGCCGTCTTGCCGACGCCGGGCTCGCCGATCAGCACCGGATTATTCTTGGTCCGACGCGACAAGACCTGGATTGTGCGGCGTATTTCCTCGTCGCGACCGATGACCGGATCAAGCTTGCCTTCGCGCGCCGTCTGCGTGAGATCGCGCGCATATTTTTTCAGCGCGTCATAGGCATTCTCAGCGGAAGCAGAATCGGCGGTGCGGCCCTTGCGCAGCGCATTGATGGCCGCATTGAGGTTCTGCGCGGTTACGCCGGCCTTGGCTAGAATTTTTCCGGCTTCACTGTCCTTTTCCAGTGCGAGCGCGAGCAATAGTCGCTCGACGGTAACGAAACTGTCGCCAGCCTTCTCGCCGGCTTTCTCGGCCGTGTCGAATACGCGGGCGAGCGCCGGATCAAGATAGATCTGCCCGGCCCCTGCGCCGCTCACCTTCGGACGCTTGGCAAGCGATGCTTCAACGTTCTGCAGCGCCTGACGCGATTTGCCGCCCGAGCGGTCGATCAGGCCCCCCGCGAGACCTTCAGGGTCATCGAGCAGGACTTTGAGAAGATGTTCGGTAGAAAATTGCTGATGGCCTTCACGCAAGGCCATCGATTGTGCGGATTGCACAAACCCGCGTGCGCGGTCGGTAAATTTTTCGAAATCCATTTGCGAACTCCTTCGGCCCATAAGGCGCCGTTAAATTCCGGGCCCCGATAAGGCGGCCCGGTTCCAGCATTATGTGGGTGCGTTTATTCCAGTTTGAAGAGCCTTTTGGCCTGTTATACGTCAGCATTAATACCTTTCCGGGCCCCATAAACCGGCTGGAAATCAATGACATCTGAACCTGCCTCGATCCGGGCGATCTATCGGTATCCAGTCAAAGGTCTTTCCCCCCAGGCGCTCGATCGGACCCCTCTATCAGTTGGTCAGACCATCCTGGCCGACCGGCTCTATGCCATCGAGAACGGCCCGTGTGGTTTTGAGCCCGAAGCTCCCGCCTATTTCCCCAAGCAGCGCTTCCTCATGTTGATGCGCAACGAACGGTTGGCCTCTTTGCGCACGCATTTCGACGAGGGCAGCCACACGTTGGTCATTGAATCGGAGGGCTGCGAGGCCGCGCGTGCTGATTTGCGCACGAAGGAAGGTCGGTTGGCGATCGAGGCATTCTTCCGCCGCTTCATGCCGAAAGAATTGCGTGGACCGCCAAAGGTTCTTTTCGGGAGAAACGACCACAGTTTCTCGGATGTGGCCAGAAAGGTCGTGTCGATTATCAATTTGGCCTCGGTCGCCGCCGTGGAGAATGCCGCGGGGGCGCCGGTCAATCCCCTGCGATTTCGCGGCAACCTGCATGTTGCAGGCTGGCCCGCATGGCATGAGTTCGATCTTGTCGGTCAGGTGCTGTCCATAGGAAGGACTACACAGCTAAAGATCGTCAAACGCATCCAGCGCTGTGCCGCAACCGATGTCGACCCGGACACCGGTATCCGCGACCTGACCATCCCGCGCACCCTATTTGAAAATTTTGATCACACCGACTGCGGCGTATACGCCGAGGTGGTGGCAGCCGGCGATATCGCGGTCGGTGATCTCGTTCTTCCCGATGCACCATAAAAACGCCCCGCTCGAGAAGCGGGGCGTTCTATTGCAGGCTCGATGTGACCTGATCAACCGCCAGGCAACACGTAGGCGTGGATGCGGCTGGCCGGATAGACTGCTTCTGCAACCGTATGATTATGGTTGCCGGAAACGATGATCGGATTGCCGTTCGGATCGACACCGCTGACGACGCCAACGTGACCGCCGCCGCGGCGACCCAATACGGCGATAGCGCCGACTTGCGGTCCGCCAACGCGGGCACCGTAACGTGAATAGGCGCTGGCCAGATTGCCACCACCTGGATGCCCGGTGCGCTTGAGCACCAAGTCCATGAAAGCGCCACACCAAAGACTGCCGCGCCCAGTGGGATTGGTCCCGATATATTTGCGCGCCTCGGCAACCAGCGAATTGCTGGTGGGGCCGCCATAGGCTGAATTCGAGTGCGACTGAGCCCGCGCCCGCGCGTCGGCCGAAGATCGGCGGGCATACCGGCGACCGAGGCCTTCACTTCCGCCAGCGACCTGAACGACCGCTTGGCTCATATTTGCGGGGTAACGCACGTCGCGGTCGGCACCGGTGAACGATTGGCTCGTCACTTGCGGGGCTCGTGCCTCACGATGCCGGTGGTGGACGGGTCTTGCGAAGGCCGACGTTGCAAGAACTGCAACCGCCACCGAACACAACAAAATCGTCGCCCGTCTTGTCTTATAGATACTCGTCAAGTTAGTCCCCTTACGCTATTAAAGAAATGCACCTCCACCGGAAAGAATCAGTGTGAGATGCAAGGCTCAAACGCCGTCCGCTTATGGCAATTTCATGATCATTGGAAGGTCGTTCCTGAAACGAATACCGGTAATTCCATCGGAATACATTTGGAAAAGAAAATATACGTTCAAATGAAAGCACATATACTTACATATTTACTGAATACTGTTATCGTCTACATTAATACTTAAAGCGCGAAGTAGTATTTCGCTACGGCCCAGTTAAAGCCGAAGCACAGAGGCAGAATTCGCCTTTTGAGAGCTTCAGCCCTTGCGACTGAGCAAAAAGACGGCCTGCTCGCCGAACAGGTTCCAGAACCACCACGGCGCAATGAACCGCAATGGCGATCCCCACGCGTTCAATGCCACGGCCTTTTCCATCTTTACGCTGATCTCCGTACAGAGCTGGCGGAAATCCTTGATGGTGCAGTGGTGGATGTTCGGCGTGTCATACCAGCTGAACGGCAGGATATCGGTACGCGGCATGTGACCCGCGAACAAAAGCTGCAGTCGCACCTGCCAGTGGCCAAAATTCGGAAAAGACACGACCGCACGACGGCCGATACGCAGCATGTGCTCAAGCACAATGCGTGGATGGCGTGTCGCCTGCAGTGTTTGCGACAGAATCACGTAGTCAAAAGCGTCGTCCGGGTAGTCACCGAGATCGGTGTCCGCGTCACCCTGAATAACGGCAAGCCCCTTCGCCACACATTCGTTGACGCCCTCGCGCGACAACTCGATACCGCGCCCATCGACACCACGAGTCTCGCTGAGAAGACGCAGGAGTTCACCATCGCCGCAACCGACGTCGAGCACCTTGGCGCCGTATTCGACCATTTGTGCAACGAGCACCAGATCGACACGGGCGCTGCCAGACGCGCTCGCAGCGCTGGGGACGGTCAAATTTGCACCGGGATGAGGCAGCGTGCTCATCGATCAGCCTTTGGACGCTAAATCGCGTGCCTTGCCGGCACCGTCGAGGAAGCCGCGAACGATCGCGAACAACTCGGGCTCGTCGAGCAGGAATGCATCGTGACCCTTGTCGGTAACGATTTCCGCGAACGACACGCGCGCGCTAGCCGCATTAAGCGCGTGCACGATCGCCCGAGACTCGGAGGTCGGGAACAGCCAGTCGCTCGTAAATGAGATCACGCAGAAACGCGTGGGCGTCCCGGTAAAGGCCTTGGCCAGCACGCCATCGTAGTCAGCGGCCAAATCGAAATAATCCATCGCGCGCGTCAGATAGAGATAGGAATTGGCATCAAACCGTTCGACGAACGAAATTCCCTGGTGGCGCAAATAGGACTCAACTTCGAAATCCGCGTCGAATGAGAAAGTCGGATTTGCACGATCCTGGAATTTACGGCCGAACTTCCGGTGGAGAGCCGCATCGGACAAATACGTAATATGCGCGCCCATGCGCGCGACGGCGAGGCCACGACGCGGGTTTGAATTTTCCAGAAGATACCGGCCACCTCGCCATTCCGGGTCGGCCATGATTGCTTGCCGCCCGACTTCATGAAAAGCGATGTTTTGCGCCGAGTGGCGAGTGGCACATGCGATCGGCAGCGCGCAAAACACCCGCTGCGGATAGCTCGCCGCCCATTGCAATACCTGCATGCCGCCCATCGAACCGCCCGCGACGGCAAAGAGCGACTCGATGCCAAGATGATCGAGCAGCATGGCCTGGGCGCGCACCATGTCGCGGATAGTAATGACTGGAAAATCGAGTCCCCAGGGACTGCCCGTTTTCGGATCCGTGGAAGAGGGACCTGTCGTGCCCATACAGGCACCCACAACGTTCGGGCAGATCACGAAGTAGCGCTCGGTGTCGATTGGCTTGCCGGGGCCGACCATCGTTTCCCACCAGCCCGACTTCCTCGTCACTGGATGGACACTCGCAACATGCTGATCGCCGGTAAGCGCATGGCAGATTAGGACCACGTTCGAACGCTCCGCGTTAAGCGTCCCGTAGGTCTTATAGGCAATCTGAAATGGCGTCAGTTCCACGCCGGCATCAAGCTTGAGTGGCCTGTCCGCTCCAAAATGAGCGATCAGCGACTCGTGCGGCTGGTCCGCTTCGCGTGGTGAATCCGCCACTTCGGACATGCTGGTCTGATCGGCTTGGCTCATATCGCTCGTGCGCCCCCGGCGCACCACCCGTATCGCGGATCGATTAGCAGGGGTTTAGTGTCAACCTGGCAAGCTACAGTCAACGTTTTCTTTGATTTCAGGGCCCGGCCCACCTATCAATGCCGCCATGGCTAAACCGACCGAAGCACCCTCGTTGGCCGATCTGCGAAAGGAGATCGACCAAATCGACGAGACGATGCACCAGCTTCTGATCGAACGCGGCGAAATCATTGACCGCCTGATTGCAGTCAAACGCAGCCAGGATACCGGCACGTCCGCGTTCCGGCCAGCGCGCGAAGCGGAGATGATGCGTCGGCTGGTCAACCGGCATAAGGGCATTTTACCGCTCGATACTGTCGAGAGTATCTGGCGGGTTATTATTTCGACTTTTACGTATGTGCAGGCGCCCTTCTCCATTCACGCCGATTTGTCGGCCGGCGACGCCCTCATGCGCGATTCCGCCCGCTTCCATTTTGGGTTCACAGTGCCTTTCGTCCCCCATATGGGCGCCGCCGGAGTCGTCGCCGCGGTGTCGGCCTCAAAAGGAGACCTCGGTCTAGTGCCCGCCTTCGATATCGCATCGGCAGGTGTCTGGTGGAGCGCGCTCGAGTTTGACGCCGCCCCCAAGATTATCGCGCGCCTACCCTTCGTCGAGCGCCCCGACCATCCCGCCGCCCTGCCGGTATTCGTTATCTGCCGGGTCGCGGCTGACGCCATGGCAACGGAAGCTGCAGTCTGGAGCGTGCGCGTTTCCGGTTGGGGCGTAGGCCCGGCAGAGGCGCTGACCGCGCTTGCGGACTTTATCGCGGTGCCTGACCGTGCCTTCGATGGTGCCGCACTCCTAATATCCTTGCCGAGAGAAACGAGCCTTCAATCGATCAGCGCGGCTTTGGTTAAGGCTGGCGCCACAGTACGCTCGGCGGCACTCGTCGGAAGCCACGCAACCCGCTATACGGTTGCCGCCGAAAAGGCCTGATCGTTCGGAAAAACGTTAATGACTGCGAACCGCCCGCAACCGCGTCCCGGCGTGCTCGATATTGCCCCTTATGTTCCGGGCAAGAGCACCGCGCCCGGCGTCGCCAAGGTGTTCAAACTCTCCTCCAACGAGACCCCGTTGGGGCCGAGCCCGAACGCGACTGCGGCTTACCGCGCCGTGGGCGAACATCTCGAGGATTATCCTGACGGCTCGGCGTCGGCTTTGCGCGAAGCCATCGGTGCCGCTTTCGGTCTGGATCCCGACCGAATCGTTTGCGGCGCCGGCTCCGACGATCTGCTCAATTTGCTCGCGCGCGCCTATCTGGGCGATGGCGACGAGGCGATCTACACGACGCACGGCTTTCTGGTTTACCCGATCGCGACGATGGGCACCGGCGCAAAGGCAGTTGCTGTGCCGGAAACGAAATTTACGGCCAATGTGAACGCGATTCTCAAAGCCGTGACGCCAAAGACGAGAATCGTCTTCCTCGCCAATCCGAATAATCCGACCGGAACCTATCTTCCGTTCGACGAGGTGAAGCGCCTGCACGGTGGCTTGCCCGCAAATATTTTACTTGTTCTCGATGCCGCCTATGCCGAGTACGTGCAACGCAACGACTACGAATCCGGCATCGAACTCGTCGCCACGACCGACAACGTCGTGATGACTCGCACTTTTTCGAAAATCTATGGGCTTGCAGCGCTCCGACTGGGCTGGATGTATGGTCCTGCACATGTCGTCGATGCGATCAATCGCATCCGCGGGCCGTTCAACGTCAATGGTCCCGCGATTGCCGCTGGCATCGCCGCAATTCGCGACAACGCGCATGTGGAGCACGCCCGCGCGCACAACACCCACTGGCTCGCCTGGCTGACCGAGGAAATTGGGAAGCTTGGTCTCGCCGTGACCCCGAGCGCGGCGAATTTCGTGCTGATCCACTTCCCGGAAACCAAAGGCAAGACAGCGAAAGAGGCCGATGCTTTCCTCACCAAACGCGGGCTCATCCTGCGACAGGTCAGCGCTTATAAATTGCCCAACGCCTTACGAATGAGTGTTGGTACCGACGAGGCCAATCGCCTCGTCGTCGAGGCGCTCAGGGAATTCGTGGGAAAACGAGCATGAATAAATCAGAGCCTTTGTTCAATCGTCTGGCTCTGATTGGTGTCGGCCTTATCGGCTCCTCGATCGCGCGTGCGGTCCGTGCCCAAGGTGCGGCGCGCACAATCGTAGCGACCGCGCGCTCGCCAAAGACACGTCGACGGGTTGCCGAACTCGGTCTCGCGGATCAGGTAGTCGAAACGAACGCCGCTGCAGTCGAAGGCGCCGACCTGGTCATCGTCTGTATTCCGGTCGGTGCGTGCGGCGCGGTGGCCAAGGAAATTGGCCCTCACCTTGCCGCCGGTGCCATCGTCTCCGATGTCGGCTCGGTCAAAGGCACAATCGTGCGCGATATGGTGCCGCATCTGCCGAAAACCGTTCATTTCATTCCGGCACACCCTGTCGCCGGCACCGAGTATTCCGGCCCCGATGCGGGCTTTGCTGAACTTTTCGTCAACCGATGGTGCATCCTCACGCCGCCGGACGGGACGGACGCGAAAGTGGTGGAGAAACTCGCGGCGTTTTGGCGCTTGCTCGGCAGCAATGTGGAAATAATGGCGCCGGACCACCACGATCTGGTGCTGGCCATCACAAGCCATCTGCCGCATCTAATTGCTTACACCATCGTCGGCACGGCGGACGAATTGCAAACGGTGACCCGCTCGGAAGTGCTGAAATTTTCTGCGGGCGGCTTTCGCGATTTCACACGCATCGCGGCCTCAGATCCGACCATGTGGCGCGACGTCTTCCTTGCCAACAAAGATGCCGTTCTCGAAATGCTCGGCCGTTTTAATGAAGACGTTTCAGCGCTTACAAAAGCGATCAGAAAAGGCGACGGCGATGCACTGTTTGAGCACTTCGAGCGCACCCGCGCCATTCGCAAAGGCATTGTCGACATCGGTCAGGATTCACCGACCCCGGATTTCGGGCGTCCGCACCCGGACCTGCCGCACGAGCCATTGCCGAAGCCTTATGCATCGGAGAAGAGCTAAAACAACGCCGGCGTGTTGCCGATGGGAATCGGCCCAAGATAAACTGCGCCGTCGTTGAAACGAAGGGGCAGCATCACCGCGCGCTTGCCTTCGAGAGTCGTTTGCTCACCAAGCATATTGATGCCGAGTGAGATATTCGCCCCAGCCTGCTGGCGGGCTACATCGCCCAAACCGGGTGCCAGACGGTCAAGTGCGCCAGCTAGCCTGTCCGTATTTGGCGAAGTTTGCACGCGCTGCTGCGCGCCAATAGCAGCAAGGAACTGCTCAAGCCCCGCCATCGTGATCCGCAGTTCACCCTCCAACCGCCCGTTGGCATTGAGAGACAGGGCACCCTCGCCGATCGCAAGAATTTCGCCCTGCTGCACCCGTGCCTTCGTGATGTCGATACGACCTCCCGCTGCCTGCATCTCGCGAAATCGAACGGGCCAGGACTTGGGTGCAAAATCGTTCAGTCCGCGGAGAAGAGCCGTAATATCGGCATTGATCGGCGTTGCAGCGGCGGGATGCAAGTTCGGGGCTGTGCCCTGATCAATTTGCACCGCAACCTCTATCACCGGTTTATTGGCAGCAGAGCCTTCCGCCATACGGCCGTGAAATTCTGCATGCCTCGCGCGCAACATGCTTTCGCGCGCGGTATCGTTCACACGATCGACCGAGAGCAAGTCAAACACCAGAGACCCGCGCTCGGGAGCCGTCGGCGTTCCGCGCACGCTCGATTGGGCGAGCTTCCAGTCGGCGATAAATCCCGGGGACTTTCCCGGTTCACCGGCGGTCAGCGGACCGCGGAATTCACTGATGAGCAGACCGGGCTGATAGACTTGCGCCACCATTACCAGGCCCGTGGCGTTGAGTTCAATTGGTGGCTGGTTGCTGCGGAGCAGCGCGGAAGCCTGATCGCAATTCACCTCGATGCGAAAGGGAAACCCACCGATATTCTGCGATCCGCAAGTGTAGATACGTCCCGCTTGGGCTTCACGAGCGCGCCAGCCCTCGATGGCTGTTTCAGCCTTGCCGGCAGCAAACTTCCAGAACCCGGTCCATCCGGCGACCAGCGCAAACACGACAAAGAGAAGAATCGTGTAGCGAAGTCCGGTCCGGCGCCGCGATTGGATGCTCATTGGGTCACGCATCATCTAGATTCAAAACCTGCCGAATGCGGCGTTTCTGCGCCCACGGTCCAGGACCCGATTGCATGGGAACCCCGGCCCTGATACCCCGCATGGGCCGGCAACCCCTAACGCCGTGGTCCGCTCCAGCCACGATGAATGCACGTTCTGATCAAAGCAACGAGGACTTCTGGGTCTTCGCGTACGGATCGCTGATGTGGCGGCCCGGCTTCGATTTTCTCGAGCGGCGCAATGCCCGCCTGGTCGGCGCCCACCGTGCACTTTGTGTGTATTCATTCGTCTATCGTGGAACGCCGGAAAAACCCGGTCTGGTTCTCGGTCTCGATTACGGCGGCAATTGTCGTGGCATCGCGTACCGGGTGGCTTCGGGGCTGCGTTCGAAGACGATTGAATACCTGCGAAGCCGCGAGCAGGTTACTCGCGTTTATCGCGAGGCCTGGCGCAGGGTTTGGATTGACGATGACCCTCAAGAGAGCGTCCACGCACTCTGTTATGTCGTCGACCGCGGGCATCGCCAATACGCCGGTCAGCTAAGCCTTACCGATCAGTTGCATTATGCTCGGCAAGGCCATGGCCGCTCGGGTGCGTGCCGCGACTACGTGCTGGCGGCCGTGAAAGAGCTACAGGCGCTCGGAATACGGGACACTGGTTTGCAAGTTCTGGCTGAACAGCTGAAAGGCGCTCATGAATCGGCATCCGGCTAATGCCGCTCCTCGCCGCCGGACTTTGTTCGCCGATTCATCTGTGCGCGTCCCTCCGCGATGAGACGTGTGGTCGCGCTTTCGATATCGTTTTGCAAACGATCGAAGAACTCTTCTTTGCCGAGGCCGGGAGGGATCGGATCGAGGATTTCAGCAACCACGACGCCGGGAAACCGGCGTAGCGATCGGCGTGGCCAGAACAGGCCGGAGTTGAGCGCAATCGGAACGCACGGCACGCCTTCGGCCGTATAAAGGTGAGCAACACCGATCTTGTAGCGGGGCTCGGCACCCGCCGGCCTGCGAGTGCCTTCCGGGAAAATTATCAGTTGCCGGTCGTCGGCCAATTCGATGCGGGCGCGTTCGATCATGTCGGTCAGAGCCTGCGAACCCCCACCGCGTCGGACCGGAACCATTCGTCCCTTGATGGTCAGCCAGCCAAAGATTGGAATCCATTGAAGCTCGCGCTTAAGGATAAAGACCGGATTGTCGAGCAGCGGCAGCAGCGCGAACGTTTCCCATGCCGACTGATGTTTGGAGGCGACGATGATCGGCCCCTTGGGGATTTTCTCTCGGCCACGGATCTCACAATCGATCCCAGCCACTACGCGCAGCAATACGAGATTTGTACGGCCCCATGACTTGGCCACTGCGACAATGGCGCGATAGGGCATGAAGAAAGTCGGCAGCGCAGCAATCAGATAGACAATCGTATTAAGATAGAACAGCGCGTTGAATGCGATTGACCGTAAAAGGATAAGCACGGGACGGCGCTCCCTTACACTGCACTATCGGTATCAAGGTGCATGCGCGCAAGCGCCAGAACATATTTCAAATATTCTGCAAAAAGGAAACGCGCTGTATCCAGGTTCGACCACCATGGTTCCGTTTTCACTTTCTCCGAAATCACAGGATAGGCAATCAGCGTGACGTCCGGAAGCTGATGCGCAAGCTCGGCGATAGCGCGCGGCATATGCCAATTCGAGGTTACCACGATCAGAGAATTGAAATTGTGCGCACGGGCCCAGCGTTTGGTTTCGAGTGCGTTTCCAAAAGTATTAAGCGCAGATCGATCAAGATCGATGCAACATGTGAAGTATCTTGAATAGAGCGGCGTTATTCGCGCGATTTCCTTCGAACTTGTTGCGCGGTGCACCCCGGTGATCAGAAGTCGCTTGCCACGATCGGTCGCAAGCAATTCGATTGCATCGGGAATTCGCGCCGCAGCGCCGGTCAGCGCCACGATGCCATCCGCCTTGGTATCGAGCGTGACTTCATCGCTCGCAATGTTGAAGACGAACCATCCGAATCCCCCCGCAAGCAGGAGGATTCCGGTGGCCCCGGCGGCCATGGTGAGGAAACCGATCCAGCGGGCGAGACCGGCAAACATGCTAGTCGATCATTTCAAGGGTGTTGTTGACGGTATGGCGCGAAGTCAAGGCAGTGACCGCGGCAACCAACGCGACCTGGAGCAACACAAAGGAATAGCCAACAAGGCCAATGGAAAATGACCCGAAAAGCACCGATGTCTGATCCCCGGCTGCCGTTCCAGCGGACCACCGGCTGATCACCGCGGCAAGGACAAACAGAATGATCGCAGCACCGCCGCCGATGGCGCCCCCTTGCAGGCCGAGCACTAAAAAATGGTGCTGGAAGTGGCGGGCAATAAACCCGTTCTTTGCGCCGACGAAATGTAGCACTTCGATCACCGACTTGTTGGTCGCCATCGCGCCTCGGGTCGCGAAGGTGACTGACAACATGGTGGCGATGAACATCAAAATCAGAATTCCGATGCTCACGCCAACGACAGTTCCCGCCATAGTGCGCATGCGGTCCATCCAGCCACGATGATCGTCGAGGACGGCACCTGGGGCTTGGTCGCTCAACACGCGCCTCAATTGTGCAAAATCGGGCGCACTACCCGGCGCGATCTTGAGCACGATCAGACGCGGCACGGGCAGCTCATCGAGGGAAAGACCGCTGCCCAGCCACGGCTCGAGCAACTTGCCGGATTCTTCTTTCGAATAAGGCCGGACCTCTGCAATTCCGGGATAGCCGCGAGTGGCCGAGACGGCTTTTTCGACTGTAGCGTCGAGGTCGCGGCCGGGCGCTGGAGACACCTGGATGGTTACTTCACGCGAGATGTCCGATTGCCACTCGCCTGCGGCCCTGCTCACGAGCACAGTGGCGCCCGTGGTCAGCGATGCAAGGAAGGTCATGATGGCAACGACCGCGACGAGCGCGCGACCGGAAATCGAATTGCGGGGCACCAGTGGCGTCTCGAAGCGCGGCAACGGATCCGCCGGTACTCGCAGCGGCGTGGAGAATTTGCCTTCATTGCTATCCGTCATTCCATTCCTCAATCGTAAATGTGCAACCGGCCGTCATGCAGTACCAACCGGCGCGCATCGTACTGATCCATAAGTGCGATGTCGTGGGTAGCAATGACGACAGAAGTCCCTGACTTGTTAAGCTCGATGAACAGCCGCAAGAGTCGCTGCGCCAGGGTCGGATCGACGTTTCCGGTGGGCTCATCCGCAAGCAGCAATTGCGGTCGCGCGATCACCGCGCGCGCAATCGCGGCTCGTTGCTTTTCACCGCCCGAGAGTACCGGGGGTAGTGCCCACATCCGCTCGCCAAGGCCAACCCAGTTGAGCAGCTCGATGACCTCGTCGCGATAGCTATCCTCTGGACGGCCCATCACGCGCAATGGGAGGGCGACGTTCTCGTAGGTGGTCATGTGGTCGAGCAGGCGGAAGTCCTGAAACACGATCCCGATCCGACGACGTAGCGTCGCCACTGAATCGCGCGAAAGCGTCGCCACGTCATGGCCAAACTGGGTAATCAACCCCCGTGTTGGTCTCATGGACAAAAACAGAAGCCGCAGCAGCGAGGTCTTGCCGGCGCCCGAAGGACCCGTGAGAAACTGGAAGGAATGCGGATCGATGCGGAACGAGAGGTCGCGCAAAACCTCCGGTCCCAGCCCGTAGCGCAAGCCAACGTTCTCGAATCGGACCACCCACCCCCTCCGACCAAATCTCAACAAGGCCGCCGAATCACTGTCCGGCCGTGGTCCTCGACACGTACGGAAACCCGTCCCCTGCCCTGTCCAGAACTGTGCTGTTTTTTTACAGGATTATGGCGAGCCTGCCATAGCCGCCGGACGAAAGTTAGCAATTCCTCCCATGTTTCCGGGGGTTGTCATGGTTTCCGATCCATTAACGGACGGCTGGTACCTTGGCACCCAACCCTATGCTTATCGTCTGCCCGAATTGTTCAACGTCGTATGCAATCGAACCGGCCTCGCTGGGCGCGGCGGGCCAACCACCTGGTGGCTCACAACCGGTGCCCGAGCTGGCAATCGCCGGTGACGCAAACGAGGCCGAGGGGGCATTCACCGGGGTCATTCGGCCTGACCAGCGAGCGAACGCAAGCGGTGAAGAGCCGTATTTGCCGCCCGAAGCGACCACTCAAGCCGATGTGACGGCGGCGCAAGACGAAGCGGTATCTGCAGCGGCCGAAATGCCGGTCGCCATTGATGCACCTTCACTCGTGCCATCCATCGAGTCACCCGCACATCCGGATGCCGCAGCAGAATCCGATGAAATCGAAAACTTTGCCGCCCGCCGCAAGCGGCTTCAGGCCCGGCGCAAGCAGGCTCGCCGCTCGTCGCACTGGACAGCGTTCATTCTCGTGCTGTTCGCCTTCAATGTTGCCCTGATCGGGGCGCGCAGCGAAGTCGTACGATTTTTCCCGCAGACGGCATCGCTCTTTGCTGCCGTTGGGCTCCCGGTCAATTTGCGCAACTTAAGATTTGAGAACATGCGGATCTCGAAGGAAGTTCAGGAAGGCCTGTCTTCCCTCGTTGTCGAAGGCACCATCGTCAGCGTCACCAGCAGACCATCTGAGGTGCCGCGCCTGCGTTTTGCGGCGCGCGACGCCGCCGGACAAGAGGTTTACACCTGGACCGCAATGCCTAGTCGCAGCATCCTCGGCCCGGGAGAGAAACTCGATTTCCGCAGCCGGTTTGTCTCTGACAATGCGGTCGATGTGATGGTGCGTTTCGTCAACGCCCAGGACGCCACGCCCGCGGCCAAGTAAGGCCGGCGCTGGTTCGCGCACCACACCGCCCACTGGTACGGATTTAGCTCAAAAATCCTTCAACAGCCTCTCGATGTAGTCGAGCTCGAGCTGAGGCCGGAAGCTTTCGCCAAAGCGCTTTCGCAACTCCTCGAGAATACGCCGCGCTCTTTGAGCGTCGATCTCGCCTGGCACTTTAACCGTCAGGTCGTCGCCATAATCGCGACCGCGCATGGGTCGACCGAGCGGGTCGGTGTCTTGCTGGGCGCGCGCCTGTCCCCGGCCAGGCCGTCCATTGGGGCCCGGCCCCATGCCCTGTTGCTGCATCGATTGCGCCAGTCCTTGGGCCCCCTTGCGCATCGCATCGAGTGCACGGCCCTGGCTGTCCACCGCGCTGTCCGCGTCACCCTCGCCGAGCTGGCCTTCAGCCTGACCCATGGCCTCCCCGGCCTCGCCAAGTTGACCCATTTCATTGCCTTCGCCTTGTTGACCCGGCTGACCAAGCCCGCGCTGGCGAAGTTGCTCCAGAAGCTTGTTGAGCCGATCCCGCAAGCCTTGCTGATCCTGACGCAGATCGCCCATCTGCCGATCACCCTGACCGGGTTGCTGTCCCTGCTGACGGTCGCGTCGCATGTCCTGGCCCTGGCGATAGGTCTTGTCGCGCAGCTGCTGTTGCTTGCGAATGACATCGCCCAATTCGTCCAAGGCCGACATCATGTCGTCATCGCCATCCTCGCCACCGGAGGCGCCAGGTCGCGCCATCTGCAGATTTTCGAGCATCGACTGCAGTTCTTCTAGCAGCCGCCGTGCAGCATCCTTGTTGCCTGAACGGGCCAGATTCTCCAGCCGATCCAGCATGCTCTTGAGATCCTGCTGGCTGAGCGTGCGCGTATTGCGGTCGAGCGGCCGTGAAAGCTGCTGCGGATTCTTGCGCATCTCTTCGGCGAGCGCCTGCAGAAATTTGTCCATGGCGGCGCGCAACTGTTCCATGAGCTTTTTGATTTCTTCGTCGCTGGCGCCGCGCTCGAGGGCCTGACGCAGCGCCTCCTGCGCCTGACGCAGTGCCTGCTCGGCTTGCGAGACATTTCCGTCTTCGAGCTGTACTGCCATGTCCCACAGCCGCGCGACGACCTCGCGCAGCGCGTCGTCGCTCTTTGCATGCTCGAGATCATGATAAATCGAGCGCAAGCCGAGATAGACGCCGGGCTCAGGCGTGAACCGTTCCGGCGCGATCGACAGCGCATCGAGGGCGGTAAGCACCAGGGGCTTGGATTCCGCGTCTAGCGCGAGAATGCGCCGTTGCTCGATCAGCGCGCGGGCGAGCGGCTTCACAAAAATACGCTGGGGCAATTGCAGCTCGTGCGGCTGACTGCGGCCCTCGTTGCCGGCTTCGTCTTTCGCCGTGAGTGTCATGATCACGTCGGCGCCGGCCCACGCGTGCTCGGTAACATCGTGGGTGGTTTGCGCCGTCCCGGCTTTGGTGCGGGCCTGCGGCAGCGTGAGCGCGTATGCAGGCGCGCCGAAAAGCGGGCGAGGCGGTTTCTCGGATGATTGCGCTTCCTTCAAAGCAAAAGTGGCCTTTGCTTCCACGACGCCGTAGTCGTCATCCATTTTGTAGTCGAGGCGAAGCGCCCCGCGCGCCTGGCGTTCTGGATCCCTGATCAGCTCGATATTCGGCGCCCGGTCGGGAATGGCGGTGAAATTCCACACCAGGTCGCTCCCGAGAACGCCATGAACCGCGGCCGAACCATCGCCCTTGATCAACAGCCGTCGTTCCTCGGTTCCGGCCGGCAAGGGCGCGCGCGCTTCTGCCGGAGCGGCCTCTATGCCGCCGTTATGGAGAATATCGAAACGCACTTGGCCGGTGGCCCGGATAACCAATTGGCTGCCGACCGGTACCGCCACCGGCGACGTCGGTTGCGCGGTTTCGCCCGGGCGCAGGCCCGGGAGCATTACAGGAGGCCGCCCCGTATAGACCGGAGGTGTGACCCAGGCGTCGATGCGAAAATTCGCCGGTGCGACAACGCCATGCCAGTCGAAAGCCGCGGCAATTCGTTTTGTCCGCTCACCGCCGGCTGCAAAGAAACTCGCCACCACAAGAATGAGTACGAGCGCGCGAAACGCCATCGGATCGCGCAGCGACAGTCGTGGTGAAGGCCATCCAGCTTTGAATTTGCGCGCCGATAGAAGTGCGCGCTCGACATGCGCCTGCCAGAGCGCCTGCGTGACGGGATCCTGGCTGTTGGCCGCAATGCGATCGGCAACGGTAGTCGCAGGTCGATGTGCTTCACCTGTACTGCGATCGAGCCGACGTAGACCGTCACCGATACTGGGCAGCCGAACAATCAGCAATGGCAGTGCTGATACGGCAATGGCGAGCGCAAATACGAACAATCCGATGGCGCGACCCAGCGGCGGCAAGACCAGCCACAGGCCTGCCCACGAGAAAGCGAGAAAAAGTCCGAGCACGGTCGCTAACGCGGCAAAAGCCGGCCAGAGCCGTTCCCACAACAGACTTCCTCGCGCGCGGCGAAGCGCCCGCGCGAGCAAAAATCTCGCGGACCGTTCGCGCTCGTGAGACTGGTTGTTCGCCTCGTCCAAAAGCCGCTCCGACTCTCAGGGTCAGGAGAATCTGTTCGTCACGGTACCACGCACCGGCCCGACCGGCCATGCGTGTATGGATGCGCTCATAGCCAATCCGGCATGCGATCGAGAGCAATCAATTGGTCAACTTCAAGGCGCGGACGTACCACTGCCCATTCTGCGCCCTTGACCAGCACTTCTGGCACCAAGGCCCGCGTATTGTAAGTGCCCGCCTGGACAGCGCCGTAGGCGCCCGCCGACATCACGGCAAGCAACGCGCCATCCGCCGGTTCCACCATGTCCCGGTTAACGGCGAGGAAATCGCCGCTTTCACACACTGGCCCAACCACATCCGCGCGGATGCGGTGGCCGGACGAAGACTTTTCTGCGACCGGCCAAATCTCGTGATGCGCGTCATATAACGTCGGACGAATGAGATCGTTCATGGCGGCGTCGACGATGACGAAATTCTTCGCCTCGCCGTGCTTCACGAACAGCACGCGGGTCACCAAGATACCGGCATTGCCCACGAGCAGACGGCCGGGCTCGAAAATCAACTGACAATCGAGGTCCCGCGTCGCCCGTTTGACAACCGCCGCATAGGCCTCAGGATGTGGTGGTGGCTCGTTGTCGTCGCGATATGGTATCCCCAATCCGCCACCAAGATCGATATGTGAGATCGTGTGACCGTCAGAGCGCAGGACGCGCACAAATTCGGCAAGCAGCGCAAAAGCATTCCCGAAAGGGTCGAGTTCGGTGATCTGACTGCCGATGTGCATATCGACGCCGGCAACTTCGAGGCCCTTCAACTTGGCGGCCCGTGCATAAATCTCGCGGGCGCGGCTGATCGGAATACCGAACTTGTTCTCGGCCTTGCCGGTCGCAATCTTGTGGTGCGTCCTGGCATCGATGTCTGGATTGACGCGAATGGATACACGCGCGGCGCGCCCCTTCGAGGACACTATCGACGACAGCAACTCCAGCTCCGCTTCCGATTCGACATTGACGCACATAATTCCTTCGTCGACCGCGAGCGCGAGCTCGGACGCGGTTTTTCCGATGCCGGAGAACATGATTTTGTCCGGCGAAATGCCAGCAAGCCGTGCACGCTGGAGTTCGCCGCCCGACACGACATCGGCGCCGGCACCGAGCTTGGCAAGAGTCCTAACGACCGCCTGATTTGAATTCGCCTTCATGGCGTAGCAGACGAGCGCGCGCACGTCGGCGAACGCGCCTGCAAAAACCTGGTAGTGACGCGTGAGCGTCGCAGTCGAATAACAGTAAAATGGTGTTCCGACCGCGGCGGCGAGCGTATCGAGGTTCACCGCCTCGGCGTGCAGCACGCCGTCGCGATAAGCAAAGTGGTGCATGACACGCTCAGTTGAGCAGAACGTCGAGAGGAATTTGTTTACGGGAGCCCGCCGGCGCGAGCAGTTTTCCGTCCGGCCCGTACAAGGGCCTGTCCCGGACGTCCTTGCTGGTCGGCGTCGGTTGCTCGCCTGAGAGGGAGGCGCCGGGCGGCGGATCAAGCGGTCCTTTCCGCCCGCACGCCGACAGCCCTAGCGACGCGACGAGCGCGCCGGTCAGGGCGACACGGAGAAATGGGCGGTCAGAATGCCTCACGGCGCGGCTCCTTGCATGGAGGAACGATAGCAAAACAGGAAAACAAGGCGAAGTCAGGATTTCTCTTTTTCCAGCTTGCGCAGCCATTTTTTTGCCTGCGCTCGCACGTTTTTGGGCGCGGTTCCGCCGAAACTCGTGCGGCTCTTGACGGACCGGTCGAGCGAAAGAACGCTGAATACGTCATCGACGATCCGCGGTTCAATTTCGCGCATCGTTGAAAGGGGCATCCGATGCAACGCCGTGCCCGTCTCTGCCGCCTTGGCGACGATCCGGCCGGTAATGTGATGCGCCTCGCGGAACGGAATTTTCAGGACGCGCACCAGCCAATCGGCGAGGTCGGTTGCGGTCGCGTAGCCCTCGCCGGCGGCCTTTTTCATCCGCGCCGGATCAGGCTCGAGATCGGCGATCATGCCGGTCATGGCCGCCAGTGACAGCGACAGCACGGCCAGAGCGTCCATGGCGCCCTCCTTGTCTTCCTGCATGTCCTTGGCATAGGCCAAGGGCAAGCCCTTCATCACGACCAGAAGCGCGTTAAGAGCGCCAATGACGCGGCCGGTCTTTGCGCGCACGAGTTCCGCCGCGTCGGGGTTGCGCTTTTGCGGCATGATCGACGAGCCGGTCGTGAATTTATCGGACAACTTGACGAGGCCGGTGAGCGGCGACGTCCAGATGACGATCTCCTCCGCGAGTCGCGAGAGGTGCACGGACGTGATTGCGGCGGCGGCAAGAACTTCCAAGACGAAATCGCGATCGGAAACCGCATCGAGTGAATTGGCCATTGGTCGATCGAAGCTCAGGGCATCAGCGGTCATATCGCGGTCGATCGCGAACGAAGTGCCAGCGAGTGCGGCTGCACCGAGCGGAGATTCATTGAGCCGCTTCCGCGCGTCTGCAAACCTGCCACGGTCACGCGCAGCCATCTCAACATAGGCCAGCAGGTGATGTCCGAAGGTTATCGGCTGTGCCGTCTGCAGATGCGTGAGCCCGGGCATCAACGTGGCGGCATGCGCCAGCGCCTTTTCGGCGAGAGCATGCTGGTAGGCGGCAAGCGAAACATCGAGTGCGTCGACCGTGCCGCGGACCCACAGCCTGAAGTCGGTCGCGACCTGATCGTTACGCGACCGCGCGGTGTGCAACCGGCCTGCCGCCTCGCCGACCAGCTCGGACAGCCGACCCTCCACATTCATGTGGATGTCTTCCAAAGCCCGCTTGAATGCGAACTTACCCGCCTCGATTTCTGACAGGATCGTGTCTAGACCGTGAGCAATCTTTTTCGCATCGTCGGCCGTAATGATATTTTGCTTGGCCAGCATGTCCGCATGGGCCTTGGATGCCGCGATGTCCTGACGGTAAAGATGCCGATCGAAATCGATGGAGGCGTTAATCTCCTCCATGATGGCGCCGGGGCCAGACGCGAACCGCCCACCCCACATTTTGTTGCTCATGGCATATTCACCAAGCCGCTCATGACCGGGACCCAATCCAGTTTCGCCAAAAAGCGCCTCGCCATGGTCTTGGCGGGCGGAATCGCCGGCGTCGTAATCGGGCTCGCGGGGGTATACGGGATTGCGACCCTTACGCGCAACGTGGGCGGCGATGCCGCCTGCCGGCCGGCCATCGAATTAGCCAAGAAAATAGCGCCATTTGCGCGTGGCGAGGTGGCCGCCGTTAACGTTGCCAAGAGCCCGTTGCGCGTACCCACCCTTGCTTTCCAGGACTCCGCCGGGAAGCCCGTGACACTGGAGCACTGGCGGGGTCGTACCGTGCTGCTCAACCTGTGGGCCACGTGGTGCGTGCCCTGCCGCAAGGAAATGCCTGCGCTCGATGCGCTGGAGCAGCGGCTGGGTGGCCCCCGATTCGAAGTTGTCACCGTCAATATCGATACTCGCGATGCTGACAAGCCGAGGGCTTGGCTGAACGAAGTCGGCGTACAGAAGCTCGCCTACTTTGCCGATCCGACGGCTCGCGTTTTTCAGGACCTTAAAGCCGTGGGTCGCGCGTTCGGCATGCCCACGACGCTCCTGATAGATCCGCAGGGCTGCGAGATCGCCACAATCGCGGGCCCGGCCGAATGGGCAAGCGAGGATGCGATCAAGCTCATCCAGGCGGCGCTCGGACAAGGCACGCCGTCGGTCGGTACTACGCAGTGATATTGAGGTTCTGTCCCACGCCAGCGGCAACGTTGGCGAGGCTGGCAATGTTGCGTTGCGCGGCGTCGAGCACCGACAATGGAGGCAGCGTTGTCGGCGTTCATCCGCAACATTTCTGCGGCGACGGCCATCTGCGCCCTGCTCATCTGAGCGCCGACAAAAGCAGATGCGAGTGATACAGGGTCCATCTCGGGCTACCTCTAACGTCTTTGGTCAACGAAAGATAAATGCGGAGCGTCTTGACACCGCGACGCACGATCCTATACTTAACCAAATGGTTTACTATCCAAGACCAAATCTTGATCGCACTTTCGCCGCGCTGGCAGACCCGACGCGCCGCGCATTGCTCGCCCGGCTGGGTGAAGAGGAAAGCCTCTCGGTCAGCGAGCTTGCCAAGCCGTTTTCGATGTCGTTGCCGGCAGTCATGAAGCATCTCGACGTCTTGTCGGATGCCGGACTTGTCGGGCGCGAGAAGAGCGGTCGCATCGTGAGCTGCCGCCTGCGGGCGGAACCAATGCGTGACGCCAACGATTGGCTCAACCGGTACCAAAAATTCTGGACGGAACGGTTGGACCAACTTGCTGCCTTTTTGGAGGAAGACACATGGCCACCACCCTCACAGTCAAACCCAGCCTCACCATCAAGCGCCGGTTCAACGCGCCGCCGGAAAAAGTCTTCGCGGCATGGACGGATCCGGAAAAAGTAAAACGCTGGATGGGTCCCGGCGAAATCAAGGCGCTGCGGGTGGACAGCGATCCACGTGTCGGTGGCCGCTTCCGGTGGGTCATGAAAGCTCCGGACGACGAGGAACACGACGTCAGCGGCGTGTACCGAGAAGTCATCCCAAACGAGAAGCTTGTTTTCACCTGGGCCTGGAAGTCCACCCCGGAGCGCGAGTCGCTCGTGACCCTGACGTTCAAGCGCGACGGTGGCGGCACCCTCATGACGCTGCAGCATGAACAGTTCTTCGATGAAGACGCACGCGACCGTCATCAGGGCGGCTGGAGCAGCGCGATGGAGAAACTCGACAAATACCTTTCAGAATAGTGACAGGAGTTACGCATGCCACACGAATGGTCGCACGGACATTTCTACTGGAACGAACTCATGACTCGCGACGCCGAGAAGGCGAAAAAGTTCTACGGCTCCACCGTCGGATGGACCTTTGACCCCATGCCGATGCCCGATGGCACCTACTGGGTCGCCAAGATGGGCGGCGAATATGTCGGCGGCCTATTTCCTCTGACCAGCCCGCAATTCGACGGTGTTCCGGAAAGCTGGATGTCCTATCTCGCCGTCGACGACGTCGATGCGCGGGTGGAAAAAGCGCAATCAGCCGGCGGAACGCTGATGCGGCCGATCTTCGATGTCCCCGGGGTCGGTCGCATCGCGATTCTCAAAGAACCCGGCGGAGCCGGTGTCGGTTGGATGACGCCGGCAAAAGCCTGACAGTAATGCGGAGGCAAGCCATGCAACACGCAATCGTTTCACAGAATGAATGGCTGGCTGCGCGCAAAGCGCTGCTTGCCAAGGAAAAGGAATTCACCAGAGCCCGCGACCAGCTGAGCGAGGCACGGCGCGCGTTGCCATGGGTCAAGGTCGAAAAAGACTACGTGTTCGAAGGACCGAAGGGCCGGGAAACGCTGTCCGACTTGTTCGCCGGCAAGAGTCAATTGATCATCTACCACTTCATGCTTGGTCTAGGCTGGGTGCAGGGCTGCCCGAGTTGCTCATTCCTCGCCGACCATTTCGACGGCGCTGTCATTCATCTCGCTCAGCGCGATGTGACGTTTGTCGTCGTTTCGCGTGCGCCGTTCGCCGAGATAGAAGCTTACAAGAAGCGCATGGGTTGGAAGTTCAAATGGGTGTCTTCATTCGGCAGCGATTTCAACCACGACTTTCATGTGTCGTTCACGCCGGAGGAAAAGAAGCGCGGCAAGGTCGAATACAATTACACAATGACAGAATTTCTCAGCGAAGAAGCGCCCGGCCTGAGTGCGTTCATCAAAAACGACGCTGGTGAAGTGCTGCACACGTATTCATCCTATGCGCGCGGTCTTGATATTCTCGTCGGCGCCTACAATTTCCTCGACTTTGCGCCGAAGGGCCGTGACGAAGGCGCCTTGCCATGGAGTATGGCGTGGGTGCGCCGGCACGATGAATACGAGAAATGACCGAGAAGGGAGCGGACAACTAGCGTGTCGGAACCGGCTTCTCGCCGCGATAGTCGTAGAAACCGCGCTGGGTTTTGCGACCGAGCCAGCCCGCTTCGACGTACTTCACCAAAAGGGGGCATGGCCTGTACTTCGAATCGGCCAGCCCTTCGTGAAGTACCTGCATGACCGACAGACAGGTATCGAGACCGATGAAATCGGCGAGCTCCAGCGGCCCCATCGGATGATGGGCGCCCAGCCGCATAGCGGTGTCAATCGCCTCGACGTTTCCGACGCCCTCATAGAGCGTATAGATCGCCTCGTTGATCATCGGCAGCAGAATACGATTAACGATGAATGCGGGGAAATCCTCCGACACTGCAATCGTCTTTCCAAGCTTGGTGACAAACGCCTTGCTGGATTCGAAGGTGGCGTCATCGGTAGCGATGCCGCGGATCAATTCGACAAGCTCCATCAGCGGCACGGGATTCATGAAATGAATGCCGATGAAGCGCTCGGGACGATCGGTCGATGACGCCAATCGCGTGATCGAAATCGAAGAGGTATTCGTCGCGAGGATGGCGTCGGATTTCAGCGATGCGCATACGTCGGAAAAGATCTTGCGCTTGACCTCTTCTTTTTCGGTTGCAGTTTCAATTACCAGATCGCAATCCGACAACGCGTCGTATTTTTCTGCCGGCTTGATGCGCGCGAGCGCGCTCTTGCGATCATCTTCGCTGATCGATTTTTTGCCGACTTGGCGGGCCATGTTGCCATTGATCGTCGCCATTCCTGCCTTGATGCGATCAGGCGACACATCGTTGAGCACAACCGAATACCCAGCCAGCGCGCACACATGGGCGATACCATTGCCCATCTGGCCAGCGCCGATCACTCCGACATTCTGAATTTTGATCGCCATGTTCTTGCCCGATCGATGCGAAGTCCCGGTTCTTGCCTCGGTTTTGGTCAAATTTCTTTACTTCCTGTTACTTTTACGACCTAGCGCCGCATGAAGCCATTGGCGAAACAAGAATTTGCAATCGTAGTCAACGCTTGACCTTATCGAGTTCCGCGGACAGCTCCGGCAGCGCCTGATAGAGATCGGCAACCAGGCCGTAATCCGCAACCTGGAAAATCGGCGCCTCTTCGTCCTTATTGATAGCAACAATTACCTTGGAGTCTTTCATCCCGGCGAGATGTTGAATCGCGCCGGAAATTCCTACCGCTATGTACAACTCCGGCGCCACGACCTTGCCGGTCTGGCCCACTTGCCAGTCATTCGGGGCGTAGCCGGCATCGACCGCGGCGCGCGAGGCGCCGACGGCAGCGCCGAGCTTGTCGGCCACCGGCTCGATGTACTTGGTGAAGTTTTCTCGACTTTGCATTGCGCGGCCGCCGGAGATGATGATCTTCGCCGAAGTCAGCTCGGGCCGGTCAGATTTCGATAATTGTTCACCGACGAATGATGAGAGGTTGGGATCGGCAGCAGCCGCTACATTTTCCACGCTTGCCGATCCGCTCGTGCCGGCCCCCTGAAAAGTCGACGTGCGAACGGTGATGACCTTCTTTGCGTCGGATGATCTGACCGTCTGGATCGCATTGCCGGCGTAGATCGGGCGTTCGAAAGTATCGGGCGAGACAACTTTCGTGATGTCGGAAATCTGCATGACGTCGAGCAACGCCGCGACGCGTGGCATTACGTTTTTTCCGGCCGTCGTCGCGGGCGCAACAATGGCGTCGTACTTTGGGGCCAGCGAAACGATAAGCGCGGCAAGCGGCTCTGCGAGCTGGTGCTCATAGGCCGCGGCGTCAGCCAACAGTACTTTCTTCACCCCGTCGAGTTTGGCCGCCGCGTCGGCTGCGGCCTTGCAATCCTTGCCGGCGACCAACACGTCGACATCCGCGCCCATCGCTTTAGCCGCGGTTAGGGCTTTGCTCGTCGCATCCTTGAGCGTTTTGTTGTCGTGCTCTGCGACGAGAACCGTGGCCATGTCAGAGAACCCCCGCTTCGTCTTTGAGTTTGCTGACCAGCTCGGCCGCGGAAGCGACTTTCACCCCGGATTTGCGCCCCGGCGGCTCGGCCGTCCTCAGTATTTGCAGTCGCTGTTTCACGTCGACGCCATAAGCATGCGGAGCCTTTTCCTCGATCGGTTTTTTCTTCGCCTTCATGATGTTGGGCAGCGAGGCATAACGCGGCTCATTGAGCCGAAGATCTGTCGTGACGATCGCCGGCATTTTCAGTTTGACAGTCTGCAGGCCACCATCAACCTCGCGCGTCACGTCGATAGCGTCGCCTTCAATCGCGAGCTTGGATGCGAATGTACCCTGCGACCAGTTCAATAGGGCCGCCAGCATCTGGCCGGTCTGGTTGCAGTCGTCGTCGATCGCCTGCTTGCCCATTATGACCAGGCCCGGCTTTTCCGCTTCGACGATCGCTTTGAGGATCTTCGCAACTGCGAGCGGCTCGACTGGACCGTCCGTCTTCACCAGGATGCCGCGATCGGCACCCATGGCGAGCGCGGTCCGAATCGTCTCGGACGCCTGCGCCGGCCCAATCGACACGGCGACAATCTCCGTCGCCTTGCCGCCCTCTTTCAGACGGATCGCCTCCTCGACCGCTATTTCGTCGAAGGGGTTCATCGACATCTTGATGTTGGCAAGTTCGACGCCGGACCCGTCCGGCTTCACGCGGATTTTGACGTTGAAATCGACCACCCGTTTTACGGGCACCAGAATCTTCATGATCTCCCATCCGGGTGGGGCGCTTGTGCAGAGCGGGCGGAAGCTAAAGGCCGCGCCGTTGGCCTGTCAACGCTTATGCTGCGCCGCACGCAGCCAATAGCATCCCACCCGAAAGTCCCCTGTTGTCAGCGATTTTGCCCCGGCGCCCACAAAACGTCGGCCGCGCCCTTATCGTTGGCATAACGACCGGCGACAAAGAGATAGTCCGACAGGCGATTGACGTATTTGAGCGAGGGGTCCGACACCCCCTCGCCCGGCTTGTCCTTGAGCTCGACCATGATCCGCTCGGCGCGACGGCAGACCGTCCGCGCCAGATGCAAATAAGCCGATGCAGGGCTGCCCCCCGGCAAAATAAAAGACCTCAGCGGGGCGAGGTCGGCATTAAGGCGGTCGATCTCGCCTTCCAGCCAGGCGACTTGCGCATCGGTCACCGTCAGCCTGGCGCCGCCGGGTCCCTTTTCAGCGAGGCACAAGTCCGCTTCGACGTCGAAAAGGTCGTTCTGAATGCGGCCAAGCGCGGCATCGAGCGCCTTGTCCGTATGCAGTCTCACAAGGCCGATGACGGCATTGACTTCGTCCACAGTGCCATAGGCTTCGACGCGAAGATCGAATTTCTTGCGCCTCGCCCCCGTTCCGAGGGACGTCGTGCCGTCGTCGCCAGTCCGGGTATAGATACGGTTGAGAACGACCATATCGACCTCGCTTAGTCTTTCTCTCTCCCGTGGATTCGGGTTAGCCTTATTCTATCCGGTTTCGGTCTCAAAAAATGGGGTAGCACTCATGCGTATTGTAGCGATTGCCCTTTCCGCCGCATTCATGGCCCTGCCATTTGCCGCGCCTGCTCAAGCCTGCGGAGCCGCTGGGTTGCACTCCGCCAAAGCCGCCACCGCCGACTACTCTGCCGCCAAAAAGAAAAAGGCAAAAAAGCCGAAGGAAAAGGTGGAGTATATGCGCGCGGCGCCGATGAAGTGAGACTTCCCGCGCCTTCTCTGATCTAGCGCCCCATCGCCCAGATCGTCGCCATGATTACGATGATAGCGACGAACTGAAGCAGCACGCGCAGCCGCATGAGTTTCTGGGACCGGTTCGGCGAGCCGCCACGCATCATATTGATCAAGCCGAGCAGCAGCACGATCGCAACCGCGATGATAGCGGCCGGGACCAGATAGTGTGACATGAATTCCGACATAGGCTCCGCCTTCTAACACCAGCCCCTGTATGAGGCCATCGCGGGTCACAAGCGCATCAGCCATGCCCTCCCGCGCAAAAAAATAGACTCGTCTTTAGGTTGCATTAAAGATATAATCTCCAAAAACGTGTATGGTTGGCGTATGGGGAAACAGCGTTGTGGATGCGCGTGGCGTCCGCTCCTTGCCAATTTTCGGTGCGGGGTCCGGTTCCTCGCCGCATGTCCGAAAACAAAAAAATGCACGCTTAGACGTCCGGGCTTCGGCCCGGGAGCCAGACCGAATTTGTCTGTTGCGCGAACGCCGCACGGCTGCGCTCAACGTTGATGCTGAGCGCATGCTGATCGGCGCCAGCCTGCGCGCCTCGAAGCGGCTGAGGTCGACGCGGCCGCCACTTTCGGCGGCGACACTCAGTTGGCGCGCCAGTGCCGGCCCTTCTCGTGGCACTCTCTCTTGTTGCCATGGTCGGCACACCGAGCACCATCGTGCTGTCCATTCTTGTTGTGCTGCCTGCTGCGTTCCGTATCTGGGTCGTTGTACATCCAATGTCCGCTTCCCCGCAGAGATCCACCGGCACCCAAGACGAGCAGGAGCCCGTCTACCGCGTCATCGCTCCGCTCCGCGGCGAAGCACGCGTCGTCGATCAACTGCTGTCGTCAATCGAACGATTGAATTATCCGCTTGAAAAACTTGACGTGATCGTCGCAGTCGAGGCGAATGACCATGCCACCCGCGCGGCAATCACGGCGCGCAAGCATCGTATCCCCATCACGGTCGTTCCCATTCCTGCGATCGCCCCGGCTACGAAACCGAAGGCACTCAATGGTGCTCTTCCCCTCGCGCGCGGGACATTCACCGTGGTTTACGACGCCGAGGACAGGCCAGAGCGGAATCAGCTTCGCGCCGCGCTGAATGCTTTTCGGTCCGCCGGCGAGGACCTTGCCTGCGTGCAAGCGCGCCTGTGCATCGACACGAGGACAAGCTGGCTCGCACGTTATTTCACCACTGAATGTGCAGGACACTTCGACGTGTTTCTTCCAAAGCTCGCCGCCCTCGGTTTGCCGCTGCCGCTTGGCGGCTCCTCGAACCATTTCCGGACAGCAACGCTGCGCGAAGTCGGTGGCTGGGACCCTCACAACGTTACTGAAGATGCCGATCTCGGCATGCGACTCGCGCGCTTTGCTACCGATCGGGCGTGATCGCATCCAGCACCTACGAAGAAGCGCCTGCAGATGTCGGCCGCTGGCTCGGCCAGCGGACACGCTGGTTCAAGGGCTGGGATGCAGACCGCCAGCCGTACCGGCTTTTCCGCGAGCTTGGACTTGGCGGCTTTCTTGCCTTTCAGCTCATCGTCGGCGGCAATGCGCTGGTGCCACTGGTACACCCGATTTTCATGTTGCGAATGATCTTCGAACTATCGGCATCCCCCTGGCACGAGGATTATTCGGTTCTTCAGATCGCGCTCTATCTACTCATCATCGCGACAGGTTAATTGCTTTCGGCGTCAATCGGCTGTTTTGGCTTGGCGCAGCGCGGCATGCTGAAAAAGGCCGGAGTTCTTGCTTTAACGCCGCTACACTGGTGGCTGCTTTCGATCGCAGCGTGGTGGGCAGCCGTTGAACTGATCTATGCGCCCTTTCGATGGAGAAAAACCGAGCACGGGCTCGACAAGGCCTCGCGGCGGAGGAACGAAACGCGTTCGCTGCTCGAGCTTGAGCGCTATCTCAGCAATTTGAAAAAGCGCGGCGAACTCGCTCAGATCCGGGACTAGAGGTAGCGTCTCAAGTCGGCGGCGGCTTCTTCTGGGCGTCGCTTGAGATTGAACGGCGCAACAAAACGGCCCTGCTTGTCCATGAGATAGACCAAGGCCGTGTGGTCCATACTGTAGTCGCCGATGTTCGTCGGTACTTTCTTCGCATAGACGCGATAGGCCTTCTCCACCGCATCGATAGACGCGCGGTCGCCGGTGGCCCCTCGCAAATGCGGATCGAAGCTCGACAGATAGTCCTTCATAACTGATGGCGTGTCGCGTTCAGGATCCACAGTGACGAACAGAGCACCGGCGCGGTCCGCATCCTTTCCAAGCGCCCGCAGGACTTCGGACACATCAAACAGCGTGGTCGGGCACACGTCCGGGCAATGCGTGTACCCGAAGAACACAAGGAATGGCCGGCCTTTGATATCCGCGTCGGTGATTGAGCTGCCGTTCTGGTCGATCAGCTTGAAAGGGCCGCCGATCGCCGACGAGCCGGTACCCGCAGCGCCAAAGTTCCCCGTCGCATAAAGGAAGACTCCCGAAAATACGACCAACCCGGTCACAAATGCGGAAATAATCAACAGAATCTGCGACGTTCGCGCGGTCATGACTTCGTAGCTCTTTTCAGAAGCACGCGGCCCAGCCGGCGCGTACCATTTCGAGAAAAACCGCAGTTCCGTAATACGCCCAAAGCCCCAAGGTCGCGGCCAATAGCGCCCCGCTCGCGAGTGCAATCAGAACAATCGGCCGGAACAATGTTGTATTCGAAACGACCGCCGGCATGACATCCTCGGAATCACAATTATTCGCTCAAATAAGCCTGATCTAAGCCCGAAGCAACGCACACGCGGTTTTTCGTCGCCATAGATAAACCATCCTACCCCCCAATAAATGTCGGGGATTCGGTAGTATCGGGGGCTTGGCGTTGACTCGTTAGGTCAAAGCCATGATGTATAGTGTTTACGAAAATGAACACCTACTTCGCATGGAGAACATGATGCGCGGTGCTTTGGTGATCGCTTTGGCGATCTCTATGTCGGCGGCCACCACCGCCTCGGCCCAGAATGCGCAGGCTCCTGCGCCGGCTGCAATGGCCGCCAAGTGCGACAATCCGAATGCGCTCGGTGTGTCACGCGTCGTCGAAATCGACACCACGGGCGGACCCGGCTTCGGATTCGAGCATTTCAAGGCCTACGATTTTCTTAAAGACAAGGAAGTGGTTCTGACGTTCGATGACGGCCCGTGGCCTGGACATACGCCCGCAGTCCTCAAGGCACTGGCCGACCAGTGCACCAAGGCAGTGTTTTTCCCGATCGGCAAACATGCCGGCTGGCATCCGGAAATCATGAAACAGGTCGCGTCCGGCGGCCACACGGTTGGTTCGCATACCTGGTCGCACAAGGATCTGTCGAAGCTGAGCGAGCAGGAAGGCAAGGAAGAAATCGAAAAAGGCTTCGCCGCGGTGAGTATCGCGCTCGGCAACAAGCCCGTCGGTCCTTTCTTCCGCTTTCCGGCGCTGCGCCACCCACCCGAACTTGTGAAATATGTGGGCGAACGCAACGTCGGTATTTTCTCTACCGATATGGACTCCTTTGACTTCAAAATGCGCAAGCCCGAGCAGGTCGTCGCTTCTGTGATGAAGAAGCTTGAGAAGCACGGCAAAGGCATCATCCTGATGCACGACTTCCAGCAGGCGACTGCAAAGGCGGCACCCGACCTACTCATGAAGCTCAAGGAAGACGGCTATAAGGTCGTGCAGGTTGTCGGCAAGACCCCTGTCGAGCCCAAGAAGGAATACGTCGACATGGTCCTCAAGGAGATGGGCGGCGGCCTTGAAACAGCGCGGCCGATGTCGAGCGTCATCAAGACCATCGACGGCAACTGAGCTGACAAAACGGGATTTGGGCCGGCCGCGCTACGCTGCGCGGCCGGTTTTTTTGCCGCATATTATTGTTTGGCCGTTGTGCTAGGCTTCGGCACGCATGAATTCGGCAACCAGGGGGTCAAAAATGAGCGTACTGCTCGTCGCCTTTGGTGCACTGGCGGCAATATGGATTCTCGTGTTGCTGGGATCACCGTTTTTCGGACCAAGAGATCATTAGACCTCGATCCCGACTTCGCTCATCGAGACGGTGCTGCAAAGATCGGACCGGCTGCATTGGCATGGTCGTAAGCGATGCGGCTTGCAACCACGAATAACGTCGTTGCAAGAACAAGTTTAAGTGCTCGCTCAGGGACGCGTATTGCGAAATAGCTCCCGACAAAAATACCCGGAAGCGAGCCCGCCAGCAACGAACCCACAATGTGCCAATCGACGGAGCCCATCATCCAGTGTCCTGCACCGGCGATCAGCGTCAGTGGTACGGCGTGCGCAATATCTGAGCCCACGATTTTTGCCATGGGAAGGCGCGGATAGAGCATGATCAGTGCGATCACACCGAGGGCGCCCGCGCCGACCGAAGAAATGGACACAAGCACACCTAGTACGATGCCAACGAGCACCGTGTTCATTGCGGTACGCTTCTCGTCGAGCTCGCCCACGCGCGCGCGATAGGCAGCCACGATCGGATTACCGAAGACCAGAACGAATGCAGTCGCAAAAAGGGCAACGCTGAGGACAAGCGTTATCAGGCCGCGTGTCGCTTCCCCGCTGAGACTGAAATGCGACAGGGCGATGAGAGTCGCGATGGTGGCAGGAATGCTCCCGCTTGCGAGCCGTCTCACGACTGTCCAGTCGATGCTCCGGGCCAGGCCGTGCACGAGGCTGCCGCCTGTTTTGGTCGCTGCCGCATAAAGAAGGTCAGTGCCGACTGCTGTGGCGGGATGGACACCGAACAATAGAATGAGAATTGGCGTCATCAACGAGCCGCCGCCCACTCCGGTCATGCCCACCAAAAGGCCAACCGCGAAGCCCGAAAGCGAATAAAGCGGATCTATCATTGAGAAGAGTCTCGTCGCGACGGTAGGCACCTCTCAATTTAAGCATGGCCGTGCACAGCCGTCATGACGAAAGAAAACGCTCGATTGACATGATTTTTCCGAGGAGGGCTTGGATCGCAACCAAATCATACCTAATTCGTTCGGTAAGTTGGTGTGACAGGAACGCCGCATTCATTGGGACGGATAGTTCACGTGCCGGATATCGTCACTCTCACGATCAAGCCCGCAATCGATATCTTCGTCAATGTCGGACGTATAGAGCCGACCCGTAAATTGCGCTGTTCTGCGCCAAAGCGAGACCCTGGCGGCGGCGGCATAAACGTAGCACGCGTGGCGCATCGGCTCGGCCGTCCAGTGGCGGCGATCTATCCGACCGGTGGTGCGATCGGAAAATTGCTGCACCGGTTGGTGGAGCGCGAAGGTATCCCCAGTTTGGTGACGCCGTCGCATGTGGAAACGCGGGAAAATTTCACAGCCTACGAAGAATCGACCGGAGAGCAATATCGCTTCGTGTTGCCCGGTTCGGCACTTCACCGCGCCGAATGGGAAGCCGTGCTCGACAAATTGTCGACACTGGCGGACAAACCGAAGTTCGTTGTCGCAAGCGGAAGTGTTCCGCCCGGCGTGCCGGAAGATTTCTTCGCACGCGTCGCACGCTGCGCCCAACAGCTTGGCGCCCAAAGCGTGATCGACACCTCGGGCCCAGCGCTCAATTCAGCGCTTGCGCAGAACGTCTCGATCATCAAGCCTAATCTGGCTGAGCTTTCGGATCTCCTCGGTGTAGCGCTCGAGACCGACGAGGCTCGCGTAGCTGCGTGCCGAAAACTCACAAGCGATGGACGCGCAAAAATTGTCGCGCTCACGCTCGGCGAGCAAGGAGCCTTGTTGGTGACCGCAGACAGAGTATTTCGCTCGCAGCCGCTGGCTATCAGAGCGGTAAGCACCGTCGGCGCAGGCGATAGTTTTCTCGGAGGCCTCGTCGCGGCCCTCGCATCGGGACAGTCACTGGAGCGAGCATTTCGTGTCGCGGTGGCGGCCGGATCGGCCGCCGTGCTCTCACCCGGCACGGAGCTATGCCGTGAGGAAGACGTGCAGCGGCTGTTGCCGCAGGTCGCAATCAGCGAAGTGACGCACGCGCCGGCGTGATCCCTTTAGCTTTCGACGACGTTCGCGCCTCGACCCTGACGGGAACGCGCATCTCGTCCTGCGCGATTTCCATCATACCCATCCAGACGATCAGCGGAAAATAGAACAATAGCGGCATTTTTTGTGTTCCTCGCGTCGGTTCAAAATGCAAACGCGAGTCACCCAACTGGAGTTCCGATGTTCACGCGGGGTGTTGACTACGGCGCATCGGAGCACCGCCGCTGTTTATTGCTTATCCTGACGCTGCCGCGAGGTCGTCGGCGCCGATCGAATGCTCTCCCATGGATCGGCCGATTTTTTCTTGTCGGGAAGTTTTTCAATCGCCGATTTGTAGGCGTCTTCGACGGATTTTCGGTTTGCCTGCTCGTCCGGAGTCAGCCGCAGGCTTGTCGGGCGAGAGGTCTATTCCAGGTCTCATGCTTTGCGCCTAAGCAGCTCCTGACAGCAACATAATGATGATCGCTGCAGAGCCGAGAAGTCCTACAGAACTGTGGTGTGTCGTCATGGCGAGAAGCCAAAAGCAGACATTAGATCTCAGTCTATGAGTTCATCGGCGATCGCCAGCACAGTCGGTGGGATGGTAAGTCCCAACGCTTTTGCGGTGCTCAGATTGATGGCCAGTTCGAACTTCGTTGGGCGTGTGACGGGCAGATCCGTGATGTTCGCGCCTTTAAGGATGCGTCCGACCAGCACGCCCATTTGATTGTAGGCGTCTACCAAATTGGTTCCGTAGCTCATCAATCCACCGGCTATCGGAAATTCGCGGATGTGATAAATCGCCGGCAGCGAGCGCTGGGCCGTCAATTGAATGAGGCGCTGGCGTCGGGAATCAAAAAAGGGATCGTTTTCGACGACCAACCCGCCAACCTTTTTTTGAGTCAGTGTGGAGAAGCTGCTGTCGATTTCCTCATCGTTGCTTGCTCCGACAACCAGTGATTCTCGACCCATTGCCGCCACCGCGAGTTCAAAGTCATTTGCCCGCAGACTGCTCTGAACACCTTTTTTATTGGTCAGAAAACCAATAGGCGTGCCTGCCGGAAGGAGCTGCGCCAGCAAGCCGAGCCGCTTTCCGGTAAGTTCGCCGCTCATCAAGTCGACGCCCGTGATGTTCGCGCCGGGCTGGTTGAGACTCGTAACAATCCCCTCGCTCACGGAATCGCCAGCCACAAAAGTGATGGGGATGGATGTCGTGACCGACTTCGCGGCTCGAGCCGAAGGTGCGCCGCCGGCTGCCACAAGGATGGCAGGGTGCAGCGCCGTCAGTTCTCCCGCCAATTTTCTCAGTTGGTCATAATGTCCGTTGGCCCAGCGATATTCGATCTTCGCTGTCTTGCCATCGATATATCCGAAGGCTCCAAGCCCCCGCAGAAATCCATCCAAATGGAGTTTGGAGTCTTCCGGCGACCGGCTGCTGAGAAAGCCGATCATTGGCATTGTTTGCTGTTGAGCACGTGCGACTGCCGGCCAAGCCATAGCGCCGCCGACACATCCGAGAAATTCCCGCCGTCTCATGCCCTGCCCCCCGCCTCGCGCATTGCCACACTAGCTGAAATCGCAGCCGATTTTCCAGCCGGACAAGGCGCGTCAGAAAGACCTCCGCCCGCAGCCGCTTGCCTGCGGCTCGTTCGCAAAGCGTGCCGCGATCTACGCGGTAAGCGGCTCATCAACCGACGTACCGGCTGACGATTCCACCGTGGTCACGTCGCGTGAACGTCCAATATTCGAGCCGTTGACCAGCGGCGCAGCGCTCGTCGACATAGGCATCTGTAGCAGGCGGTGACACAACGTCGTCCGCCAGACCTTGCGCGATAACCAAGGGCGCCACGATCGCATGGTTTGCTATGTTCTGAGAGAGCCGAGCTGCGAGCGCCGGGTTTGTGCTTGCGGCCAATGCCCGACCTTCGAACGTCGCGGTTAGCGCCGCGATACGTGCTGTCTTGGAGTGATGTTCATGCACTCTCGGGTAACGCAACCAATTCCGGACGACAGTATCGTCACGGATAAATGGTCGCAACGAGCCCCGCTCCGCTCTGCGTCGTCAAGGCAGTATTATTCGATTACCTCGTCCGCACGCGCGATCAGGGTAAGGCCAATTGCCTTGGCTGCGTTTTGATTGATCACCATTTCGTATTTTGATGCTTGCTCCACGGGCAGCTCGCTTGTTTTGGCACCCTTCAGGATTTTGTCGATGTAGGAGGCGGCCGTCTGTGCAAGTCGGTAAGATCGGCGGAATAGCTGATCAGGCCACCCGCCTGAACATTCTCTTTGGACCCAAACATTGCGGGCAGCTGGTGCTTGCGCGTGAGCTCGGCCAGCGACTCACGATGAGTAATGAACGGCGGTGACGCCACACCAGGACGGCCTCGACGCGCTCACGCGCCATCAACGCGAACGCACCGTCAAAATCATCGCTGGCTTGCGCGGGTACTTTGATAAGCTGAAGACTGACCCGTTCACCGGCTGCATCAACTGCCTTCATGGCCGGCGGAAGCGAAGGTGTCGTGGGATTCCAGAGAACCGCGATACGTTTCGCCTGGGGAACGACTTCCGTTAAAATCTCCAGCTCTTTGGCAACGAGTTCAGTCAACAGCATCGACAGGCCCGTGATGTTGCCCCCGGGTCGGGCGAGACTTGCAACGTGGCCTATGCCGACGGGATCGGCGTGGGTGGCGAAAACGATCGGGATCGTGCTGGTCGCCTGCCGCGCGGGTTCCACCATGGTCGATGATATTGCAAAAATGACATCGACCCTGCGGTGAACCAAATCGGCCGCAAGCTCCGGGAGTTGCTCCGACCTTTGCGCCCAGCGAAACTCGATTGCAATGTTCTTGCCCTCGACATAGCCGAGGTCCCGCAGGCCTGCCCGCAACGCCTCAACCCGGTCCACGCGCACGGAAGCAGGACCAAGATCGAGATAACCGATTTTCGCGATTTTTTCCGGCTGTTGCGAGCGCGCCGGGAGTGACCAAGCAACCGCACCGCCACCGATCAAGCCAATGAATCCTGAAACGCCGTCATCGTAGCGTCAATCCAACAGTGCCGTAACATTTGTTTAGTCTGTGAAACAAGTTGTTCGTTTGGAGCGGGCGAAGGGAATCGAACCCTCGTATGCAGCTTGGGAAGCTAGATGGTTTTCAAACATATCAAGTGGATAGCTGCAAAACCGAGCAGATTGAGCGCCAATTGTGTCAACGGGTTAGGCCACACTTGCAAAACGAGAAGTGCGATTTCATTCGCCAGTCCGTCGAAGTTTCCTTGCTCACTTCAAAACATCATTGGTTGATCATCGCGTGCGACAGTTGCGGCACGGTGATTGATCTTGACCTTACTGTGAAACTGCCTATCGGAATTGCGTGGACGACGTTCGGTGTCGCGCTGCAACCTGCTTGAAATCGGCGAGGAAATAGTTCTGGGCGTGGCGACCGCCAAACGGAATGGGTCGGTGCGATTACTTTTTCGGGCGCCTTTTCCGGCACTCTGGTCGGCGGCCGCTCCGGTGCGGGCGCAGGAGTATGAGCAGGATTCGGGACCGTTTCGGGGATGTCGATTGGTGTCGAACCGGGCTGATGTGCTCTCATGTCGTTCGCTCCTACAATAATCGCCCAGACTCGGCGAGGAGTTCGGCGCGGTAGTGCTGTAACAACGCTTTGGTTTCGGCCAATATGCCAGGGCGATCGGAAGTGCCTCGCCGCCACCATTGGCTACGCTTTTCTTTTTCAAGGCGTGCATACTCGCCGAATGCATACGCCATGAGCTCTTGAAGGGCGGAGAAGAACTGCGTGTCGTCAGCCTTCTTCCCCATCGCTGGGTGGATCCAGGAGGCCTCAAGCATCCCTTGGAGAAGATGGCGCCTAAGCAACGCCTCAACGTCCGCCACAAAGCGGAGTCCCAAGTGCTTCCAATAGGCAGGCGTCTGATGATGTGAAAGCAAGGTCGCCATGAGATTAACATTCTCGATATCGGTCCTGCTCTGGCACGTCAGCACGTCAGTGCGCTCCGTTACGAACGGAAGTTGCGGCCGTATCGACAAGTGATCCTTCTCAAGGTCCCACCATGCGAAGTTCCGATCGAGGTCGCCCTCGCCATCGTAGAGGACAATGCGGCGTCCTCGATGCTTGTGGCCGCAAAACGTGTCCTCCGAAAAAGTCGTCGTCAGGTCGCCGAGGCTGTAGCGCCTGAGAACGTCTGATCCAAGGTAGAAGGCGATAGCGAGTATTGCCGCATGCCGCCCGTCGAGCCGACAGGGTGAGCACATCTGGATCTGGTAGCTCGGATTATGGAAGATCGTGTGCCCGAAGTACTTCTCGATACACTCAAGGAGCAGGATCGCCGAGCGCGCGCTCCCCACGGGTGGCAGGATCACGGTTACCGAGGCGCGGGCGTGCGCGTAGACCCTACTGGCGATCACCTCAGACCGCCCGCCCAAAGCCTCAATGAGGGTCAACAGCTGCCGGTTGTCGCCGAGACAGTGAACCTTGAGCCCTACAGTCGTGAGCCCGTGTTCGATGCGTCTGCGATTGTTACAGAGCGCATCAACTTTGATTGGGCAGTGCGGGTGCAGCACACTGAGCAGATTCTCCATGGTATAAGCCACGGTTCATCTCCCCTTCGGGCGATTGCCGAATCTTCGTCCCAGGTTTGGCCATCCGGCACGCCAGGACAGTCGTCACATTGGCCATATCGTTCACGCAGATTGCGGCAAAACCGCGTGACCGTAGAGTTGGGGCATATTCAGCCGCAAGTGGGATCGCCTCGGTCTTTTAGGCTTCGTCGGGTCATTGCTGCTGCCCTCTCATGACGGGCGTATGCTCAGCTTGCGGTCACACTGATGGGCGTCGTCTTTAACTGCGATGAGGAAGTGTTGGTCGCCACGTGGCTATCGATTTTTGGGGCATGAGGGCTCCAAGTTTGTCAGCAAGCCTGTTACTTCGGCTTGACGGACTGGTCGCCGCCGGGACTGCCCGGCGGCGGGATCACCGGTGTATTTCCGCCCGGCGGGGTCGGTTTCTCGATCTCCGGGTCAACGTGCACTGGCGGGCAAATCACCCCTTCGGAGCGCGCGAGTATGTCGCTCAGATTTTCCTTTCCACTTTGGCGCTGCGTGTCAATTTCGCCGACCTTCCCGGCCGTGGTTTTCGTGTCCGATTCCGCGCATTTAGGATCTATCTGCTCAGCCTTGGGTGCGACCGGCGTTTTTGTTGAGGGCGGAGCCTGAGCGACTGCAACTGCTGGCAGCAACAACGCCAAAACCGCCAAGCAGAAAATGCGGATTTCGCACAACATCGCACGCTCCCTTTTCGGCTCGCGC
>DATDLC010000029.1:0-12591 GCA_036519515.1 Pseudolabrys sp. | reverse complement strand
AGTTCATCGCGCTATGGACCGAGCGCGTTAACCGCTTCATGGCGCGCAAGAGCGAACCGCCGGCGCACTACGTGGAGCACGCCAGCAAGGCCAAGAAGCCGAAGGTCGCTGCGACCGATAAAAAGAAAAAGAAGACCAAGGTAGCGTCGCGGTGAGCACAACGTGTAAAGGGAAAGGCAAACACTAACACAGTGAGCGTACCAAGCCTGTACAGCATTCTCCGAAGCATCATTGTGAGATTTACCCGCTCGCTACTACTGGCGGCACTGGCCATTTGCGTGCTTTCGGTCGGCACCTCGCATGCCCGGTCCCTGTTTTGGCCTCAATACGGATCTTGGTGGGGTAATCACGCGTTCAGGCACAATCACCAACACAGACAAAAGAAATCTGATTTAACGAAGAAGACTCAGCCCCAAGACGCCGCAAAGGGCCCGCTTCAAATCATTATCTCGATCGCGGACCAGCGAATCTCGCTTTATGAAAATGGGGCTCTGGTTGCGCGCTCTTCCGTATCGACGGGAGTTGAGCGTCATCCAACGCCTCTCGGCGTATTCAGCGTAATCAGCAAGCAAAAATGGCATCGCTCAAATATTTATAGCGGTGCGCCCATGCCTTACATGCAGCGCATTACTTGGTCGGGGATAGCGCTGCACGCAGGTGAGTTGCCTGGGTATCCGGCATCACATGGCTGCATCCGCTTGACCAATGACTTTGCCGTCCGACTCTGGCATCTCACGAAGCGGGGCACGCGTGTGATTATCACGCGCGACGATGTTCGGCCGGTGGAGATAAGCAACCCGTCCGTTTTTGCACCGAAGCCAAAAGTCGCGTCCGGTTCGCCGGAATCAGGCACGACCGGCCTCGCGGGCGACAGCATTATTACAGCCGCGGCAACGCATGCGCCCCCATTGCCCAATGCTGAGGCGCAAGACGCCGCCAAAGTCCCAGCCGCGGCTTCCGCGGGGGTCACGCCTCAAAAAGTTGTGCCAATCTCCGTCTTTGTGAGCCGCAAGTTGAGCAAGCTCTTCGTGCGACAGGGCTTCGCGCCCCTGTTCGATGCCCCGGTCAAGATCCAAAATCTAGCGGAGCCGATGGGAACGCACGTTTTTAGCGTACTGGAATTTCAGAATGAGGGTGCAGCAATTCGCTGGAGCGTCGTATCGATCCCGGAGAAGTCGTCCCTCGGTCAGGGGGCTCCACCAAAGTTGCACAAAGGACCGGTCAGACGAACTAGCGAGACCATCTTGCCGACGTCGGACAAAGCTAAGGCCGCGCTCGACCGCATCGAAATTCCGCAAGACGTGGTTGAACGAATCTCTGAATTGCTGACACCGGGCTCGTCACTCGTTATATCCGACCACGGCATTAGCAATGAGACAGGAAAAGATACGGATTTCATCGTGCTGACGGATTGACGGGAAGGCGGGCGAATGCCCGCTTTTGGCACTTAGCGGACATCCGATGAGCACGACGGAATGTCCGCAAGTGGACAACACGCCGACACGCGTTCATGTCCGTTTTTGACCCAAAGCGGACCTTTCAGTTATTGGGCTGCAATCTGCCCTGAAGTGTTGTCGCGTGACGCGATTTTTCGTCGAACGATGTCGATGTGACTACGCAGGTTATATACCTGATCCGAGAAAGTGAGTGGAAAACGGATGTGGCTAACCGCGTCTTCAATACGCTCTATCTCAGCCTGTTTTTCTCTTAGATGCTTGTCATTCGGATTGGTTTCGAACGAAGCCTCCAAGGCCTTGAGCTGGCCATACCAGTAGAAAAGTCGTCGGCGCGTCATCCAATTGTAAAGCTGGGGCAGAAAGCGGAACAGCGGGAAGCCAATCGCTATTCCAGTTACCAACACCGCAATTGCTCTTTGCACATGAACGGATAGCCACAAGGGCAGATGCCTTTGCATGAACGAAGGACCGTTTTTGTAAAAATCAATAGCGGTCGGGGCGACCGTATATTCCGTGTCGGTACCATTGGGAAACTCGCCGCTGCGGCGGAAAATATCTGACCCACCATGCACTTCCTTCATTGTCTGCAGCAGGAGCTGGACAATTTCCGGATGAAGATCGCCGCGAATTAAGATTTTCGATGTGGTTGCAATCAGCTGAACATCCACGGATGGAATATTTCGGTCAATATCAATAACACCTTGTGGCAGGACTAACCGTATGAGGTCGGGGAAAATACGGGTGAAAGCCTCCGCCATTGGAAAGCTCATCAGCCGGACGTTGGGATTTCGGAGGAAGGATTGGACAGCGGTCGCCTCCGGCACGCCAATGATCCATACAGCGTCTACCTGGCCATCTTTCAGCGCCTTGTCCGCGGCCGATCCGGCGAAAGGCAGAAACGTAGCGGTTTCAGCGTTCACGCCGCCTTTGCCGAGAATTTGTTCGGCTGTGAATCTCGTGGCACTTCCGACAGGCCCCACGGCAATGCGTTTGCCTTTCAACTGCGCCAACCGATCAAGTGGCTCATTCGAGGAATAGAATATCCAAAATGGTTGGGTGTACACGGTCCCCAGTGAAAGGACATCAGGTGCCCGTTTCGCATCGGAGACGCCTCCGGTTGTAAATGCGATTTGAACGTCGGACTTCGGATCCTGCAAAAGCTTCACATTTTCCACCGCCCCGGCAGTCTCACGCAGCTCCAGGTCAACGTGATAGTGCGCGAAGACTTCTCGATACTGCCGTCCGTAATATTCAAAAGAAGCGCCTTTAAAGGCCGTAGCCATGACAACTTTCGACGGCGGCGCGGGAATGAAATAGCTCAAGGCGAGCGAAACAATGCCGACCGTGCAAACAATCGCCGCCAATACCTTGAACAGTTGCCATCGACTAAATTCCATAGTGCCCCCAATCTCCATCCGCCATGAGAGAGCGGTAGCAAGAAAGGTTTTTGGTACTTTGAAAAGCGCACTCAAACTTCAATTGCGAGGCGAAAAGCGCAGAGATTTAGCGCACGAAGTTGCCGGGTGCCCGCCGATGGCGTCGCTAGGCTTTGATGCAGGATTTCGGCACATCCCGCTGGCCGGCAAAGTAAAGCGCACTCCTTGCGGACATTGCAACTAGTGCGTTTTTGGCACCTTGAGGAGATTACCTGTCACATGGAATGTCGCTAGCCTGCGACGGTCGAACCGTTAGGCACATGTCCGCTTTCGGGATAAAGCGGACGTGTAGGAACAGCGCGTCTAGCCGCCGATTTCCATCCACCTTGCGGCACCAAAAAAATCAAGGGCAAGGATGATGCTCGATGCCGCTGCACACATAGCGGCAATACCGGCACGCCTTCCTTGTTTTTTTAGGCGATAAAATCGTCCTGACTGTCGCGGACCTCGCTCAATGCCGCCCAGATTCCGAACAGACTCGCGGCCACGCCGAAGACGATTGATAGCATTATAAGTGTGTTGTGCATTTTCAAGTTAACCCCAAATAGTGGACACCACACATATCGTGCAATGTCCTCGCCGTTCACATTGTGCAATTTCTTCGCGTAGGTCTGGAAGCGGAATTTCGGGGGCCGAAGCGTTCCATCGATTGCACTGCGAAACGTCTGCGCTTGACCTCTCGGTTGCTCGGCAGATTCAGCAGATAGCCGACGAAGTAATCGAATAGGCTAGTCGTCCGCTCTTGGCACTTTAGCGGACATTTCGACGACGTCTGTAAATGTGCGCTTTCGGGGGAAAAGCGGACATGGCGATCTCAGTGCGGAATGTCCGCTAATGACCCAAAGCGGACATCATGGGTGCCGTAAATTGCGCATAAATAAAATTAGATGCTGCCAGAGTTCGCTATACGGCATTGTCGACAATGGCGACAATGCGTGGCACTAGCGTGATTAATATGCGCGCGATCGTCGATGAGCTGAGGCAATGATAGATCGGCGGAGGTTGGTCGGCGCTGTCGCGGGCGGTCTTGTCATCGCGCGATCGGTCGCCCAGGCCGAGCCTGCCGCGAAGGTGTACCGTGTCGGCTTTCTGCTGGGAGCGACAGCCGAGTCCGTGGCATCGCTGTTCAATGCGCTCGACGAGGGGCTTCGCGATCTCGGCTACATCGAGGGCCGCAACTTGTTCTTCGAGCGTCGATATGCAGGCGGCAAGATGGAGCGGCTGCCAGAGCTTGCCGCCGAACTTGTGCGGCTGAAGGTAGACGTGATCGTCACCGGCACGAATGTACACGTCGCAGCAGCCCGAGGCGCGACCACGACGATTCCGATTGTTATGGTATTCGCGGCGGATCCCGTAAGCTCCGGGTTCGTTGCGAGTCTGGCTCGACCGGGCGGAAACATCACCGGCTTGAGCGCTGACGCGAGCCCTGAGCTCTGGGCCAAATACCTCGCTCTGTTGAAGGAGATCGTCCCTAACCTTTCGCGGGTGGGGGTGCTTGGGCAGGTATCATCCCAGGTCGGCTTCGCGGAGCTTGATGTGGCATCACGAAAGCTCAATGTCGCGCTCGAGGTCGCCGATATTCGGACCCCCGACGATTTAAATGTTGTGTTCGACGCGATGGTCGCGAAGCAAGTCGGTGCTGTCCTGACCGTCGTCGGTCCGCTGACCTACCTGCTTCGGCAATCGATTGCAGAACTGGCGCTTAAGCATCAACTGCCCACAATTACCAACACGAGCCAGTACGCGCAGGCAGGCATGCTGATGAGCTACGGGCCAAGTCTCACGGATCTCTACCGGCGAGCCGCGAGCTACGTCGACAAGATCTTACACGGGGCAAAACCAGCCGACCTGCCGGTCGAGCAGCCGACCAAGTTCGAACTCGTAATCAACCTCAAAGTGGCGAAGGAGCTCGGCATCACAATTCCAACGGCGCTGCTTACTAGCGCCGATGATGTGATTGAATGAACGGCGGCATGTCCGCTCTTGGCACTTAGCAGACATTTCAATCTCAGCCGCGAATGTCCGCTCTGGGGGGGAAGCGGACATGACGATTGCGCTGCAAAATGTCCGCTAATGACCCAAAGCGGACATCACGGTTTGGCAGGCTCAACGTTCCGATGACCGTCAGCGAAAATTCCGAATGTTCGTGTGTCCTTTTTTGGGACACCGAACTTTTGCGCAGATGTGGTAGTTTTGTTCTTCCAAATAATTCTAGGAGCGCTTTGGGGCCATGACGACGATTTCAGAATTGCTTCGTGGGGCGGGCTTCGATCATGAGACGGTTGAGGTAATTTGCGAGGCATACATCAAGGCGCGCAAGTCTCTTCGCGATACCAACCATCCCGACCTTGTGAACGAAATTATTGCCCGCCGAATATTGTCTCTTGCCAAGCGGGGCGAGCGAGACCCGAACCAGTTGCGCGCCAAGGCGCTCGCCGAGTTGCCAATAATATCAGCTCCGCCCTTAGCAGCGATGCGATAAAGCCGTTGACCAAACCGTTGGCCCAGAGAAATTGCGTACCTTTTGTGACATACCCGGTGCGTAAAAATCTGCTGCTACTTTCCCTTTAGGGCAATTGCTGCCGCCTATGTCCGCTGATCGGCACCAGTAACGCCAGCGTCGACTCCGGCGATACCGAGGTGACATCCGAGCACATGACCGAAGAAGACCTGCTCAAGGGCATCGAGGGCCTGGCGCTTGTACCGCGGGAAGAGCCGGAAGAAGAGCTGCACGAAGAGCCGCGGGACGCCAATCTCCGCTATTGAGAATTGAGCCGCCCAATCGCAGCATCTGATCGGATTTCGGAAAGACCGCCGCGAGGCGGTCGTTTGTTACACTCAAGGATCAAAAAGCAGGACTTGGCTAATGTCCGCTGTTGGCACTTAGCGGACATGCGACAGCGACCAATCAATGTCCGCTAATGACCCAAAGCGGACATGCCACTGCTCCGCAAGTGCATTGCGACTGAGTACAAACTTTCGTTTCTCAATCCTGTGACAAGCTCACCACCAATATCGATGATGCCGGTAACGGTGATGTCGATAATGAGCGTGCTCGTACGGTCGGTAGGCATAAGCGCCGTAGCCACTCTTCTGAAGCGGAGGATAAGTCCCGCTTACCGGTTTGCCGTAACTTTCCCCGTACCAAGGTGCGTTTGGCCCGAAGTTCGTAAGGCTTTGCGCGAATGAGACAGTCGTCGCGCTCAAGAGCACCCCAAATGTCAAAACGAGTATTCTTCATGGTCCACCTAGTCGCTTTATTGGAGAACCGGAAAGCCGCTGTTGTGTTCCTCAGTGCATTCCGAGTTGCGCGGTCAGAGTCGTGGGCCCAAAGTTCCATCAGCTAGAGGCCGGGGCGCCGAGGCTTTGAAATGGATGTGGGCAATGGACATTCCGGTGCTGTGGCACATCCCGCTCTCGCACTATAACGAAAAGGTGCGCTGGGCACTCGATTACAAGGGCATCGCGCACCGACGACGCGTGCTCGGCCCCGACTACCTGATCCGCGTCTGGCGCGCGACGGGCCAGGGTAAGCTACCCGTCCTGTGGCTCGACGGCCGGGCCATCGCGGATTCCACCCGCATCATCGCCGCGCTTGAAGAGCATTGCCCCGAGCCGCCGCTTTATCCGCGTGCCGCCGCCGCGCGCAAGCGCGCGCTCGCGCTGGAAGACGATCTCGACGAAACGCTTGGACCGGCGCTGCGCGCGGCTATGTTGACGCCGCTGTTGCGGCACGATCCAGACATTGCGCTGCGCGTGCTGACGACGGGCATGGGCCGTGAGGCCCATCGAAAGCTTCAACCGCTGCTCAGGATCTTTCCATCGTTCTATCGATTGCGTCATCGAATCAGGGAAAGCGATTTGGAGAGGGATCGGGCTATCGTCGCAGCGGCGCTCGACCGCATCGAGCACGAGCGGCAAGGTCACGCGTATCTCGTGGGCGAGGCTTTCACCGTGGCAGATCTCACGGCTGCCGCGCTGTTGGGGCCGCTCCTGCAGCCTCCCGAGATTCAATACCCGCTGCAGGTAGAGCTGCCCCCTTATCTGAATGAGTACCGCGCAGCGCTGCTGCGGCATCCAGCCGCGCAATGGACGGCCGGCATCTATCGCCTGCATCGCGGACACTCAGCGGAAGTGGCCAGGGGCACTGCTGCGCCGTCGCGATAGTCACCGGTCCAGCCATAGCAATACCTACGGAAATTTAGCGACTCACTTATAAAGGGTTGGTCGGACAACCTTTCACGCAAGAGCAATGAATACAGCGACTTTCGTATTCATGATCGCGACCTATTGGGTCGGCGGATCAGGACCAATGGAGGGCGGGGAATATCTCGCGAATGGCCAAAGGTACAACAACCAGGAGTTCATCGCGGCTCATCGAACTTTGCCCCTGGGTACGATCTTGAATGTCTGCCTCCGCCGTCAGTCTGTTGCTGTTGTTGTGAAGGATCGCGGGCCATTTTTGGCCAAGATGGACATCGAGCGGCGCATCGATTTGTCATACGGCGCAGCCAAAGCCCTCGGCATGCTCCATGACGGTCGGCAGAGGGTTCGCGTCAGCATTCCGACGCCAATACCGAAACCGCCCATCGAATGGCAGGCAGTGCAATCCGAAAAGTACTAGGTGAAATTCGTCGACTCGGTTCCAGACCATCTGAGCCATTCCTGTGGCTGAATCCCACCGTTAAAAGTGGACATTTGGCCACAGAAACAAGACCCGCCAAGGCCAATAGCGCACATCGGACCCTCCGGCCGCGGTGACGCGCGCGCGAGCGCTGTTCTACCGCGACGCGGCATGCGTTAGTGTTAGTATGTGAAGGGGGGTCAGGCGATGCGGGTGTGGCGCATTTTGAGGTGGCTATCTGTGGCGCTGACGGTTTCCGCTTGCGCGGAAAACGCCAATAATCTGCAGACGCACTACCTTGATCAATATGCCAACGCAAATCCGACGCTAACCGATCTCACCGTATGCCACGGCTTCTACTGCGCCGAGAGAACACCCGCCACCATAAGGGACGATCAATGGCGGCGTGTCACCGCAGTCTTCAAGCCGCGCGCGAAAAATGCTCGGCAAGAGCGGCAGCAAATCGCGCGCGGCGTGGCATTGATCGAGTCCATTGTTGGGCCGCAAACTGGAACAAACGCCCACCAATGGACGCATAAGAACATGTACGTACTCCCCAATGCTGGTGACCTGACGCAGCTCGACTGTATCGACACGTCGGTCAACACATGGACCTACATGACGCTGATGGAGCGCAGCGGACTCTTCGCCTTCCACAAGGTGGCGCCGCTTTCATACGCCCCTCTGCGCAACACCGCGGTCCTGCACGAAATCAATGGTGGCTATTTCGCAATCGACGCGAGCTTGGTGGACATCGGGGTGCCGCCTCCGATAATGCCGCTCGCGACCTGGTTGGGCTCCTGGCCTCCCGATCCTGCGGCGATCGAGCGCGCGGATCGAACGGAGGCGACCACGACCGTGGGCCAGCTCCGTCCTTGACCTGAAGTGCCTCACAATGTCCGTGTCACCTTGCTCAAGTAAGGTGGGTTGTCCGGATCGAAGCCTCGCCGGCGCGCCACAGCCTCGATGGCGAGATAGGCCGGGATGAGCATCACAACCGGGTCGAAAACCGGATGACCATCTCCGATCCAGGGAAGCGTGCCCGCCGGACCTCCGGCGACAAACACTGTTTCATTCGCTTCGCTGAGGTCTTTGACAAGATCGTCGACGGCGGTGGCGGCTTGATCGTTCTGCCGCAGCACCAATACCGGCGTTGACGGCGTGATCGATGCGCGCGGCCCGTGGCGCAATTCGGCTGCGCTGTGGCCGAGTGTCGGCACGCGCAGGATCTCGGCGACCTTCAGCGCGATCTCGCGCACGCAACCAAGACCGTAACCTCGTCCCACGACAAACGCCGCCGCGGCGCGTGCCGCGCTGTCGGCCCAGGCCGACCAATCGCAGTCAAGGGCACGGGACAAGCGCTGCGGCAGCTGCCGGAGACCGGCGGTCAGGTCGTCGTCGCGCGCAAGCGCCGCCACAAGCTGAGCGCCTGCAATCATTGACAACACGACAGTCTTTGTCGCCGCGACGGAGTGCTCGGCTCCGGCGCCGATCGGCAGGACCAGCTCCGAAGCAACGGCTGCGGGAGAATTCTCGTCATTGACGATGGCAAGCGTCAGCGCTCCGTGCTTGCGCGCGACCTGCGTGGCGTTCACGAGATCCGGACTGCGTCCGGACTGCGACACAACGACGAAGAGAGCATCGCGCATTTCCGGAGGCCGGTGATAGGCGGTGACGACGGAGGGCGCGGCGGCGGATGCCAGAAGCCCAAGTCGCGCCTCGAAAAGATAACGCAGGTAAATACCGACATGGCCCGAGCTGCCGCGCCCGCAGAACACGACGATGTGCGGTCTTGCCTGTTCGATCCGCGCGACGACTGCAGCGATTGCCTCGGTCCGTGCCAGACGGCGCTCGGCCGCCGCGGGGATTTCGGCGGTCTCGCGTCCCATCGCGCTGCCGGTATGCGGTTCAGCCATCGCCGCCCGTGGTGTCCTTGATGGCGGCGCGCAGATTGCCGCCATTGCGTTTGAGCAACTGCACGGCTTCGCTGTGGCCCAATCCCAGGCCGATCAGCACGGCGGTCTTCACGTCGCCTTTTGCGTCTTCGAGATGGCGAGCCGCGTCGCTCTCTGTGCAGCGGGCGATTTTACTGACCATGGCCTGCGCGCGCCTTCGCAACTTGGCGTTCCGTGCCCGCATGTCAACCATCATTCCGCGATAGACACGGCCTAGCTTCACCATCACGGCGGTCGAAAACAGGTTGAGCACGATTTTCTGCGCGGTGCCTGCATTCATCCGGGTGGAGCCGGCGACAACTTCGCTCCCGGTGTCTACCAGGATGCGGTGGCGCGCTGTCTCGAACAGCGGCGCGCCCGGATTATTGGCGACAGCAATCGTCACCGCGCCGGCTGCGGTGGCCGCGCGCAACGCGCCGATGGTGAAGGGAGTCGTGCCGCTCGCCGCAACGCCGATGACGACATCATTGGTGCCGATCTTTGCTTCCATCATGGCTTTCGTGCCGGTGGCCTCGTTGTCCTCGGCTCCTTCGGAGCTGCGGACGAGCGCGTCGAGGCCTCCCGCCATGGCAAACACCAGACGATCCTCAGGCCAGTCATAAGTTGGCGTCAGCTCTGCGCCGTCCTGCACGCCAATGCGTCCGGATGTGCCGGCTCCGACGTAGACGATACGGCCGCCGCGCTGCAGCGCTGGCACCGCATCCTCGACAGCGGCGGCGATCGCGCCAAGCGCGGGACGAACGGCGCCAGCGGCCTCGAGTTGGGCCTCATACATGGCCGCGATCATCTCACCCGCAGACCAGGAATCGAGTTCGACGTAGCGTGGGTCGATTTGCTCGGTGCGCATGGCCCTGTCTCGGTTATGCCGTAACGTGGCAGGCGCGGACACTTATCCCTTCATGGCGGCACGCCGGGCGAGATGCAAGGCGCCATCCACTGCATCGCCCTCGACCGGAACCAGCCGGCGCTGGACATCCGGCGCAAGCCAGGGCTGCATCGACGTTGCAAGCCCGCCCAGCAGGGCAACGCGCGATGCACCGAATTCGCACAGCCGGCGTACCAGTTCGTCAATCTGCTCGGCGGCATCGCGGATGATCCGCCGCGCGACCGGATCGCCCGAGTCAGCATGGCGCATGACCAGCGGCGCGAACGTCGCATAATCCGTCGCGGTTGCGTGATCCATCCAGGCCACGGCCTCGAACGGATCGTTGTGGAAACGCATCATCACATCGCGTGTGAGGCTCGTCCCGACGGCGCGCTCGTCGTAGGCGCGCAGCGCCAGGCGGATCGCGTGCAGCCCGAGATCGGCGCCGCTGCCCTCGTCGGAAATGGGAAAACCGTAGCCGCCGATCCTGACCTCGCGTCCGTCGACAACGGCAAAGCCGACGCTGCCCGTTCCGATGATGACAATGCCGCCATCGCGGGCACCGTGCGCACCGATGCAAGCGATCGTCGCGTCATGCGCGTAAATGACAGAGCGGAAAGGATGCGGCCGCAGCAAGAGCTCCTCGAGCGCGCCTTTGCGTCCGACTCCGGCGAGCCCAACGGCAGCATGCATGGAGCCCAGCGCGCTTGGGCCGAGCCCGGCGTCCTCAAGTGCCGCACGACACGCTTTCTCGACTTCGGCCAGCGCGCGATCGACGCCTATGCGCAGCGCGGCCGGTCCGGCAATTCCGCTTCCGAGCAGACTTCCGTTCTCGTCCTCGATGCGGGCGCGACAACCCGTGCCGCCACCGTCGACGCCGACGAAAAGCGGACCGGCTGGCGAAGTTGCTGTCATCCGGCAACCCGCTGGATGTCGGCGCCGCACTGCACCAGCTTGCGGTCGAGTGCCTCGTAACCGCGATCGAGATGGTAGATGCGGTGAACCGTCGTTTCGCCTTCGGCGACCAAAGCGGCGAGAACCAGACTGACCGATGCACGCAAATCGGTGGCCATCACTTCGGCGCCATGCAGCTTCTCGACGCCGCGCACGAGCGCTGTCGAGCCCTGCAGCGAGATGTTGGCACCGAGCCGGCCGAGCTCGGGGACGTGCATGAAGCGACTCTCGTAAATGGTTTCCCGGATGACCGACGCACCTGAAGCGATCGTCATCAGAGCCATGAACTGGGCCTGCAGATCCGTAGGAAATCCAGGGTAAGGTTCGGTGGTTATGTCGATGCCCTGCAAAGGACCGGAACGGACAACCATCAGGCCGCGATCGGTCGGCCAGATCTGAACGCCGGCACTTTCCAGGACCGCGCCGACCGATCCAAGGTGTTCAAGATGGGCGCCAAGGATTTCGAGATGGCCACCGGTGATCGCGGCGGCGATCGCATAGGTTCCCGCCTCGATGCGGTCGGTGATCAGATCGTGACGCGCATTGTGAAGGGCCTCCACGCCCTGAACCAGGATCCGATGCGTTCCTTCACCCTCGATGCGGGCTCCCATCGCCGCGAGCGTGAGCGCGAGATCGCTGACCTCGGGGTCGCGCGCGGCGTTCAGGATCTCGGTTTCGCCGCGCGCAAGCGTCGCCGCCATCAGCGCCGTCTCGGTTGCGCCGATCGATGGCGAGGACAAGACGATGCGCCCGCCGCGCAGGCCGCCATCCTTGGCGCGCGCATTGATATAGCCGGCTTCGATATTGACCTCAGCGCCGAGCGCATCCAGCGCCTTGAGATGCAGGTCGATCGGCCGCGCGCCGATGGCGCACCCTCCCGGCATGGATACGCGCGCAGAACCGAAGCGCGCGAGCAACGGCGCCAGGACGAGAATGCCGGCGCGCATGCGGCGAACCATGTCGTAGGATGCCTGCGCGTTACGGGCTCCCGATGCATCGAGCACCAAAGTGCGACCGACGCTGCGCGTGGCGACGACGCCGAACTCCTGCATCAGAGCAAGCATGGTGTCGACGTCGGTTACTTCGGGGACGTTCGTCAGTTCCAACCGTCCGGAGGCGAGCAGCGCGGCGGCGATTTGCGGTAGAGCCGCGTTCTTCGCGCCGCGGACCTGGACCGAGCCTTCAATGCGTCTGCCGCCGCGAATGAGCAATCGGTCCATGCTGTATCTCTTGGTTGATGCTCTGGGTATTCGGCGTCCTTTAACTTAGATTGGTTTTGTTGCGTTACCAATCCAGCCCC
>DATDLC010000028.1:0-15374 GCA_036519515.1 Pseudolabrys sp. | reverse complement strand
GAGGACCTTTCTTTACACGCGGATGGCCGCTTCGCGAGGTCAAGCGGTTAATTGACGACGGCAATTGACCCAAAGCAGACATTGCCCTTCCGGATTGTCAGCTTTAACGGCTACGATACGCGAACTTGTCTCGAGGTCTGGAGGCTCTGATGCGGCGACGCGAGTTCGTCATATTAATGGGTAGCGCGGCTGCGTGGCCGCTCATTGCGTTCGCACAGCAATCGGTCGTCGCAAGATGCCGCGAATAGGCACCGCCGTCGGCCCATTCGCGGAACATTGCCGGCGCCGCTGGGGAATATCCGATTTGGAACCGAAGCGGACATGTTTACCATTCAGGGTATTTCCGAATGTGGCGAACGCGTCACACTCCCGCGAGCAATAGCGTCAACCTGTCGGATCCAGGCCGTCTGTGCCCCTGGCGCTACAGCCGTCACCGCACGCAACAGCTATGGTGAGGATCAGCCAATGGTTCGACAGTGGGTGCGACGATGCTTGCGTATGTGGTGAGCGAAGGCCGGTTGTTCGCCCTGAAGCCTTCAGAATGGTCAATGCTGCTAGGCGGGGTGATATTTTGCGGATTGTTGACATTGCTTTTTGGATGAGCGCGTAGGGCCATCGGTGCCTGCGCGCGTGGACCGCGCGACTGAATAGGTCCAGCGACGTTCGCCCTGCCTCGGCGGATACTTTTAACCGCGACCCTTCAATTTGCTAGGCTTTGGACGAGCGTCGTCCAGGCGCGACAGGGGTTTTGCGTGCACCGGAGACATTTCATAACGGCGGTGTTTGGCTCAGCCATTTTATGGCCGTTCACCAGATGGGCCCAAAGACCAAAAAAGCCGGTGATAGGACTCCTCGGCAGCACCTCTGCAGATGCGTACGCCTCGCGCATCACGTCCATTCGCCAGGGGCTAGGCGAAACCGGCTTCGTGGAGGGTCAGAACGCAACAATCGAGTATCGGTGGGCCGACGGTCAGTACGACCGGTTGCCGGCGATGGCCGCGGATCTCGTTCGTTCCAAGGTGGATGTGATTTTGGCAATTACCACGCCGGCGGCCGTCGCTGCAAAGGCGACGACCACCACCGTTCCGGTCGTTTTCGAAGTTGGCGCGGATCCCGTGAATCTTGGGCTTGTGGCAAGCCTCAGCCAGCCAGGCGGCAATTTCACAGGCGTGAGCTTGTTGAACGTCGAACTCGGAGCAAAGCGGTTGGAACTTCTGCACGAACTCGTGCCCACGACGAAGATATTTGGCCTTTTGATCAATCCGACAAGCGCCAATGCGGTGACTTTGTCGAAAGATGTGCAAGCGGCGGCCGAAAAACTTGGCATACAACTTCACGTTCAGCACGCAACGACCGAGGCCGACTTCGAACCGGTATTTGCAGGCCTGCGCGAACTTGGCGTTCGCGCGCTCGTGATTGGCACCGACCCATTGTTCAATGCCGGCAGCGAACGTCTCGCGGCGCTAGCACTGCGCTATGTCATGCCGTCGATCTACCAATATCGCGCGTTTGCGGGCGGCGGGAGGGCTGTTGAGTTATGGCGGTAGCTCGACGGAGCCATTTCGTCAGGTCGGAATCTATGCCGGGCGTATCCTGAAGGGAGAGAAGCCCCGCGAACTCGCCATTCAGCAATCCACAAAGTCGAGCTGATCGTAAACCTCACGACTGCCAGAACGCTCGAGGTGAGATTGCCGACGTCGCTGATCGCACGCGCTGACGAAGTTGTTGATTAGCTGACCGCCGGACGTCCGCTAGACCCAAAGCAGGCAAATCTCAGGAAATAATCAAGCGTATCTGCAGAGCAAATCAAGCTCCTGGCCAAGTTTTTCGGCATGCTCTTTGGCATCAAGTACAATGAACGATTTGATCCGAATGTCGTACGGGAGATGCAAACATGTCTGATGCAACTCGCCTGGTTCTTCTCCGTATCGCCCTCATCGTCATCGGTTTGACGTTCATATTTGGCATTTACACGTTGGGCATTGTGTGGCCCTCGGGTTGGACCTGGGGCCACGGACATTCGCACTATCTGCTGATGATTATCGGAGTGTACGCGACACTCGGCGTATTTCTGCGCATCGCATCGCGCGATCCTTATGCCCACAAGAGCATTATCTGGTTTACCGTGTGGTCGAGCGTGGTTCATGGCGCGATCATGGCTGTTCAGGCCTTCAACGATGGGGCCGAAAGCGGCCACTTGATCGCAGATGTCCCGGCGCTCTTTCTCGTGGCGATCGTTCTTGCGGTGTTGATGTCCCGGACTGCGCAACCATCAGCACGTGCCGCCTAATGTCCGCCGTCTCAGCGGCTCCACAGTGGCATGTCAGCCGCGGCGAAAACTTCGGTCTAACCGTTGTTCGGCGCTTGCCCAGACTGTACCGTGGCGTGCGATCGGTATTTAACAATCCTGACAACGATATTTGGACAGGCAGGGCATTCAAACGTTCGCTTGTCATGGTCCGGCGCGGCGGGCTCAATAGAGGCCAGCCACATCTGTGACTTGCATACGTCACAAAATGGACGACCGATGATTCGCTGTTGGGGGAGTATTTGATCCCTTCGCATGCAAGCACCTCCTGACGGTCTGGCGCCACATACACGGACTGGAACAATGTCTGGGTGAAGAAAGGGTCGGGCTAGGGGACAAGCCCGACCACTTTCCCGAACTAACCGCGCATGGCCGCCGCGCGGCTAAGATCCCAACGCTGAGCGTTTATGTGCGTTCCCCGACTTTGGGTTCCATTTCGAAGTCCACGGAACCCTAACCCTTTCGACTTTTCGTGATGTCTCTGCTTTTGGAGCGAGCATCTGCCGGTACCTGGCGGACGCTCTTAGCGTGTCCGGCTGCGCAGATTCTTCTCCGATGAACTGCTTTTCACGAAGGGATTTGTCTCAGGCGCTTCACGACTATTGAAGCACTCCTCAAGACGCTCAAATGCCGTCGAACTGCTATCGAGCGGCACCCGCAGCGTGGCGCCCTCGGCTTCTACCTGAAGTCTGTTGACCGATCGAAGCCTTGCATTGAGCCGGCTATCTGCAAGCATGATGCTCACTCTTTTCGTTTCCGCCACGGCCTTGGCGTCCACCGATCGCGAACCTGCCGTAAGACGAACGGGATAAGATTTACCGCGATCAAGCTTCCACTTTGGCGATTCGAGGCTGATCGACAGCCCGTCCTGAGCGCGCACGAAGATTATTCCAAGCTCGTCATCGGAACGGGTCATGGTGCAGCTTTGCAGTTTGTTTGCCTTGTAGATTGGTCCGATTGTCCAGGGGCCCGCGGCGACGGTCCGGCTCTCTGGCGGCCGGGGCTGAGCGGGTGTGGATCTGGCGGCCAGCCGCGCGCGCCCGCGCGCGACTTTGGGCGGGGGAGGCGGTTCACGCACATCCCATTGGCAGATACGGGCGCCCCTGTGTCGTTCGAGAATGTCCAGATGGATGTGGTTATTGTGATGGCTGTCAGCGCCCGGTCCCAGCACGGTCGTAAAACGATGACAGGCCGAATCCCGCAAACCATCACGAAGCGGCTTTGAAGCTGTCTCATCGGTGAATTCGATGTGACGACCGTTCGCGAGGACCAAGGTGCGGAGATCGATGGCATTGCCTTTGCCGTGTTCGCTAAGTTTGGCGTCGGCAATGCTGTTACGACCGCGGCACTCGTAAGAACCGAAAGTCTCGACGCTGCGCAGCGCGTCCCCAAGCGCGGCGAGGCGATCGGAAGCCTCGTCGCGCACCCAGGCAGCAAAGGATTCCGCCATGTCGCAGCGCAAGACGGCGGTAGGCCTGACCTCGACACGCTTGCGGTTGGGCAGCAGTACGGCCTCGAGCCGGATCATATCGCGACCGCCGCAGTCGCCCGGACCGATGAGCCTCGGCAGTAACTCGATAGCGGCGATGGCCGCCAGTCGTTGATCGCAATCGCTCAACGCGCTGGTGACATTCGCGCTATCAAAGCCGGGGCCCGCCGCTTCGGCGAAGGAGTGAGGCTCCGGCCAAAATGCCGGCCGCGGTCGCGGCAACGGAACGTCTTCGACGGTGCCAACCGCAGTCCCGTCCGGCTTTTTCGTCGCCGCGGACTCGCTTCGATCAGGCTTCGATTTCGCCTTGACGTGCGGCGCTGTCCGCGCGCTGTCGCTCCGCCGATGCCCCTTCTGACGCTGCGGCTCCCAGCGCAGCGGGTCGAACAGGTTTTCGCGATATTTGCCAGGCCGAAGATATGACGCGTCGAACCGAAAAACGTCACCGGAGGATTGTGCCTGAACGTCGGGCACGCCTGCGCATTCGGCTACCGCCAGAACGGCTGCCACCTTGAGCCAGCACCAGATTCGACTCTTGGCACGCATGTGCCAATGCTCAAGTGCATCGCAGGGTAAAAGTTCCTGCCTTTCTGAAGACTGAGAAGACGCCCGCCGCTGCCCTTGTTCCCGCGCTCGCCAATATCTGCGTTGGGGACAAAACTAACAGTAGGCTCAACGCGCGGAGCTGACATCAACGTTCAAGCGCGCGCGCAATTGCTTCCGCGATCATCTCCTTGGCTTCGGTCGCATCGCCCCATTTGACGACCTTCACCCACTTGCCTGGCTCGAGATCCTTGTAGTGTTCAAAGAAATGCTGGATCTGCTGCAGCGTGATCTCCGGCATGTCCGTATAGTTGAGGAGATGCGCGTAACGCTTGGTCAGTTTCGACGCCGGCACCGCGATGATTTTTTCATCTCCGCCCGCCTCGTCTTCCATCTTGAGCACACCGATCGGCCGGACATTGATGACAGCGCCAGGCACGATCGGCCGCGTGTTCGCGACCAGCACATCGATCGGATCGCCGTCTTTCGACAATGTGTGCGGCACGAAACCGTAATTTCCGGGATAGCGCATCGGCGTGTGGAGAAAGCGATCGACGACCAGAGTTCCGGCCGCTTTGTCCAACTCGTATTTGATAGGCTCACCGCCAATCGGAACCTCGATGATGACATTCACGTCGTCCGGGGGGTTGTTTCCGATCTTGATGGCATCGATCCGCATGACTCGGTCTCGCTGATTGACGACCACATTATCATCATCATCATGTCCGTTTCCGGCCCTTAGCGAATATTCCTGCTGAATAGAGGGAATAATGCGCGTCTGGCCCCCAAATGGCCAAGCCAATAACCTTTTGGTGATCCGGGAGTGTTTCTGACGCCGCCCGATTGTTCATTCCGGGCCGGCGAACTAAGCTTCGCGTCTACGGATTATCGGCGGCTCAGCTCGCACCAGAAAAAATCGATCCGGGAGGATACAGAATGCTTCGTCTCACCATCAATGGAAAATCACACGACGTCGATGTTGAACCGGATACACCGCTGTTATGGGTTATCCGCGATTCAATCGGCATGACCGGGACAAAATACGGCTGCGGAATCGCCCAATGCGGCGCCTGCACCGTGCACATCGACGGTACGGCAGCGCGTTCGTGCGGCGTCACGGCAGGTGATGCCGTCGGCAAGAAGATCACCACCATTGAGGGCCTCGCAGAGAACGGCGTTCTGACCAAGGTTCAGAAGGCTTGGGTCGATCTCGACGTACCGCAATGCGGCTATTGCCAGAGTGGCATGATCATGGCGGTCTCTGTTCTGCTGAAGGAAAACCCGAAACCTTCCGACGCCGACATCGACAACGCGATTACCAATATCTGCCGATGCGGAACCTTCCAACAAGTGCGTGCGGCGATTCATGCCGCCGCCAGCGCGTGAGGGGGAGGGGTCCATGAATTACATTCCCAAACTCGACCGCCGCTCGTTTCTGGTCGGATCAGCAACCGTTGGTCTGTCGGTTGGCTTCCATGTGCCACTCATGTCTTCGACGAGCGCGCAGGGCGCGCCCGAAATCAACGCATGGGTCGTGATCAAGCCGGACGACACCGTCGTCGTCCGCATCGCACGTTCGGAAATGGGCCAGGGGACGCTCACCGGCCTCGCCCAGATGGTCGCCGAGGAACTCGAATGCGACTGGTCGAAAGTGACGACCGAGTATCCGACGCCAGGCGAGAGCGTTGCACGCAAGAATCCCTGGGGCGATTTCGGCACCGGCGGCAGCCGCGGTATCCGCACCTCGCAGGACTATGTGCGCAAAGGCGGCGCGGCGGCGCGCATGATGCTGATTCAGGCTGCCGCTAACGAATGGAAGGTGCCCGCTTCCGAGTGCACCGTGGCCAACGGCGTGATCACCCACAAGGCGTCGAACCGTTCGACGACCTACGGCAAAGTCGCGGCCGCTGCGGCGCTGATTGAGCCGCCCAAGGAGGTGCCGCTCAAGGATCCGAAGGATTGGAAGATCATCGGCAAGAGCGTCAAGCGTCTCGACACCGTCGACAAGACCGTCGGCAAGATGATGTACGGCGCCGACGTAAAGCTGCCGGGCATGCTCAACGCGGCGATCAAGGCCTGTCCGGTGTTTGGCGGCAAGGTGAAAAGCTTCGACGCCGCCAAAGTCGAGTCGATGAAGGGCGTCAAGAAAGTCGTGCCGGTCGGCGACTATGCCGTCGCTGTCGTCGCCGATACGTGGTGGCACGCCAAGACTGCGCTCGATGCGCTGCCGATCGTCTGGGACCCAGGCGAAAATGCCAAGGTATCGAGTGAATCAATCGCCAAATGGCTGAAAGGGGGCCTCGACGCCGAGCAAGCTTTCGTCGGCAACAAGAACGGCGACGCAAAGGCCGGGCTTGCCGGCGCCGCGAAGAAAGTGGTGGCCGAATACGGTTATCCCTATCAGAACCACGCGTGCATGGAGCCGTTGAATGCGACCGCGCTCTACACGCCGGACAAATGCGAAGTCTGGTGCGGCACGCAGCACGGCCAGGCGGCGTTCGCGGCGGCACTTGAAGCGTCCGGTCTGCCCGCCAGCAAAGTCGAGGTCTACAAGTACATGCTGGGAGGCGGTTTCGGCCGGCGCGGGCGCTCCGACTATGTCACGCAGGCCGTTCTGATTGCCAAGCAGATGCCGGGCACGCCGATCAAGCTGCTGTGGTCGCGCGAAGAGGACATGATGCACGGCACCTATCATCCCGTGACGCAATGCCGGCTGACCGCCGGCCTCGACGAGAAGGGCAATCTGAATACGCTGCACGTGCGCATTTCCGGGCAGTCGATCCTCACGGCCTTGCGGCCGGAAGCGCTGGTGAACGGAATGGACCCGGTGACGTTCCAGGGGCTGAATGCGTCCGGGGAGGCCGCGATCGGTTACGCGGTGCCCAACCTTCTGGTCGAACATGCGATGCGCAACCCGCACGTGCCGCCCGGCTTCTGGCGCGGCGTCAACGTCAACCAGAACGCCATTTATCTCGAATCCTTCATGGACGAATTGGCCAAGGAGGCGGGAGTCGATCCGCTGGAGTTCCGGCGGCGGTTGATGGCGAACCATCCAAAGCACCTCGGCGTGCTCAACGCCGTGGCGGAGCGCATCGGTTGGGACAAACCCGCGTCGGCCGGTCAATCGCGTGGCCTTGCGCAATTCATGGGCTACGGGAGCTACGTTGCGGCAGCTGCCGAAGTCTCGGTCGACAACAACAAAGTGAAGATCCATCGCATCGTCGCAGCGACGGACCCCGGCTACGCCGTCAATCCGGCGCAGATCGAGCGGCAGATTTGCGGCTCGTTCGTCTACGGATTGTCGGCACTGTTCTTCGGCGAATGCACCGTCAAGGACGGAGCGATCGAACAGACCAACTTCGACACCTACGACAGCCTCCGAATTGCACAAATGCCGAAGGTTGAGTGCATCGTCATGCCGTCCGGAGGTTTCTGGGGTGGCGTCGGCGAGCCGACGATCTGCGTTGCGCCCCCAGCCGTGCTCAACGCGATCTTCGCAGCGACCGGGAAGCGCTATCGCACATTCCCGCTCAAGAACCAGGGGCTTAGCTTGGCCTGACAAAGCGGGGCGGCCATTGCGGCCGCCTCGTCAAAATCAAAGCGCGTCACCAGGATTTGTCGATGCGCATGAGAAAAAATCACGTAACCCGACGCGACTTCGTCAGAACTGCAATGGCGGCCTCGGCCGCCATTTTTCCTATGCCCGCCATCGCGCAGGACGGCAATGCGCGCGTGGTCGTCATCGGTGGCGGATTTGGCGGCGCTGCCTGCGCACGTGCACTCAAGCGCGCAAATCCACGCTTCGCCGTAACTTTGGTCGAGGCCAACCGCATCTTTACGGCGTGCCCCATGAGCAATGCGGCGATTGCCGGCTTGCGCGACCTCAAAATGCAGGATTTCGGCTACGATCGCGTCGCGGCAGCTGGCGTCGGTTTGGAATTTGTCGCTGCCGCGGCGGTCGATCCCGCGGCGAAGATCGTTACCCTCACTGACGGACGCAAACTCGGTTACGAGCGCCTCGTGCTCGCGCCGGGCATCGATTTTCGCTGGGACGCTTTGCCCGGGTATTCGTCCGCGGCTGCTGCCGTCATGCCGCACGCCTGGAAGGACGGCGACCAGATCGCATTATTGGCAAAGCAAGTCGCTGCGATGGACGATGGCGGCGTGGTGGCGATTTCCGTGCCGGTGACGCCATCGCGCTGTCCGCCTGCGCCCTATGAACGAGCAAGCCTGATCGCGCATATGCTCAAGACGAAAAAACCGCGCTCCAAGCTGATCGTGCTCGACGCAAAGGACTCTTTCACGATGCAGCGCCAGTTCCAAGGCGCATGGAAAGAGTTGTATTCCGGCGTGCTCGAATATGTCGCGCTGTCGGACGGCGGACTTGTCACCGCGGTCGACGTCGCGAGCAAAACCGTCGTGACCGATTTCGACAAGTTCACTCCGGCAGTCGCCAATATCATTCCGCAACAAAAAGCCGGCCAAATCGCGGACATCGCCGGCGTCGCTGACCGTACCGGCTGGTGCCCGATCGATCCGGTGACGTTCGAATCGCGATTACAGGCGAATATCCACGTCATCGGCGACGCCGCGATCGGCGGGGCGATGCCGCGTTCCGCCTCGGCCGCCAGTTCGCAGGCAAAAATCTGTGCGAGCGCGGTTGCAACCCTGCTCGCCGGCGGCGCGCCGGCAGCGCCGACCTTGACGAGCTTGTGCTACAGTCTGATCGGGCCGGACTACGCCATTTCCCAGAGAGGCAGCTATCGTCCGGTCAGCGGCATCTACAACGAAGTCGAGGGTGCCACCGCCACGAGCCCGGTCGACGCGCCGCAAGATGTTCGCTCCAAAGAGGCGCGAGAGGCAGACAGCTGGTTCGCTTCCATCACCGGCGAGGTGTTCGGATGAGAGCGAGGGTCGTCGCAATTCTGCTTGCCATCGCAATCGGTGCGGGCGTCGGCCGCGCCGATGAATTGCTCCAGTACCGGACTGTCGGCAGCACAATTTCTGTTTATCTCACCGGTTCGCCTGGTGACGCGGCGCGTGGTCGTTCGATCGTGCTCAATCGCGCGGTGGGGCTGTGCCTGCTGTGCCATTCCGGTCCGTTTCCGGAGGAACGGTTCCAGGGAAATTTGGCTCCGGATCTCAAAGGGACCGGCGTGCGTTGGTCCGTCGAGCAATTGCGGATGCGCATGGTCGACAGCCGAAAGCTCAACCCGGACACAATCATGCCGGCCTATTATGCGCTTGATGGCCTCAACCGGGTGGCGCCGGCCTATGGCGGCAAGCCGCTCTTGACCGCCGAACAGATCGAAGATGTGGTGGCTTTCCTTGCTACCTTGCGTGACTGAAACGGAGATTCGGTCGGGAATTTCCATGAGCAAGAATGAACCAGGCGCGACCCGGCGCGCAGTGTTGCTCGGAGGTCTGGCCGGCAGCCTAGCCGCGACGATCAGGCTCGAGCCCGCGCAAGCGACGCCCGAACGAATGCGCGCAGCGATCCGCAACGTTGTCGGCGAGGCATCGATCCGCAAAGGCCGGATTGAACTCGACGTGCCGCCGCTTGTCGAGAACGGCAATACGGTGGCGCTCGGCGTCACGGTCGACAGTCCGATGACCGCAACCGACTACGTCAAGGCGATTCACGTTTTCAACGAAAAGAATCCGCAGCCCAACGTTATCTCGGTCCATCTTGGCCGGCGCGCCGGCAGGGCAAAAATTTCCACGCGCTTCCGTCTCGCCGACTCTCAGATTGTCACGGCCATCGCTGAGATGAGCGACGGCACGTTCTGGTCTGCCACAGCGGATGTGATCGTGACGCTCGCTGCCTGCGTGGAGGGCATCTAGATGGGCCGCCCGCTGATCAATGTGCCGGCGAAGGTCAAGCGCGGACAAGTGTTCGAGATCAAAACGCTGATCTCTCACATCATGGAAACAGGATTCCGTTACACGACAACCGGCGCGCAGATGCCACGAGATATCGTGACGGCCTTCTCGTGTAGCTACAATGGCGAGGAGATCTTCCGCGCCGATCTCTATCCCGCCATTTCCGCCAATCCGTTCCTCACCTTCTTCACCGTGGCGACCGAAAGCGGCACGCTGGACTTCAAATGGGTCGGTGACAACGGCTTTTCCGAAACCGCCACCGCCAAGATCGTGGTGGAATGAGCCGGCGAATGGTACCGCTGCGCGAGGTTGTTTGCCGTGCGGCCGCGCTGGCAATCGTGCTTGCAATGGCGGGCTCGGCCTACGGCACGGATATCCCGCTCGATCAGCGCCGCTCCGGCTATGCCGACCTCAGCCGCGACAGCAAGGCGATGCAGGATGACGACACCATCAATCCGGCAACGTTATGGGTGCTGGACGGCGAAGCGCTGTGGAGTCAGAAAACCGGCGCCGTCAATCGCGCTTGCGCCGATTGCCATCAGGACGCGACGGTCAGCATGAAGGGCGTTGCCGCGCGCTATCCTGCGTTCAGCCCGGCGCGCAACGCCCCGATCAATCTCGAACAGCGCATCAATCTGTGTCGCACCGAACACCAGCAGGCGCCGCCATTGGCCTATGAAAGCCGCGATCTGCTCGCGCTCACCGCCTACATCGGACGGCAATCGCGCGGCATCGCAATCGCCCCGCCAGACGACAAACGGCTAACGCCCTTCATCGAGGAGGGCCGCAAGTTGTTCACCCGGCGGATCGGTCAGATTGATATGAGCTGCGCGCAATGTCATGACGACAACTGGGGCAAAAAGCTCGCCGGCAGTCTCATCCCGCAAGCCCAGCCCACCGGCTATCCGATCTACCGGCTGGAATGGCAAAGCCTCGGCTCACTGCAACGGCGGTTGCGCAATTGCATGACCGGGCTGCGCGCGGAAGCCTACGACTATGGCGCGCCAGAGAATGTGAACCTTGAGCTGTTCCTGATGTGGCGCGCACGGGGATTGCAGATCGAGACTCCTGCCGTACGGCCGTAGCACGTGTGTTGTATTTGTCTCGGGTGTAACGGCTTGAAGAAGCCAATTGTCTAATCTGATTTCGTCACTATCATTGGCAGCGTTCATATCGGGACACGTGTCCAAAAGAGGTGAGAAAATGAATTCCACCTTAAACCGCGTGATCTGTATCGTTGCCGCGCAGCTCGTGTTTGCAACTTTGGCGCAGAGTGTTTCGGCGCAGGAAACGGCAGAAGGTCTGCTCGCGATTCAGGCCCGAGCCCAGGGTTATCGTTGCGACAAGCCGATCAGTGCGAAGAGAGATGCGAAACGGTCGAAGCCGGACGTCGCGTTCTGGGAGAGTGGCGGGGATCGGTTGGTTCACCGCTTCAATCAGAATCGGGGAAACCCCGAGCATCCACTGCTCGGGGTTTTTCGTTGCCCGGCGACGTGATCTTCAGAAACGAAATTTCTGCGATTACCAAACGTTAATTCGCGCTAAACGTCCCCGTAATCCCGCTCTCCCATATGAGCGCCACCACGTTGACCCTGGGCGGGCGAACTGCGGTGGACGCTATGTGGCATCTAATTTCAACAGCTCCGTTCGATCGCGATCTGGAATTGGCGGTGATCGACGCAAACGGCACGCGGGCAATCTGCTGCCCCTGCCGGCGAATCCTTGGCGGCTGGATCAAATCCGAGTCCAGGCGACCGATCGCGGTCCGTCCGACGCACTGGCGCAAATGGACGAAAAATTACTGAAGTCGGCTATTGGCGCGGTGCCCATTCAGCCTGACGCGTTTCGCGCCACGGTATGCTATGACACCTTGAACTGACCGTCGCGCGTCCACGTCATCCGATCGACAGACATGCTTATTTTCGATGAGCCGAAGATCGACTGCCATGTTCATGTGATCGATCCGGCCAATTTTTCTTACGTCGATGACGTTGCCTACAAGCCTGCCGGGCAGGAAATCGGTACCACCGCGCAGTTTCGTCACGTCATGGATTGCTACGGCGTGAAGCATGCGCTGCTAGTGCAGCCGAATTCCGGCTATGGAAGCGACAGTTCCTGCATGCTCGACGCAATCAAGAAAGGTGATGGGCGTTTCAAGGGCATCGCCATTATCGATCGCGATGCGGACGTTGCGACACTGAAGCAATTCAAGGCGCGGGGCATCATCGGCGCCGCGATCAATCCGACATTCCACGGCAATGATTACTACAGGCAGGCCTCCGGCCTGATGAAGCGGCTTGCCGACCTCGATATGTTTTTCAATCTGCAGGTCGAAAACGACCAGTTCCTGATGTACGCGCCGTGGATCGAAACGATTCCGGTGCAGGTCCTGATCGACCATGTCGGGAGGCCGACGCCTCCGGCCGGTCTCGACCAGCCGTCCTTTGCGGCCATTCTGCGCCTGGCGAAAACCGGACGCGTGAACGTCAAGCTGTCCGGTTATCTGAAATTTGCCCGCTCACCTTATCCTTTCGAGGATTGCTGGCCCTATGTTGGCGCGCTGGTCGATGCGTTCACGCTCGATCATTGTATGTGGGCGTCGGACTGGCCATATCTGCGCGCGCAAGAACGGCAGGATTACGGGCCGCTGGTCCAGCTGGCCGGGCACTTGTTTCCGAAGGCCGCCGACCGGCGCAAGCTTTTTTGGGATACGCCAAATCGCCTGTTCGAATTCGCAGACTAGGTGACGCGCAAGTATCGTGCGCATATTGACGGAAGGCCGCCAACGAAATGGGGAGGCAGGATATGGGGACCCAACGACTCGAAGCATTCACCGACGGCGTTCTTGCCATCGTCATAACGATAATGGTTCTGGAGATGAAGGTGCCGCATGGTGCAACCCCGGAGGCGCTGCTTTCCAGCCTTCCGATCCTGCTCACCTATGTCCTGAGCTTCGTGAACGTGGGCATATTCTGGAACAATCATCACCACATGCTGCACGCTGCCTCGCGGGTCGATGGAAAGGTATTGTGGGCAAATTTGTCCTTGCTCTTTTGGCTATCTCTCGTCCCCTTTGTCATTCGCTGGATCGATGAGGCCGGATTCCAGCCGTTGCCGACGGCGGCCTACGGCACGGTTCTGGCGATGGCGGCGGTTGCCTATCTGTTGTTGGAGCGGGCGCTTGTCTCGTGCAATGGACCAAAGTCGAAACTGGCGACGGCCGTGGGCCACGATCTCAAAGCCATAATTTCGTTGGCTCTTTACACGACCGGTATCCTGCTAGCATTTTTTCGACCATGGATTGCGATCGTTCTGTATGTCGCCGTCGCACTTGCCTGGTTTCTGCCCGACCGACGCATCGAATCGCTGAAGAAGACCTGACGTTTATTCGGCGGCTCTACAATTTAACGAATGGCTGTCACGACAATTGCGCGCATGTGACCGTCTATCGCCGCCGATCCGAAACGCTCCGCCAAAGCCCTCGTTGCTTGCTTTGTGGCGTCTTCCAGGGCCGCGGCACCCCGGCTCTCGATTTCGTTCCTGAGCGGCGTTCCTTGGCAAAAGGCAACCGCAACATCGCGTGGCGACGGGGCCTTGCTTCTAGCGTCCACACCATCGATCGAAACACCGCTGAATCCTGCGGCGTTCAGTTCCTCGCGAATGCGATCTGTGTCGCAATAACCATGTGGCGTGCGAGCCAGGAAACGTGGCGGATCCTGCGAGAACAAGGAGGCCACCGCCTGGGTGACGACATCGGCAAACTCGTTTTCTGAAATGCGATCCCAGACGCTGAAAAAGAATCGGCCACCCGGCTTCAGGGTGCGCCAGGCTTCGCTATAGCCCCGGACCTTGTCAGGGAAAAACATCAACCCGAACTGGCAAACCACGGCATCAAAGGTCTGATCATTAAACGGCAGAGCCAGGGCGTCGGCCTGTTTCCATACGATCCGCTTGCTGTCTGAATGCCGTGCCTTTGCATGGTCGAGCATCGGCTGGTTCAGATCGGTGGCTACAATTCGCGTCTCCTCTAACAACGCGGCAAGCGCCCTTGTCACGACGCCTGTTCCGGCAGCGGTCTCCAATACATCCTGCGGCTTCGTTTCGGCCACGCGTTTCGCAAGGTCGCGGGCATAGGGTTCGAAGATGAGCGGGACGAGCAATCGGTCATAGATGTCCGGAATCGATCCTGCGAATACCGTATCGCTTGCTGCCATGACGGTGGCTCCGAATGATTGGAATGTTTTCTTCTTGCGACAACCCCTATCGAGACATGGCATCGTCGGACAAGTCTGCTTTTCGAACCGGTCGCCTGCCTTCGATTCGGTTCGCGCGCTGATTTCATTACATCGCGCGGCCGATGTTGCGCCTGGTTGTGGCCAGGGGCTACTCATAACGTCAACCTCTCCTGCCGCGTGGCCTGAATTCACATGAGCGACCATCCGCCCGGTTTCTTTCAGGGTACCGAAATGCCGGCAGCCGGATGGTGGGAGGCGCTTTGGGCCGATCCGGTTGCAGTATTGAGGGAAGTGGGTGTGCAACCCGGCATGGATGTGATCGATCTCTGCTCGGGCGACGGCTGGTTTACGCTACAAATAGCTAAAATTGCCCGACGCGTTTTGGCGATTGACATTGACCCTGATTTAATGGACGTCGCGAAGCGCCGCCTCATGGAAAGTGGGATAGGCAATTGCGTCTTCGTCGTCGGTGACGCCTACGACGTTGCCAGACTGGCAGGATCGGCGGATTTTGTTTTCATGGCAAATGCCTTTCATGGTGTCCCTGATCGCGCTCGGCTGGCGAAAGCAGTGCGCGCCGCACTGAAGGGGAATGGTCGATTTGCAATCGTCAATTGGCACAAACGCCCGCGCGAGGAGACTCCGGTCCTTGGCGAGCCCCGGGGCCCGAAAACTGAATTGAGGATGTCGCCAGAGGAAACGATAGAGTCTGTGATGGATAGCGGATTGGAGTTCACAAAGATTGTCGAGTTGCCGCCGTATCACTATGGCGCCGTCTTCAAGCGTTCTCCCAACTAAGATTTTCAGGTCGCGTGCTTTGCGCCCTTCGTGCTCTTGGGTTCGGTCAAACGCACCGAGAGAACCCACGCAAACCACAAGATGGCGAAGAACAGCGTCAGTGAAACCGGCAGGCTGA
>DATDLC010000027.1:0-25061 GCA_036519515.1 Pseudolabrys sp. | reverse complement strand
CGACGCGCGCAGGACGGCGGAGGAGGCCGCACGACGGGCCGGCCTGCCCCTGAATGACTGGCTTAACGCGGTCATCCTGCAGCAGGCCACGAAGCAAGGCATCAAGGCACCATCGCAGACGCGCCTCGACGACGGGCGGGTTTCCGACGAACTCTCTGATGTACACCTGCGGCTGGACGATCTTGGTCGCCGCATCGATCAGGTGACGCGCAGCGGAACCGCGGCATACGCCCCCAGGCGCAACCGAGACGAAGCTGACCCGCTCGTCGAACAATTTGCGCGTCTTGAGCAACGAATCGACCAGCTTGCCAGTAACATTACCCGTGCGTCAGCAACCGAGATGCCGAGCAAGCATGCACTCGAATTCGCGATCGCCGAAATTGCCGCGCGCCGACGTTTTGACAAAGCAGACAGGGCGCCGTCGCAGGACCTGACTGGCCTGGAAGGTCAAATGCGTCGGATTACCGATCAAATCGAGACTCTGCGACGTCCCGGCCTGGAAGAAGCAGTCGCTGGGCTGCGCTCCGAACTGACCGAAATCGGTCAAACGTTAAATGAGGCAATGCCGCGCCAGGCCATGGCATCTATCGAGAGACAGATTCAGGACTTGGCCTACAGTATCGCGGAAGGTCGGCAAGCAGGCATCGACAGCAATGCTTTGGCTGGGATTGAGTACGGGCTTGCCGAGGTGCGGGAAGCACTGCGCGAGCTCGTGCCGGCCGAAAAGCTGTTTGGATATAACGAAGCGATCGAGGCCCTCAGCCAAAAAATAGATCTCATCGTCACCCAGAACGACCCTGCAACGATCCAGCAACTCGATAGGCTCTTCGGGGTGCTGCGCGAGATGGCGGCATATGCCGCTTCCGACGAGACTGTGAGCGCCCTGTCTGCCCGGGTCCAGGCGCTCGCCGATAAGATCGACTATCTCGCACTCGGTGGAAGCGCCGGCGACGCGTTCAATCGACTTGAACTCCGCATCGATGCACTCAGTCGTGCCGTGTCTGAACGCGTACACGCCGGCGATGCCGCAATTCCGCGTCTAGAAGCGCTAATCCAGTCCTTGTCCGGCAAGATCGAGCACATCCAATCGCGTGGAGACCGGACTGCACTCGATCATTTCGAAGAGCGCATCGCTAAGTTTATTGAGCGGCTGGAAACGACCGGTTCGCGTCTCAATCATCTTGATGCAATCGAACGTGGGTTGGCCGATCTGCTGGTCTATGTCGAAGCGATACATTTGAACAAGGAGACGACCTTATCCGGGACGAATGGTGCCGAGAACTTCGATTTTCTGAAGCAGGACATGGCGCGCACTCACGAAGCGTTGGAGGCCGTGCACGGCACCCTCGGTCGTGTTGCCGATCGGCTCACCACAATTGAAGAAAATATCAGCAGCGGGCGGGCGATTTCAGCGACCGGCGAGAGTGACATTCTCGAGTTGACGCAGCTCGCGGATGCCGCATCGACCCACACTCCGAAGGCTGAGGGACGGCCACTTGAACTGATAGTCCGCGCCCCGATGACCGCACCGCCGGACCACGTGGCGCCTAACGCTTCGCCGACCGGGTCGACTAACGCGATCAACAGGACCACGCGTCCAACCGACGTTATCGCCCGATCCGGGCTGCAAGCTGATCAGCCACTTGAGCCTGGTTCCGGCCAGCCCGGATCCAGTGCAATTTCCGGTCTGCGCATTGCCGTCTCGGAAGGCGCTCTGGGTGCGGCTCGACCCGGCACGCCCGGTCCCGCCTCGAAATCAAGTTTCATCGCGGCAGCTCGTCGCGCCGCCCAAGCGGCAGGCCAGGATCCCAAAAACCGTCAGGCGCGCTCAGAACCTTTCAAGACGACTGGCGACATCCCGCTGCGGGCGAAAGTATCGACACGAATCAAATCAGCCCTGCTAGCGGCAAGCATCGTCGCGATCGTCGTGGGATTGGTCCAGGTCACGAGCAATATTTTCAACTTCGGAATCTTTGAAACAACTGACACCAAGGTGGCAGCCAATTTCGAACCGGACCCGACGGCGGGGTCCAGCCAACTCCAGAGTGGAGAAAACGAAAGCGTCGCTAGCAGTGAGCAGGCGAGCAAACAGACAGCGGCCGACGTCGATGTCACGGCAACACTACTCGCTCCGCCAACGCTGCCGAGTTTGACCCCCGCGCCCAAGGGGGATCCCGTCCAGTCGCTCCTCAATTCAATCGAGGCCGGGAGCAGTTTATCGGCGCTGCTAAGTCCGCCCTTATTGAACACGCCTTCGGCCGGACCGCCCGCAGCAAAAAGCGATGTTACCGGCACGATCGCGCGCACGCCGGCAGACGGCCGGAACGCCCGGCAAGCGGCCCCCGTTACGCAGCCGCCTGCGTCGGACAGCTTGCCGGCTGGCATCGGCGGCGCACGTCTGCGCAACGCCGCAGCGGCCGGTGACCCGGCCGCTGCCTACGAGGTCGCCATGCGCTTCATGGAAGGCCGAGGCGTATCCGCAAATCTCGAAGAAGCCGCCAAATGGTTGGAGCGTGCCGCAAACAAAGGCCTGCCACCGGCTCAATTCCGTTATGCCAGTATGCTCGAAAAGGGACAGGGCGCCAAAAAGGACCTGATCGCCGCTCACAAACTCTATGTGGCCGCCGCCGGCAAAGGACACGCCAAAGCGATGCACAATCTTGCCGTCCTTTATGCCGAAGGTGTGGACGGAAAACCGGACTATGCCAGCGCGGTCCTGTGGTTCCGCAAGGCCGCGGAATACGGGGTAGCCGACAGCCAATACAATCTCGCAATATTGGTGGCGCGCGGTCTCGGCACCGAGAAAAACATCGCGGAGTCCTACAAATGGTTTGCGCTGGCAGCCGCTCAGGGCGACCGGGATGCGGGCCGCAAGCGCGACGATGCCGCTGCCGCCCTCGATGCCCCGACGCTGGCCGCCGCGCAAGAAGCCGTCAAAAACTTTGCTCCGCAGACACAGCCGGCGGCAGCCACCACGGTTCCGGAACCTCCGGGCGGTTGGGGTCGAGCAGCGCCACCACCGCATGACAGGCCACGCGCGGCCGCTCCTCTTTCCATAAGCGCCGTCGCTTCAGGAAAGCCGTAACCGCCACGGCGAATTCAGGGCGTGTTCACAAACGGGCGGATAAAGCAAACACCGCCCGAACCAACCTACTTCGAGCGAGCCCGCATCAATCATACTGCTGACGTTCCGATGTCTCGGTGCTAGTTGTCATGATGAGGGGCCGGGGCGTACTGGTTGATCAACCCGTCGGACGAAACCTTGCAGATCTATCTTCCCATCGCTGACCTGCCGGTGAACATCTTCCTGGTGCTGGGGATGGGGCTGGCGGTCGGCTACATCTCGGGGATGTTCGGCATCGGCGGTGGTTTTCTGATGACGCCGCTTCTCATATTCGTCGGGATTTCGCCTGCAGTCGCCGTCGCGACGGTATCCAGCCACATTGCGGCATCCTCATTCACCGGCGCCCTCAGTTATTGGCGCAAGCGTGCGCTCGACATCGCCCTGGCATTGATGTTGCTCAGCTCGGGTATTGTCGGCACGGCAACGGGCGTTTGGCTTTTTACCGAACTGCGTGCGCTCGACCAACTCGATCTGATGATCGGCGTTTCATATGTCACGCTGCTGACCATTGTCGGAGCGATGATGATCTACGAAAGCGTGCGCGCAATCTTGCGCACGCGTCACGGCATGCCAGCGACGCTGCGGCGGCCGGGCAGTCATACATGGCTTCATGGCCTGCCGTTCAAGCTGCGATTTAAGCGGTCTAAAATATATGTATCGGCAATCCCGGTCTGGGCGATCGGATTCGTGATAGGATTCGTCGGCGCGATCATGGGCATCGGAGGCGGCTTCCTGCTGGTGCCGATGCTGATCTACTTCCTGCGGGTGCCGACCGCGACTGTCATTGGCACCTCCATGGTGCTGACGCTTGTCACCATGGCCTCGGCGACGGTGATGCACGCGGCGACAAATCATCTTGTGGACGCAGTGCTAGCCCTGATCTTGATGGTCGGCGGCGTTATTGGTGCACAATTTGGTGCACGCACCGGGCAGAAGATGCGGGGCGAGCGCCTGCGTCTGCTCCTTGGCCTTCTGGTTTTCGCGGTGGGCTGCCGGTTTGCTTACGAACTGGTGGTGAAGCCTGACGACCTCTATTCGCTTCGTTACGTCAGGAGCGGATGATGCGGCGGTTCGCAATCATGTTCGCCTTCGTCACCGGGCTCTGCGGTGCGGGGCCCGCCGCGGCCGAACGACTGGTCGTGTCCCTGTCCAATCATCGCGTCGCGGTTACATCAAGTTTTGTCGGTGAAGAATTGGTGCTGTTCGGCACCATCGAGCCCGATCCGGTAACGAGTCCGCTGCGTCCGCCTTATGATCTCGTGGTCACGGTAACGGGGCCGCGTCAGACCTTGCGTACGCGGCGCAAGCAGCGCGTGCTCGGCATTTGGGTCAACGTCGATTCACGCGAATTTGTCCGCGTGCCAGCTTATCTTGCCGTTCTGAGCAACCGTTCGGTCAACACCATCGCCAACCCGGATACGTTGCGCCGTCTGCAGATCGGGCTCGACAACTTTCTGTTGCCGCAACGAATCGGAAGTGACGTGGCGGATACGGTACGCGACGATCCGTTCCGCCGCTCCTTCGTCCGGCTCCAGACACAGCAGGGTCTCTATCGAGAATCGTCAACCGCCGTGACGTTCCTCACGCCCACCGTGTTCCGCGCGGCAATCCCCATGCCTGCCGCCGTGCCGACCGGAAGTTATGGAATCGAGGTTGAGTTGTTCACGGGCGGTAACCTGGTTGCCCGCACCAACTCGGCACTGGATGTGATCAAGACCGGATTTGAGCAATACGTTGCCGACGCGGCCCGGGACTACGGCCTCCTGTACGGAATGGCGACGGCACTGATGGCGCTGCTGATCGGATGGTTTGCCAGCGTGATATTCGCGCGCGACTAGTCCGGCAGACAACGTTTTGCCATGAAAGAATATATCCGGCCGTCGCCGAGCAAATATGCCTTGAACGCGAGCGTGCCGAACAAATCCGCAAAGGCGGCGTCCCTGACATTCAGCCCACCGGTTAATGCGCCGAAGGCCGGCAATACCAGGCGGGTCGTATCAGCAGCGAAGCAGCGTCGGCTGACGGCATTTCCGCGATGCGCGATCCGCGCCACTGGATGCAAATGACCGCTCACTTCGCCGGAACCGCCTTTCGGCTCGTGGCGAAACGTCAGCCTGTCAACTCTCAGCGTTTCCTGGAATACACCGCCTATTCCCGGGGCCGGCTCGGGATCATGATTGCCGGTAATCCATATCCAGTCGCGCCCGCGTTGCAGCCTTGTCAGATTGTCCCGGTCCGCATCGCGTAGCCGCGCCGGTCCGCCACCGTCATGAAAACTGTCGCCGACCGCCGCGACACAGCGCGGCGAATAGTCCGTTATCAAGGCCGACAGGCAGGCCAGCGTGCTCGCGGTATCGTAGGGCGGAAGCAATTGGCCACGCGCGGCGAAGCTTGAGCCCTTTTCCAGATGCAGGTCGGCAACGGCCAAAAGCCGATGCTCCGGCCAATAGAGCGCGCCCCGCGGGTCGGCGAGAAGCGGAACTCCGGACAAGACAATGAGATTGCCCTCGCTCTCAGCCAGATTTGGCGCCGCTTGGCTCAACTCATCGCCTCCTTAATCAATTCATCGGCCGCCTCGGCCAACAGCGTATCGGATGCCTCGCCATGCACGGTTTCCCGCCCGATCTCGAGCAGCACGGGAACCGACAGCGGTGAGACATGGTCGAGTGCTTTATGAACGATTCGACCCCGGATGCGCGAGAGCATTTCGCCGAGACGTTTGATATCGAGCAGACCCGTCGCCGCATCCGAGCGAGCGGCACGCAACAGAATATGATCCGGCTGGTGTTTGCGCAGCACGTCATAGACGAGGTCGGTGGAAATCGTCAGTTGCCGGCGCGATTTTTCCTCGCCCGGAAAACGCTTTTCGATCAGTCCGGCGATGATCGCGCAGCTGCGGAATGTGCGCTTCATCAGGGCCGATTCCGCAAGCCAGGCTTCGAGATCGTCACCAAGCATGTCCTCGTCGAACAACTGGGCGAGCGAGAAGTCGCCGCGCTTGATGTGCAAAGCGATGTCACCCAATCCCCAAACCGCCAATGCATATTCATTCGCAACAAACCCGAGTGGCCTCAGGCGCGCCCGCTCGAGCCGGCGCGTCAGCAACATGCCTAGCGTCTGGTGCGCCAGCCGGCCTTCGAACGGATAGCAAACAAGATAATAGTTGGCGGCTCTCGGAAAGGTCTCGACCAATAAATCTCCGGCTTTGGGCAGTACCGAACGCCATTGCTGGATTTCCAACCACTCGCGCACCTGTTCAGGAAGTGCGCGCCACGCCTCAGGCTTCGCCAGAATGGCGCGGACCCGGGCGGCGAGATAGGTCGAGAGTGGGAACTTGCCTCCCTCGTAAGCCGGCACCTTGGGATCAGTGGCATCCGATCGCGAGACATAAGCCTCATCTTCGACCAAGGCCTCGTATTTGAGAATTTCGCCGGCAAATACAAAAGTATCTCCCGGCCGCAAAGTCTCAATAAAATATTCCTCGACCTCACCGAGCAATCGCCCGCCGCGCGGCACGATGGCGCCGCTGCGACGCGAGCGGACAAGCCGAACCTTGATCATATCGGCCTCAACGATCGTGCCGACATTCATTCGGTAACGCTGGGCGACGCGCGGATGCGTGATATGCCAGCGGCCGTCTTTCCCTCGCCTGATTTTGGCAAAACGCTCGTAGGCCTTCAGCGCGTAGCCCCCAGTCGCAACGAAGTCGACGGCCGCGTCAAAATCGGCTCGGCTGAGTGCGGCATACGGCGCTGCCGCACGGATTTCGGCGTAAAGTTCCTCGGCAATGAACGGCTCTCCGCAAGCGCGCCCCAAGATGTGTTGCGCCAGCACATCGAGCGCGCCGGTGCGCAACGGCGGCGTATCCTGTGCATTCTCGGCCACGGCATCGATCGCTGCCCGGCATTCAAGCACTTCGAAGCGATTTGCCGGCACCAACACGGCCTCGGAAGGTTCATCGAGGCGGTGATTGGAACGTCCAATTCGCTGCAACAGCCGTGAGCATCCTTTTGGCGCTCCGACATTAATCACCAGATCGACATCGCCCCAGTCCACACCGAGATCAAGAGAAGACGTGCAAACCACCGCGCGCAACCTGCCACTCGCCATCGCCTCTTCGACGCGACGTCGTTGCGCGACATCGAGCGAGCCGTGATGGAGCGCGATGGCGAGATTATCGTCGTTAGCCCGCCAAAGTTCCTGAAAAAGAAATTCCGCCTGACTGCGCGTATTGACGAATACCAACGTCGTCTTGTGCGTCTTGATATGCGCGTAAATTTCTCCGAGCGCATGGCGCGCCGAATGGCCGGCCCATGGCAAATGCTCTTCGGTATCGAGCATCGTAACGATCGGCTGCGCGCCGGCTTGTGCCGTCACCAGATCGGCATGCGCCCGGTCATGTGTCGGCTGCGGCACCAAAAATCGACGGAGTTCGTCAGGCTCAGCGACCGTCGCGGAAAGGCCAATTGTAGTCAGTTCGGGAGCGAGCTTGAACAACCGCGCCAAACCAAGCGACAACAAGTCGCCGCGCTTTGACGTGACGAGCGCATGCAGCTCGTCGAGAACCACGCGTTTGAGCGCTCCAAACATATAAGGCGCATCGGCGCTGGCGAGCAGCAATGCCAACTGCTCCGGCGTGGTGAGCAGGATATCGGGCGGATCGCGGCGCTGTCGCTGACGCTTGGATGCGGGCGTATCGCCCGTGCGGGTTTCGAGCCGTACCGGCAGGCCCATTTCCTGGACGGGAATCTCCAGGTTGCGCGCAATGTCGACGGCGAGCGCCTTCAATGGGGAAATATAAAGAGTATGCAGGCCTTGCGAGCGTAGCAGCGCGCGGCCGGTCGATTTCAGGTTTCGCGAGCGAATGCCGCGCTCGTTCAACTCCACAAGCGTAGGTAAGAAGCCGGCCAAGGTCTTGCCCCCGCCGGTCGGCGCGATCAGCAGCGCCGAGCGCCCGGCATTGGCTTTCGCTAGCAGCGCAAGCTGATGCGCACGCACCTGCCAACCGCGGCTCGCGAACCAGCGGACGAAGACGTCCGGCAGTTGCGGCGTAGCGTTAAAGAGATCTCGAGCGGGTTCCATGAATTCAGTGTCCGGCCACAACGATCAACCCGGGCACCGGTACGCCTTTTTCGGTGCGCGTGGACGCGAAGTCGAGGCTCACCGGGTTCAAGGCCGACGCTGCCAAGGAGGCTCGCACATGCGTTTCACCATGAGCGTAACGCAGGGTGTCGCGCAAAATGACGCCGCCGTTTTCGTGCGTCTCGACGCTGAACGCCAGTTGTCCCGGCGAAGCCATCACCTTCGCAACGGCGCTTAGGACAGCCGTAAGGTCGTCGAAGTACATGAAAACATCGGCCGCAAGCACAAGGTGATAGTGGCCACCGATTTCCGCCTCGCTGGTCAGAAAAGCCAGAATCTCCTTTTCGATCAGGCGGTCGTAGAGACCCTTTGTACGCGCCTGCACCAACATTCCTGACGAAAGATCGACACCTACCATCCAGTCGCTGAACGACCGGAACGGTAAAGCGGCGAGACCCGTGCCGCACCCGAGATCGAGAACCGATCCGAATTTCATTTGGCCACCAGCGTGCGACGCTTCAACCGCACGAAACAGAAGTTCCGGCCCGCGATAGTTGAGGCCCGCTGTCAATGCCTGGTCGAAACGGGGCGCGTAACCGTCGAAGAGCGCCCGGACGTAGCCTTCTGCCATGGCACCGCCAGAGCGGACGCCCAGGTGCGTGAGACGAAGAGCAGCACCATGAACGTCACTCGGGTCTGCTGCCTTTGCTTGCGCGAAGGCCGCGACGGCGCCGGCGCGGTCACCGAGCCTTTCACGCAACTCACCGAGCAAAAACCAGGCGGAGGCATAGTCCGGCGCGAGCTCGAGCGCCTGTATCAACAGGTCGGCGGCCCCCGTCAGATCGCCCTTTGCCTCTCGGTCGCGTGCCCACTCAAAGCGCCGGTCGGCAATTACATCGCCGGAGGACAGGAATATTGGGCTTGTCATTTCCTGGTTCTTTGTCGTCTGGCACCGAATACCTATTTAAACACGATGCGTGCCGAAGATATCCTGGTTCCGACGCCGTCGGGTGTGTGCTGCAAGCCCGGCGGTTTCCATATTGACCCGACGCGTCCCGTGGAAAAGGCCCTAATCACGCATGGCCACTCCGACCATGCGCGCGCCGGGCACGGCGCAGTCCTGGCAACACAAGAAACCCTCGACATCATGCGCCTGCGCTACGGCGACAAGTTCGCCGGCAGCACACAGGCGGTTCGCTATGGCGAGCTCGTGAAACTCGACGGCGCAAATGTCAGCTTCCATCCTGCCGGCCACGTGCTCGGTTCGGCTCAGATCCGTGTCGAATGCAACGGGCTGCGTGTCGTTGCCTCCGGCGATTACAAAGATGTCACCGATCCGACCTGCACGCAGTTCGAACTGGTCCCATGCGATGTATTCATAACCGAGGCGACTTTCGGACTGCCGGTGTTCCGTCACCATGACGCCGCCGGCGAAATCGGCAAACTCCTGCGCTCGGTCGAATTGTTCCCAGAGCGCTCACACCTGGTCGGCGCCTACACTCTCGGGAAGGCGCAGCGCGTCATCGCGATGTTGCGTGCGGCCGGACACGATCAACCTGTCTACATCCACGGCGCAATGGAGACGATCACGCGCTACTACGAGAGCCGCGCGATCAACCTCGGCCGGGTCGAGCTGGTGCGCGGCGCCAATAAAGCCGAACTCGGTGGCCACATCGTCATCTGCCCGCCCAGCGCTATGAGCGACCTGTGGTCGCGCCGCTTTCCGGATCCGGTGGCGGCGTTTGCATCGGGCTGGATGCGCGTGCGCGCACGAGCACGTCAAAGCGGCGTCACATTGCCGCTCGTGATTTCCGACCACGCCGATTGGAATGGGCTGACCACAACGATTGCCGCTACCGGCGCATCCGAAGTGTGGGTCACTCATGGCCAGGAAGATGCACTGGTGCATTGGTGCCGGGCGAGAGGCCTGAAGGCGCGCCCTCTCGATATCGTCGGATACGGCGATGAAGAGGATGCCGGCGCCCAAGCCGAGGCCGAAGCATGAATCGCTTCGCCGAACTGCTCGACCGGCTCGCCTACGAACCGGGACGCAACGCCAAATTGAGACTGATCATCGGTTATCTGCGCGGAACGCCAGACCCCGAACGCGGCTGGGGCCTTGCGGCCCTGACCGGCGCGCTTACGTTCAAACACGCCAAAGCAGGCATGATTCGTGGTCTTATTGCCGAGCGCACCGATCCCGAGCTGTTTGCGCTTTCGTACGATTACGTTGGCGACCTGTCCGAAACGGTCGCGCTGATGTGGCCCGCCGACCCGAAGCAAAAGTCCAAGTTGGCGCCGTCTCTGTCCGAAGTTGTCCAAACGCTATCCACCCTTGGCAAGGCACAGTTGCCGGCGCAGATCGCGCGCTGGCTCGATGGACTGGACGAAACCGGGCGTTGGGCCCTCTTGAAGCTGGTCACCGGCGGTTTGCGGATTGGTGTATCCGCGCGGCTGGCAAAAACCGCTGTCGCGTCTGTTGGCAACCGACAATCCGATGAAATCGAAATTCTATGGCCGGGCTTGAAGCCACCCTACCGGGATTTATTTGCGTGGCTCGAAGGGCGGGCCGAGAAACCTTCCACGCGCGATCCGGCACCTTTTCGTCCGCCAATGCTCGCGCATGCAGCGGAGGAATCCGATCTGGCCGGTCTCGACGCCCCGGAATATCTGGCTGAATGGAAATGGGACGGAATTCGCGTGCAAGCGGTCGCCGGGCATGACGAGCATGGCGACTTGGTTGCCCGGCTCTATTCGCGCACGGGCGAGGAAATTTCCGCAAGCTTCCCCGATTTGCTCGCCTCGTTGCGGCTGCCCTGCGCCATTGATGGCGAACTGCTCATCATGCGCGAGACGCGCGTGCAATCGTTTAATGTGTTGCAGCAGCGATTGAATCGCAAATCGGTGACGCCGAAGCTGTTGGCGGAATTTCCCGCGCACCTGCGCGCCTATGACTTGCTGGCGGAAGGGGACGAGGACCTGCGCCACCGCCCGTTTGCCGAACGCCGCGAACGGTTGCAGGTTTTCATCACCAGGCTGAATGATCCGCGGATCGATATTTCACCGCTGGTGCCGTTCAAAAACTGGAGTGACTTGACGGCCGCGCGTGCCGACCCGGCGTCGGCCGGCGCCGGTGCGGATTCCGAAGCGGTCGAAGGCGTCATGGTGAAGCGCCGGGACGCGTCTTACGTACCCGGACGACCCCGGGGCCCCTGGTGGAAATGGAAACGCGACCCCATGATGATCGACGCTGTGCTGATGTATGCGCAGCGCGGGCATGGCAAGCGTTCGTCCTATTATTCCGACTACACGTTTGGCGTATGGAGCAAAGGGGACACCGGCGAAGAGCTCGTTCCCGTCGGCAAGGCCTATTTCGGATTCACCGACGAGGAACTGATCCAGATCGATCGTTTCGTGCGCCGGAATACCGTCGACCGATTCGGGCCCGTGCGAGAGGTCGCGCACGAGCCGACATTGGGGCTTGTTCTGGAAGTTGCATTCGAGGGGCTGCAGCGTTCGACGCGCCACAAGTCCGGTATCGCGATGCGTTTTCCGCGGATCAATCGGCTGCGCTGGGACAAGCCGCCGGCCGAAGCCGACCGACTGGAAACCCTCGAAAACATGTTGGCGCGGCGCGAGCATGCTACAATGCCTGCAGATGGAGGCGGTAATGTCTGATAATCAGGTCGCGCGCTGGGCGGGCGGTTCTCCGTTGGGAGTGCTGGTACGCCTCATTCTGGTGTCGATTTTGGTGGGCGTGATTCTCTCGGCGCTCGGCCTCGATCCGTTCGACATCATACACAGCGTCGAGCGGCTGATCCGCTCGATCTGGAATATGGGTTTCGACGCGATCCGTTGGCTGTGGCGCTATTTCCTGCTGGGCGCGGTGATTGTCATCCCGATATGGTTCATCATGCGCATGGTCAATGCGCCACGCGGCAGATAAATCGAAGGCTCAGCCGGGCCAGCTTTCCGCGGTGATGGCCGCCGCATCGCTGCCGACCATCGATGCAAGTGAATTGCGGTGGCCACGCTTGAGCGCCGCCGCAAGATCGGCCTTGATCTCCGTCACCAATCCGATGCCGCGATAGACCAGCGCGCTATAGAGTTGCAGCAAGGTCGCGCCCGCTTTGATCTTCGCGATGGCGGTGGCGCCGGAGTCGACGCCGCCGACACCGATCAGGGGAAACGCGGCTTCTGCGCGCACAAATGTTTCCGCCAGCATGCGCGTGGAGAGCTTGAACAACGGTCGACCTGACAATCCGCCCTGCTCGCGTGTCTTGTTGCGATCGCGCAACGAGCCAGGCCGCGTGATCGTCGTGTTACCGACGATCATTCCATCAACGCGATGTTTTCGTGCGACGCCAACGACGTCGTCGAGTTCGGGCAACGTGAGATCCGGAGCAATCTTGAGAAGTATCGGCGTCGGGCCTGTACGCGGCCGCATCCTTTCCCGCGCATCGATCACGCGGGCCAGCAGATCATCCAGCGCCTTCGCCTGTTGCAAATCACGCAAACCTGGCGTGTTCGGCGAGGACACGTTGACCGTAAAATAACTGGCGACGGCGGAGAGCGTCTCGATCAATCGAGCATAATCCTCGGTTCGATCTTTCGAGTCGCGATTGGCGCCGATATTGACGCCAACGATCCCGCCCGCACCGCGACGGGCGGCAAGCCGCATATGCACCGCAGCCGCACCGCCATTATTGAAGCCCAGCCGATTGATGATCGCCTGGTCGGTCTCGAGGCGAAACAAGCGCGGTCTCGGGTTGCCGGATTGGGCCCGCGGCGTGACCGTTCCGACCTCTATGAAACCGAAGCCGAGCCGAAGCAACGCGTCCGGAACTTCCGCATTCTTGTCAAAACCGGCCGCAAGACCGACGGGATTCGGAAACTTGAGTCCGAACGCACGGACGGCGAGCTCGTCGCCGTCGGCCGGCGCCCTGGCGAGGGGCATAAGCCGCAACGCCTTAATGGCAAGCCTGTGCGCGTCCTCAGGATCGAGCGCACGCAGGAACGGTCGCGACAGGCGGTCGAAAAGACCGATCAACAGGCGGGCCTCCATGGCATAGCGGTCGACCCTATCGGCGGGCCCAGGGTTTATTCAAGGCTGCCGCCCAAGGAAATGGTTGCGACAGGGGGTCGACTCAAGGTTATAATTCCTATCCATCGACCACAGTTGCAGCCGGTGCAAGCGCCTATGCCCATGCTTAGCCACAATCAGATCTGGACTGCCATTGACCGGTTGGCCGCGCGCGCCAAGCTGACCCCGTCCGGTCTTGCAAAAAAGGCCGGCCTCGATCCGACCACGTTCAACAAGTCCAAGCGCGTGACTCCTGAAGGACGGCCACGCTGGCCGTCCACTGAATCCGTTGCGAAGGCGCTCCAGGCGACCAGCACCAAGTTCGACACCTTCGTGACTCTGATCAGCGACGGCGGCAAGGCAACGATGCACAGCGTGCCGCTCATCGGTTTCGCACAGGCCGGCACCGGCGGATTTTTCGACGACGGCGGATTTCCTGTCGGCAAAGGCTGGGAGGAGATCGCCTTTCCCTCCGTCAACGACGAGCACGCCTACGCGCTGGAAATCTCCGGCGATTCGATGAAGCCGGCCTACCGAAACGGCGACGTCATCATCGTTTCACCGGGCGCGACCGTGCGAAAAGGCGATCGGGTCGTGCTCAAGACCAAAGATGGCGAGGTCATGGTCAAAGAGCTCAAACGCAAGACCGCAAAATCGGTCCAGCTGAAGTCGCTCAATTCCGAGCATCGCGACCGGACATTGCCGGCGGCCGATGTCGTGTGGCTCGCGCGCATCGTCTGGGCGAGCCAATAATCCGCTCTCACGCAGACCGGGCCAGCGCACCGTCGATCATGTCAATGGTGTTCTGCAAACCGTAGACCGCCACGAATGAACCGAAGCGCGGGCCTTTTTCCTGACCCAGCAATACTTGATAGAGCAGATTGAACCAGTCGAGTGAGACGCCCGGCTTGCCATCTTTCGCTTTCTTTTTCTGGTCGAGAAAGGGCTCGCGGCGTCCAACCTCATAGACCACGTTCTGGATGTCCTCGGCGCCGGCGTCGGGGTTCAGTTGCGAAAGCGCGTCGCGCAAGTCGATTAACGCGGCGCGTTCGGTGTCCGTTGGCTCGCGGAATTTCTTTTCGGGCAAGACGAAGTCACGGAAATAGTGGATCGCGTATCCGACCAGTTCATTCAGCTTGGGGTGCGTCTTCGGCGTGACGCCGGGCCGATAACGCCCAATGAAGCCCCACAACGTCTCGGCATTTTCGGCATTCGAAGAGGATACGAGAGTAAGCAACATGCCGAAGGAGATCGGCATATCGATCTTCGGAGGCTTGCCGGAATGAATGTGCCAGACCGGGTTCGAAAGCTGTTGCCGCGGGTCCTGCCGCTCGAAGCCACCGAGAAATTGATAGTACTCGTCAACGTGACGCGGAATGACATCGAAATAGAGTCGCTTGGCGGCCTTCGGCTCGCGGTACATGAACAATGACAGGCTTTCAGGGCTGGCGTAGCGCAGCCACTCTTCGATGGTGAGACCGTTGCCTTTTGACTTGGAAATCTTCTGGCCCTTTTCGTCGAGAAAAAGCTCATAGTTGAATCCCTCCGGCGCAACACCACCGAGTGCCCGGCAGATCTCGCCCGAGAGTTTCACCGAATCGATCAGATCTTTCCCGGCCATCTCGTAATCGACGCCGAGCGCCACCCAGCGCATGGCCCAGTCAGGCTTCCATTGCAGCTTGCAGCGGCCCCCGGTGACCGGGGTAACAACCTGTTTTTTCGTATCGGGATCCTCATAGGTGATCGTACCGGCCTTCGCGTCGTGTGCCGTGACAGGCACCTGCAAAACGATTCCGGTTTTCGGCGACACCGGCAGGAACGGCGAATAGGTTGCCGCCCGCTCCTCGCGCAACGACGGCAACATGATGGCCATCACCTCATCGAAGCGGGCAAGCAACTTGAGCAAAGCCTGGTCGAAACGGCCCGATTTGTAACATTCGGTCGACGACATGAATTCGTATTCGAAACCGAAATGATCGAGAAAGGTGCGCAGCCGCGCGTTGTTATGTTCACCGAAGCTCGGATGCGTGCCGAAGGGATCGGGCACCTCTGTCAAAGGCTTGCCGAGATACTGCTCCAGCATCTCCTTGTTCGGCACATTGTCCGGGACTTTGCGCAGGCCATCCATATCGTCGGAGAATGCGATCAGCCGTGTCTTCACCTTGTCGTCGGTCAGGACACGAAACGCGTGGCGCACCATGGTCGTTCGGGCGACCTCGCCGAACGTGCCGATATGCGGCAGCCCGGATGGGCCGTAGCCGGTCTCGAAGATCACTTCTTTCTTTGGCTGTTTCTTTAGCCGCGCGACGATCTTGCGTGCCTCTTCGAACGGCCATGCGTTGGACTGCTCGGCTAGCTGGCGCAAGTCGGCGGCGGTTTCGATCACAGACATCATGTCTCCCGGGGCGCGGACACTAGAAACGCCGCGAGGTCACGTCAAATGGTTGCCGCTCAAAAAGGGCTGACCGGGAAATAACGCAGCCACAAGTCGGTGAAACGTCCCTTTTCCCAGAGCCGGAACAGCGCCCAGTTGAAAGCCTGCCGCAGCAAATCGTTGCCGCGCCTCACCGCGATGCCGACGCCTTCGCCGAAAAAACGGCTCTCCAGATAGGGTCCACCCCGAAACGCGCAGCAGTTGGCCGAATCGGTGCCATTGAGCCAGAAGGCAAGCGATACTCCGTCGCCGAAAAGGAGGTCCACCTCGCCGCGCTTGAGTGCGAAGCGCGCCGCGTCTGCGTCAGGATAAGGACGTAGCTCCGCTTCGGTAAAAAGCGTTTTCAGGAATGCTTCATGCGCGGTGCCCGCGACCACCGCAATCTTTTTTCCCTCGAGGGCCTCCGGGCGGATATCTTCGATTGTGCTGTCGCGCCGTGCAACGAACCGGGCTGGCGTGCGATAATACGGATCGCTGAAATCCACACGCGCCCGCATGTCCAGCGTCGCCGCGATCGATGCGATGACGGCATCGCCATTATTGCTGTTGAGCGCACCGATCAATGTATCGAACCGACGCATCTGTACCGTGCAAGCGACCTTGATCTCCTCGCAAATCATTCGCGCGAGATCGACGTTGAAGCCGGTAGGTGCGCCATCCGGGCCGGCATAGTTGAACGGCGGATAGTCGGTCTCCGTGAGGAACCGGATGATGTTGATGCGCGAAAGGTCCGGCCTTTCAGGCCGACGGCGCGGATCCCAAAACCCGGGAACCGCCATAGGATCCGCGGTCACGGCCGCCGATCCGGGTGGCGCTGATCCAGCGGGAGGTGAAGCAGGCGCCCCCTTCGTTGCCTGCGCGTGTGCCGTCCCTGCCGTGAAGACCATCAGCATCACAACAAGAGCGCACGTGCTACTGCGCCAGCGCGTACTTGAATGCAGCTTCATCCGCTGGCCCTTCACCCAGAATCGTGGCGACCATAGCATCGCCGTGGCAGCGGGCTAGTCATAATCATAGACCATGCGGTTGGCCGAGCCGCCATCAAGCACCGGTCAAACGTCTTTCAATTTCGTGAACTGGCATTTTAACGAGATCCTTGTCCACCTCGACGCGCACCGCCCCCTTCATGGCGTGCGAATAGGCCGAACGAATCATTCCCAGCGCGCGCGGCGAAGCCACGACGATCAGTGACTTGGCTCTCCCGGCTGCAATCGCTTCATCGAGATGTTGCGCCAGATGCGTGAGAAAGGCCCGTTCAGCCTGATCGTGCCAGTCGGTCTGCTCAACGGAGCTACGCATGTTGCCGACCGAATTGAAGGTGCGACCGGGCGCATCTGTCCCAATCGCATGTGTCGCCAAATCTTTTTGTTCGAAAACCTGCACCGTCTTGAGGTTAGGGGTCTTGATATCGCCGCCATTCTCCAAAACCAGCGCCTTTGCCCCGTCGCAGACCACAACCCATTCGCCGTGCCGGATCAAAAGTGCAGTCATGGACGACCTCCTGAAATTGATGCAACCAAAAACAGATAGTTATGGCTTCGGGGTATTGCTCGGCGCACAACGATTTTGTTGCCCAAGGAGCCGCAAATACCGTCAGTTCGTGCCATCAAGCAACCGTCGCCCGATCACCTGGGCCTGAATCTCGGCAGCACCTTCAAAAATATTGAGAATTCGCGCATCGCAGAGGATACGGGAGACCGGAAATTCCAACGCGAATCCGTTGCCTCCGTGGACCTGCACGGCGTTGTCGGCTGCCGCCCAGGCCACCCTGGCGGCCAACAGCTTGGCCATTCCTGCTTCGAGGTCGCAGCGGCGCCCTGAATCTTTCTCGCGCGCGGCATAGTAGGTCAGCTGACGTGCAATCATGATTTCTACCGCCATCATGACAAGCTTGTCGGCAACACGCGGGAAACTGACAATCGGACCGCCGAACTGGATGCGGTTCTGCGCATAGTCAAGGGCCTGCTCCATGGCAGCTTGTGCGACGCCGATCGCACGCGCCGCAGTCTGAATGCGCGCCGATTCGAAGGTCTGCATGAGCTGTTTGAAACCGAGACCCTCGACACCGCCCAGCAAGTTCTCGGCCTTCACTTCGAAGCCGTCGAAGGCAATCTCATACTCCTTCATGCCGCGATAGCCGAGCACTTCGATCTCGGTTCCGCTCATCCCTTTTGACGGAAATGGATTCCTGTCGTCGCCGCGGGGCTTTTCGGCAAGAAGCATCGAGAGACCGCGATGACCCGCTTCTTTCGGATTGGTGCGCACCAGAAGCGTCATCAGATCGGCGCGCACCGGATGAGTGATCCATGTTTTGTTGCCGTAAACTTTATAGACGCCGCCTTCGCGCACCGCGCGTGTTTTGATCGACGCAAGATCCGAACCGATATTCGGCTCGGTAAAAACCGCGGTAGGCAGCACTTCGCCTGAAGCGATCTTTGGCAGCCATTTTTCCTTTTGCGCAGCCGTACCGCTGCCGAGAATCAATTCGGCGGCAATTTCGGAACGTGTGCCAAGCGACCCGACGCCGATGTACCCGCGCGAAAGCTCTTCCGAAACCACACACATTGATTCCTTGCCGAGCCCCATTCCTCCGAATTCTTCCGGAATGGTGAGTCCGAACACACCCAGTTCCGACATCTGTGCGATAACATCGAGTGGAATATAACTGTTCGTTCGATGCCAACCCTGCGCGTGTCCGATCACTTCGGCATCGGCAAACCTGCGCATTTCTACCCGGATCGATTCCAGCGTTTCTTCGAGACCGCACACGCCAACCGTAATGCCGTGACTTGTGCGCATCAGTTCGATCAGACGGGCACGCCGTTCCGCATTGTTACCGCTGGCCATAAGGGTTTTGGCTAACGCACCGAGGCGAGCGACGACCTGATCTGAAGACAGGCCGAGATCGGACAACCGCACCACTTCACCTTGGCTCATCGGAATGCCGCCCGAGATCTGGGCCAGATACTCGCCAAGCCCTATTCGGATCAGCAGTTCCTCCAGTTCGCCGAGCGTCCCTTCACCGGTCAGGCGCGCCGCATAGGCTGCCAGTTGACGTACCGCCTCCACGTAGGTTGCAAGCCAGGCGAGCCCATGGGTGGCGCGCTGTTCTCGATCGAACAGGCGGCCAACGATCCGGCCCTCGACCATGACTTGCGCCCGCACCTTTGCTGTAGCGTCTGCCAGCAGGGCATCGAGGGTCGCGCTCGCCTCCTGGGCAAGTTCGACCAGATCGGATTTTCCAAGGGGACGGGGCGCGGCGGCTGGCATCGAAATCTCGCAATGACTGGACGGCACGACCACACTACGCGTGCACTGCACAAAAGCAAAGTCACGAGGAAATCCAGGCGCTTGGGTTAGGCCGGTGACCCAAATTGCTACAAAATTAACCAGTTCGGACTACATCATTACCTCTGCTTGTTGTGGGCCTTGCCCACGAATGCGACCCGACCAGCTGCATGCGTTCGATCGAAATATCGCTTCCGCTCAACCGGCTGGCTCGCATGCTCGCCTCATTCTCCGTGCGCACCCGCATTGTCGTCCTGGCGCTCATTCCGGTTGCGGGCTTTGTCGCAAACGGGCTCACCTTCACCGCCGGCGAGGGCGACGTCGGGGGTGCCTTCGGCACGCTCGCCCACTCGACAGCGCTTGCCGACGCCAGCCGTGATTTCAAAAGCGCGGTCGCGGCTATGCGCATCAGCGTCAAAGACTTCAGTGCCAATCCCGACGACGGTCTGGTTGTGAGTTATGAGCAGGCGCACGCTCTTGCGCTCAAGGCTCTCGACACGCTTGCCGCGTCGATCGACCGGAACCACACCGAGAATATCGTCGGGCTGCGTAAGGACGTGACGGCGTTGCGTCAAAATTTCAATGAACTGGTGCAGGAACAGAAAACTCTGGGCTTCGACGATTCATCCGGTCTGCGAAAGAATTTGCAGGTGGCGGGCAATGCCGTCGAGCGCATCATCAATGAGAATATGTCAGGGCTAGCAGAGGCAGACGCGACAAGATTGCTGGTGGCGCTATTGTCCATGCGGCATTTCGAGGCCGACTACCGGGTAAACCAGAGTGAGGTATCACGCCAGCAATTCCTCATGGCCTACAGAAAATTCGCCGATCTCTTCAACGGCATCACAGTTACTCCCGCGCTAAAGCAAACGCTCGAACAGCAAGTCAAGACCTACTCGGACACTTTCGAGAAATGGGTCGAAGCCTATGACCGCGTTCGTCCACTGCGTTCGATAATTGATATCGATAACCAGAATATGCTTCCCCGCGCGGACGAAATCGTCCGATACGCCCGCAGCACTGCAAACGAAGCGTCCGAGCGCCTCGCCGTGTCCCAATCGCGGACCCGAACCGGCATTATCGCGGTCGGCATTGCCATGGTTGCGCTGGGTCTCGGCTTCAGTTGGTTGATTGGGCGCAGCATCACGAGGCCCCTCAACGAATTCGCCACTGTCATGAAGCGGCTTGCCGATGGTGACACCACGACGCGCATACCGGCCACCCTTGCGCGCGATGAAATCGGGGAAATGGCGCGCAGGGTAATGGTGTTCCGCGACAACATGAATCGAGCGGGAGCGACTGGCTCAGACGCAAACCGAAACAAGCCGCGCGCGCGAACGGCGCAGCGACGTGACCGCATCGACAATCTCGCAATTCAAAAACTCGGCGGAAACCGCACTGAACAAGCTGCGCGCAGCATCAATGAAGCTGGAGACAAGTTCGGCCGAGCTCAACAAAGCCGGGGACACCGTGTCGTCGGAAGCCGAAAACGCCAAAGGACGCGTGGCTGCCGCATCCGAGAACGTCACCGCGGCCGCCAGTTCGGTCGAGGAATTGGCGGCCTCCATTGCCGAGATTGCTTCGCAGGCGGCGAAATCAACCGAGGTAGCGGGTCGGGCAGTTTCAGAAGCTCAGCGTACCGTCACGACAATGACGGAGCTGGGAAACACGGCTACGCGTATCGCGGAGGTTGTAGGGCTCATCCAGGCTATCGCCGGACAAACCAATCTGCTCGCGCTCAACGCAACCATCGAAGCGGCGCGCGCGGGCGAATCTGGCAAAGGGTTTGCCGTTGTTGCGGCGGAAGTGAAGTCCCTGGCTAGCCAAACCGCAAAGGCGACGGAAGAGATCGCCGAGCAGATCGGCTCGATCCAGTCCGCGGCCGACGATGCTTCGCAGGCAATCGTGCAGGTCGACGCCATCATCCGCGAAATGTCGGCAATTGTCACAACAGTGGCTGCGACCGTCGACCAACAGAACTCGGCGGTAGCCTTTATAGCGGAAGGTGTCAGCCGCGCTTCGGGCGAGGCCCGCATTGGTGCCGAGGCGATGAGCCGAGTTGCCGACGTCACTGCCGATGCCCGTTCCACGGCATCAGGCGTGAAGGACCTTGCGGACTCGGTCGCCCTCGAGGCAGAGGGCTTGGAAACCCAAGTTCGCCAATTCCTCAGCAACGTCCAGGCGGCCTAGTCAGCCCGCAGGGCTTGCAAAGCGCCTCCTGATAGACGATTTGAAATAGATGCCGCCTGCGGGAGCATCTCTTGCGCGTTCTTAAGCGGTCCCTGCGAATTGCAGACGACGCATTTCGGCGTTTCATCGAGGACGACGGTTGGGCGATCGCGAGTCACATCGCATTGTCCACGCTGATGGCACTGTTCCCCTTCCTGATTGTGGTCGCCGCGCTGGCCGGCTTTTTCTTCGGCTCACAGCAACTGGCGGATGAAGCCGCGCGCCTTTTGCTTGAAGCGTGGCCAAAGCAGGTGGCCGCGCCCATCGCTCTCGATATCACTGGCGTGATGACGTCGACGCGCGGCGACGTTCTGACGATCGGCGTTTTGCTCGCTCTTTATTTCGCCTCGAGCGGCGTTGAAGGTCTGCGCATCGGCCTTAACCGGGCGTACAACATCAAAGAAATGCGCTCGTGGTGGGTGCTTCGGCTCGAATCGATCGTCTACGTGCTCGTTGGGGCAGTCGCCATACTGGCTTTTTCGTTCCTGGTGGTCTTTGCGCCGCTGATCATCTCAAAGCTCGTGCATTATGTGCCGGCACTGGAGCAATTCGGAAACACTATCACTTTTGCGCGTTACGGCGTGGCGGCTTCGGTGCTCGTGATGGCGCTGACGATTGTGCACCTCTGGCTTCCGGCGGGCCGGCGCTCTTTCGGACAGATCGCGCCCGGGATCATTGCCACTCTGTTGCTTTGGCTGATCAGCGGCGCCGTTTTCGGCCGCTATCTCGCGGACTACGCCTTCGCGTACGTGTCGATGTATGCCGGCCTGGCATCGGCCATGGTCGCGCTTGTTTTTCTGTATATCTGCGCGTCGATTTTCATTTACGGAGGCGAACTGAATTCGGCGATCGCCCAGATGCGGTTGAAAGAACGTTAACCGCCTGCAGCCTCCAGCGCGTCATCAAATGTCCTCAGGCCGGTTCGGGGCGCATTCACCATTACCGCCATATTGCCCGGCGGGTGTTGGTTCTTCCACATCTTCATGTGGGCGAGCGGGATCTTGTCCCAGGTGAACACATCGCTCATGCAGGGATCGATGCGTTGCTCGAGCACGAATCGATTGGCCAGCGATGCCTGCTTGAGGTGCGCGAAATGTGAACCCTGAATGCGCTTTTGGCGCATCCATACGTACCGCGCGTCGAAAGTGAGGTTGTAACCTGTCGTTCCGGCGCAGAACACGACCATGCCACCGCGCTTTGCAACGAGGCATGAAACCGGAAACGTCTGCTCGCCAGGATGCTCGAATACGATATCGACATCGCGTTTACCCGTGATATCCCAGATCGCCTTGCCGAAGCGTCGCGCTTCCTTGGTCCAGGTGTTGAACTCAGGCGAGTTCACGGCCGGCATCTGACCCCAGCAGTTGAACTCCTTGCGATAGATCACCCCTTTAGCGCCAAGATTGAGGACATACTCGGTCCTCGACTCATCAGATATGACTGCGATCGCGTTGGCGCCCGACGCGGCCACAAGCTGTACGCCGAATACGCCGAGACCGCCCGAACCACCCCACACCAGCACATTGTCACCGGGCTTGAGGGTGTGCGGCGGGTGGCCGAAGAGCATGCGATAAGCCGTTGCAAGCGTAAGCGTGTAACAGGCCGACTCCTCCCAGGAGAGATGGTTCGGTTTGTGCATCAGTTGCCGCGATTGCACGCGGCAGAACTGCGCGAACGATCCGTCGGGCGTCTCATACCCCCAGATTCGTTGCGACGGGGACAGTAACGGATCCCCACCGTTACAATCTTCATCGTCGCCGTCGTCCTGATTGCAGTGGACGATGACCTCGTCGCCGACCTTCCAGCGCTTCACCTTGGCGCCGACCGCCCATACGACGCCAGAGGCGTCTGAGCCTGCGATGTGGAACGGATGCTTGTGGCCGTCGAGCGGCGAAATCGGAACGCCCAGGCCAGCCCAAATGCCGTTGTAGTTCACGCCACCAGCCATCACGTAGACGAGCACCTCGTCATCGCCAATCGGCCAAGTCGGCACGACTTCGAGTTGGAAAGATTGGTCGGGAGGCCCGTGCCGCTCCTTGCGAATCACCCAGGCATGCATCTTTTCCGGCACGTGTCCGAGCGGCGGGATCTCTCCGATCCCGTACAGATCCTTGAGAGGTGCAACGCCCCTCGCCTTTGCAACTGCCGGCATCGACGCTCTCCCTTGTGTGACAACACTCTGACGCAAATTATGTTGCATCGCAATATTTCCCTCGTTGCCACAAAAAAAGCTGTTCTTGGCCAAAGTGTTATGTCGCTCCCGCGCCCTTTTTTGGTTCACGCAGCACGGCGCTTTAGGGTTTTGCAATGCGCGCCGGCCTAGCGTGACAAAACGCATCAGGACGCGGAGATGTCCGAACAGATCATTCGCCGGACCGGACCGTTGGTGGACATACAATCCACCTTGCCGTGGCTCGTGGCCACCGGCGTTTACGTGCTGCTGCTCGCATTGGGGCCGCGGCTGCTTTCCGATCCGGACACTTATTCGCACATTGCGCTGGGACGCTGGATTCTCGAACACCATGCGATCCCGACCACTGATCCGTTTTCCGCAAACTTTCGCAGAACGCACTGGGTTGCGTTCGAGTGCCTCTCGCAAATTGCATTTGCGGCAGCCCACGCGACGGGAGGCTGGATCGGCGTCGTCGAATTGACGGCAGCCGCAGTTGCGGCGGCTCTCGGTCTGTTGACTCGATTTCTGCGCGCGAGTGGCAACCAACTGCGGCGCTTGTCGCCGTGCTCTGCGCACTCTCGCTGACGGCGCCCCACATCCTGGCGCGTCCTCACATTCTCGCGCTTCCAGTGATGGCAGCCTGGTCGCGACACTGACCCGTGCCGTCGATACACGCAGTGCTCCGCCTTGGCACCTCCTGCCATTGATGACGCTGTGGGCCAACCTGCACGGCAGTTTCACGTTCGGCCTGGCAATGATCGCACCGATAGCGTGCGATGCGCTCTGGCGCGCGCCACATTCGGCGCGGTTGGTTGTTGTCCGACAGTGGCTGACGTTCGCGCTCCTTGCCTTGGGTGCGGCTTGCCTAAATCCATTCGACCGGAAATGATTCTGGTCACGTTCCGCACGGTAGCGCTGGGAGCAGCCTTGACGACCGTAGCTGAGTGGCGCTCGCAGGATTTTACCCATCTCGGCGGGTTCGAAGTCATCATGCTCGGCGCTTTTGGTTTTGCGCTTTACCGCGGCGTGACATTGCCATGGGTGCGAATCGTAATGTTGTTCGGCGTTTTGCATCTCGCGTTGTCGCAGGTGCGTCACGCCGATCTCCTCGGACTGCTCGCACCGATATTTCTCGCCCGACCTCTGGCCGAACAATTCAAGATAGTCGCCGCCGACAAACCGGATTCACTGACACGTCACGGGACATTGCTGCCGATCACAATGCTGGCGCTGTTCGTCGGGGTGACAGGCCTGGCATCGCTGCGCAGTATCGCTCCATCTGTCAGGATTACCCCGGCACACGCAATTCAATCCGTCGAGTTCGCCAAGGTAGGCCCGGTCCTCAATGACTATGATTTTGGCGGCTATCTTGACTTGTCGGCATCGCTCCTTTCATCGACGGCCGGGCCGAATTTTATGGCGAAGCCTATATGCTCCGTCACGACCGTGCGCTAAGCCTGCAAAACCTTCCAGACTTCCTGCGACTACTCGACGAATATCGTATTCGGGCTACGTTGCTCGCGCCGTCAACACCGGCCGTTGGCCTGCTCGATCGGCTTCCGGATTGGAAACGCGCCTATGCCGATGACGTAGCGGTCGTCCACATGCGTCGCTGAGCCGCCCACTGACAAGAACTAATTCAGCGCAC
>DATDLC010000026.1:0-2120 GCA_036519515.1 Pseudolabrys sp. | reverse complement strand
TCAATGATTGTGCGCGTAGTCGAGTCGAAACGTATAACTGCGGTCACGACATCGTGTGTTTCACGGGCCTTCGCTTCTGTGAGGCCCACCTGGGCATATTCCGGGTCCGTGAAGCTGCCGATAGGACTCACCGGATCCCCAATCGTCATCCTCGGGCCTTGCACGGCGTTCGTAGCCGCCACGAAGCCGTCCTGTATCGCCTGGGGCACCAGCATCAGGCGACCGGTAATATCTCCAGCGGCGAAAATGTGGGGCGCGGAGGTCCGCAGATACCCATCAACCTTCACGAACCCCCGAAGATCGGTCTCGACGCCCGCCGCGGCGAGGCTCAGCCCTGCAGTATCGGCCACCCAGCCCACCGCCACGACCGCAAGCGTCGCCTCGGCGCTGCCCCGGTCGCCGTTCTTGGAGAAGATCATTCGCACCCCCGTCGGCGTCTTCTCGAAAGAATTGATCGTGCCGAAGTTCTCATGCACCACGATCCCTGACTCTCGGAAAGCCGCTGAAACCGCTGCCGATACATCTTCATCCTCGCTCGGCAGGATGCGCGGGCCTGTTTGAAAGAGCTGGATTCGTGACCCATATGCGTTGAAAATCGAAGCGACCTGCACCCCCGTTGCCCCAGCGCCAACGACCAGCATCGACGGCGGTACGGAGGGTAAACGCCAGGCATCGCTATGGGTACTTGTCAACTCGAAGCCGGGGACTGGGAGCCGCCGGCTCACGCCGCCAGTGCAAATGATGATCTTTTCAGCCTGAAACCGTAGGCCGCCCTCGGTTTCGATGGTGTGCCGGTCGGCAAAGCGTGCAACGCCAGCGTGCTCGTGGACGGTCACTCCAAGGGAGTCGATCTGCTGGCGCAAGGAAGAATGCGCACGCGCTTCCCTAACGACCTCGCGCACGCGCGCAAGCAGCCGGGGATAGTCCAGCACCGGCTCGCTCACCACGATGCCATATTGACCTAGCTGTCGAGCTTCGCGGATCAGGCGGGCTGCGTGGGCTAGGGTCCGCACCGGAACTGGTCCGTCGTTGGCTGCCATACCGCCAAACTCAGCACGAGTTACCAGCATGGTACGCGCGCCCAGGTCCGCAGCGCGGAGGGCCGCTAGTACACCCGCGGGTCCGGCGCCAAAAACGATGATGTCGATCATGTCTGGCTATCCCGGACATCATCCAATGTAGCGAGGTATCGAAGCGCCTTGATGCCGGGGAGAAAGAAGTACGCGCCACCTCTCACGGTGGTGAACGCCGGCAAGCCGGTGATTTTTTTGCGGATTGGGCGCTTGGGGATTTTGAATTCGAGCGTGCCGTCCTGGTTGCCGATGATCGGGTCGCGTTCGTTGCCGAGCTCGTGAAAATTCCGGTCGTTCGTCCAAACGTTTTGCGCGAACTCGAACTGTCGAATGAGGCTCCCGCAGATCACGAATGCTGCGATGCCGCGCTCCACGCCGTCCTCCGGCGCGTCCTCCGGCAAATGCGAACCGTATGTGGCACCGCGGCGGATCATGCGGCGGCGGTTCATGTTCGCCGCTGTGTCGCGGGGGTTCATTCGGCGCATGTGCGAGCCGAGCGGCACCGCGTAGCCGTGCGGATCCATCTCCTTGTAGTTGAAATGGTTGTTCCGTTGGAGATCGGCGCCTAATGCGGGATCGTCTTTTTCGGGCGCCAGTGTGAGCGGTGCGCCGCTGCGCCAGCGTCCCATTAGCTTCGCCGCGATCAACTCCTGTTCTTCGCGTGTTTTGCCGTGCTCGCGCAGGAAATCGCGAAACCTGCCCACATGCTCTTGGAGTCGGCGATAGGCCATATAGCTGCCGTTGCGGGAAAGAATTTCTGGTTGCGGCAAATTGGCGGGCGGCCCGTCTTCGTCCGGGTACCCGAGGATGAATTCGCCCGGCTTGAGCGGCGCGCCCGTGCCCGGCGTCGGCACTTCGCCAGTGCCCTCGATGACCGGCTGCGAGAGCCGGTCGCGATAGCCGAAGTGGTCGTGTGCATAGTCGAACGGCGGCGTCGCCTCTAGGTCCAGCGCGGAGAGCACCTCCACGCCTTGGCACTGCGCAACGAGTTTGTCGTGCTCTACCTGGCAGCGACCACGCTCGGCAGCATCGCGGGCGAACAAGATG
>DATDLC010000025.1:0-30690 GCA_036519515.1 Pseudolabrys sp. | reverse complement strand
TGCTCGCAGCAATTATCCTAAAACTGGCGGCAACTGGAGAACGCGACCCAATACGATTGCGTACCCTCGCCGTCACAGAAGTAAGTGCTTCTGAAGCGACTATTGCGCCTAACGAATAACGCTGCTGCCGTTGCTCCAGCATTACCTGGGGCCACGCCTCGATCACCAACACGGTGCGCTACACCGCAATGTCACCGGAGCCGTTCAAGGACACTGGTGCTAGCGCACTATTTAAATTTCACGACTTTTGTTTCCGTGTGTTCGCAGTTCGGACACTCGAAAGTGCGTAGATCATGATCCGGCTTGTCCGGCTCAATGCGAGCTAACCACATCGGCGAGCCGCACTTAGGACAAGATGGGTGATCTGTGAACGCCCTTTGCGGATTTAAAATATCTGATTGCGGCACTTACGCCTCCCATTGCTGGCCTACAACCGTGTCCGCAAATAATATGTGCCGTCGTTTTGGCCGCCATTTAAATTTGACATAGCGCATATTGATTCGCGAGCGCCACAAGGTTGTTTTTCTCGGCGTCCAGATTGGCGATCTGCTGCACGCTGGCGGCGGCACCCTCATAATCGCTTGCTGCCTTGCACTGCTCTAGATCGGCCAGAGCTTGCGCTCGACCGGCATTGATTTGCTGAAGACGTTGCTTTGCGGAGAACACGTAAAAATCATCGGCCATGGCTTATTTCCATTTTCTGGATTTGTCGTAGTGCGGCATGTTTTCAGCCGTCTCGTTGAACATGGTGGGCTTGCCGGTTGCGCCACGGACCCTGCCGGTCGCGTTGTTGTCGTAATCCAGCCCGCGCTTGTCGCATTCGTTCTGGGGCCTCGGTCGTTTGATCCATCGTGTCGAATTTCCTCTTTGGCATTGCCTTTGAGACTGGGCGCGGGACGTGACAGAGGAAATTGCGCGTGCCGTGCTGACTAAGGCGCAGAGCGAAACCCGCTCAATCTCCATCATCGCGCAGGAGTTTTTAGTGAGGACACTCGGGATGGATGTGCCTTTGGGCGACTGAGCTTACCGTTACAGCACTTTCGCCAAATCCCGGCACCGCGCACCGCAGGGATCATTCATATTGAGTGCCATCTTCTTCGGGCACTCGGCGGTCAGTTCATCGAGCCAATCAATGAGCTTGGCATCGCAGCCCGCCGGATCAGGCCGCGCCGTTATGGCAAACCGCACATACACAGGTGAATGCCGCTCTATTTCGTTGAAGACCACCCGGCCAATTCAAGCTAGACTATTGCCGTCGCATCCGCATTTGGCATCGGGGGTGTCAATGTTTCGATTACGCGGCGTTGGTCTCATCGCGGCAGTGATGACTCTTGCAGTTGCTGCCTCCACCGCAAACGCAGCTGAACATTTCGGTTTCACGCTGGGTATGAGCCAAGGTGACGCGCTCGCCCTAGCGAAACGCAACGGATACGAATTTGAGCCGACTCCGGGATCACAAGGCTCATATTTTCAGGTGGGTCACGGGGGTCCCGATTTCTTAAGTTTTTGCGGAAGCAGGCTCTTTGCCGTAGGGCAAACATTTGATGGTGATTTCCCAGCGTTCATAGGACTTGTTCGGGAACGGCAAGCTCGCTTGGGTGAGCCAATTTGGAAGGTCGAACAGAATTATGCGAGCGGCGTGCAGCCATTACAACAGTTTTCAATTTTGAAAGCACAATGGGACGATACGGTAGGGCGATTTCAGCCTGAGTTATCGCTGATGTCTGACGGTAAAAGTTTGCGGATTACCGCGTCGTACAGCGCTCACAAATACCTGTGCAGTGGGCCGTAAGCGCCGTGTAGAAATTAACGACCATCCCGCCCACATTTCTAACAAGCAACGCGCAATCGCTGAATATGATTGCGCCGTCGCGGGGCATTGCATCCACCGAATCAGGGCCGCACCATTGTGGCAGCGACACAATCCAGGGCTACGAATTAGCCCTCCGGAAAAAATATTTTTTGGCTTTGGCCATCACCGGTTTTGCCCTTAAGGAAAAAACTGACGCGACACCTCCAGCTAAGTGACTCGACTAAGGCGAGGGCGTTGACGCGGCAAGCATCGCAGCCATAATAAGCCGGTCGAGCAGCAGGGCATCCCACGCCAGCAGAGCCAATAGCGATCAGCGCCCGTTCGGGCCAGCATCCAAAGCGCCAGCCAAAGTTGGGCCTCGACCTTTTCCTGAAAATTCGCATCGCAGGCAAAGTGCGCCTGCTAACAGAGGAAACCAATTCCATGCGTAAGACACTTAGCTATCGCATGACTTGCAGCGCCAATGCGTTGAGAAGGCGGCGCTTCGTCGGATCATCAACCGACTGCAAAAGCATGTGTTAGGGCAAAACCAAACTCACTTCGATGGATGATTCTGGCGACAGAACCGCCGCTCCCGGCAACGGGGCGGCTTTTTCATGCCGATGAGATCGCTGAAGATGATTGCGCCGTCCCGGGGGCATTAGTGCCACTCATTATATACCGTCATTTTCAGGTGCTTCCCATATGCTTCCCAACCCCCGCTTTGGGAAGCACCAACCTCGTAAGCCGCTGGAAACCCGACACAACTAACACACTTGTGGCTCAAACCACATGTGCGGCTTCACATGGCGGTCGTCGCGGGCATTGTGTTCTTTTTTATCCGGGCCGTACTTGGGTTGTCTCCGTCCCTGGCGAGCCGTCATCCCATCAAGAAATGGGCGGCCTTCGGCGCGCTGATCGCCGCGGCTTTCTACCTTCTGCTATCCGGTGCTGAAGTCGCAACGCAGCGCTCGTTCATCATGATTGCGATCGTGCTGATCGGCGTCATGCTGGATCGACCGGCGCTCACGTTCCGCACTCTTGCTGTTGCCGCCATCGTTGTCCTGTCGCTGGCCCCGCAGGCCATCGTGCACCCGAGTTTCCAGATGTCATTTGCGGCAACGCTGGCGCTGATTGCGGCCTATCAGAGCGGGCAGCAGTGGCAGCCCGACCAGGACAGTACGCTTGGCCGACGGGTGGCGTTGTGGGGCGTGCGCGAATTCTTTGGCCTGCTGCTGGCCTCGCTGGTGGCGGGCTTTGCAACCACGCCTTACGCCGCCTACCACTTTCACCGGCTGGCGCCCTACGGCGTTCTGGCAAATCTTCTGGCCATGCCGGTGGTTTCGGCGGCCGTGATGCCGATGGGGATCCTGGGCGTCGTGATGATGCCTTTCGGCTTCGATGGCCTGTTCTGGGCAGCTGATGGGCGTGGGCATCGACTGGATGGTCTGGGTCGCCCAATGGGTTGCCAGCCTGCCGGGCGCTGTGGGGCGCATGCAGGCGTTCGGGCACTGGCCCGTTGCTGACAGGAACGGCAGGATTGTTACTCCTCTGCCTTTTGCGCACACCTTTGCCCTTGACCGCAGCAGTGCTGCTGTTCGGAGCGAGCCTTTGGGCGGTCACGGCACCGCGGCCCGATGTCCTCGTCGCCGATGATGGACAGACGGCCGCCATTCGCGGTCCCGACGGGAGACTTTCAGTTTTGCGCAGCGCGCGCGACAGCTTCGCACTCACCCAAAGAGCGGCTTGCCGCGGATGCGGACGCGCGAACGCCGAAAGACGTAAGCCTGAACAAGGGCGTGACCTGCGATGCGATCGGCTGCATCGGCAAACTGACTGACGGCCGTCTTGCGTCGATGGTGCTGGAGATCGAGGCCTTTGCCGAGGATTGCGCGCGTGCGGCCGTGGTGGTGAGCGCCAGGGAAGCGCCGTCATCGGCGTGCGCGGCGACCCTTGTCGATCGCGACGTCTGGCGCGCGCTGCATCGATCGGGCGGGGCGTGAACGAGCCCGCGACACGTGACGCAACGCCGCGATCGGACGTTCTCGAGGCGGACGATTAGTACCGGCGGAACAACCCCACCAGCTTGCCCTGAATGCGCACCCGGTTGGGCGGCAAAATACGCACCTCGTAGGCGGTATTGGCAGGCTCAAGCGCGATCGAAGCGCCGCGGCGACGAAACCGCTTGAGCGTGGCCTCCTCGTCATCGATGAGCGCGACCACAATATCGCCGGTGTCCGCCGCTTCGGATTTGCGGATCAGGGCCAGATCGCCGTCGAGAATGCCTGCCTCGATCATGCTGTCGCCGCGAACCTCGAGCGCAAAATGCTCCCCGGCAGAAAGAAGATCGGGCGGCATATTGACGATGTGGCTGCGAGTCTGAATCGCCTCGATGGGCGTGCCGGCGGCAATGCGTCCCATCACCGGCACGGCGACCGGCCGGCCGCCGTCATCCTCGGACGTGGTTCGTACACGACCAAGATCGCCTTCGATCACGCTGGGCGTGAAGCCACGTGAGCGGGCGGAGCCAAGGCCATGACCCACGGAGTCGGGCAGCTTGATCACCTCGATCGCGCGTGCCCGGTTGGGAAGGCGCCGGATAAATCCGCGTTCCTCGAGCGCAGTAATGAGCCGGTGGATGCCAGACTTGGACCGCAGGTCCAGGGCATCCTTCATTTCGTCGAAAGAAGGGGGCACCCCGGTCTCGGTGAGGCGCTCATGGACGAACCTCAGGAGCTCGAATTGCTTGCGGGTCAGCATCTGGTTTCTCCGGTCCAAGCCAGAAACAAATCATGAACGGACACTATCTGTTCGATATGTGTTCCGCAACCACTTAATTTGGAGTGAAAAAGCGAAAGGCGCCTAAAGGCCTAGCTTAAGGATGACGCAGTCTGAACCCGCGGATGCTGGCGGCGCGTGCGGCTCGCGGATCAGCAGGCAATCAGCTTTGGCCAGCGGGGCCATCAGGGAGCTGTCCTGAGCCGGCAGGGGGGCCACCACGGGCCCGTTTGGTCCTGGCTGGAGGTGGGCCCGCAGGTAGTCGGCACGTTCGTCATTCGCTGGGAGATCGGCGCCAAGACGCGCGCGCTCGGGCACGTGCTCGACGTCACTGCGGCCGGCCAGCGTCCGGATCAGGGGGACCAGGAACAGAAACGCGCACACGTAGGACGAGACCGGGTTCCCCGGAACTCCCAGAACCTGCATGTCGCCCAGCCGGCCATGCATCATCGGGCGGCCCGGACGCAGCGCCACCCGCCAGAACGACAGGGCGAGACCCTCGCTCGCCAGCGCCTGCTGGACCAGATCGTGTTCGCCGACCGAAGCGCCGCCCGAAGTGACCAGGATGTCCGCATTCAGTTCGCGCGCGCGGCGCACGGCAGCCGTGATGTCTTCGACACGATCCCGGGCGATGCCGAGCTCGTGCACTTCTGCTCCGTTGCTCCGTGCAAGCGCTGCAAGGGCAAAGCCGTTGGAAAAGACGATTTCGCCTTCCTTCGGCGTGCTACCGGGCGGGACGAGTTCGTCGCCAGTCCCGAGCACGGCCACCTTTGGTCGCCTGTGCACTTTGACGCGTGGATGGTTCATGGCGGCCGCTAGCATAAGGTCGCGGTCGGTCAGGCGATGTCCCTTACGCAGGAGGTTCTGGTCACGCGCAAAATCGATGCCTTGGGCGCGCACGTTGCGCCCCGCGGCGGTTGCCTTCTGGATCGTGACATTATCGCTTTCCCGGGTGGTGAGCTCTTGGATCACCACCGTGTCGCTGCCGGCGGGCATGACCCCGCCGGTGAAAACCCGCGCGGCTTCACTCGGACCGACTTTGCCGTCAAAGGGATGGCCGGCTGCAACTTCACCAATAACTTTAAGTGTGACCGGGGCCTGCGCGACATCGCTGGCGCGCACGGCATAGCCATCCATGGCCGATACCGCGGCAGGTGGCTGGGTGCGCAGCGCGACAAGGTCTTCGGTGAGCACACGTCCGAGCGCGTCGTCGAGGGCGACGGTCTCGCTCGGCAGCGGTCTCGCATCGGCCAGCACGCGCCGCAATGCTTCGGCGACCGCCATCAGCGCCATTGGCTAGGTCTCCGCACGCCACTCGCCGGATTTTCCGCCGCTCTTGAGCAGCAGCCGGATGCCTTCAATCCGCATGCCCCGTTCGGCCGCTTTGACCATATCGTAAATCGTGAGGCACGCGATCGAAACGGCGGTCAGCGCCTCCATCTCGACGCCGGTCTTGGCCGTCACCTTGACGGTCGCCTGCACCAGGAATCCCGGCAGAGCGTGCTCCGGATTGATTTCGATCTCGACCTTGCTGAGCGGAAGCGGATGGCAGAGTGGAATGAGACCGTGCGTGCGCTTGGCGGCCATGATGCCGGCAAGCCGCGCGGCGCCCAGGACGTCGCCCTTCATGGCATTGCCTTCAAGCACAAGGTCAAGTGTTTCCTTGCGCATGATGACGCGGCCTTCCGCAACCGCTATCCGCTCGGTCACACCTTTCTCGGTAACATCGACCATGCGGGCTTGTCCGCTCTGATCGATATGGGTCAGGGGGCTCGCGGCTTGCCCCGGCGCAGGAGGGCTATCGGACTTCGTCTTCGCCCCGACCTTCGACTCTGCGCTCCGCGGGTTTTCCCCACGCCGCGCGGTCGTGCTTTTTCGCCGCTTCATCGCTCACTCCGCAGCGGCACGGTGGCTATCACGCGCAAGCAAGGTCCTGGTTGCGGCTGTGACGTCCGCCTGCCGCATCAAGCTTTCGCCGATCAGAAAGGTCGAGATCCCGATCCGCTTGAGCCGTGCAAGATCGGCAGGCGTATTGAACCCGCTTTCGGAAACCACGATCCGATCGCGGGGAATTCTCGGCGCGAGCTGCTCGCTGACGGCCAGCGAGGTCTGGAAGGTCCGCAGATCGCGATTGTTGATGCCGATCAGCCGCGACTTCAGCTTGAGCGCGCGGGCGAGCTCAACTTCATCATGAACTTCAACCAGCACATCCATGCGGTGCGTAAATGCCGCATGCTCGATTTCTCGCGCGGCGCCGTCGTCGACAGCCGCCATGATGATCAGGATGCAATCGGCGCCGAGAGCGCGCGACTCCACAACCTGATAGGGCTCGTAGATGAAGTCTTTTCGCAAGGCGGGCAACGCGGTGGCGTTGCGAGCCAGTGCCAGGAATTCCGGCTGGCCTTGGAATGACGGCGCGTCCGTCAGCACCGAGAGGCAGGTCGCGCCTCCTGCTTCATAGGCCTTGGCGAGCGCCGGGGGATCGAAATCGGCGCGGATCAGTCCCTTCGACGGGCTTGCCTTCTTGATCTCGGCAATGAGCCCGTAGTCGCCGCCGCTAATTCGTTGTTCGATGGCACGCAGGAAGCCGCGTGGCGGGGAGCTCGACTTTGCGTCGCTTTCCAACACGGCCAACGGGCGCCTGCGTTTGGCTGCGGCAATCTCCTCGCGCTTGTAGGATTCGATCTTGGCCAAGATATTCGTCATGCGCCTGTCCTGTGCATCGCGAGCCTCAGACCTCCGCGCTATTTGATACCGCGATCAGCCGATCGAGGCGACCTTCCGCTTCGCCGGATTCGATCGACTTCGCGGCGAGCGTCGCACCTTGTTTGAGATCTTTTGCCTTGCCGGCAACGATGAGCGCCGCGGCCGCATTGAGGATCGCCACGTCCCGGAACGGGCCTGTCTTGCCTTTCAGCACGTCAAGCAGAGCGCGCGCATTGTGCTCGGCATCACCGCCATGCAAGGCCTCGGGCTTTGCGCGCGAAAGACCGGCATCTTCCGGGCCAACCTCGAAGGTCCGGATCTTGCCATTCTCGAGTGCGGCTACGGTCGTCGGACCGGCAGTGGTGATTTCGTCAAGGCCGTCAGAGCCGTGCACGACCCAGACGCTCTCGGCGCCGAGATTTTTCAGCACCTGGGCCATCGGCTCGACCCACTGTTTTGAGAAAGTCCCGATCATCTGACGCTTGACGCGGGCGGGATTGGAGAGCGGGCCGAGCAGGTTGAAGATGGTACGGGTGCCGAGCTCGACACGCGTCGGTCCGACGTTTTTCATAGCGGGGTGATGTGCCGGCGCGAACATGAAGCCTATGCCGGCATCGCAAATGCATGTGCCAACCTGCTCGGCATTGAGTTCGATTTTTACGCCGAGCGCTTGCAGCACGTCAGCTGCTCCCGATCGGGAGGAGAGGGCGCGGTTTCCGTGTTTTGCAACAGGAACGCCGGCGCCTGCGACGATGAATGCCGCGCATGTCGAAATATTGAATGAACCTGATGCATCGCCGCCGGTGCCGACGACGTCGACGGCGTCGGCGGGTGCCTTCACACCAAGCATCTTGGCGCGCATGGTGGTGACCGCTCCGGTGATTTCCTCGACGGTCTCTCCGCGCACGCGCAAGGCCATCAACAGTCCGCCCATCTGGGAAGGCGTCGCCTCGCCGGACATCATGCGATCGAACGCACCGGCTGCTTCCTCGCGAGAAAGAGTTGCGCCGGTCGCAACCTTGGCGATAAGCGCTTTGAAATCATCGGCCATGGTGATGTCTCAAGTCGCCTGCAGCGCGGTCGGCCTATGGACTTTCATCGCGCCACTCCCGCGCCGTGCGTTCCAGGTGGCGGCAAGATCGAGAAAGTTGCGCAGCATCAGATGACCGTGCTCGGAGGCAATGCTTTCGGGATGAAACTGAACGCCGTGAACCGGCAAGCTCTCGTGCATGAGTCCCATGACCAGCTGATCGGCAGTTTCCGCGTTGACCGCGAGTGAGCGCGGCATGCTGGCACGATCGACGACCAGCGAATGATAGCGTGTGGCCTTCAGAGGGCCATTGATTCCACGAAACACACCGGTGCCGGTGTGCTTGATTTCCGACACCTTGCCGTGAAGAGGGGTTGCGCGCACGACCTTGCCGCCAAAGGCCTGACCGATCGCCTGATGGCCGAGGCAAACGCCGAGGATCGGAGTCGTCGGGCAAGCCTTTGCGATGAGGTCGAGGCAAATGCCCGCTTCGTTCGGCGTGCAAGGGCCGGGTGACAGCACGATGGCGTCCGGCTCAAGCGCCATGACATCGGTGACGGAAATCTTGTCATTGCGGTGCACGGCAACGTCGGCCCCCAACCCGCCAAGATAGTGGAAGAGGTTGAAGGTGAAGCTGTCGTAGTTGTCGATCAGGACGATCATGTTTTACCGCTGTGGCAAGGGTTTACGGTGCCCCCCGAGGGGGGTCAAGCAGTCGGCCTTTTACGTGGTTACTGCCCTCGTTTGGCGGCACTGGCGAAGCGCCGCGCTTCTTCCGCCGCGCGAAAGAGGGCCTTTGCCTTGTTGATGCACTCCTGCTGCTCAAAATCCGGATCGCTGTCGGCGACGATACCGGCGCCGGCCTGAACGTACATCGTGCCGTCCTTGATCAGTGCGGTTCGCAGGACGATGCAGGTATCCATCGAGCCGGCGGCGGAGAAATAGCCGACGCAACCGGCGTAGAGCCCGCGCTTCTCCTTCTCCAGCTCGTCGATGATCTGCATTGCACGCACCTTCGGCGCGCCGGAGACAGTTCCGGCGGGAAAACCGGCGGCCAGCGCATCGAGGGCATCCCGATTGCCGGCAAGACTGCCTTCGACGTTGGACACGATGTGCATCACATGGCTGTACCGTTCGACGAAGAACTGATCTGTGACCCTGACGGTGCCGATGGCGGCGACGCGGCCGACGTCGTTGCGGCCAAGGTCAAGCAGCATGAGATGCTCGGCGCGCTCTTTCGGATCGGCCAGAAGTTCTTCCTCGATCGCCTTGTCCTCGTGCGGTGTCGCGCCGCGGTGGCGCGTACCCGCGATCGGGCGGATCGTGACAACGTTCTCGGAAACCTTCACCAGGATTTCCGGACTCGATCCGGCGACAGCAAAGTCACCAAAATCCAGAAAATACAGGTAGGGCGATGGGTTGGTTCGCCTCAGCGCGCGATAGAGCGAGAATGGCGGCAGCGCGAAGGGCGCCTCGAAGCGTTGTGCGAGGACGACCTGAAAAACGTCGCCGGCGACGATGTAGTCCTTGGCCTTGCGCACCATGGCCTTGAATTCGTCGCGCGTCGTGTTCGATTTTGCCGGGACGTCAATTGGACCGGCGTCGTGCTCCGTCAGCGATTTGTCCAGCGGACGGTCCAGGCTGTCGACCACGTGGGCGAGCCGTTCGACGGCGCGCGCGAGCGCCGATTTGGCGTCGACACTTTTCTCCGGGCGTACCGGCGTAACGACTGTGATCGAATCCTTGACCGCATCGAACACGACGATGATCGTCGGGCGAACCAATATCGCGTCGGGAATGCCGATCAGGTCCGGATTGGGCGACGCCAATTCCTCCATCAGCCGAACCATATCGTAGCCGAGATACCCGAAGACGCCGGCCGACATCGGCGGCAAACCCTCGGGCAGGGCGATCCGGCTTTCCGTGATCAACGCGCGCAGAGCCGGCAGTGGTGGTTCGGTGCAGGGGGTGAACGCATCCGGGCTGGCGCGCACCGTACGATTGATTTCGGCCTTGCCGCCGACGGTGCGCCAGATCAGATCCGGCTCAAGTCCGATGATGGAATAACGCCCGCGAACGGCCCCGCCTTCGACAGACTCGAGTAGGAAGGTCATCGCCTTGCCTCCGCCGAGCTTCAGAAAGGCGGAGACAGGCGTCTCGAGGTCGGCAACCAGGGTGGTCCAAACCACCTGTGGTTCGTCGCGCCCATAGCGTTCGGCAAAGGCGGTTTCCGACGGCTCGATCTGCATGACGTGAGTTACTGTTGGGCGCCGCCGCCGGTCGCCTGGTTCAGCGCGGCCGGATTTACTTTCAGGCCGAGATCGTTCTCCAGCCGCCCGATAAATTCGGTAACGATGTCGTCGACGTAGGAATTTTGCAGCGCGTCGTTGATCGCCTTGCCTTGCGTCGACGGAGCATCGATCGTCGGATCCACGACGTCGGTCACGCGAAAGACAAACCGCTCAGTGGGCTTGTCGCCCTCGGCGGTGCCGGGCGCGTCCTTCGGCGTGCGGAAAACGACGTCGACGACCTTTGCCGGTACAAAGCCGCCTTGCTTGCCGCGCTGCAGGTCTGTCGCCGTTACGACCTTGAGACCGGCTTCGTCGGCAACCTGGGCAAAGGGCGTTCCGGTTTTCAATTTGCCGACGATATCATTGGCCTTCGCCAGCAATCGTTTGGCGACCTCGTTATCGTGAAAACGCGTTTCCACCTGATCCTTGACCTCTTCAAGGGTGCGTTCGCGCGATGGCGTCACGCCGGTAACGTCGAAATAGAGATTGCCACCGTTCGGCAACTGCAGCGCCTCGGTGTCGACGCCAACGTCGCTTGAAAAGGCTGCGTTGATGACGTCGGGTGTCTGCGGCAGCCCCGCGACAGGCTTTCCGTCGGGTGCACGCCCTGAGCGGTCGACCGCTTCGATGTTGATCGCCGAAAGGCCGAGTTTCTTGGCAGCCTCGGCCAAAGTCGAACCGGCCGCGCGCTCATCTTCGATCTTGTCGCGCAGGCTAGCGATTTCGCTTTTGGCACGGCCCTCCGCGAGCTCGGTTTTGATTTGCGCTGCCATCTCTTCGAAAGTCTTTTCTTCGCCGGCCTCGATTTTATTGACCTGCAGTAGGATCGTGCCGAACCGACCCTTGACCGGCTGACTCGTCTCGCCGGGCTTGAGGGAGAAGGCCGCGTCAGCGACTGCAGGATCGATGATGTCCGATTTTGCGACTGTACCGAGGACCGTGTCCGATGGATTGACGCCGCGGTCTTTGGCAAGGTCGTCGAATGTCGCGCCTTTGGCGATGCGCTCGCGTGCGGCCGCGGCTTCCTCCTGATTTGGGAAGACCATCTGGCGCAATTCGCGCTTTTCAGGCCTTCCGTAGCTGTCCTTGCGCTGTTCGAAGTGCGCCTTGGCGTCGGCGTCGCTCACGGTGTCGGGTTTGGCAATGTCCGGCGGCGACAGACGCAGCAGTGTGATTTTTCGATATTCCGGTGTCCGGAAAAGCGCTTTCCGCTCCTCGAAATATTTGCTCAAGACCTCAGGCGTCGGGGACGGAATTTCACCGGCCTGCGCGGGTCCGAGCACGATATATTCGATGCTCCGCTTCTCGTTCCGGTACTGATTGAGAGCAGTCGCTGCAGTGGTCGGCACTTTCATGTCGCCGCCGACGCTTTGCGCGATTTGCCGCCGCAACATCGCTCGTCGCTGCTCGTCGACGAACCGGCTTTCCGTGAAGCCTGCCTGGCGGATGAGCTGTTCGAAGCGGTTGCGATCAAATTGGCCGCTGGGGCCACGGAAAGAAGGGTCGGCGGTGATGCGCTTGGCGATCTCGGCCTCCGAAACGCCGAGCCGCAATTGCTTGGCCTGCTCGTCGAGCGTCGTTTCCGCGATCAGCTGTGCGAGAATCTGTCGATCGAGGCCGCGCGTTCGCGCCTCATCGGGAGTGATCGGTCGGCCGGCCTGCCGTCCCAGTTGCTGAAGGCGGTCGTTGTAGAATTGACGGAACTGTTCAATGGAAATTTCGCTGTCACCGATGGTTGCTACTGCGTTTCGCCCAAATCCACGGAAGATGTCGCCAATGCCCCAGATCGCGAAACTGATGACAAGGAAACCCATGACGACAGCCATGATGGCTTTGCCGAGCCAGGTCGAAGAAGCTTTGTGAAGACCGCGGAGCATGCGCTGGTTGTGACTACGATGTTGGTTTGCGTGGATGACCGCGCTTGTCTAGCTCAAGCGGGGCGGGGGCACCATAGTGACCGGGCCAACTCCTTGCAACTCAAGAAGGATCGGCACTCGAACCGGTGTGCTGGCATTGCCCCGGCGGGTCTGATACCGCACGCACAAGGGGATTTTCGATGGCGGCGGGCGGCTCAATTCCACTGGTTGCGGGCAACTGGAAAATGAACGGGCTCGCTGCTTCGCGGGCAGAGTTCACCAAGATTTTGGCCGGCGCAGCAGAGCTGCAAGGCAAAGCCGAACTGATGGTATGTCCGCCCGCGACCTTGATCAGGGACTTTGCCGCGGCGGCCCGGGGGTCGGGTGTGACAATCGGCGGGCAGGATTGCCACGCCGACGCCTCCGGCGCGCATACCGGAGATATTTCGGCCGAAATACTGGCCGATGCCGGCGCCGGCGCCGTGATCGTGGGACACTCCGAACGGCGAACAGACCACCACGAAACCGATGCGATGATACGCGCGAAAGCGCAGGCCGCGTTCCGTGCCGGCCTGACGGCCATCGTTTGTATCGGCGAACAGCGCTCGCAACGTGAAGCCGGCAAGACGCTCGATGTGGTCGAGGCTCAACTCCAGGGGTCATTGCCGGACGGGGCCACCGCCGCAAAGCTGGTGATTGCCTACGAACCTGTTTGGGCAATCGGAAGCGGCCTTACCCCAACCCCGACCGATGTCGCCGAAGTTCACGCCTTCATCCGCAAGCGCCTGACCGAGCGCTTTAGCGCCGCAGGTGGACGCATCCGCATCCTCTATGGGGGGTCGGTCAAGCCGGACAATGCCGGTCAGCTTCTGACCATCGCTGACGTGAACGGCGCGCTCGTGGGCGGCGCAAGCCTGAAAGCGGCCGATTTCCTCGGGATTGCGGCGATTTACCGCTAGCGGCCACAAGGGTGGAAAAAGCCGGACCGATCGTGTAGAGACCGCGGCGAATTCCTATATCTGCAATAAGCGCCGCCGGCGGAAAGTCCGGACCGGCGATGTTTGGACGGATATTGAACGAATGCAGCATGTGATCATCGTCATTCACCTGATGCTGGTGCTCGCCCTGATCGGGGTCGTGCTCCTGCAGCGCTCCGAGGGGGGTGGACTTGGCATCGGTTCGACCGGTGGGTTCATGACCAGCCGCGGCACTACCAATGTTCTCACGCGGACGACCGCAGTACTGGCCGGTCTGTTCTTTGTCACTAGCCTGTTGCTGTCGATCCTGGCTGGTGTGAACCGCAAGCCGACCTCGGTGCTGCAAGGCGAGCAGAGTGCGCCGGCGGCGCCCGGTGCGCCGGCTCCCCTTGGGGGTGGTGGCGGGTTGCTCAATCAGTTGCAAGGCGGAACGCCGCCGGCTGCGCCGGCGACTCCCGCGGCTCCATCAGGGCCGCAGGTGCCTCAGTCAAAATGAAATCACGAGCGAAGGGCCGGGTACTCCGGCCCTTCAGCGTTATGGAGAGAAGTCCGACAGTGAAATGGAAGCATGAAAATCGTGTCCCAAGCATTTGGAAAATCGAAAATTTATCGAGCTACGCACAGGCGCAGGACAGCTCTGTGCTTTTCGAGCTCGTCGAATCGATTCGCGGGGGCTAAAGGTTAGGTCCCATGGCGCGGTACATTTTCATCACCGGCGGCGTGGTTTCCTCACTCGGTAAGGGTCTCGCATCCGCAGCGCTCGGCGCGCTCTTGCAGGCGCGCGGCTACAAGGTCCGCCTGCGCAAGCTGGACCCCTATCTCAACGTCGATCCCGGAACTATGTCGCCGTATCAACACGGCGAAGTCTTCGTCACCGATGATGGCGCCGAGACCGACCTCGACCTTGGCCACTACGAGCGCTTTACCGGCCGCCCCGCCACGCGCCACGACAACATCACGACCGGCCGCATCTATCAGGACATTCTGTCGCGTGAGCGCCGCGGCGACTATCTCGGCGCGACCATTCAGGTCATCCCGCACGTCACCAACGCCATCAAGGATTTCATCAGAGAGGGCAATGACGGCTACGACTTTGTGCTGTGCGAGATCGGCGGAACCGTCGGTGACATCGAAGGCCTGCCGTTCTTTGAAGCGATCCGGCAACTCGGCAATGATTTGCCGCGCCAGCATGCGCTGTACATCCATCTCACCTTGATGCCGTTTATTCCAAGCGCGGGCGAGCTCAAGACAAAGCCCACCCAGCACTCGGTGAAGGAATTGCGCTCGATCGGTATCCAGCCCGACATACTTCTGTGTCGTACCGATAGGCCAATTCCTGAAAGCGAGCGGCGCAAGCTCGCGCTGTTCTGCAACGTCCGTGAAAGCGCGGTGATCGAGGCGCGCGACGTCGACAACATCTATGCGGTGCCGGAGGCTTATTCTGCCCAGGGTCTCGACGCCGAGGTACTGGCGGCTTTTGGAATTGAACCGCGTCAGGCCCCCGATCTCGATCGCTGGCGTTTGATCAACGAACGCGTCCGTAATCCCGAGGGCGACGTCACGATCGCTATCGTCGGCAAATACACCGGCATGAAGGATGCCTACAAATCTCTGATAGAGGCGCTGTCGCACGGCGGCATCGCCAACAAGGTGAAAGTCAATCTCGACTGGATCGAGTCCGAGGTCTTCGAGAACGAAGACCCGACACCGTTCCTCGAACACGTCAACGGCATTCTCGTGCCCGGCGGATTTGGTCAGCGCGGCGCCGAAGGCAAGATCAAGGCGGCGCAGTTCGCGCGTGAGAGGCACGTGCCGTATTTCGGTATCTGCTTCGGCATGCAGATGGCGGTGGTGGAGGCGGCGCGCAGTCTCTGCGGCATAGAAAACGCCAATTCCACCGAGTTCGGCACAACGTCCGAGCCGGTAGTGGGCCTCATGACCGAATGGCTCAAAGGCAATGAGCTGCAAAAGCGCTGCGAGAGCGGCGATCTCGGCGGCACCATGCGGCTTGGCGCCTATGACGCTGTCCTGACGCGAGGAAGCCGGGTGTCACAGATCTACGGCGCGACTGAAATCTCCGAGCGGCACCGCCACCGCTACGAAGTCAACACGGCCTACAAAGGTCGCCTCGAGCAGCGGGGCATGCGCTTTTCCGGCATGTCGCCGGATGGAATCCTGCCCGAAATCATCGAATACGAAGATCACCCCTGGTTCATTGGCGTCCAGTTCCACCCCGAGCTGAAATCGCGGCCGTTCGAGCCACATCCGCTGTTTTCGTCGTTCATCGGCGCAGCGGTCGAGCGGAGCCGGTTGGTGTAGTATGTGAGCGATGGCTCGCGGCCTCGATCATATCGTCCATGCTGTGCGCGACCTCGATGCCGCCGCCGATCTTTATCGGCGGCTTGGCTTCACCGTCGGTGCACGCAACAAGCATCCGTGGGGGACGCACAATCACGTCGTTCAGCTCTCGGGCTTCTTCATCGAATTGTTGACGTTCGCCGAACCGGAGAAGCTTGGCAGCGACGGGTTCTCGACGATGTTCGGCGCCTATAATCGCGATTTCATCGTGCGCAACGAGGGCTTCTCGCTGCTCATTCTTGAATCGAAAGATGCCGGACGCGATGCCGCGGAGTTCTCGGACGCCGGCATTGGGGCGCCGGACGCGCTGCGTTTCGAGCGGGAAGCAAAACGGCCGGACGGAACGACGGTGAGGGTCGGTTTCTCTCTCGCTTTTACCGAGGATCGCGGCGCGCGCGATATTCATTTTGCGGCATGCCAGCAACACTATCCGGAGAATTTCTGGAACCCGACCTTTCAGCAGCATCCCAACGGGGTCACGGCGGTGGCGGGTGTCGTGATCGTCGCCGAACAACCGCAACAACATCAGCGATTTTTTCAGGTGTTGGGGGATGCGCAAGCGGTCGCAGTCGCAGGCGGCTTTGCCATCGTCACGCCGCGCGGAGCGATCGAGGTGGTGACACCTGCCGTTTTTCTGCGGCGCTTCGGCGTCAAGGCGCCGGATATGTCTCGCGGAGCGCGACTGGCGGCGCTACGTCTTAACGTATCGTCCCCGAGCCGCCTTCAGGCCTTACCCGAGCTCGCCGGCATCGCGGGACTTTATGTCGGCAATGATGCGATTATTGGGTCGGAGGATGCGATGGGGGCGGTCCTTGTGTTCGAACCAGCGACGCGAAAGCCCGGTTGACCAAGGGCTTGAGCCCCTTCATGGTCGCGCCCCGCGAGGACTTAAATCTTGGACCAGAAAGCCAATTCCACTGTCGAGGTGGGCGGCGTTCGCTTTGGCAATGCGTTGCCATTGGCGCTGATTGCCGGGCCCTGCGCGCTCGAAAGCAAGGCGCACGCGTTCGAGATGGCGACGGCGCTCAAGGAAATTGCCGCGCGTGTCGGGATCGGCCTCGTCTACAAGACATCTTTCGACAAGGCCAATCGCACGTCGGCCAAATCCGCGCGCGGCATCGGGCTCGAACAGGCGCTGCCGATATTTTCCGAGATTCGCGACAAGCTGAAGATGCCTGTCCTCACCGATGTGCACGATGCCGAGCAATGCGGGCGCGTCGCGCCGGCGGTGGACGTGCTGCAGATTCCCGCATTTCTCTGCCGACAAACGGATCTTCTTGTTGCAGCCGCTAAAACCGGCAAGGCAGTGAACGTGAAGAAAGGTCAGTTCCTGGCGCCATGGGACATGCGCAACGTCGTTGAAAAAATTACCGGTGCCGGCAATCGCAACGTTCTGGTCACCGAACGCGGCGTATCGTTTGGCTACAATACGCTCGTGTCGGACATGCGGGCGCTGCCGATCCTGAAGCAACAGACGCAAGCACCGGTGATATTTGATGCCACCCACTCGGTGCAGCAGCCGGGTGGACAGGGGGCCTCGTCCGGCGGCGAGCGCGAATTCGTTTCCGTACTTGCGCGCGCCGCGACTGCGGTGGGCGTTGCCGGTTTATTCATCGAGACGCACCAGGATCCCGACAAGGCGCCGTCCGACGGTCCCAATATGCTTCCGTTGAAGCAGATGGAGCCGCTGCTGCGCAAGCTGATCGAGTTCGATCGGCTGTCCAAGAGCTGAGGCGCGCAATCGGTCTCCATGGAGTGTTCTCAATCTCATGGCGTTCGTCATCTTCGCGACGACGCTTTTCATGCGTTCCGTTGATCCGGTTATCCCGCAGATCGCCCAGGATCTGAACGTATCGACGACGACCGCAGCCATGCTTTCAACTGGCTTCACCTTGCCCTATGCGCTCGTGCAGCCGGTGCTCGGCGCGCTTGCCGACATGTTCAGCAAGACGAGGTTGATTGCGCTCTGCATGCTCATGGTCGGCGTGGCGACGCTTGCCTGCGGCCTCGCCACGAATTTCGAAACGTTGATGATTCTGCGCGTGGTCGCTGGCGCGACCGCGGGCGGCGTTTTCCCGATTGCGCTGGCCGTTGCCGGAGACCGTGTTCTGGTACAGCAGCGGGCAGGTTGCGATCGGGCGGCTGTTGTTTGCCGCGATGAGCGGCAACCTGCTTGGGGCGTCGGGAGCCGGTGTGATCGGCGACGTTTTTGGATGGCGCGCCGTCTTCTTTTTCACTGGCACAATCGATCTTGTCGCGCTCGCGGTTGCCGTTCCCGGGTTTCGGAGCATGGGCGAGAAGCCTGGCCGCTTCGATCTCACGACTTTAATTCCGAACTACCGCGCGATCTTCAGTAATCCGATGGCGAAGTATTGTTTCGGTGCGGTCTTTGTCGAAGCCGTGTTTCTCTTCGGCGTATTTACCTACGGGATTGCTTCGCACCGACGGCGTGGAACGCGCTTCGGTCGCAGGCGTGGTGATCGCCGGATTTGGCATCGGCGGCGTCATCTACACTTTCATGGTCGCCTAGCTGCTGGCGAATATCGGTGAGCGCCGGCTCATGGCGGCCGGCGGCATGACGATGGGATTCTGTCTCATCGTTATTGCGTTGCGCATGCCCTAGCCGATCGAGTTTGCAAATTTTGTCATCATGGGCTTCGGATTCTACCTGCTGCACGGTTGCATTCAGGTCTACGTCACGGAACTGGCGCCATCTGCGCGCGGCTCGGCGACCGCTGCTCATTCCATGTTCTTTTTCCTCGGCCAGGCGGCCGGTCCCGTCGTCTACGGTCTTGGGCTGTACACCATCGGTGTCAATGCCGTGTTGCTGATCGGAGCGGTCGCCCTCGCCATAACAGGATGGGTCTGCGCCCTGCAAATGCAGCGGCGGGCTTCGGCGACCTAGCCGCGGCCGCGATAGGGGGCGACGCCTTGGTCTGGCACCCAGACGCCTTTCGGCAATTTGCCGACCTGCCAGAACACATCGATCGGCATTCCGCCGCGCGGATACCAGTAGCCGCCGATCCGTAGCCATTTCGGCTTGAGAAGCGCGGTCAATTTTTTGCCGATCGCAACGGTGCAATCTTCATGGAATACGCCATGGTTGCGGAAACTGTTGAGGTAGAGCTTGAGCGATTTGGACTCGACCAAATAACGTGCCGGCAAATAATCGATGACCAGATGCGAAAAATCGGGCTGACCGGTAATAGGGCAGAGGGTCGTAAACTCCGGCGCAGTGAAACGCGCAATATAATTCGTGCCGACGTGGGGGTTCGCAACGCGGTCGAGAACCGCCCGGTCGGGGGAACTGGGAATGGGGCTTGGGCGGCCCAACTGCAATTGTTTTTTGGCCATCGGCGTTTATCGCACGGTTTGTGCCTCTTGGATGCCCGTTTCGCGCGGGGAATGACAAGGGGGTAATCGATCCTGTAGTTTCGGCTTTGTTTCCGGTCCTCGCGTCCGAATTAAGTGACTCAAAATAAAAGATAAAACTGAATTAGCCCGGTTCACAGCCGGGCTTTTTCATGTCGCGTATGTTGCAAGAAATTCTCGTTTTGTTTCAATGGTTCTCAATTGCTCCCAAAATCTCCATGCAACATGACTGCGACATGCGGATGGATATTTTTCTAAAATTACTTTTCCCGAAAATTTTCACGGCGAGCGCGAGTTTTTCTGTGTTCCGCAGATGACGCACATAATGTCGGAATCCGGTAGTTCACCGGAGAAACAGACAAATGCAGGATGCGCGTGATCTCGACCCGCAAGACCGGCCAATTTTCGGAGCCATCGCCATCGGTCGAGCGCCTGGCCTTAATGCGCGGCAAACCTATTACGCGCTTGAAATGGACCTCAATAACGTCGTCAGCAAAATTGGCGGTCGTGGTGTTCCACGCCGCGACGATTAAGACGGATTGCGAACGGCGAAGCCAAAGCCGAAAACCCAGCAGGACAGCGCCGCATAAAGCAGAGAGACCACGCTCGTTAGAGCGCGGCCTCTGCATTACCCATAAGGGCGCAATAGATCATCGCTGGACGGCATGGTCTTAGCGCTCCTCAACCGAGGAGGTCAAGATCATGACCGATGCCGACACCAGCATCACCTGACGACGCGATGATTTGGCTGAGCGAGGCCGGGGCGCTCAATTTGATTTGCGTGTCGTTTGCAATAGCAACTTTAGCCTCCTCATAGAGAGAACGACAGTGCCACCCCCAGCCACGCCGCATGATGAATGAGCCGCCAAAGCAGCAGCAGCCAAGGAACGTGCGAAGGCCCGGAAAAACAACAACGCCCCCAACGAGCCAACAAAAAATGAGCGCCGCAAATCGTATGTCGTCACTGACGAAGAATTCCGGGCACGAGTCGCGGAACTTAATCGGGAGCGCAGAGCAAGCTTGAGCGGCACGGCAACCAGCAGCTCAGAGACGAAGAAAGATGACACCGCGCCACCGGATACGGGCGGGAAGGCAGCGACCGCATCAGGTGAGCGCTCGATTGTCGCGATACGCGCAAACACGCTGAAGCCGGAATCAATTAGTTGGGCATGGAAAAACCGCTTCGCATTCGGCAAGCTGGCGATGATTGCCGGTGATCCCGGCCTTGGTAAATCCACCGTCCTAACCGAGATAGCCGCCCTTCACACCAAGGGCGCAGATTTTCCATGCGGTGAGGGCAAGGCCATTCAATGTGAGGTCGCCATTCTCACGGCTGAGGATGGATTACGCGACACGCTTGTCCCGCGCCTGATGGCGGCTGAAGCGGATATGAGCAAAATCCACTTTATCACCGGCACACAAGTGGATGGCGCAGACGGCGATCAAGCGATGTTTGACATCGCAACTGATGTTGCCGTGTTGCGTAAATATCTTACGGGCAATCCGGGCCATCAAAATCCTCATTATCGATCCATTGACCGCGTATCTCGGCACAGGAACCAAGGCGAAAGAGAATACCGATGTTCGGCGGGTACTCACTCCGCTCGTTAAGCTAGCTGAGGATTTCGGCCTCCTGATGCTGGCTAATAATCACCTCAACAAGAGTGGCGGCATGGCGCTTTATCGGATTTTGGATTCCATCGCTTTCGTCGCTTTGGGGCGGATCATTCACTTGGTTGTCGAGGATGCCGACAACCGCGATCTGAAAAAATTCATCTGTAGCAAGATCAATATCGGATCAAAGCCGCTGGGACTCACCTACATCATTCAGAAAGTTTGGATCAGAGGCGGACAAGGCGAGGAAATAGAAACCTCTCGCATCTGCTGGAGCACCCAGCACATCGATGAGACTGCCGACGAAGCATTAGGTGAGGCCGATTCTGGCGTGATGACATCCAAGGATGAGGCGGTTGAATTTCTGCGGACCGTACTCGCCAAGGGCCGGGTAAAAATTCAGGACATCGAAGCCGAGGCCCGATCAGCCGCACTCTTGGGCGAGGATCAGCAGATAAGCATGTCGAAGCCGTTCCGATCTGCCCGTGCTGAACTGCACGTCATATCGACAAGGGACGGCTTCGGCCCCGGCGCGGTCTATTACTGGTCACTACCTATAACCACGCCCACCATACTTGCCCCCATGGTTGACTCATCAAAAGACAGGGCAACCATGGATCAGGAGGGCAAGCATGGTGAAAAACAGGAGGGGAAAAGTCGGGGTGAAACCACCGATTTCGTCCATACTTGCCCTCAAGCCCCATACTTGCCCTTGGCGGCAACGGCTTTGCCATTTCGGCCACGCCAGAGGACCGGCGAGAGCCGGAGCCGGGGCATCTAGCCTGCCGAGTCTATGTCCGTGAGATTAGACACCCGGCCATCAAGTCGGGGCCGGATGACAGCCTTGAACTCAAGTCCCGCCACCGGCATGAGGCGGCCAGCCGGGGCGCGGTAAACGTCACGGCGATGTCGCCGCAATCATTTGGAGAGGGAAGTGCATGAGACGTGCCGCAGAATACCAGCCAGCAGCGGCGCTCATCACAGCGTTGTGCCGTGCGGCTCAATCGGGATAGCATCCCGGCGGGGGTAAACTGTTTCCGTGAGGTGGCATGATCCCCCGGGGGACAGGTCATGTTCGTACGGCCAATGGTCCGCCTTATCTTAATAATCGCGGTCGGCGTTGGTATTGGCATTTTCTTACAGTTCTACGATTTTATCAGCAAAACAAAGCCGCCTTCCTCCGTTGTTGGGGCGGAGACGAGATTTTCACAGAAAAAGAAGGGCGAAGACATCTGGTTTCCAGAACAGAAACGCCAAGTCGGAGAGGGGGAATCAGGGTTGACGTTAGCTGCACTTGCCGAGCGTGCGCAGCCCGAGGCGAAGATGCCGGAACCGGCGGCCAACGATCCGGCTGTCTCGATCTCGATACGGCCGCCGCCTGATTTCAGAAAAGTTAAGACCTTCGCGGTGGCGCAAGTTCCATTAAAGACACTGCGGACCTGCCTTGAGATTGAAGATCAAAGCAAGGAACGGCTGAACTGCTATGATAAGAAGATAGCGCCGGAGCCCAAGCAAGTTTCTTCTCGTGCCAAGACGGTGAGAGATTGCCGCTTTGTAAAGGAAGAGGATGAGCGTCTTGAATGTTTTAATCGGTTTGTGAGTCCTCCACCGAAAAAGAAAACGGCCCAGCAAAAGGGCAAGAAGCCCTAGAGAAAAATTCTGCGGCCTTATGCCAACCGCCGCAACACATTTCGCCGGGTCTATACAGTTCCAGTCCGGTACCGGCAAAGACCTGAAATCAATCTACGCCCGACACAATCTCATCCCTTAAGCTACCAACGGGGAGCCACGGATGCGCCCGCCGAATGGCCAGCGCTCCGGTTAACTCTGTTCACGAGTGGTGTCGCGGTGTTGTTTATCGACCGCTATGCGCGGTCTATTGAATCACCCAACAATCATTGAGAACCCAACTAACTCCGCGCCGTCGTTGTCCCGGTCCCCAATCGGCACCCGCGGCGCGGAGGTTTTTCATTTTCAGGTGCGGCATGTTCGCGATTGGGTCGCAAAATGTCCGCTTATGGCCCAAGGCGGACATACCCCTTCCAGATTGTTAGCTTTAGTCGCTACGATGCCTGGAACTTTTGGTGACCGTAATGAGGCGGCGCGAGTTCGTCAGCTTTGTAGGTAGCGCGGCCGCGTGGCCTCTCGTCGCGCGCGACAACAGCGCGACCGCATTCGGCAAATTGGCGTGTTGAGCCCCTTTAGCGAAAATGATTCCGAAACAAAGACCCGCCTGACAGCATTCAAAGACAGGCTGAACAGCTTGGTTGGACTGACGGCCGCAATGTCAGGATCGAATACAGGGTCTCAGAGGGAAAACATCGAGCGCACCCGCGACGCTGCCGTGGAGCTGGTAGCGCTTGGCTCGGATGCGATCGTCGCCTACGCAAATCCGGCAGTGTCGGGCGCTGAAGCCGATTACCAGCACTGTCCCGATCGTTTTCATCCAAGTGTCCGATCCGGTCGGAAGCGGATTCGTCACGGACCTCGCGCATCCCGTTGGCGACATTACTGGATTCCACAGTTTCGAACCTGCGATCGGTGGGAAATGGCTGGAGGTTCTCAAGCAGATCGCCCCTTCAATGCGTCGCGCGGCGGTCGTCCACGATCCGAGAATAGCCGTCAATGTTTCATTTTTCCGTGCGGCCGAGTCCGCATTTCATCGTTGGGCATTAACGTGACATCGGCCGCGTAACTAACGCCACCGATATCGAACGCGAGATCACGGCATTCGCGCAGGAGCCAAACGGGGGCTTGGTCGTCGCGCCCGCTCCATCCACGTTCGACCGACGCGACCTAATCATCACGTTGGCGGAAAGATGGCGCCTGCCTGCGATTTATTCGTACCGGTTCAATGTCAAGAGCGGCGGCCTCGTTTCGTACGGCTATGAAGGCATAGAACAATTCCAGCGGGCGGCTACCTACGTCGATCGCATTCTACGTGGAGCGAAGCCCGGGGGACTTCCGCTGCAGTTGCCGAGCAATATCAGTTGGTGATCAACCTTAAAGCCGCAAAAGCTGTCGAAACTTTCAATTCCAGCTGCTTTTCTGTTGCGCGCCGACGAGGTGATCGAATAGGGCCGGCGATGTCCGCTATTGCACTTAGCGATGCTGCACAACGCGCTCTGAAATTGCCGCAACTAGCGTGTAGTGCTTTTGGGAAGAATGTCTGCTTTTGGCAATTAATCACATTACCTGGCAACTATCCCAAAGCTCGTTGTAGTTAGAAAATCTTCGCAGAGTCTTGTCGTAACGCGTCGGCTCAATCAGCGGTAATAGCCACTTCAATGGCATGTTTATTACTCCCGATGTATGACGCACGTAGAGATCAACCGGATCCAGCAGATGCCGCAGATGTAATTTTGGATCGTAATTAAGGCTGCTGCTGCGAAACCACTTGAAGCCTTTTGCAATTGACCACGTAATCATGTCGCGAACTGCGTAGTGATAAAGGTGCAGGTCGAGCGCGACCGAATAGTCAAGACCAATATATTCTAGCATAGATAGCGTCACCTTCGATCATGCAAAGGGTGAAAGCAATGACCCTTGCGTTCTGCCGCCAGATGAAAAACCGAACCTTGTCGGGCATCACATGCCCAAGGCTGCAGAAGTAATTCTTCGTCAGTTTTTCGAAATGAAGCTTCGATCGCTCGTAGACTTGAAGGTAGATCGGATAAATGTCGTTGACGATCGGCGTGATATCGCCAACGACGCTCATCTCGATCGGCACGGCCTGTGCCGCCGCACGGAATTTCTTACGCAACTTAGTGCGGGTTGCACTATTGAGTGCTCTGTTCATGTAGTCGTCGAAACTACTGTAGTCGATGCTAAGTTTAGTCATTGGCAGGCTGGGCACGCGGGTGAATCCACATTGCAAAAAACATTGCAGCGGATCACGGTACTTTGCCGGAAACTCCTTGAGTACGACGAGCGACACCTTAAGCTTGCGCGCATGTGTTAAGATAGCTGACGCTAGAAGCCGCGATGGGCAGCACGGCGCAACGTCGGCATTGTCGAGGTGACCTTCGCCTGCGGCGCACCCCACCATGAGTGTGCGCATCCGCAGAAATCGCGGCCATACGCGACGGACACAATCGATCGGGGCCCGTATCCTGGCACTGGAGCCGACAAGGAGATCTTGGTCCAGTATGAAGAACGGCTGGACAGCGCAAACGCCCCCATTTGCATCCTTAATGATGAAATACCTGAAATCAAATCCTTGCTGGATCGTATCTTCGACGATCTCGTAGTAGCGATGATCCTTTCGCTCACACTCAAAAGAACAGGCCCAACGCCGACATCGCTCTAGCTCATCACGTAAGATAACCTCGACGCTTCCTCGTGGGGCGACATCGGCGTTTTAGTTTTGCTTCCAGTATAACGTCATTTAGCGAGTCACTTTCAGTGGCCAGTCCGAGTGCAGGCCTTTCAAGATCGCTACTGATGCAATAGGGAAAGCCCAGCCCTTCGCCCAATTGCTTGCGTCCTAATCGTAAAGCGCGCTGGGCGATGCGGGCATCGAATGCCGTGCGCAGGAGATCGGGAAGTTGGCTTGGGTTTTGCCAGACTGACAGGAATGTCGCGAGGACATCCGATGTGCCGTTGGGACGCAATCCCACTGTCGCAGCAGGTGGAAGCGTTCTGTGGGCTGCATCGATGATGACACGGCAAGCAGCAAATGGAATACGGCTCTCACCCGCGATCTTTGCCGCAATATCCGATTCCATATCGACGGCAGCTGCTCCCGTCTCATTATAAAGGCGAAACTTTTCTAAAGGGTCCAGTCTCAGAATTTTTACACCGACGACCTGTGCGTGAACGGCGTCTGGCAGTCTCGCAAGTAGTCTTTGCGACCATTGATGATCGGTCGCAATAACGTCTGCATTGTTCCTGACACCGGACGCCACGACCCAGTCACCCGCAACGAGATTGGGCGCCAACCCCCCAGCGATTCCAAAACTAATGATGCCCGAAACGCCATGCGCGATCGCCACTCTTAAAGCGGCACCAAGTTCGAAAGTTTGACTGCAAAGTACCGATATCCTAGGGCCGCGCGCGATTGAGGCTTCGAGCGCGAGAGAGGTAACGGCGACGATGCTCACTTGTCTCGACATTTATTCGCGACGCGCGAAGGTCGATTAGGTTCCTACAAACGGGCAACTTTCAAATTAGTAATGAGTTAGTTTCTGACACATAAGTCAGCGTTGATGTCCGCGAGTTATGGTGGTGTTATATTTGGATGCCCTAAGTCCGTTCCGGTGGATAGGGTCATGACAGCAGGGCACCGTCACATTCTCGTTGTTGAAGACGACCAGGAAACCGCTGGCCAGCTCGTCGAATCGCTCACAGCGAACGGTTATCAGGTGAACTTGGCTGCCAACGGCAGTGATGCGTTGAGCCTTGGGCTTTCCGCTGATTATGCCGTGATAACCATTGATCGCATGCTTCCGGACACCGACGGAATTGTAGTCATGCGGAGCTTGCGAGAGCGGGGGATCGCTACCCCAGTTTTGATCATCAGCGCTCTCGGCGAGATTGATGATCGCGTCCGGGGACTTCGCGCCGGCGGTGATGATTATCTTACCAAGCCTTTCTCTTTCTTGGAGTTTCTAGCGCGCGTTGAGGCTCTGGCTCGGCGCAGCGACACCGTCATCAAGGAAACGGTGTTGCGTGTCGGGGATCTTGAATTGGATCTCGTGTCACGAAGCGCCAGCCGGCGGGGCCGGGACATCAGCCTGCTTCCCCGGGAATTCCAGCTACTTGAGTATCTGGTTCGCAATGAAGGCCGGGTGGTCTCGCGGGCGATGCTACTGCAGCACGTTTGGGATCTTCACTTTGATCCCACGACTAACATCATTGACGTCTATGTTGGGCGTGTCCGCCGCAAGGTCGATGGACAGCAAGTTTATCCACTCATCCATACAGTACGTGGCGTGGGGTATTGCCTCCGTGCACCTAGTTGAAACTTTACGGTCTTCGACGTTCCGGTTGGCGCTGATAGCTATCGGGTTTTTCGGCACAATCGTACTTACTCTTTTAAGCTATGTTTATTTGTCGACAGCTTCCTACGTGCGCAGCCGATCAGATAGTGCCATCAGGGCGGAGCAGGGGACCTTGCAGAGGGTCTACGACCGCGCGGGCCGCGGCGGCCTGATTGCGAAGATTCAGCAACGGATTTCTGACGAACATTTTCAGGACAGTCTCTATCTGCTCACCGACCCTTCATTTTCATTTATTGCCGGTAATCTGAAAGCGTGGCCGGCCGCCCTGATGGACACGGAAGGATGGCAAAATTTTCGCGCGCAGGAGTCGAAACCGAACGCCACAAGCCCAGCCATGCTGCGCGCAATGGTCGAGACACTTGCTAACGGTGATCATTTACTGGTCGGGAAGGACATCGACGATCTTGATTTGTTTGCGGAGAAAATCAAAGCAGCCTTTGTATGGGGTATTGCGCTGATATTTGTTCTTGCCGCTGTGGCCGGCGTTTCGGTCACACGTCGCACGATGGGAAGAATCGAAGCGATCAATGCAACTAGTCGCGCGATCATGCGGAGAGGTCTCGACGAACGTATCCCGCTCCGCGGGACAGACGATGAGTGGGATCGGGTTGCAGAAAACCTTAATTCAATGCTCGATCGCATCGAAACGCTGATGCAAGAGGTAAAGCAGGTTACGGATAACGTGGCGCATGATTTGCGAACACCTTTGGCGCGCATGCGGGGACGGCTGGAAAACGCCTACCATAGCCGACGTGATCCCGGGGGCGACCAGGCACTCATCGGCGACACCCTCGCCAATCTCGACGCTGTTCTGCGAATATTCGCGTCGATTACGCGAATTTCTCAGATTGAAGCCAAGGCTCAAAAAATAGCGTTTCGGACCGTGAACATAGCTAAGATTATGACTGAAATCGTGGACTTATACGATGCCGCCGCCGAAGAGAAGGGTGTACACCTCCGCCTCGTCGGTAATGAGCAGGTGTTGGTTACGGGTGATAGAGATCTCATTTTCGATGCCGTTGCCAATCTCGTAGACAATGCACTCAAACATGGTCGCGCAGCCGGACAGGTAATTGTTGAGGTCGCAGAGAGCAGTGACGGCGGAGCCGCAGTTACCGTTGCCGATGATGGGCCAGGAATTCCTGCCGTCGAATACACAAACGTGTTCAAGCGTTTTTATCGACTTGAACGGAGTCGTAAAACCACCGGGAATGGCCTTGGACTTAGTCTTGTCGCCGCGGTTGCGCGCCTCCACGGGGCGCACATCGAAATGCTCGACAATTTGCCCGGCCTAAAAGTTCGGCTCTTGTTTCCGAACCTTGTCTCAGCGTTGCAAGATGGAAGCACACCAGGCGAAAAGGGTGTGAGTCAGAAAAATTTTGAAATTTAAATTACGAAGCTGACTTAGTTGTCAGAAACTAAATTATTCGTAAATGGAAAATTTTGACACGGTCTGAGAAATTCCCGGGCAGCATGGAAGTATGCAGAGGTTCTGTTCTGTGCAACCGGACTCGTGACACTTTCGCAGAATCTGTGCGGCTGTCGTGTGTTTGATTTAGATATCATAACGGAGGGTCGCATGCGTAGGTTTCTAATCGTTTTGGCAATAACGTTACTGCCTTCATTTGCTATCGCCGGGCATGGTGGTGGGGGTCATGGTGGTGGCCATATGGGTGGTGGTTGGGGTGGAGGACACATGGGCGGTGGATGGGGCGGTCACATGGGTGGTGGCAGGGTTGGGCACAGCATGGCCATGGCCGGCGGCCGCATGGGTGTCTGGCGCGGAGGTAACTGGCGTCATGCTGCCTTCCACCATGGAAGATTCGTACATCGCCACAACCGATTCTTCTTTGCCGGTGGGCCGTTCTTCGCCGCGTACGGTTACGGCTACGACTGTTGGCGGTGGGTACCGACGGCATGGGGACCTCGCCGCATCTGGGTTTGCGGAGACTATTACTGAAAGACCGCGCCCGCTTCGGCGGGCGTTTTTTCTAAAACAGCGGACGCTAGCCGATGACTAACCGCTGTGTCGCTAGACTAGTCCGCCTCAGGTGATCGAATAGGTTGGCCGATGTCCGCTATTGGCACAAAGCGGACATGCGTCGCGCGCTGCGGAATGTCCGCTTTTGGGAGTAAAGCGGACATGCCTTTTTGCACTGCATAGATAAGAAAGGAATAATCAGCAGATCGGAACTTCGGACCATTTGCGCGAGTTCTGGTGTGACTGACTTAGGTTAGCACCCCGATGAAACTGCTCATATTTGGTATTGCCGTTGTAACGCTAGGAGCTATTAGCCAAGCGAAACCCGTCCACATCGAATTTGGCGAAGCAAAAACTCGGCCTGAATACCCGAGGGCCCTAGACGGCAAAGCCCTCCTGCGGCCGTGGGAGCACGATTGCCGGCGTCACACGAACTTGCCGCGAGGATGCTTTGTTACCCGTCGTGTCACAACGTGCGGTGTCACCAGCTTACAATCAATCTACATTTGTCGATAAACTATGAGCGCCGTGGAATTTCAGGTGGTTTGCCCCCAAGAATTGGTGAGTTTTTGCCAATCAGCACGACGAAATTATGTAACTAGCATCGCGCCCTTAATAGACGCATCAAGCCTTATCTTCTTTGTACCAACCTTGGCGTTTAAGTTCCTGGTATTCCCTGAGCCTGTCCTCGTATGTTGGGACCCTGTTGGAAGGTTGTGGCGACTTCATGCGATGAGTTGCTTTATCAGACCGTTTTTGGCGGCTCTCGAAGAGTTCCAGGTACGAGATCAGGATCACGTCCTCAACATCGTCAATCGACCGCGAAAGCGAGTAGCGCAATTCAGCCGCCTTTGCATCCCGCGTGTCGGCATTCTCCCACCACAACGCCGTGTCGCAGAACTGCCAGAACAGATCATTGCGAGCGGTGCGCAACGTCTCGCTCAGCTCCTTCTCTGTGATGAGATCGACTTCGATCATCGCACCCTCTGGAGTTCAACCGGTAAGTCTGCTTCCTGTTCGGCGCTCAGCTCCTGAAGCACCTCGCCAATATACGCTAGTTCGAGATAGTTCTCTCGCGTCACCGGGATTTGGTAGCGCTCCATCAGCTTGACCACTGGATCGTCGACTATCCTCGTCCACCTGCTTGGCGAACATCGGGCCAATTTGACCGGTCGCCCGAAGATACCGTTCAGCCATTACGCCTGTCGCAATAATGCACCAAAACGCGGGGGCGGTGACCAAGGCAGCAACTAATTCGCTGTAGCTGGATGAAAGCCCAGTCCACAAGGCGCAAGCACCATAAAATGCAAGTAACGTGCTGGGAAAAATCACAAGAATGACTTTCCATTTGATGCTCATGGAAGCCCATCCCCCTAAGGTCGAAACCAGGCCCGTTTATCGGCCCCCGGCCATAGCGAGCCCCTCGCATCAATGGGCGTTTCAACTATATCGCAACCATGTTGTGGCGTCTTCGTAGTTCACGCGGTAGGCCGCTGAATACGTCCGTCGCTCCTTGGCCGCGTTTGAGCTTACTGCTTGGGCAGTACCCGAGATTGGGCAACAGCTTTTCTTGCTGCCTTTGATTCAGTTGTTGTTGGTGCTTTGGCCGACTCAACAAGCGCCTTTGCGACTGCCATAACAGGGTTACAAACGCTAATGCGACCCAAGGATAATCTAAAAACAAACAACCAAGCGCACAGACCATTGCTAGAATTGTTGTTAGAAACCCAAGCCAGTGGCCTCGTCGGTTATCGCGCTGCGCGTTTCTTAATACGTACGCTTGGCTAATCTATTGAGCCTGAAGTTGTTCGGCCATGGTGACCATCCGGTTGAACGAGCCTTGAAGAACGCGTTCGTATCTTTCAACCGCTTCTGGCGGAGGATATGCTCCGGTCCAATGTTGTCCCTCCTGCAAAATACCCGGAAGCGTTAG
>DATDLC010000024.1:0-2343 GCA_036519515.1 Pseudolabrys sp. | reverse complement strand
CACCAGCGGGGTAACCAACTGCACGACGCTGACGCCGATATTCCCGGCGGCTGCGTTCAAGCCGAGCGCCCAACCCTTCATGCGGTCGGGGTAGAAGAAGGATATGTTGGCCATGCTGGAGGCGAAATTGCCGCCGCCAAGGCCGGCGGTCGCCGCTACGATCAACATAAGCCAGAACGGAGTCTCGGGCTGCGTCACGAAATAGGCGAGCGCAAACGTGGGGATGAAAAGCACCGCGGCGCTGAAGATGGTCCAATTGCGGCCGCCGAACATGGCTGGAGCGAAGGTGTACGGAAAACGGGCCAGCGAGCCGATCAGTCCTGGCAGCGCTACGAGCTGAAAGAGTTGGTCCGTGGTGTAATGAAAGCCGGCCTGCGGCAGCTTCGTTGTGACGATGCTCCAGAGCAGCCAGATCGAAAAGCCGAGATGCTCGGCGACGACCGACCAGATGAGATTGCGGCGGGCGATGTATTTACCTGTCGACTCCCAGAACTTCTTATTCTCTGGGTTCCAGTCCGAAATCCAGGTTCGGTTCCGTTTGCTCATCAAGCATGGTCCTTTGCGGTCGCGATTGGAGCCCGGCGATCCGGGAAGCTGGTCGGCACATAGATCGCAAATGGCGCGCCTGTGGCTTGCGGTGATTGCACGCAACAATCGTATCAGTCTGCACGAGGTGCGTGGCCAATCGATATTGAGACACTTCGACGCACATCGACCTGATAAAATGCCGCGAGCCTGCGAACGGTGTCGCGCATTTCGGTTTCCGTGGATCGATCGCGCAGCCACCAATAGAGTTCGTGATAGAGATCGGCGAAGCCGGAAGGCACCATTCACCATCCGATTGCACCCTGCAGCGCCCCAAGAGCCAGATTGTGTCGAGGCCAGTCCAACACTCTTGGCCGACTTCAACCTCGACAACACGTCGATCGGTTTGTTGATCGCGCTGCCGACGCTGCGCCTGTCCGCGCTCCCGTTTGCCGGCGATCAAGTGAATGCCGTGCTTCTCGTACCAGCTGGAAGGTTGAATGACGATTTATTCGGCAAGCGTCCTCTCGCCCGCCAGCACCGAGGACAGAAGTATGTGGTTGTAGCTCGGGTGCGGCTCGCCGCCGATCACGGTAATGTCGAAGCGGTCGGGAGCCCGCGCAACGAGCTCCTCGACCGTTCGCATTTCCCGCCATTCCGTTGCCGACGACCACCAACCGCGGTCGTTGCAAGCGGTTTGATGCTCATGCTCACACGCGCGCTTTGGCAAGGCTCGACGTCTTGCGCAGGTAGTGCCACCACGTGAGCGCGATGCAGGTGATGTAGAACAGCAGGAAGATTTCAAGCGCGTGATAGGGCCCACCGGTTGCGGCAATGGAGGCGCCGAACCCGCGCGGGATGAGGTAGCCGCCGCAGGCGCCGACTCCGCCGATGAAGCCGAGCGCAGCCGCGGCTTCGAGCCCCGCTGCTTTGAGCGCGAGCGCGCGGTCAGTCTCGCCCTGGCTCTTGGCTTCGCTCAGCTTCTGTGCGCGGAAGATCGAGGCAATCATCCGATAGGTCGAGCCATTGCCGATGCCGGTCAGAACGAAAAGAGCCAGAAACATGGTGAGGAAGCCGGCAAACTCCTTGTGATCCACGAAGTACATCACGCCTAGCGTCGCCGCGGCCATCGCGATGAAATTCCAGAACGTCACGTTCGCGCCGCCGATCTTGTCCGCGAGCAGACCACCGAATGGACGCGAAAGCGAGCCAACCAGCGGGCCGAGAAAGGCAAGTCCTACGCTGATCGCGGGGAATTGCGTCTTGATCAGCAAGGGAAACGCCGCTGAATAACCGATAAACGAGCCGAACGTGCCGATATAAATGTAGGACATCACCCAGGTGTGCTTGCGCTTGACGATCACCAATTGGTCCTTAAAGGACGCGCTCGCCACGGTGAGATTGTTCATGAATAAATACACGCCGATCACGGCAACCGTGAGTGGCACGATCCACATCAGTCCGGCGTTCGAGAGATAGAGGCCGTCCGCGGTGGGGGTTATCTGGTAAAGACTGATAAAGCCGAAGCCCAGCACCAGCGGGGCAACCAACTGCACGACGCTGACGCCGATATTCCCGCTGGCTGCGTTCAAGCCGAGCGCCCAACCCTTCATGCGGTCGGGGTAGAAGAAGGATATGTTGGCCATGCTGGAGGCGAAATTGCCGCCGCCAAGCCCGGCGGTCGCCGCTACGATCAACATAAGCCAGAACGGAGTCTCGGGCTGCGTCACGAAATAGGCGAGCGAAAGTGTGGGGATGAAAAGCACCGCGGCGCTGACGATGGTCCAATTGCGGCCGCCGAATATGGCGGGAGCAAAG
>DATDLC010000023.1:0-16853 GCA_036519515.1 Pseudolabrys sp. | reverse complement strand
CGAACGCCTGTCTACGCAGTTCATAATGTTCATCGGATTCGAACGGGTATGCCCAAGGCTCACTCCAATAACGTGAGCGACCTTCATCGGCAGCTTTTCTTCCTCGGTTGTGCTCGCGCACCATCTCATTCGGCGTAAGTTTGCCCGTGCTCGCTCCTCCGATTTTCGAGATGGCGCTCGACATTCTTTGTTGAGCCCACCCAGATTACGTCTTTTGACATACGAACAATTCGGGAACCGCTTATGTGTTCCTCCCAACCGACAGGAACCCAAAAAATTGTTTGGTCTCATGGAATAAAATCGCTCTCCCAAGGTTTGGCCCGAAAATCGTGTCGTGGGAGGAAGTGCCTTTTAAGCTGCGGAGAGGCTGTGCATAGTGTTAGCGCAGCCTCTTTGTTTTTGCCTCCCGCCACGGTTGCTGGCGTGATGCGGGTCTCAGGTTTTATCTAGACCTTTGCGTGCTGCCATTAGTGGGCCAAAGGAAGTTCCCTCGATCCCTTTCACATCTCTCACATCAGGGGGCAGGCTGAACACCCTGGGGGTCTCTTGATCAAGGACGAAGGCAGCGCAACCTGCCATTTGGATGGATCGAGGCTCAACCTGGAAGGGTCCTTTTACGGAGTGAGCGAACGCAACCCCGTAAGAGGGAAACCCCTGCACCACCAGGGCGAAGCTGCGGACCCCACATCGAGAAACTTCCCTTGGTCCTCTCATGACATCGGGCTAAGGCGCTCACATGCGGCCTCTTACGGAGACGACCGAAGGCCTCGTATTGCTTGGCGTTGAGAAAGCGGTGGGGAGTGCGGTTCCAAATCGGGCTCGTGCGGCCGAAGGCCCGTACCTTAGGCGTACCTTGACCAACCTGAATGGGAGCCAAGTGATTGACATACAAGATGAATTACGAAGCAGACCCAGCATGCTCTTGACGGCAAGTACGTAACTGCCGTCGACAAGGTTGCTTTGGCTCTTGTTCGAAGTTTCTGAACGCGCCGGCCGATCTGCAATCGATACCTTGTGATTGCAAACGGGCTGCGTCAGTTGGCTACGACCACGCGACTTTCCAAAGGTGTGCGGTCGTAGAGATAGATGACGTCGTCATCGACGAGGCGAATGCAACCGGCCAGCTTCCCGGGCGGAACCGCAGCGCCGGATCCGTGAATGCGGTAATCCTTGTCCAGGTACAGCACGCGCGCGCCGAGCGCGTCGCCGGATTGCTTGGCCGGCTCTTCCTTTCGCACCACGCGGTAGAGGCCGGACAAAGCGATGCATTCGGGGCCGACCCCGATGTTGTAGCGAAGCGCGGACACGTTCGGCCGGACCACGTAGAGAAAAGTCTGGGTCTTGTCGACGACGAGCGTTCCGACCGGCTGGTTGGTCCGGTAGTAGACGAGCTGCCGCATGCGCACATAATTCGATTTGTCGTCAGCCGGCTCGGTGGCCACGGGCGCGCTGCGCGGGGTCGACGCGATGGTGCGCATATCGGAACGCATGTCGGAAAGACTGCGCGGCAGGTAGGAATAGGCGACCACGCCGCCGATGAGAAGAAGCGCGGCGACACCCACGCCGGCGAGAATGCGCCAGCGCTTTCCGGTGTCCGTCAGGGGTGGCAGGTCATGATATCGCGCAGGCTCGTCGGCGGCTTCATGGACCGGACCGGGTCGCGATTGCCGCGGCGGGGAAGGCGGCGGTGGCGCAGCGCGACGCATGAAATCCCGCTCGACGCGCTGGATCGCGGCATCGAGTGCCGCGCTTTCTGCCTTCACGTCGGTGTTCGCCAGCGTCGGATCCTGCTTGCGAAGTTGATCGACCAGGGTCTTGCGGGCGCGGTCGTAAAGGGCGCGGCGTTGTTCGCTGGTGTTCGGGTTAAGCGACCCGACTGCGCGCGTTAGCAAAGGATAATAATCGGCCATCGGTTCAGTCTGCGTCCAGTTCTCATGGTCAATTTAGCATCAGCATTCTACGAAGGCATCTGTGGCGTTCCATCGTGCGATCAGCGGATTGGCGGGGCGTAGAGGATGCCGCCCTTGCTCCACAGCTGATTGATCCCGCGCGGAATGCCGAGTGCGGAACCGGTGCCCACGGTTCGTTCGTAAACCTCGCCATAGTTCCCGACGAGTCTGATGACGCGGGCTGCCCAGTCCTTGGTGAGACCCATCCGCTCGCCGTAATTTCCCTCAGTGCCGACCAGGCGTCTGACGTCGGGTTTTTCGGACTTGAGCGCCTCATCGATGTTTTTCGACGTGACGCCGAGCTCTTCCGCATTGACCATCGCGAACTGCACCCACTTGATGATATTGAACCATTGCACGTCGTCCTGGCGCACCGCGGGGCCCAGCGGCTCCTTGGAGATGACGTCAGGCAAAATGACGTGATCGTCGGGCTTGGACAGCAAAAGCCTGATGGCAAAAAGCTGCGAGACGTCCGCCGTGAACGCACTGCATTGGCCGGAATCAAAACTTTTGACCGCGGCCTCGGCGGTCGTTGCCGTGACCGCCTCGTACCGCATGTTGTTGGTGCCGAAATAATCGGCGAGATTGAGCTCGGTCGTCGTTCCCGTCTGCACACAGATTTTCGCGCCGTCGAGCTCGAGGGCGGTATCCTTTTTCAGGTCTCTGCGGACGAGGAATCCCTGACCGTCAAAATAATTCGTCGCCGTAAAGAGGAGTCCGAGGTCGACTTCACGCGCCATTGTCCAGGTGCTGATGCGCGACAATACGTCGATGCTGCCCGATTGCAGCGCCTCGAACCGGCGTCCGGCGTCGAGCGGGACGTAGCTGACTTTGCCAGCATCATTGAACATCGCGGCCGCGACTGCACGGCAAAGATCGACGTCAAAGCCACTCCAATTGCCGTTGTTGTCACGGGCGGAGAATCCATAAAGACCCTCGCTGACCCCGCAATTGAGAGTGCCGCGATCCTTGACCGTCTTGAGGACTTGCGCACCGGCAGGCGTGGCGGCAAGGACCGCCAGCCAGAAGACGGCAAACGACAAAGCTGAAATGCGAACCCAATTATTCATTCACTTCCCCCGAAGCTCAGGACGGGGCATCGTACCGGTTCACACCACCTGATTGGAAGGGCTCGCGCCGGTCCAATATCGTGTAGGCTCTCAGCCATGACACCGGAACGACAGCGGCCCTGGCCCATACGGCCTGTAGCGACGCAGTTTCTACGCGTTGGGGGGATCCTGCTCGTTGCGCTGGGGCCGGCAACCGCACAGGACATTCGCGGGCTGGAGGTCTGTACCGCCGAAAAGCAGATGGAGCGCCGCACGAGCTGCCTGCAGTCCAATATCGAGTTTCTGCAGCAGGCGCTGACCAAGTTCGCGCGCGAGACGCAGGAGAAGATCACCGCCGCCAATCGCGATCTTGCCGCCGCGCGCGCCGAGATCGGCACGCTCAAGTCGGCCGTCACGAAGCTGACTGACGAGCTGACGCAGTTGAAAGCAAAGTCCGAACCAAGCGGCAAGAAGTAAGCCGCGTGCTGAGGCTTCGGACTATTGCCTTGTGCAATCCGATCTCGACATGATCGCTTGCCACACGCGATCGAGCTGATCCGGGTTCTTGTTCTGGTTCTTGTACTGCTCGGTCTGCTGATGCAGCAGGATCTGGATCGGACGGGATAGCCACCAGCTCATCGAAACAGGGCGGGAGACGTTTTCGACCTCGCCACTGGCCGACGGTTCAAATCTCGGCCATACGCGGATATGGGCGGTGCCGCCGCCGCAATCCGTCCCTGCGACGCTATCCATCGCGGCCTCGAGCTGCCCGACGGCGAGCCGGCCGCGCGAGGTCCGCGTATTGGCGACGGCCGTGATCGGAACGGAAACGTAGGCCAACGCCGCATCGTCGGCGACGTCGGCTTTCGTCAGATCGGGATCCTCGTCGGGATCGTTCGATATCACCAACACGAACGGCCTGAGCTTCGGTTCAACGGCGCGAATTGCCTGGGCCAGCTCCATGGCGCCGAGCGCGCCGTAGTTCTCGAAATAGCCGCCGTCGACAATGCGATCGATGACCTGGTGCTCGCGGTTGCGGATTTCGCCTGCCGGAGAAATGATGGGAAAGCGCGCGGAATTGTGTGCAGCGGTGCTCAGGTATATGTCGTCAAGGTCGCGCGGTGTGAGGAACGGGATCTTGTTGCGCACATAGTCCCAGACCGCGAGCCGCTGAATACGTCCGAGCCAGTCTGGCGGGTTGTCGTTTGCCATCAGTTCGTGAAAGCGCACGCTCTCGAGAAAAATGGCGCATTTCCGAACCGGCCCGCTTACGGGGGATTTCAAATTCGGCGCTGCCCTGGCCTTGATCTCTTTAATGGCTGCGTCGGTATTCATTGCGCCCGCAAGAGGGCAGGCGTCTTCGTTTTTGGGCTGATAGCCGGGCTCAAGGACGGTGGTCAGGATCCGTCGTCCGGTCGCCGACGAAACGCCATTGAGCACCAGTAGGGGAAGCCAACGGTCTTCCCGCGGTCGCGACGTCATGAACGGGCAGCGCAGATCGCCCGGGCATTTGTCCTGCCACTTGTCGGTGTCCGAGCCTGTCAATTGGGAAAAGCGATTCTCCCACGATCTTTCGAGCGCCGTGGCGCGATCTTCCCACCAACCGAAGCGTACCGTGTCGCGAAAAACGAGGCCGATCGAAACGGGCGTGAGGAAATCGCCAGCCGTCAGCGCTTCCAGGCAATCGCGCCAGTTACCGATCGTGTCGCCGTACCAGAGACTTGGCCGGTGCTCCACACAGGGCTGTTCGCCGGCTTTTGCGCGTGCCATCGCGGCGGCCGCCATCGCCGCTCCCACGGAACCACCGGACACTCCCGAGATCGCGAACAGGCGTTTCGTCACCGCGGAGGCATCGAGCCGAGGGTCCTTTTCCTTCGCAGTGTCGAGCAGGTAGCCGATGACACTGGCGGTGAAGAAACCGGCGCGGCTTGCACCGCCGGCGGCGGCAATGATGATCGGCCTTGGACATTTCGCCGGGTCCTGCTTGCAATTGTTGGCGTTCATCCACAGGTCGACAGCGCGATTGAGCGACATCGCTGCGGTGTCCAGCTTTTGGCCGAGTATTTGCGCGGTGTCGATGCGGCGTACGGAATGATTGTCGCCGAACAGGAACGTCAATATCGCGAAAGCGATCGCAATACCTACGATGACCGGCGCCCGATAATGGCGGCCGATCCCGGAGAGCAGCGACAGGAACGGCACCCAGGCTCCGAGCAGAAGCGGGACCGCGAGGCTGCGGGGAAACCAGCCTGCCACCCATACAGGGCTGGACATCAGGATGCTCGCGCACAGCAGAAACACTGCAAAGAGCATCAACGGACCGAGGTTGCTTGAATCGAACCTGGGTTCGATCCCGACCCGCCGCAGAAAGCGTGAAACGAAGCCGGTCTTCGTTTCGAGTTTTTTGACAGATTGAAGCGCGCCGAGCGCCTTGCGGCTGACCGTGTACCAGATGAAAAGTCCCAAGGTAGCCAAGGTCACAACCTGGAACCATCGCAGCATTTTTGCGACGTAGGGAACGACGTAGGGATCATCGATGATCGGCAGGTTTTCGATCGAACGTTCGGCCGAGAGTAAGACGGCGACGAAAGTCAGTGCGCCGAGAAGGCGAGGGAGCAAAATCTCCCAGCTGACGATGAAATCCGATTTTCTTTGGTCAACGCGCGCGCGAAATCGCTCATCGGTGTCGAGCAGCAGTCGCGCCGTATAGTGGGTGGTCGACGCCCATACAAAAAATACCAGCGCGAGGAAAAACACGACGTGCCAGGAATATTCGATCAGCTCGACCAGCAGATCCTGTGCTTGCGGCACGAGACAGAGCAGCACGAATCCGACGACAAAAGCGCCGACCGGAACGCGAATGATCCAAAGCATGAGCCCGAAATCGACCACGTCGCTCCAGGAGCGCGGAATGTAACGACGTATGACGGCCCAAAGGGCGCGCGCGTTATCAGCTATCTCTTTCCAGGAACGTGGGATGTAGGTACGGCGAAGCGCATCGGCCATGTCCGCCCCCCGATCCGCGGTCCGCAAACGGCGACGAGCGTGACGCGCCGTGGGGTCCAGCGGCTACGAAGGACGATGTTATTAAAAATTCAACCGACGCGCCATGGCGTCAATGGATCGCCGCTGCTGCCGCCGGTGTCGGCATCCGTCGTGCGAGCGGCAGGAAAACGAGCGCGGCAAATGTCATCACGGCGACGAGAGCCCAGGCGTCGTTTATGGCATCGACGAACGCCACTTTGTCGACAAGCGATGTTAGAAGCGCTTGTTTCTCGGGATCAAGCGGAGCAGACGCAAGGGCCTCTGGCGGTATGCCGAGAGCTTTGGCGGTATCCAGATCGCCGGCCGCAAGGCGACCGACGATGCTCTGCGCATATTCGGGTGCGCGCGTATAAATGACAGTGTCGATCAACGCGATGCCAATGGCGCCGCCAAGGTTGCGCATGAGGTTGAACAGGCCGCTGGCATCGTCGATGGCGGTCTTTGCCAGATGGCCGAGGGCAAGTTGCGTCGGGGGAAGAATGCAAAACATGATGGCGCTGCCGCGTATCAGCTGCGGCCAGAACATGTCGTCGAAATCCGTGGCCTTGGTCTGAACTGTGCTCAGTGCCAACCCGATTCCGAAGAGCAGAAAGCCGGCCGCCGTCAAAAGGCGCTCATCGACGCGCCGTACCAGAAAAGCTACAACGGGGGCAACGATAAGCTGGGCAACGCCTGTCACCAGCATGATCTTCCCGATCTCAAGCGCATTATGTGCTCTGACGTAGGCGAGAAAAACCGGCATCAGATAGATCGACCCAAAAAGCCCGGTCCCGAGCACGAAACTGAGCACACAACCGATCGAAAAATTCCGGTCACGGAAGGTTCGCAGGTTGACCAGAGGGCTGGGCGACCACAGCGCGCGAAGAACGAATAACAGCGCGCTGGCCAGGCACAGTGCGAGAAGACCGGCGGCGATCGGTGAAGTCCAGCCGCGCTTGGGCGCTTCCTTGATGCCGATTTCCAGCGCCGCAAGAGCGATTGCGCCCAGTGCCAATGACATGACGTCGAAATGGCTAAGCTGATCGAAGGACGTACGCTCTTTCCGCAATGACAACGATGCGACCGAAGCGGCGACGATGCCCGGAAGGACATTGATCAGGAAAAGCCAGTGCCAGGAATAAGTCGCGGTTATCCAGCCTCCCACCACCGGTCCGACAGTGGGGGCGAGGACAGCAAGAACACCGGCAATCGTCGTTGCCAGCGGTTGGAGCCGAAGCGGGAAAAGCAAAAAAACCGCTGAGAAGACAACCGGGATCAGGGTGCCGCCCGAAAAACCCTGCACTATGCGCCATGTGATCAACGACGAGAAACTTCCGCTCATGGCGCAGGCGATCGATGCCAGCGTAAACACCGAGACGGCGACGAAAAACAGCCATCGCATCGTCAGCAGCCGCGTCAGGAACCCGGTGAGGGGAATCGCGATGATTTCTGAGATCAAGTATGACGTCTGGATCCAACTCATCTGATCCTGAGCGATAGTCAGCGCGTCCTGAATGGTTGCCAGCGATGTCGCAACAACCTGCACGTCAAGGATCGCCATGAACATGCCGATGCACATCATGGCGAACCCGATCCAGGTCGCGGCTGTGACAGAAGCGATCGCGTTATTTTCAGTCGCGGAGACCATAGCGATTCCCACGGAGAGTTCGCCGGCAGGCCGCTCGATACCAGCCTGTTCTCGCAGGCACAAACCGGCGCAGAGCGACAGCAGTCAGGACTGTCTGCACTGTTGGACTATTGCGATGTCCGGTTTTGGGACAAAGCGTGCGGTCCGAGACGGAATTTGGCCTCGTTTGCCGCCATATCGGCGGTAGTCGGTAATGGCCGAACGAACCCCTGCCTCATATTTGTCACGCTAAAGCAGGACTATGATAGACCATCCAGGGGCAGGGCCCGATGGAATTGCTGGGCGAAAGTCTTTTCATCAGTCTATTGGTCGGGCTCATCGTGGCCTGGTCGCTGCACAAGGTCGTCCGACTGACTGGTTTCGGTCCAATCAGTATGGTCGCCGCCAGCATGCTCGGGGCCCTGATCGGAATTTGGCTGACGCCCGGAGCGCGCGACATCATTCCGATGGTGGTCGAACTGCCGCTTGCCAAATTCCAGGCAGTCAAAGTGCCGGACGCCAAAGTGTTGGAAAACGATGAGTTGAGCTGGGCACCGCCGCCCTACCAGGTGGTCGTGCTGCCGTTGGCGCCACTGCGTCCAATGATGAAGCCGATCGTTTACCGTTCGCGCGAGGAAATCTGCACTGCGCTGGCTGAAGCGGTTCGCAACAACGATCTGCCGCCGCATTTTTTCATTCGTCTGCTGTATCAGGAAAGCAGCTTCAGGCCTTACGTAATAAGCTCGGCGGGCGCACTGGGCATCGCGCAATTCATGCCGGAGACGGCCAACGAAAGGGGCCTCGATAATCCATTCGATCCGGCGCAGGCAATCCCGGCTTCCGCCCGCTTGCTGCGGGATCTGTCGCGGAAATTCGGCAATCTCGGCCTTGCTGCTGCTGCGTACAACGCAGGCCCGAAGCGCATCCAGGACTGGCTCGCCAACAAGGGTTCGCTGCCGCAGGAAACCCAGGACTACGTGAGGAACATCACGAGCTGGCCCGCCGAGACATGGACCGGCGCGCAGGCCGGCAGTCCGGCGGTGCGGCTGCCGCAGCAGGCACCGTGTCAGGAACTCGCAGGCCTTCTCGCCTGGAACGGGCCCGACGCAATTCCAATGCCGCCACCCAGTCCACGCGTCCTGGAGGCGCGACAGGTAAAATTGGCGCAGCGTGCCGCACGCGGGAAAACAGCTCGCACAGACGGCCAGGCCTCGAAGCACGGCCAGGACAGCAAGACGGGCGGAAAACCGGACGCCAAATCCGATGCAAAGCCCGATGCCAAGTCCGATACCAAGTCCGATACCAAGACGGATGGAAAGACGGACGGTAAATCTGCGGGCAGGACGGACGGCAAGTCGACATCCGTTGTGAGAAACTAGCTTCCAACACCAGGATTGAAGCGGCGTTTCGCTATTGCGCGGGCGTTGCCACTGTCACGCCTTTAGCGCGTGGCGGGGGCGCGTACACGTGTCCGCCCGCGCGGATCACATCGTCGCGCCGCTTGCGCGCCAGCGCGGCCTCGCCGCCCGTGGTCTCGTGATAGAGCGAGAGCCGCTCGAACTCGTCTTGTTCCGGCGGCGCGATCGCGACGTCGGTATATGTCCACCGGTCGGGAGCAGCCAGGGTCTCGTCGAGTATCGCCTTAAGACGGCGATACATGCGCACATAGTCCCAGACCTTTGTGATCGATTCCCAAGCGTAGCGTGGATAGAAGACCAGCGGATTCTCCAATTTCATGCCCGATCGGCGATCGCGGCGGAATTTCATGCGGAAGGCGCCACCTTCCAGCGGCTGCACGCCTTCGACCTCGATTGTCCGAAAGAAAAACGCGACGGTCCACAGCGTCATCTCGGGGCGGCTGGCCTTGCAGGCGGCTGCACGACGAAAGATCGTGCGCGCGTGCTCGGGCGTGTAGTAGCTCGCCCAAGCCGCGCGGTAGACATCCTCCCAGTCCTCATCGCTCATCTTTGGATGATGCGAGACCCGGTGGTTGAGGTCGTATTTGTTCATGTCAGGATTCATCCAGATGCCTTTCTGCAAAAGCACCTTGTGATCTTCCGAACCGGGCAGGGGCGTGAGGAAGAAGAATTCGAGGATATCGAGCGGCAATTCGCGCTTGATGATCTCGACGTCGCGAAGGATCGATTCCTTGGTGTCGGCGGGAAAACCGAGAATATAACCGGCATAGGTGATGGCGCCGTGATTGCGCCATTTCTGGATCATTTCGCGGTATTCGGTGATCTTGTTCTGCCGTTTCTTGGCGGCAATCAGATTGTCGGGATTGATGTTTTCAAGACCGATGAAGACGTGGCGAACCCCGGCCTGCGCCGCCTTCTCGATGAAATTCGGAATTTTGTGGCTAAGCGTGTCGACCTGGATGGTGAAGACGAGGTCGGGAAACTCTGTGTTGCGCAGGTGAATGAGGCGGTCGAACAGCACTTCCCAGTCGCTGTTGCGCGCGAAATTATCGTCCGTGATGATGAAGCAACTGATTTTCTGCGCGTGGTTTTCGCGAATGATTCTCTCGACGTCTTCCGGCGCGCGGCAGCGGCTCTTGCGGCCCTGCACATTGATGATCGTGCAGAACGAGCACTGGTAGGGGCAACCGCGGCCGAGATCCATGCTCGAGGCTGCACCCGTCGTGCGCTTGACATGTATGCGCGGAAGGAACGGCGTCGGCTCGCCGGTAAGCGCCGGCAATTTGGCCATATGGTTGTAGAGCGGCTTGAGCCTGCCGTTCCACGCATCCAGCAGCACCTCGTCGAGCCGACCGTCTTCGCATTCGCCGGCAAAGAACGAGATGCCCATGTCCTGCGCTGCCTTGAGGTCGTCGGGCAGTTCCGGAAGCATGGCCATGCAGCCGGACACGTGGAAACCGCCGGCACAGACCGGCAGGCCGGCCGCAAGGAAGGGGCAGGCGAGATCGACCGCGCGCGGAAACTGGTTTGATTGCACCCCGACCAAACCAATCAATGCCCGCCCGCCGCTTTTGCGGATCAGGCGGATGATGCGGTCAGGCCGTACGCGGCGGTTGGTCTCGTCGTAGGCGTGCAGGCGGATCTCGACGTCCGGCCCCAGGATCGCACGCCGGCGCGCGTCCTCAGCGAGTGCGTTGAGACAGGCGAGCGTATTGGAGGGGATGGCAGAGCGGATCCACTGGATCGGATAGCCGTCATCATCGTAGTGCGACGGCTTGATCATGACGAAGTGAAACAGATTTGACGCGGTGCTGCGCATGGGACCCCACATGCCGCCACCACCGTGGCCGCAACTTTCAAATTAGCACACCCGATATGTCCGCACAGCGACCCGGATCGGGCGCGTTGCCCTCAAGCAGTCTGCCTTTCCAACGCAAAGCCATAGAGGATCTGATCATCGTGCAGGGGGCTCACCGCGCCCGCTTCATGGGCGAATGTGGCCTTGGCGAAGTCCAGCAATTCATCGTCGATGGCAAAGTGGACGACCGTGTCAGGTTGCAGAACTCCGTCGGACCATTTCGACCATCCGTCTGTGTAAGCCCTGACCTCGGCCGCAGTAGCCTTCTGGCCGCCATATTTTCGCGCGAGGGACGCGAGATCGAACTGGCCGGTCCTGCCGAATCCGTAGCGGTTGAACAGCAAATGGTACCAGGCGGCGACGGCCTGCTCGGGTGTCTGATAGATCGTGGTGATATTTCCGGCCGCATCGGCTGTCGTCTGGCCGACGAAACCGGGCCGCGTGCGCTGCCACGCAGAGATATTGAGAGCGCCCGGGTTGTTTGTGCGAATGGAGCGACTGATGTCGGTGGCATCGGGCGTGGCGCTGAACCAGCCGTTCTTGACCAGAGTTCCAAAGCGGACCTTGCGCCGCCTGTTGTATACCGATGCCGGAAGGCCATCGGCAGAAAGCGCCTTTTGTCGGGCCGCGTTGGATCGAGTGGTTTTGGCCATCGGCTGGCTTCGCAAAGTCGGTCCCGACGCCTTTATAGCAGCGGTGTTGCAATAACAGCGGTAGAACGCTCCTCCTGGTTATGCCGGTTTCTGTCGGGGACCGGCGGGCTTGCTACACGGTAGGCGCCGCGTCAATTATGGTTGGCGTCTGTTTCTTGGGCTCGAGGCAAATCGTGACGCGCATCCTCGTGACCGGTGCATCGGGCTTCGTTGGGCGTGCCCTCGTCACCGAACTCGCCAATGGCGGACATTCGGTGCGGGCGGCGATGCGCCAGCCGGCCGACGTTTTTCCTCGTTCGGTCGAGGTGATTGCCGTATCCGATCTGACGCGCCCGGTCGAATGGCGCACGCTGCTCAGGGACGTCGAGACGGTGGTCCATCTTGCCGGCATCGCGCACGCCGGACCCGAGATTGCCGAGCAGGCCTATGACCGCGTCAACCGCCTGGCAACTGCCGAATTGGCAAATGCCGCGCGAACAAGCGGCGTTCGCCACCTCATTTTCATGTCGTCCATCCGCGCGCAAAGCGGCCCGGCCTCTACCGGGGTCCTGAGCGAAGCCGACGCGCCGCGCCCGACCGACGCCTACGGACGCTCAAAGCTTGCCGCAGAGGAGGCCGTGCGCGCGGCTGGCGTGCCGTTCACGATCCTGCGGCCTGTCCTGATTTATGGCGAGGGTGTCAAAGGCAACTTCGCACGTCTGATGGATCTTGCGCGCAAACCGTGGCCGCTGCCGCTGGGCCTTTGCCGCAATCGCCGATCGTTGCTGGCGCGGCGAAACCTGATCGATGCCATTCACCTTGCATTGGCTTCCCCCGCTGCCAAAGGCGAGACGTATGTCGTGTCGGATCCCGCGCCGCTGACGCTGGCCGAGATCGTCACTGCGTTACGCGCGGGCGAAGGTCGGAGGGCAGGACTGTTGCCGGTGCCGCCGCCGTTAATCGCGCTGGGGGCGGCTGCGTTTGGACGCGGCGATGAATGGCAGCGCCTCGGCGGGAAGATGATGGTCGACCCGATGAAGCTTCTGCGCGCCGGATGGAAGCCTACGCTCGACACGCGCGCGGGCCTTGCGGCTTTGGCCCGCGCTAACGCTTAAGTGAATACAAACTGAACGCGCCGCCGCGCACGCCTCTACCCCCAATTAAGGTGCGCACTGTCGAGGCTGTGTACGAACGCTTTCGGGGGTAAAGCGGACATGCTGCTAACATCGCACAATGCCCGCTTTTGACCCAAAGATGGGGTAATCGGCCGGGCGATTTTTGTGGATAGCTGAAGATTTTGGGTGCTGCGCTTTAGGCTGATGGTGAAACGAGGTCCGTGTGAACGGCCTCAAGCATCAGAAGGAGAAGCGCAGCAGGGCTTTGCTTTGCTTTGAAATGAAAACTATAACCACGATCGGGCGCTTTATAATGATCGAAACCATTTTGAGTAAGCTTGAGCAGCGTCTGGGCGGGCGCCTGTATGCGAGGCAACGTCTTGGAATCGAGACGGACCACGAGGCGCAGATTTTTGGCCAAGGGCTCACGTTCTTCCACCTTGAGAACTGGTATTCCATCCACTCCGTTATCCGTACCCTATTCAAGCTGACCGGATTGTATTGGCGCGGGCGGGCGAATGCCACGCGCGTGCAGGTTAGGCACAACGGTGTTCGCTTGAAGCGGCTGCCAGCCGAATTCGATGGCTTAACGCTGCTTCACATGAGCGACTTTCACGCCGATATGAATGAGGGCGCGATGCGGCGAGTGAAAGAAATCCTGCCCGGCTTGGACTATGACCTGTGCGTTCTCACTGGCGATTATCGCGCTGCTACATTTGGGCCGTTTGAGGCTGCCCTTGCGGGCATACGGCCGATGTTGTCGCTTATCAAGCGGCCGATCTATGGCGTACTCGGCAATCACGATACCATCCGCATGGTCCCCGATCTCGAAGCTATTGGGATTCGCATGCTCCTCAACGAGTGTGAGCCGATTACGCGAGGGCGCGCCACCATCTATTTGGCAGGCATCGACGACGCCCATTATTTCCGGGTCGACAACATCGAAAAGGCGGCGTCCAGCATTCCGCATCAGGCATTTTCGATCCTGCTGTCGCACACGCCCGAAGTCTACCGACAGGCGGCCCATGCTGGCTTCGATCTGATGCTGAGCGGCCATACCCATGGTGGGCAAATTTGCCTTCCAGGATCGATCCCCATTACGCTCGGCTCGGTTTTGCCACGCAAGTTAGGAGCGGGCGCGTGGAAATATCACGAAATGGCTGGTTACACCTCGGCGGGCGTCGGATCGTCCATAGTGACAGTGCGCATCAATTGCCTTCCCGAAATCACATTACATCGCTTGTGGCGAACAGAAACAGCGGTCCCTTAATAGGGGCGATCGCGCAGATGTAGCCGAAAAAAGAGTTGGGAGAGCAAAACCGCGCCGACAAAGAAAATGGCGCAGCCGACCACGACATCGATGACCGTCAGCTGAAGGGCGAAAACACAGGCGAGCAACGGAAAGAGTGCTTCCGGGATCTGGTCGAGTCCCGTCGCCCTACTACTGGGCGCGAGACCGAATCGGCGCTTCAAGAAGCTCGACAGCAGGTCGCCTGCCATCGCGGCGGCGGCCACCAGTAGTCCAATCTCAAATTGAAGGCCGATCAACGGTGCGCCGAGCGCGGTCACCAGCAATGAGGACACAATCCCACGAATGGTCTTGGACGGCCCTAATAGGGCTCGTCCATCGACAAATCGGATGTTGCCATCGATCGGCGTTGCATAGGCGTCACCCAAAATCCCCTTTACGATGACGGGTGAACCGTTGGCCAATGACAGCAGGATCAGCAGTTGCGCGACCGTTACATATTGCATGGGCGCAATGTAGCAAAAGTGGCGAACGGTGAGATCAACCAGTGACAAATGGCCAGCGAAATGTCTGCTTATGACCCAAAGCGGACATTGGCCCCCTTCCAGTATGTTGGTTTTAGTCGATACGATGCCCCGTCCTGAGCCTTGGGGGCCTCAATGAGGCGGCGCGAGTTCATAAAGCTGATTTGCGGTTCCACAGCCGCGTGGCCATTGGCAGCGCGTGCGCAGCAATCTGAACGCAGGCGTCACATTGGCGTGCTCAGTGCCCTCGCCTAGGACGATCCGGAGTCAGTGACCCGCCGCGCGGCGTTCGAGCAGGCGCTCGAGGCGCTGGGTCGGGCCGACGGCCGCAATATACGGATCGATTATCGTTGGGGCGCAGCCATTGCCGACAACATTCGCAAACACGCAGCGGAAATAATCGCGGTCGCGCCCGACGTCATCCTGACGTCCAGCAACATCGTCTTGGCGCCGGTGATGCAGGCGACCCGCAGCATCCCGATCGTGTTCGTGCGAGTCATCGACCCGGTCGGCTCAGGCTTCGTCGAAAGCTTGGCTCGGCCCGGCGGCAACGTCACCGGCTTTACCCAATTTGAATACAGCCTCGCCACAAAATGGGTGGAATTGCTCAAGCAGATCGCGCCTCATTCGACGCGGGCGGCAGTCATTCGGGATCCTACGCGAGGCCCTGGGATCGGCCAGTTTGCCGTGACCCAGGCCATAGCGCCGTCGCTCGGGATAGAATTGAAGCCGATCAATGCGCTGGGCCGGCTGCTCTCAGCTTCGTGACCCCTGTTGCTAGATCGCGCAGATAGTCCTGGCTTGTGAAATCCATACGCAGCATGCGTTTCCGCTCCTCGGCAGCTTAAGCCAAGATGGGAATTGAGCGACGCGTTCTCAATGTCATTGTCCGCTATTGGCACTCAGCGGATATGGGCTAGTGCACTGCAAATGTCCGCGGGGGTAAAGCGGACATGCCTGGCTACAGCGTCCTCGGCAAGTCAGGAAAGCGTGCACCGCATGGATCATTCATATTGCCGCACACCCCGACTCCACCCCTACCCTTTTTGAAGGACGCTACCGCCTCAGTGCCACCCGGTCTATTATTGGTGCCCCCTAGTTCGGCTCCTGTGAAGCGCCGTGTGCCCTCAACGGTTTCAATTCGTGAGTGGCGACGGACGCCTTCACGCCGATTGCTTCCGCCTTAGGGACCCGCGCGGACATGGCTGGAGTCGAAGAATTGGAGCTTACTTTGCGCCCCAAGATGCTTGCCAACCATCTGCTACATGTGGGGCCAGCACGTGATAAAGTCGTTGGCACCGCCGTGGACGCGGGTTGCGGCGAGACGGTGGCTAGTTCTGGCGGAATAGGCGCGGGTTGCTTCTGGTGTGTTTTTCTTGATCTCTTGGATTACAAACTTATGAAAGCGGCGACCGCCGAGATGAAGAGACAGTGAGCATTAACCCTAACCAAAGCTTTCCGTTTGCGCGCGTTTGGCTTACACTATTAAGTCGAGACCGCACCACCGGTCAGGGCAGGACGGCTCGATAACGGGACGGGGAATGCATATTCGGGGTCTGGTTCTCGGCGCCGCCGCATTGGCGCTCAGCGTAACATCGGCGACCGCGATGATGCGGATCGCCGACGATCGCGGCGGTCAGATCGGTCCCTATCTGCAAGCCTTCGCAACAGTGCGCTCATCGGGTGAGCGCGTCGTCGTTGATGGAAATTGCTTGTCGGCTTGCACACTGGTGCTGGGTCTGGTCCCACGTGAACGGATCTGCGCCACGCACCGAGCGCGTTTCGGCTTTCACGCAGCCTGGATGCCGGACCGCGACGGAAGGCCCGTGCCAAGCACACCCGGCACCCAGGCCCTCTGGAGTATCTATCCGGCTTCGGTTCGACAATGGATTAGCCGGCACGGTGGCCTGTCGCGCGAGATGATCTTCATGCAAGGCCAGGACCTCAACGGCATCGTGGCAAGTTGCGATCGCAACGGGCGAGACCAGGTGCGGTCAGCGCGCCGGCTCACGCCGAATCCGGTGCGCTATGAATCCGCAAGCGCCTCCAGCGATCGCCGCTAACGCCATCGGCGCACCAAGAAAGAATGCGGGCGCGACGGCATTTGAAAAAATCTGCGTAAGCCTTTCAATGTTTGGAATTAATTCCATGCGCACGTCGCCAACCCCACAGAACGCAGGAAATCAGCGAAACACCGCGCTCGCCCACAGTAGCAGTGCAACCGAAACTGCCGTTAGTGTGTCAGCTAATGACCCAAATCGGCCATTGGCGCCCAGCGAGTCTCTTTCCGAACGATAACCAGGCCCATTATCATCCAAGGTCCGACACTTGGGGGTGATGCATGAACCTGGCGCTTCGTCGCGGCTCACACAACGATGCGGAGGCTTGCGGGCACATTATTTATGATG
>DATDLC010000022.1:0-21676 GCA_036519515.1 Pseudolabrys sp. | reverse complement strand
AATCGGCGAGCACGAACTTAATTGGCCCCTTGTATAGCTGGGTCGCGACATAGGTCGACTGCCACGGTGCGATATGGTCCTCCCGCGTCGACAACAAGAAGGTGGGCGTCTTGATTCGCGCGAGGTCGATCGCAACCCCGGCAAGACTGATTCCTCCCGGAATGGCAAGCCGGTTCTCGTGATACATGTTACGCAAATAGAAGCTGTGCATCGCGGCCGGCATGCGCGTGGAATCGGCGTTCCAATAGAGGAAATCGAATGGGATCGGCTGCTTTCCGAGGAGATAGTTGCTTACAACAAAACTCCATATTAAATCGTTGGCGCGCAGCATATTGAAGGCTAAGGCCATATCGCGCGCCTCGAGATATCCGCGACTTCGCATGCGCTCCTCAAGTACTGCCAGCTGTTCCTCATCAATAAATACCGCCATGTCCCCGACATTGGTGAAATCGACGAGAGTCACGAGGTATGTCGCTGTCTGGATCCGATCATCGTTCTGGGCGGATAAATATCCAAGTGTGGCAGCGAGGAGCGTGCCTCCAAGGCAATAGCCGATTGCGTTCACCTCGTGCTCGCCGGTCGCAACCCCGATAACGTCGAGTGCGGCAAGCGGGCCTTCGAGCATGTAATCCTCGAAGCCTTTATGAGCGAGACGCTCGTCTGGATTGACCCAGGAAATCACGAATACCGTATGTCCCTGATCCACAGCCCACTTGATAAAAGACGTCTCAGGCCTTAGGTCGAGCACATAGAACTTGTTGATCCACGGCGGCACGATAATGAGAGGTCGCCGTTTAACCTCAACGGTTGAGGGAGCGTACTGGATTAGCTGCATCAGCTCATTCTGGAAGATGACCTTCCCTGGTGTGGTGGCTACGTTCTCACCGAGACGAAAGACCTCTAGATCGGTCATAGTGACCGCAAGTTGTCCGCGACCGCGTTCGAGGTCATCCAGCAGATTTGTCAGGCCTCTGAGAAGATTCTCACCGCCCGTCTCGATGGTGGCTTGCAATACCTCCGGGTTGGTAGCAAGAAAATTTGAAGGAGCCATGGCATCCACGAACTGACTTATATAGAAGTTCACTTTGTGTGCCGTTTTCGGATTGAGACCATCGACGCGATTAACTGCCGACAGAATTGTCTCCGCGGAAAACAAATAGCTTTGTTTGATATAGTCGAAGAGGACATTTTCGGTCCAAGCTGGGTGTTGAAAGCGCCGATCGGTCGCTACGGGGCGGTGGTCAGATTTGCTGGCAAGACCAAACAGCCGTTCTGTCGTGCGCTGCAAGAGTTTCACATGTTCCTGCCACAGCTCTAGCTGCATCTGCGCAATCGACATCGGATCAGCAATCATCTTGGCGGTTAGATCAAGGAAGGCCCGTCCTATTCCGGCCGGATCACCCAGTCCGCCCAAGTCGGGACGACGAGTCAGAAAATCGACCATTAATCGTTGACTGCGCACCGCGATTCTCGCCAGGCTTAACGAGAGCTGAATGGGATCCATGGCTTTCTTTGGCAGACTCGAAGAATTGATCACGGGCCACCGGGTCGTGAGGTGCAATCGAACCGAAGCATCTGAGCCAAGCTTCGCATTTAGTATGCCCGGATTGGCGCGTACGTGCCAAGCAACGAAGTGAAATTGCCGTGCGGGCGAGGATGCTCTGTCTTCGATATTGCAGTGCAGCAAGGTGCCGCGCGCCGTCAGTTAATCGGGCGCCATTGTCAACAATCCCATTTTGGCCGGACCGCACCACGAATACGTGCGGATATAATTTTCGGAAAGGACAGGTATAAGATGTACGATCCTTGCTGCAAAGGAAGCAGCGCATGAGCCACGATCACCACGAACACGCCCCGAAGTGGAAGCATGACGGCGTCCGTGTGATCCCTGGTCATACACTCGATCCAAACACAGCCCAGACGCTGGGCATGGACCGCAAGGCCGCCATCAATTTTGCCCGCGCCGGTGCGCAGAAAATCTGGGCAGGCACGGTAAGCATTCAGCCCAATGCCAAGACGGGCGCGCACCATCACGGCGAACTGGAAAGTGTCATCTATGTGGTGCGCGGCAAGGCGCGCATGCGCTGGGGCGATCACCTAGAATTCATGGCTGAGGCGGGTCCGGGCGATTTTATCTATGTGCCGCCGTTCGTGCCGCACCAGGAAATCAATGCGCGCCAGAATGAGTCGCTCGAATGTGTCCTTGTGCGCAGCGACAACGAAGCCGTCGTGGTTAATCTCGACATCGAGCCGATCGAGAAGCCCGAGCAAGTTGCGTGGATCGATCCGATCCATAAGGGCTAAGCGCCAGTTTTGTTAAACGTCATCCGGAGGTGGTAAATGGCCTCGTTACGGGCTCGGTCATTACCGATGCTAAAGATAGACAGTATCATCAAGTCTACGGGTTTTCGGAAACTAACGGAGCGCTTCGTGTTCGTCGTGAGGATGGCAACGGCGATGAAGTGAAAAGGGTTAGCCGAACCTGTCGATCTATTTGCTGTAGCGTCCGCACAAGCGGCGCCGACGAGATAATTGAGGGAATGTCCGCTATTGGCACTTAGCGGATATTTGTCTTGCACCGCCGAATGCCCGCTTTCGGGGGTAAAGCGCACATCACAATTAACGGCCAAAATGTCTGCTAATGACCCAAAGCGGACATTGGCGAGCCCTTCCAAAACCCCCATGAACCGTTACCATCCGCCGCGAAATCGGGGGCGCGTATGAGGCGACACGAGTTTATCGTATTTCTCAGCGGTGCGGCGACGTGGCCTTTTGCAGCGCGCGCCCAGCAGCCTGAGCGCAGGCGCATCGCCGTGCTAATGAACACGGCCTCGGGAGACAAGCGGAGAGCTGGGGGAAGCTTTACGGGTAATCCGTAGAAGCTCATCGAATATTTTCCGACCGATAATGAAAACAAAGTTGAAGGAGGAAATCATGACGACAAGAATAACTTTGGCCATGCTGCCAGTGCTGTTTGGCATCGGCCTTGGTGCTGGCTTCGGAATTTCCGCTCCGGCGGAGGCGCAATCCCAGGAAGTGAAGATCGGATTGATCGCGCCGATGTCGGGCCCGTGGGCTCGCCAGGGCGAGCTAATGCTCAAGGGCGCCAACCTCGCGATCGACGACATTAACACGCAGGGCGGCATCAAATCGCTCGGCGGTGCTAAGGTGAAGCTCTTGGTGTTCGACGCCGGGGACAGTGTGGAGAAGGCTAAAAACGCCGCTCAGCGCATGATCGCGCAGGAGCCGGATCTCATCGGCGCCACCGGCTCGTGGCTGTCGAGCTTCACCCTCGGCGTCACCGAAGTAACCGAGCGCGCCGAACTCCCCGTTCTGACATTGTCCTATTCCGATCAGATCACCTCGCGTGGGTTCAAATATGTGTTTCAGACCTCGCTCGGCGGTGGCGCGCAAGCCAATCAAGCGCTCCCGGCGCTGGTCGCGCTCGCGGAAAGTGCGACCGGTAAGAAGCCGACCACGGTTGGCATCGTGCAGGACAATACGGCCGCGTCAGTCAGCTTTGCAAAACCGATGCGCGAAGGCGGGCTGGCGAAACTCGGCCTCAAGCTTGTGGTGGACGAGACTTTCACGCCGCCATTGTCGGATTGCACCCCGCTGGTCCAAAAGGTGCGCTCATCACGGCCCGACATCTTGCTGTTGCTGCCGACGGCAATTTCCGACGACAAGATGTGCGTGGAAAAACTGCATGAGTTCGGCTTGGGGCGCGGACGCTTGCCGGTGATTTCTAACGGCGCGCATATTGCCGCACCCGATATGCTCAAGAACGCCAACAAGGATTTGTTGGAAGGCCTGATGACGGTGGTCGGCAACTGGAGCGGCAAGGGTCAGGAAACGATCATGAAGGAGTTTGTCGCCAAGACCGGCGAGCCCTGGATCACGCAGGATTCGCTGTCGACCTACGGCGACATGTGGATCTTCAAGGAGGCGTTGGAGAAGGCAGCGTCAGCCGACCGCCGCAAGGTGGCCGAGGCAATCCGCACAATGGATACGCGCGAGGGACCGGCGAAATACTTCCCCGGCGGCCGCGTGAAATTCGACGAGGCCGGCCGGCGCGTGGATGCCGACCTCGCCATCGTGCAATGGCAGGACGGCGTGCCGGTTACGGTGTATCCGACGGCGTCGGCGCTTGCGAAGCCGATCTGGCCGAAGAACTGAGGCTTCCGCCGCGGCTATATCGCTCTCTCGATCTTCCCCTCGCGGAGAAGGTGGAACGAGTGCTGCATGACGGCGTCCGGCTCATGCCGCCACGTGATCGAGCGCCACCAACAGATGTGGCCTGAATTCCGGGTAGTTCTCCACCATTGGGAAATGCCCCACGCCCTTCATGATGGTGAGGCGCGACCCGGGAACGGCCGCGGCCACCGCCTCACTCATCGCCGGCGTGCAGGAATAGTCGTATTCGCCAGTGAGCAGCGCCACCTTGCAGCGGTTGGTGTCAATGCGCTTGATGTCATCGCGACCATCCCAATCCATGCTGTAGAAGTAGACGTCGCCCTGATAGACGCCGGGCCCGGACTGGCTGTAGTACCACCAGTTTTCGCGCCGCGATGCTTCTGGGCTGAACGGCGAGTTGAGGCCGTAGGTGTAGCTCGCCGCCAACTCACCGCCGTGGATGGCAGGATGATGAAGCAGCTCATTATAGCGCCCGGGGGCGTAGGCCGAGCTTTCGAGCCCGACGATCCCGGTGAGTTCGTCCTGGTACTCGGCGGCAACCTTGAGCGCGATCGCGCCCCCCATCGAGCAGCCCATGACGACCGGCCGTTCGAGCCCGAGCGTGAGCCATACCGCGCGGATCATTTCAAGATATGAAGCCGTCGTTAGCCGATATTTTTTCAACCACCAACCGTCCGGTGGCGTCGAGCGGCCATGATAGGGCAGGTCGAAGGCAATAACCCGGAAACGCTCGGTGACCGCCGTGTCGTTCAATAGATGGCGGTATTGTCGACTGTCGGCGCCGGCCGTATGCAGGCACAGCAACGGGATTCCCTTGCCGGCTTCCTCAACATAGACGCGATGCTCGGCGCCATCGATGCCGACCGAGAAAAATCTTCCGATGATCGGCTCAAATTTAGGCATTGGGCGCTCCGGTCTCACGCATGATGTTCATCATGCGATGCAGGGCACGGGCGTTCTGCATCGCGACGAACCCGTCGCCTTCAAGCACGAACTCTGGCACGCGCATCAGCATGGCGAAGAAGTCGTGGAACAACGGCGGTGGATTGGGGCTCAAAAACTTGCGCCAAACTTCAACGGGCGCCTGAAATCCGAACAGGGCGCGTATGTCGAACTTCGGCGCGGCCACGATGTCGACGATGCGGGCTTTCTCGATTTTCAACGCATAGCGGCTGTCTCCAAAGGCCAGCGTGAATGTCGTGGTGAACCAGTCGCCGATCACCTTGAGCTCGGGATCAGCATTCACCCGCTCGCGATAGTGGGCAAGCCAGGTGAGGCCCGGATAGTCTTGCATGGTCCCTCCTGTTCTCGCTGTTCGGCAGATACCAATGTCAATAGAACGTCTCTGAAATAGCATTTATGCGCACAGCATGCGACCGTTCATATAACGGACCTGAACTTGCGCGCGAAGAATCTATAGCCAGGGGTGAGACCAATGACCGATGACGTTCATGATATCTACGCGGTCCGCTACGGGCGCCACGATCGCAAATCGTCGGAGAATTTCATCGGCGGCGACCCGCACGATGTGCTGCAGCCGCTCGATTACTTTGTTTGGGCGATCGTGGGCGCGCATGGCACTTTCATTGTCGATACCGGCTTCGACGAGACTATGGCGCAAAAGCGCAAGCGCCTGGTAACGAATCCGATCGGTGAGGGGCTAAAGGCGATTGGGATCGATCCGGAAACTGTCGAGAACGTCATCGTCACGCACTTGCACTACGACCATGCCGGCAACTACGAGCTGTTTCCGCGCGCGCGCTATCATCTGCAGGACGTTGAGATGGGGTATGCGACCGGGCGCTGTATGTGCCATGCGCCACTGCAGTTCCCGTTCGAAGTCGATGACGTAGTCGCCATGGTGCGCAAGGTGTTCGCCGGTCGGGTCGAATTTCATGACGGCGCCGATCAGATCGTCCCCGGGATCACGGTGCATAGGGTCGGGGGCCACTCCAAGGGCCTGCAATGCGTGCGGGTCAAGACCAAACGTGGCGACGTGGTAATTGCGTCCGACGTAACGCACCTCTACGCGCATATCGAAACTGGCCGAGTGTTTCCCATTACTTACAACGTCGGCGACGTGCTGGAAGGTTATGCGACGATCAAGAAGCTGGCGCCGACCATGCGCCACATCATTCCTGGCCACGACCCGTTGGTGCTTACCCGCTATCCGGCCGCACGGCCGGGGCTCGAGGGCTGGGCGGTGCGGCTCGATGCGGAGCCCAAGGTAGACAAATCGGGTTAGATGCGCGGTGCGCGGATCAGACCCGCGCGACCAGCGTCAGGTCCCGTAGGCTTGCGAGGCGCTCGATTCCATTCATGTGCCGGAACGCTGCATCGGCACCCTGCTGGCCGAGGCCGATTGTCGCGCAATCGATGAACTTGTCGCGCAGTTCATCATCGCTCAGCGGCTTCTGCCAGCTCCCTTTGGGACGCGCCACCGGCGGATGCGTGATCGTCTCACCGGATTTGAGCACGATACTGAGTTTGTCCTCGGGCGCGAACGGCATGTCGGGCAAAGTTTCATCGGTGGTGGTGCATCTGACCTTGCGCATGTTTTCAATCACGTCGGTGCGACGCACGAAGGCGTCATCAAGTTCCGCAAGCCCGACGCGTCGCGCCACCATCGCGGAGGCCATTGCGAATTCAAGGCTGAATTTTGCCTCCAGCGCGGTCTTCGGGTCGTGATTGCGCAACATCACGCTCTGGGTGCTGCCGATGCGTACATGGACCTCGCCGATCGCATCGGGCGCGAGATCGCGATCGTGAACAAGGTCGAGCATGGCATCGATCGAGCGGTGGGTTGCATAGCACATCGGGTAGCGCTTGATGTTGATGCCGTATTTTGGCAGTCGCCATTCGCGGCCCAATTGCCAATTGCCGCGGTCAACCTCCGGGGTTCCGGAAGGCGAGTGGGCGCGCATGAAACCGGCCGTATGTTCGAGCGCGTCGGGCGAGCCGGTGAAACCTGACTTGGCCAAGCGAGCGGCCAGCACGCCGGCCTGCGCGGTACGCCCGACATGCAGCGGTTTCGTCATCGTGCCGAAATTGGCGACGACTCCGGCCGCGAGCGAAGCAACGATGGCGATGGCATTTCGTGTTTGTTCCACCGTCAGCCGATTGAGTCGGGCGCACGCCGCCGCTGCCGCAAAGGCGCCCCAGATCGCCGTAGGATGGAATCCGCGCTCGTGCAGGTGGCCGGGCTCGATCTCCTGCAGCAGCGCCCAGACTTCGTAACCCGCTACATAGGCTGCGATCGCCTCGCTGCCGCTGACGTCGAGCGACCAGCCTTCGGCCAGGATCGCCGGCGTGAGCACGGCACTGGGATGCCCATCCATGCCGACATCGTCATAGTCGAGGGCGTGGGCAGCGACGCCGTTGACGAGGGCGGCGTCGGTTGCCGCCAGATTGCGACCGGAGGGGATTTCCGGGGCGCCCTCGTTTTGAGTGGAGGTGGCGATGGTTGTGGTGACGAGCCGCACGACCGGCTCGCCGGCGCCGGCAATCATGACGCCGACGCAGTCGACCATGCCGATGCGCGCGCCATAGCTGCATTGCTCCGGAAGGGCACCTACTTCTACCGACGTCACGAACTCGGCAATGTCCGACGTTAGCGCTGGCATAGAGGAAATCCCTGTTGCAAGGCTTGGTAGTGCGCGATTTGGCGTCTGGCGAAACTTGACGGCCCGAATGCATCAAACGTAACCTGACCAAAAGTGTGGACACAATGGGCGCATGGAAAAATTGAGCCATCGTGCGCTCACCAGCGTCGCCCTGGGAGGACGGCGCATGAAATTGAGAAATAGTCGCCATTCGGCGGACGATTTCAATCGCATAAGAAATGGCGGCTAAGCCGCCATGTGCCGACTTCGCGAACCGCTCTCGATACATGGTCGAGGGCGCGGCACTTGCGTACTCATCGGGCCGGCAGAATTCGTTTCACGGAATTGGACGCGGCATCGACGCCGTTGAATGATAGCGGCCGCCGAACGCCGGGTTCACGCCCAGGGATACGATCGTGACCGACTGGCAATGGCTACTTATCGATTTCTTTCAGGCGCTGGCGGCAGGCCTGCTGGTCGGCGGCACCTACGGCCTGATGTGCGTCGGGCTCGGTATCATCTTCGGCGTAATGCGAGTCGTGAACTTTGCCCATGGCGACTTCATGATGCTCGGCATGTATGTAGCGTATTATCTTGTCACCGGCTTCGGCGTACTGGTGTTTCTCGGCCCCTATGTCGGCCCCGTGGTCGGGGCGGCGCTCGCGGGGCCCGTGGTCTATGTCATCGGTTGGCTGCTGCATAAGTATCTGATCTCGCGCGTTACAGGCGCGCGCGTCATTTCAGCCGAGGCCGAGGGGCACTACGCGCAGATCATCCTCACCCTCGGCATCGCGCTGGTGCTGGCCAATGGCGGCCTGATCCTGTTCGGATCCACGCCGTTGTCGGTGCAGACGCCGCTATCGCGTGAATCCTGGGAGATCGGTCTCATCTTCTTCAATCAGGCGCGCGCGGTCGGCTTCGTCATGGCGATCCTCTGCGCGATCGGACTCTATCTCTTCCTCACGCGCACTAATCTCGGCAAGGCGTTGCGCGCGGCCGCTGACAATCCGATCGCAGCGGCCTATGTCGGCATCGACGTCGACCGCTCGCACCGCATCGCATTCGGCCTCGGCGTCGGCATCACAGCGATCGCCGGCGGGTTGTTCGCGATGTCGCAGTCGTTCCAGCCCTACATCGGCTTTGACTTTGTTATTGTGATGTATGCCGGCGTGGTGCTCGGCGGCATGGGCTCGATCCTCGGCGCCTTCTGGGGCGGGCTGACGATCGGGCTTGTGCAGCAGATGTCGACGCTGGTTCTGCCCTATCAGCTACAGAACACGGCGATCTTTGTTGTCTTCCTCATCATCATCTTTTTCCGGCCGCAGGGAATGTTCGGCCGCGTCTGGGAGCGGACCTGATGGCAGGCAAACGACGCGCGTTCATGGAGCAGTACGCGCTGATTACGATCTTCGCGGTCGTGTATCTTGTGATCGGCTTTTTGGTGCGAAATTCTTACTACCAGCTGATGATGACGCTGGTGCTGATTTGGGGCACGATGGGCCTCGGCTGGAACGTTTTGTCCGGCTACAGCGGCATGATCTCGTTTGGCCACGCGGCGTTCTTCGGGCTCGGCGCCTACACGGTGACGATCGCGTTCGTGAAGTTCGGCATCACGCCGTGGCTTGGCATTCCGCTTGGCGTTCTCGTCGGCGTAATAGCGGGCGTGCTCATCGGCATCCCGACGTTCCGCCTGCGCGGCCATTACTTCGCGCTCTCGATGCTCGCCTATCCGCTCGCCATGCTCTACGTGTTTGAATGGCTGGGCTATCAGGAAGTTTCACTGCCAATGAAGCGCGAGAATCCGATCGCGTACATGCAGTTCACCGATCAGCGCGCCTACATGGTGATCTCGATGATCGTCATGGTCGCCTGCATGATCATCTCGCTGCATGTCGAGTGTTCACGCTTCGGCCGCTCATTGCTCGCGATCAAGCAAAATCAACCGGCCGCGGAAGCCGCCGGCATCAACACCACGCGCTGGAAGATGTACGCGATGATGCTCAGCGCCGGCATTGCAGCGGCCGCCGGCGGCTTGTATGCCATTATCCTGCTCGTGGTGACGCCGCAGACGGTATTCGGTGCCTTGGTTTCCGCGCAGGCGCTGATCGTCGCTCTGTTCGGCGGCGTTGGGATTTTCTGGGGACCGGTTGTCGGCTCAGCGATTCTGATCCCGCTTGCCGAGACGCTACATGCCGAACTCGGCCACATTCTTCCGGGCATCCAGGGTGTGGTGTATGGGCTTGCAATCATCGTCATCATCCTGGTCGCGCCCGATGGAATCTATTGGAAGGTGCGCGACCGCATCATGGCGCGCCGCACTCCTGCGAAAGTGGGTGCACAGCCTCGCCTCGCTGAACAGATTTCCATCGCCGCGGACGCGGCACCCGAGTCCCGTCCTGCCTTTGGTCAAACGATCTTGCAGCTTGACGGCGTGTCGCGCTCGTTCGGCGGCCTCAAGGCGGTCGATGACGTGACCCTGAGCGTTCCACAGGGGATAATTTACGGCATTATCGGTCCGAACGGCGCCGGCAAGACCACCTTGTTTAATGTCCTCAACGGCTTTCTCGCGGCGGACAAAGGCAGCATGCGTTTCGCCGGCACAGAGATCAGCGGTCTGAAGCCGCACGAGGTTTGCGCGTGCGGCGTCGGCCGCACCTTCCAGGTCGTGCGCTCGTTTCCGCGCATGACGGTGCTCGAGAACGTTGTGATCGGCGCCTTCGTCGGCTCAAAGACCGATGACGAGGCCGAGCCGCTCGCCTACGAGGCGCTCGAGCGCGTCGGATTGGCCGACCAGCAGGCCCATGCGCTCGCCGGTGCATTGACCACCAAGCAACTCCGCCTGATGGAGCTTGCGCGCGCGCTCGCGCCGCGCCCCAAACTGCTGCTGCTCGACGAGACGCTCGCCGGCCTCGGACATGACGAGCTCGAAGATATCCTGCCGATCATCCGGCAGGTGAACCGCGAAAGCGTTACCATTGTGATCATCGAGCACACCATGCATGCCATGGTAAAGCTTGCGGATCATTTCAGCGTGCTCGACCATGGCCGCCTGATCGCGAGCGGCACGCCCGCCGACGTGGTAAGGAATCCGGCGGTGATCGAAGCCTATCTCGGCAAGAAGTGGATGCATCGTGCTAAAGATCAGGTCGCTTGATGTTGCCTATGGGGGCTTGCATGCGTTGAGCGGCGTTTCGCTCGACGTGGAGCGCGGTCAGTTCGTCGCCGTTGTTGGTCCGAATGGCGCTGGCAAGACCACGTTGTTCAAGGCGATCTCCGGCATCGTCACTCCGGTTAGGGGCGAAATCACCTACAACGGCAAGAATTTGCTCGCCGTACCGCCCGCCGAGCGCGCACATCTCGGCATCGCCCATGTGCCAGAGGGCCGACAGGTGTTCGCTTCCATGACCGTCATGGAAAACCTAGAGATGGGTGCCTATACGCGCAGAGGGCAGGAACGCTGGGGCGAACTGCTGCCGATGATCCTAGAACTCTTTCCCATTCTCTCGGAGCGCCGCGGCCAGCTCGCCGGCACGCTCTCTGGCGGCGAGCAGCAGATGCTAGCGATCGGGCGCGGGCTTACCTCCGCGCCCGAGCTGTTGATGCTCGACGAGCCCTCAATGGGTCTCGCACCGACCATCGTCGACGCGATCTTCGAACGTATTCATCAGATCCACACGCAGCACCATGTCACCATCCTGCTGGTTGAGCAGCGTGTCGTCGAGGCCCTTGAAACTTGCGATCGCGGCTATGTGTTGGAGACCGGCCGCGTTGCGATGGAGGGTACCCACAAGACTCTGATGTCCGATGAGCGCGTGCGCCGCGCTTATCTCGGCATGTGACGAATACGGGAATGCGGCGCCGAAACGCGCTGACGCGAGAAGAAACGGACGAGCAACGATACACGGAGGAAGTCATGCAAATACGATCACTGAACCGGCGAAGTGCCGTAATCGCAGCGAGCGCGGTTGCCCTCGCTGTAATCTGTTCGACGCCGGTCGCCGTTCAGGCGCAACAGAAGAACGTCAAAATCGCCGTCATCGTGCCGCTGTCGGGTCCCTGGGCGCGGCAGGGCTCGCTGGTAAAATACGGCGCCGAGACGGCCGTCAACGAAATCAACGCGGCCGGCGGTATCAAGGCGCTCGGCGGCGCCAAGCTCGAACTGGTCGCGATCGACGCCGGCGATTCGGCCGAGAAGGCGAAGAACGCCGCGCAGCGGCTCGTCGCGCAGGAACCCGACGTGGTCGGCGGCATGGGCGCGTGGCTCTCCACGTTCACGCTCGCCGTAACCGAAGTGACCGAGCGCGCGCAGATCCCCTGGCTGACGCTGTCCTATTCCGACACGATCACCGACCGCGGGTTCAAATATGTGTTCCAGTCGTCGCCGACCGCCGGCCTGCAATCAACCGAAGCGGTGCCGACCATCCTGAATCTCGGCAAGACCGCGACCGGCAAGGCCCCCGCGACCGCGGGCATCATCGGCGACAATACGGCCTCACCGGTCAGCTTCCTCAAGCCCATGCGCGAGGGCGTTCTTGCCAAGATGGGCATCAAGATCGTGATGGACGAAACCTTCACGCCACCGCTCTCCGACGCGACGCCGTTGATGCAGAAAGTCCGCTCGACGCGGCCGGAATTCCTGTTGTTCATCTCGTCGACTATCTCCGACCTGAAGCTCGGACTGGAGAAGCTGAACGAGTTCCGCCTCGCCAAGGGGGCTGTGCCGATCATCGCCAACGGCGCGCACATGGGCGCGCCCGAAGTGCTCAAGAACGTCCCCGCCGACCTGATCGAAGGCGTGTTCTTCATCGTCGCCAATTGGGAACTGAAGGGGCAGGACCGCATTAGTGACCTCTACAAGAAACAGTCTGGCGAGCCGTGGATCACGCAGGACGGGCTCGCGGGCTACGGCCACACCTGGATCATCAAGGAAGCGCTCGAGCGGGCAGGCGTTGCCGACAAGAACAAGGTCAGCGAAGAGATCCACAAGCTCGACCTCAAGACCGGCCCGGCAGCTGATGCGTTCCCGGGTGGCGTGAAGTTCGACGCAGCGGGCCATCGCCTCAACGCGCCGGTCGTGATCGTGCAGTGGCAAAACGGCCGGCCGCTGACGGTCTCTCCGGTCGACCGCGCGATGGCGCAGCCAAAATGGCCGAAGAATTGAGGCTTGCAGAGTTGATGCCGTGAGTCCCGGGCGCATTACAGCATGCGGTGCGATGCAGACCCGGGACCCCGATTTTTAGCGCGTGCCGTAAAGTAGCGAAAATCTGGGGCGCCGCATCTGCGGCGCATCGCTTCGCGCTGCACCGCGTGCGCGACGCGCACAATGAGAACAACAATCATGCCTCGACTGAAGGACAAAGTCGCTATCGTCGCCGGCGCCGGCTCGATCGCTCCCGGCTGGAGTAACGGCAAGGCGACAGCCGTGTTGTTCGCGCGCGAGGGCGCCAAGGTGTTCGCAGTCGACCGCGATCTCGCCGCCGCGCAAGAGACGCAAACCATCATTGCGGGCGAGGGCGGTGAATGCATCGCCCACCGCTGCGATGTGTCCATTGCTTCGGAAGTCGATGCGATGGTCGCGGCCTGTATCGCCGTCTATGGCCGTGTCGACGTGCTGTTCAATAATGTCGGGATGCAGGTCGTCGGCGGTCCGCTCGAGGTGAAGGAGGAGGACTGGGACAAGCTGATGACGGTCAACGTCAAGAGTATGTATTTGACCTGCCGCGCCGTGATCCCGCATATGATCCGTCAGGGCGGCGGCTCGATTGTTAACAATTCGTCCACCGCCGGTATCCGCTTCACTTACGCCAACGTCGCCTACGCGGCCTCGAAAGGCGCAGTGAAGCAGCTATCGCAGAACATCGGCGTTCAATATGCCGCCAAGGGTATCCGCTGCAACTCGGTGATGCCGGGCTACATAGCGACGCCGCGCATCACTGATCGTCTGAGGAAAAGCAATCCGAATGACTACGACGACAAGATGAAGGAAAGGCAAATGAACGTGCCGAGCGGTAAGCTTGGGTCCAGCTGGGATGTCGCCTATGCCGTGTTATATCTCGCCTGCGACGAATCCCAATTTGTGAATGCGACCGAACTCGTGATCGACGGCGGACAGACTGCGTCGGTCACCGGAAAGATCTGGGAGCAGTGATGGCCGGCACCATCGCGTTCATCGGCTGTGGTGCGATGGGCGCGCCGATGGCGGAGCGTCTCATCGACGGTGGATTCGCGCTGCGTATTTTCGACATCAACAAAGAGGCGATGCGGCCGCTGGTCGAGCGCGGCGCGGTGCCGGCTGATTCTCCGCGTGAAGCGGCAGCAGGAGCCGACACCGCATTCGCCTGCCTACCGTCGCCCGAAGTCAGCCGCCAAGTGGCGTTCGGCTCCAGGGGGGTCGTTGGATCCGAAGGATTGCGCGTCTATGTGGAAATGTCGACGATCGGTTCCGCCACGATGAAAGCGATCGTCAAAGAACTAGGTCAAGTGCGAATCGCGGTGCTCGATGCGCCGGTCAGCGGCGGGCCGCGTGGGGCCAAGGCAGGCACGCTCTCGACCATGGTGGCCGGTGACCGGGCGACTTTCGAGCGTACGCGGCCGCTATTCGAGGCGATTGCGCGCAATGTGTTCTATATCGGCGCCGAGACCGGTCTCGCGCAGATCACTAAACTTGCCAACAACATGATCTCGGCCGCCGGCATGGCGTCCGCCTTCGAAGCAGTGGCAATGGCGGTGAAAGCGGGCGTGGACGCGCGCACCCTCATCGATACGATCAACGCAAGCACCGGTCGCAACACGGCTACGACAGACAAGATTCCCATCTCGGTGCTGCCGCGTACCTTCGATTATGGCGGCAAACTTGCGACTATGTACAAGGACATCGAACTTTGTCTGACGGAGGCGAAACAGCTCAAGGTTCCGATGTGGGTCAATTCGGCGGTCGCGCAGCTTTGGTTTCAAGCTATGACCGAGGGGCACGGCGAGGACGATTACACGACGCTTATTCAGATGATCGAGAAATGGGCCGGAGTGACAGTCGGCGGCGATGAATCAAGGCCGCTAAAAAGGGCAGAGGATTAGTTATGTGCGAGTCGGCGCAGAATAAGTCGCATGGCTGGAAGGGATGGCGCGATCTACCTTCGCCGAAGGTCTCCGGCGCATTCGGCGCCTTTATCGACCTCTCGCATCGGATTACGGAAGAACTCTCGCGCATCCCATCGTTTCCGCAGCCGCGTATCCGCAAGATAACCACGATTCCGCAACATCGCGCCAACGTGACCGAGGTACAGATGGTCGTTCACCACGGCACCCATCTTGATGCGCCCCGGCATTTCATTGCCGACGGGCCGAGCATCGACCAGATTCCGCTCGAACGGCTCTACGGGCCCGGCGTGGTCTGGCGGATAGACGTCGCGGATCGCGGTGTAATCGATACCGCCGATCTGGAGCTGGCAACGCCGCGGATACAGGACGGCGATATCGTACTGCTCGACACCGGACGTGCCCGCTATATCAATACCGAAAAGTACATGGACCACGCTTCACTCACCGCCGAAGCGGCGGAATGGCTGGTCAAACGTGGCGCGAAGATTGTCGGTGTGGATTTTGCAACGCCGGACTTGGCGGCCAAGTTGCGGCCGCCGGAATTCGACTTTCCGGTGCATTACACTTTGCTCAGCCAGGGCGTACTGATCGCCGAACATGTCACCAATCTCGGCAGCCTCGCCGGACAACGCGCCGAGATCATGTTCCTTGGCCTCAACGTGGCGGGCTCGGACGGCGCGCAGGCGAGGGTGATCGCCCGCCCGCTTGGTTAGACCCAAGGAGAATGCATGAGTCGTATCAACGCCGTCCGCATTCACAAGAATGGCGGCCCGGAAGAGCTTCGTTATGAGGAAGTTGAGATCGGCGAACCGGGACCGGGCGAGGCTCGCGTCCGGCACACGGCCATCGGCCTAAATTTTACCGATATCCACCATCGCACCGGACGCTATCGGGTGCCGCAGTTTCCGCATGTGATCGGCATGGAGGCGGCCGGCGTGGTGGAGGCGGTCGGCGAGGGCGTGAGCGAGGTCCGTCCCGGCGACCGGGTGGCCTACGCGTCGGACAAGCCGCGCGCCTATTCGCAGGCGGCCGTGATGCCGATAACGCGGCTGGTGAAACTGCCAGAATTCATCGACGACGAGACCGCTGCGGCGGTGATTTTGAAAGGCCTGACCGCGCAGTATCTCATCCGCGGCGCCCATCCGGTCAGCGCCGGCGAAACTATCCTGATACAAGCCGCCGCGGGCGGCGTGGGCCTGATCATGTGCCAATGGGCTCGCCATCTCGGGGCGCGAGTGATCGGCACTGTGAGTACCACGGAGAAAGCAAAACTAGCCAAGGCACACGGCTGCGAGCATCCGATCATCTATACGCAGGAAGACGTCGTCGCCCGCGTGCGCGCCCTAACGGGCGGCGACGGATTGCCAGTCGTTTACGACGGTGTCGGCGGCAGCACGTTCGAGACCTCGCTCGCCTGTTTGCGCCGCCGCGGCCTGTGTGTGTCGTATGGGACCGCAGGTGGGCTAATCCCGCCATTCGATCTGTTCCGCCTCAACCGGATGGGTTCGCTATATGTGACCAGCGCCGGCCTCGCGGACTATCTGCACACCCGCAACGAAATGCTAGAACGCGCCGCCGATCTGTTTGCCGCGCTCAAGAGCGGCGCGGTGCGCATCTCGGTCAGGCAGCGCTATCCGCTCGCCGACGCGGCGCGCGCGCATCGCGATCTCGAAGCGCGGCGGACGGTTGGAAGTTCGATCCTGCTGCCGTGAAAACTCGCGAGCGCCGTTCATCGGTGACGGTCGGAGATCGATACATAGACATTGCGCGTGAAATTTCTAAACTGTGACTCCATGCGCCGGGTCCAGGGCGACTTTCCCGCTCCGACCACATGCTGATAGTGCGCGGAATTGAGAACCTCGGGCGATTCGAGATCATAAAGCGCCAGATATTTCGGCGAGCCCTCGATTGCCGTGAAGCGCCGCGCCCGGAGAAATCCGGGGATTGCCATGCGCTCGGTGAGATGTTCCTGCTCGTACCATTGGTTGAAGTCGTGCTCAATGGCGGGATCGATATCGGTCATCACCAGCAGCATCCCTTGCAATGTCGTCATAATCTTCTCCCTAGATTGTGCACCGGTTATCGCCTTGACACGCGCCCGCCAAGGATCATTGCTGATCAGCGTCTGCCAACACTCTCCGCGAGCACGATACCGTGATTGGTCCGGCACTCCACCACAAAATCGACGGCCGCGGCCCGGGTGTGGTTCTGCTGCATCCGGTTGGGCTCGATCTCACTTTCCTTGAGCCGGTGGCTGCCGAACTGCGCCGGAGTTTCACCGTACTCAGCGTCGATCTTCGCGGCCACGGCCATTCTCCGGCGTCGCCGTCGGCGCAATCGCTCGACGATTACGCCGATGATGTGCATGTGTTGCTCGGCGCACGTGGTTTCGCACCGGCCGCCGTCGCCGGCTTCTCCTTTGGCGGCATGGTGACGCAACACCTCGCACTTAAATATCCGAATGATGTCAGTGCCCTTGCGATCTGCGCTTGCGCGTCCACGCTGAAGTCCGAAAACCGTGTGATAGCGGCGGAGCGCGGCGCACAAGCGGAGCGTGAGGGCATGGGCGTCGTGCTTGATGCAACCCTTGACCGCTGGTTTACCCCGGAATTCCGCGCAAGTGGCGCGGCGGGTGCGGCGCGGGATCGTCTGCTGTCCGATAACGTGGTGGCATGGGCGCAGGCTTGGCGCGCAATGGCCGCGATCGATACCACTGCCCGTCTCGGTGCTATCCGGGTGCCGACGATTTGCATTGCCGGCGAACTCGATAAGTCTTCGCCGCCCGAAATCGTTGCGGCGATCGCCGAGCGGATTGCGGGCGCGCGCTTTGCGGTGATTCCGGGGGCGCCGCATATGCTGTTCATTGAGCAGCCTGGGGTGGTCGCCCGCATCATCGGCGACTTTCTCGCCGGGCTATAACAGGGCTGCTTGCTTACTTGCCTTCAATCGGGACGAGGATGCGGCCGTTGTCGATGCGCTTGACGTCGTCGACATAGAGTGTCGGATGCAGAATTACGCCGTCCATATGGATCTTTGACTTGATCGAGCCGCCGACATCAACGTTGGTGCCGAGTCCGAAATGCAACGTCCCCATGATATTCTTGTCTTCGCGTTGGATGCCGCGAACGACCGCCTTTGCGTTGACCCCAACGGAAGCCTCCGCCGGGCACATATATGCATTCTCATCGCCATAGATCTCGAGATAGTCGCGCAGGATGCGCGCTTCCGGGCCGCCCTCGATCTTCACGACGCGCCCCCCCTCGACGGTGAGTTCGATCGGCGTCAGCAGTCGGCCGAGGTGATGCATGGTGAGGTCAATTACGAGCTTGCCGTTAGCGCTGCCCTCGACGGGCGCCACATTGAACTCACCAGTCGGAAATAGATAGTAAAGCAGGTTGTTGCCTGGGCGGTTCTCGTCCTTTGCGAAGTTGATGATCTTGTAAGGATCGAACTTTTCGGTCGGAAGCGGCGGCTGCGTGATGCGGCCTTCGACGCTGTAGGTGAATTCGGTACCATATTGCGAGGTGACGCGGCATTGCTTGGCGTTCGGGCCGAACACGTTCTTGGCCACATAGTGCTTGCGCACCGCGATCTGTTTCATGTCGTCGGTCACGGCGCCGGACTGGAACCATTCGAGTTGCATGCCGCCGTCCATGCAGATCGACGGGATGCCAGCCGCCATCGCGGTGAAGCTTGCGTGGCAATGCAACATACCAGTGGAGGCGAGCAGCACATTGAAGTCCGATTTCATCATGGCTTCGCACACGGCCGACGGCGGGTCGTAATAATCCGCTGGACGGCGTTCGAACAACGCGACCGTCGTTTCCGCCCCGAGTTCCGCACAGACGCTTTGGACGATCTGCCAGACGCGCGGATCGTGCGAGAAGTCGCTGAGAATGAGGACGCGGTGGCCTGGTCTGATGTTGGCGACGAATGGGCGGCGGATATAGTCCATGTTGCCGGTCACAAACGATCCCATAGTCATCGCTGCATCTCTCCTGTGTACCGAAAAACCTCTCGGGGGGACGATATCGGTTTTGCAGGCGAAATTCCCTGTTCTTGCGCCAGAATTCCCTGTTTCACTAAATTATTCCATGCTTCGTTGATCAGGGAATTTGCGTCTAACGTCCTACGCGAGCGGAGTATTTGGCGGACTAAAAGCCACGACTTTGCAAAATTCCCTCTTCTTTTCCCTGTTAGCAGGGAATTTGGCAGTGGAGACTGGTTCGCATTGGACTGCGTCCGCCACCACGCAGTTCCCCGAATCTTTGATCACAGAGCCTTTGCGAGAACAGGCCGCGTTAGCGCGGCCTGTTCGACACGTGATTTTCGGTATTTGGCCTCTGGCAGGCGGGATATGCCGAATTCGGGGCCCGGTCTCTGGCCGGAAAAATCCTGTTCCTGGCGCCGTGATGCCTAGTGAGGAAGTGCCTATGGCGCGAGCCCGAGTCTTGCGTATTGCAGGGACCATTCGGCCGGCGGGTCGCGCAGGCTGTTCGTGATTGTTTGTGTCGGGCTTGGTTGGCTTGGCTCAAAGCCGCCGTCTACGTCATTCTCGCGCGGGTCTTCACGATTTACTACTTCGCGTTTTTCATCGTCATCCTGCCGCCGCTGGGCATCTTCGAAAAAACCAAGCCGGTGCCGAACTCAATTTCGGAACCAGTGCTTGGCTATGGAAATCGCCGATAAGGGCCCCGTGCATAAAACGCTGCAGTCGAAAATCAATATCAGTACCGAACGGCCCTAACGGAGCAGTCCCTTAGATCGACAGCTCTTTAGCGCTTTTCGTCCGGCTGCCCGTTGGTACGATGTCCGCTTATGGCACTTAGCGGACATTCCGACCGAGCCTCTAAATGTCTGCTTTCGGGGGCAAAGCAGACATCGCAATTGGACACCCAAATGTCCGCTAACGACCGATGCCAGTCCGCTCAGGCAATGACGGGTCTAACCCGGCCATCCGGCTGGTAGCCTGACCGTGCGGAATTTTGCACGCTTGTGCCTATCTAAATGGATAGGGCTCGCACATGACCGACCAATTAGTACAGTTCTCAGACGCCCTGGCGACGCGTGTAGAATTCGCGAAACCCACCGTCGTCGCCCTCCGGCTCGCCCACGAACGACATGTTAGCGGAATCGTGTGGCGACCCGACGCAATAATTGCCTCAGAACAGTCATTGCCGGAGCGGGACGAATTTGAAGTCGTGACGGCGGGCGGCGCGGTTACAACTGCCAAGGTGGCTGGGCGTGATTCCTCCACCAATATCGCGGTGCTGCGCGTTCAAGCGCCGCTTGCGTCCTCCTCGATTACCACGAGCGAGGCGCATGCCGGTGCCATCGTGATCGCGATCGGAGCAGACGGAACCGGTGGGGCAAGTGCGCGTCTGGGCGTCGTCAATACCGCAGGTCCCGAATGGCATAGCAGCCGCGGCGGACTAATTGACCGACGCATCGCGCTCGACGTTCGCCTCGCGCGGTCCGAGGAGGGTGGCCCTATTTTCGATGCCGCTGGCAATTGCATCGGCATGTCGACATTTGGCCCGCGCGGCCAGGTCCTTGTTATTCCGACAGCAACTATCGACCGCATCGTGCCGACGTTACTCAAGGACGGACGTGTCGCGCGTGGATGGTTAGGCGTCACGTTGCAAGCTGTCGCCGTGCCTGGTGCGCTGCGCGAAACCGGCGACCAGTCGAGCGGGTTGATGGTTATGTCGGTCGTCGAAAATGGTCCCGCGGCGCAAGCGGGGATCGTGGCAGGGGATATCATTTTGAGCGTTGACCGAACATCGACGCAACGATTCCGAAAGATTGCGAGGTACTTTGGCTCAGAAAGTATCGGTCGAAAGGTCGAACTTCGTGTCATCCGGAGTGGGTCAGTAATTACGGTGAAAACGACGATCGCGGAGCGACCTGTTGCATGAGCGTCGCGGCGAGCAAAGTGGTAACTCTTGAGCAATTACGCGTCGCCATCTCCGCGCCGGATTCGCTGCGCCGAGAAACCCTGAGACGATTCGTGGTCGAAGGGGGCCATATCGTTGTCAGCGATCGGGACTTCGCGGACGTGATCTTGTCGGACGGCGACCCTCCGTCGTCCGAGGTTCGTCCAACGGTCGCGCTCGGCGGCACCGACCATGAGTCGTTTGGCCTGCTGCCCCGCGACGCCAACGCGCGGCAAATAGATGCCGCGTTGCGAGCAGTTGCCGTTGGGCTAATTGTGCGTCCGTCAGATGCAACGGATATTGGCTTTGGCTCCATGCCGGAAGGCGACATTGATGCGCTTCTGACGCCTCGCGAGCTTGAAGTACTTTCGGCCATCGCAGACGGGGATACCAACAAAACCATTGCGCGGCGATTGAACATTTCGTTGCACACGGTGAAATTCCATGTCGAGTCCGTGTTTCGCAAATTAGGTGCGCGCACCAGAACTGAAGCGGTAACCAAGGCGTCTGAACGGCGGCGAAAAAATACGATCACGTTGTAACCTGTTTTGGAGGCTGACTTCGTTTAGCTCGTTACGGGCAAGCCCTCAATGTCCGCTATTGGCACTTGGCGGACATTCCCGCGATGTCCGCTTTTGAGGGTAAAGCGGACATCGTATGGACGTGCCGCAATGTCCGCTAATGACCCAAAGCGGACCTTTTGTTGCCGTTCTGCGGCATCTTGAGTTCGCGTCTTGAAGCGGACGCCGTCCAGCCGCCGATGTGCAATGCCTGCCGGTGCGCGGCACGACGCAAATCGTCGGCCAATGCCGGATCGTCCACGCATTTCGCCGCCACAATGCCGCC
>DATDLC010000021.1:0-51545 GCA_036519515.1 Pseudolabrys sp. | reverse complement strand
GGCCTGACCCTGACGGCACATTGCGGCTAACCGGTGCGCTCACGAAGCTTGCGTCTGTGCGTGGCGGCGGAGGCGGAGGTTGCTTGCGGGCTTCGTCTTGCAGGCGTTGGTGCATTTCACTGGCAAGATTTTTCGCTGGCTCTTGTGCGTCGAGCGTGGCTAGCCCTTGCTCCAGAAAATCGAAATATCCGGGGCTGCAATCAACCAAGCCGGAATTGATTGCAGCATGATGCAGAACGCCAAGACCATTAAAGTGCTGTTGCGCTGCTGGCGTTCTCACAACCCAATCGCGGCGACGGGCTTCCTTGCCTTGCAATTCTTCCGCTTCCCGCAAGGCAGAGATTTGTACTTTTAGTGCTTCACTAGCGTCAGACTGTGGCTCTGTTGGTTGCTTGATTGCTGGCGCTTCTGGCTGCGTCTGTGCAGCCATATTCTCCAGCGTAAGAGGATCAATAGCAGCGTTAGTCTCATCCGGTGGTGGTCCGGTGTCAGGTGGGGCAGGATCACTCACGCGCTTCTGTAGTGACGCCATGGGCAACTAGTCTTTTTTGGCAGGTATGATGGCAGAGGGATTTTTGCCGCTGCGAGCGCTGGCATAGTCGGACCAGCGTTGAATATTTCGAGCAGGTGATCGCCTAATTCGAGGAACGCGGAGGCACCGCACATACGCAAGAAGCCCCAGCTTTGCAGCTAGGGCTTATTGGTTGGCGGCATAAAGTGTCAGCGCGGAGCGAATTGAATCAACCCCTGGTAACAACCGGAGCCGGAGCTTTGCCCTTACCAACGGGAGCCTTGCCTACGCAAGCCGTGAGGCCGAAGGCGAGAGGCCATAGAGCAGATTACAACTATAATTTTCTCATAGGGGACCCCGCTTGAAGACGCGCAAATTAGTTTCGCCATACTCAATTGATATTCGATTTATAACTAGTGATGGCATGAAATGGCGAAGAAGAAGAAGATTGAGGGTGCACCCCCATGCAGGCTACAAAGTGGGCGTTGTTGATTGCTCTGGTGTTTGCGGGTATTTCCTGCAACGCGGATCGAGCCAAAAGCGAAGTATTCATCAAAAATGACGGTGGCGGTGATATCCCTCAATACATCGCCAAATATCTGTCTCTGCAACTGAGTGGTGAGCGCGTCGTAATCGACGGGGACTGCCTCTCTGCTTGTACGTTGGCGCTTGGTCTGTTAGCGCAGAACCGGCGCTGCTTTACCAACAAAGCACGGCTCGGCTTTCATGCGGCGTACTCAGAATCTGGTGCGCTCCGGCTAAGGAACCCTTTCGGCACCGACGTTTTTTGGTTGGTCTATCCCCCGGAAATCCGCCACTGGATTAGCAGGCATGGGGGGCTTGCTTCTAGAATGATTTATCTCGAGGGCAAAGAGCTCGCCGCTATGTATCCCCCGTGCAGGCGTCCGCTCAGATCCTTGAAGAAATGGAGAGATTGACAAGGCGCACGCCTGCACCGCGATGTCCGCTTTACCCCCAACAGCGGACATGAAAAGAAGGCCCCGCACAGCGACGTTCATCCGGTCTAGCTCGGGTCTTTTTTGAAACGCGCGCAAAAGCCGTAGTCTGCTTCGGTGTCATTTATCGAGACCCATTATATGACAGCACGAAAAGGCATCTTGAGAGTCGGTCGAGACGTTCTGATCATTGCATTGATTACAGTCGCGTTGGGAGAGGTGAGCCTTAGGATTTATAATTCTGTTGATCCGTTGCCCATCTTTTATAGTGATTCCTACAATCGATTCCGCGGTAAGCCATTTGCGCCGGATTGGAATTTTCACCTCAATTCCAGAGGCTTCAAAGACGTCGAGTTCAGCACGCGTAAGGCCGCTGATACAATCCGCATCCTCGGCATCGGAGATAGTTTTGCGTTTGGCATCGTGCCATACGAATACAATTACCTGACCTTGGTGGAACAGTATCTGAAGCAAAGCGGGCATAATATCGAATTGATCAACATGGGTATTCCGAGCATAGGGCCAAAAGAGTATCTATCCTTGTTGGTCAATGAGGGATTTGCGCTCGAACCCGACAGAGTCCTCCTTTCTTTTTTCATCGGCAATGATTTCGAGGAGAGCCGCAAAAGGAAATTGATCAGCTATTCTTACGTGGCATCCTTGATCACGTATGTTCTGGACCGTTGGACCAAATTCGAAGGGCAGTCGTTCTTCACCGGAAATCAAACATATACATATGATGACGACAATAGGCCTAACTTTACGGACGATGCCTATTTGGAGCTCGAGCGCAAGAGGAGCAGCATTTTTTGGCGCGACAACCGGGCATTTGAAGGCGACTGCGGTGCTTTGGTTTCGATGCAACAATTTTGTCTCGCTACGGCTCTGTCCTACATTTCGGAAATAAAGCGGTTATGCGACAGCCGGAATATTGGTTTGACGATCGTACTGATCCCGGATGAGATGCAGGTCAGTAAGCCGCTGCAGACGCGGGTAGTCGTGGCGTCAGGGCTTGCTCCAGCATCTTTTGACTTCACGCTACCCAACAGATTACTGCGCGCAAGATTCGAGGAACTCAAGATCGATTATATAGATTTGCTCACTGAATTCTCCGCCCACTCGCTCAACGATAGGCTGTACCGTCCAAACGACTCCCATTGGAACATCGCGGGTAACGAACTGGCGGCGCGGCTAATTTTGCAACACGTGTCCGCTCAAGTACGGCCCGTTGATAAGTGACCTGCGGCGAGACCACAAGGTTGGCGACATCGAAAGGGTCGCGCGCCGACATGGCGACCATCGAGGCGGCAATTCGCGCTGCGTGACCGGACGCGACACGAACGCAACATGACTGCCAATTGGCCAATGGTATCGACGAGCCTTGGCGGTTTTGTAAACCGTTGGTCGGGAGTTTAAATCTCTCACCCGACACCGGAAAATCAATGGCTTAGTTTTCAAGTACATCCGGCTTGATGTTGCGTCATGTCGCAACAGTTCTCCCCCTGCCAATGCATGCTTATCTCGATGCATCGACGCAATCCGGGAAGTAGCGGACGATACCCCAGAGCGCGTATACGTTGCAAAAAATATAACGGTTGCGAGTTGAACAGCAAGAAGACCCCCGCACGCATCGTAACGCATCAACCCCGATCTACGACCAAAAGCGGACACAATAAGAAATTTTCCGCATACGATCAGAGCGTCCGCATTTCCGCACGCGCATGTCGGATGTGGTGATCGTGTCCGATCCGGACATCATTCAGGACATTCTCGTCGAAAAGGCCTGGAGCGGTTGAGTTGCGAGAAGTGCGGACGCGCCGGCCAATACAGAAGGCAAAATCCGATTGCCCGAATTCAGCCTGCAAGTTTTACTTTCTTAGCGTGCTTAGGCTCGGTCCAACGCACTGCAAGAGGCCAGCCAAACGCGAGGACGGCGAAGAATAACGTCAAGGACACCGGCAAACTCGCCAAGGGGAAAGTTCGATCCAAGGCTAGACCGATTCCGACCACGACGGATTCACCAACCACGACAATCAAAATATAGACTATCAAAATCAACATTGGCTCTGCCCCAGCTAGCACCCCTAAAAGGTTGTAGGCGCCAACCCACCATGGGCACAACGTAAATCGAGTGCATATTTCAACTATTTGGCCCTTGTGGTCATGTTCGAACCCGGCATTCCCGGTACAAAAAGCGTCATATTGTGATCTGCAACACAGATTGAATTCGCGCAGCGGAGCACTATTACAACGACGAGCCCAGCCGACGTGCCCGTCGGATTTCAGAAGGACCGCTGCCCTCCCCGCGCAGCGGTCTTTTTTCTTTTGGTGCCGTTGAGGGGTGACACAGTATTATTTGCCGACTTGTGATCCCCAAAACATCCAAGGCGTCCACGATTCGCTACGTAGTTTGCGACGTCCTCAATCTGCCGAGACAGACGGGGAAACTACGATGACATTCAATCCATATCGAACCACAGCCTCCAGCGGCTTCACGCGCGTCGCGGCCTACATCGTTCAGCACCTGCTCGACGACGGCGCCGACCTTCAACAAATTGATGAACTGGGGCCGCAGCGACGCCCGGACTGCTTCTCGGGGTCTGAACCAGCCTCACGAACTTGCCGAGTTCATGTGTCGGACAATCGCCCCCTGACGAGTTGCAGAACCAAAAGGACAATCGATAATGACCCCACAGGATGTGGACAGGAACGATCCGCGCCGAAGTTCATTTGAGAGCGCTTGCCGTGATTTCTGGATCGCGTTTGTGAGAACGGAGACCGGCGAACGCCCAGGTGACGGCACCACGCTCGCCATAGAAGGCGCGGCGCTTACCCTGAAACTGAACGGCTAGACCGGAATAAAAGCACGGGCGGGCCACGGGTGAGTCACGGCGGGGCATGCTAGGGTAAAAGATGGCTGCCCGGTTTGGGAATGTCTTGTGCTGGGCGGCGATAATTCCGGCGCTAATTCATGTCGGACTAGCAATCCACGTTTGGACGCAGCCCGTCCCCAAGCTTGGCACTGTCTGGGCCCTCATCATTTTTGCGATGATCATTTTTCTTATTGGGCGGACGTTCCGATACGTGCCGGCCGGGCGGTGAAGCTATCCACGGCTACTGAGCCGACGATGATACGGCATCTGCAGCCCGGCCTGGGACTTCTGACGCTTCTAACGGGATTTCCAAGCCGCAGAATCCTCAGCCGACACGCAATCTGGAATGCGACGGCCCTGGCGATGAACGACAGCCGGCACGGGACGGCCCAGCCCGGCCTGATATTCGGCATAGAGCTTCGTGAGTTCTTTTTCGCTGATGTCTTTAATGTCTTGGTTCATGTCTTTTGGCTCCGTTGGCTTTCTAGAATCGGCCGCATTGACTCAGAGAAGGCCGCTGGTGAGTCAGGCGGGCCGTTGCTTCAAAACGTGAGCAAGAGGCTCACGTCGGCTTATCGGACCGGGCCATCAAGAGCATGGCTGAAAATCAATAATCCGAACTCGCCGGCGGCCAACGCACGCTATTGATGGTAACGCTTTAGCTGCTGGGGTGTAAAATAGGACCGCCAAGGCCAAGTTATGGCGATCCCTACTACGGCAATCGAACCAAGGGATACCCTTGAAAGGTTTGGTCAGAAACCCGCGTGTGGTCTTGCACTAATCTATGTACCCCGTCCAGCGCGTGTCGCGTTGCTTTCACAAAGCGCAGCCGATTGGTCTACAGGGTTTGGCCTCAACGCCGGCGGTCCAAGGACCAAAAGCGGACACAATAAGAAATAAGCTCTGCCACCCGCTTGAGTCAGAAAGCCCAATACCAATGCGGTGACGCGCGTGTATATCGACCCCGATTTCGTTCCGTTTGTGCCGCCTGAACGCCCGCTCGGCCTGCTGGGCCTGCGCAGGTTGATGCGCAATTATATCGAGACGGTTCCCCGTTCCGCATACGATCAGAGCGTCACGCATTTCCGCACGCGCATGTCGGATGTGCTGATCGTGTCCGATCCGGACATCATTCAGGACATTCTCGTCGAAAAGGCGGAAGCCTTCGGACGTGATCCGACAACGCGACGATCGTTCGCGCCTGTCATCGGCGACACATCGCTCTTTCTCGCGGAGGGCGCCGACTGGCGTTGGCAACGGCGCGCGGTGGCTCCAATTTTCCGACATGAGGCGCTGCTGTCATTCGTGCCGATCTTCGCGGCGATGGCACAGCGTCAGGTCGATCGTTGGCGCGGCGAGCAGCACGCAGTTCCGACAGACGCCGCAGCGGCGATGACCCGCACGACGTTCGAGATCATCGTCGAGGCGATGCTGGGCGGCTCGGCAAGTCTCGATGCGGAACGATATAGCCGCGCCCTGACGGACAATTTCGATACGATCCCGTGGCACATCATCTACGTCATGTTTTCGATTCCCGAATGGATGCCCTACCCGCATCGACGTCGGGCGATGCGGTCGCGCGATTTCTTGCATCGGGACATACGCCGGATCGTCGAGGCGAGGTACTCCACTCAATGCTCGCAGCCCGATTTGCTCAACCTGTTGCGCGCCGCCCGCGATCCCGAAACCGGACGAAGCATGAGCGTCGACGAGATCGTGGCCAATCTGCTCACCTTCATCACCGCGGGCCATGAGACCACCGCCGTCGCGCTGACGTGGACGCTCTGGCTCCTGGCCAAGGACCAGGCCACCCAACAACGCGTATTTGATGAAGTCAGTTCAGTGGCGGAAGATCAGACGATCGATGCGACACACGTCGAGAGCCTGTCGTTTTGCCGCCAGGTTATCCAGGAGGCGATGCGGTTATTCCCGCCCGCCCCCGGCATCGCCCGGATCTCAAAGACTGCAGTCAAGATCGGCGGCATGCAGTTCCCCGCAGGCACGCGGGTCCACATTCCCGTCTTCGCGCTGCATCGGAACGCTGGTCTCTGGGGCAACCCCGATGCATTCGATCCCGATCGCTTTGCGCCAGATCAGGTGAAGACACGCCCGCGCTTTGCCTTTTTGCCTTTCGGCGGCGGACCGCGTGTCTGCATCGGAGGGGGATTTGCGATGCTCGAAGCCGCCACAATACTTGCAACGGTTGTGCGCGCGTTTCGCTTTGACCCCGTTTCCGGACACAAGCCAAAGCCTGTGGCACGGGTCACTTTGCGTCCCGTCGGCGGAATGCCGTTGTTCGTTACGGACCGGTGAAAAGCCACTGCGGTTCCGCGCCGCGGTTCCGGCATACCGCTTATGGCGATCCGGCTCACCACGGCGGTGCGGTTATTTGGCAGCTTGCTTGTATTGCTTTTGCGGTTTCCCATATCGCTGCCGCACGTGTTGCGAACCATCTGGGGTGACCATGAGCTACTTGCGCACAGCAATTCTGCTCGCCGGGCTAACGGCCTTATTCATGCTGGTGGGCTACCTGATCGGCGGCCCCACCGGTGCATTGATCGCGTTTCTTTTCGCCGCCGTGACCAATTTCTTGGCCTACTGGAATGCCGACCGGCTCGTGTTGTCGACGCAAGGCGCCCACGAGGTCGACGAACGCACGGCGCCCGAACTCGTTCACATAGTGGCTGAACTGGCCCGACGCGCGGGACTGCCGATGCCGCGCGTCTTTGTCATGGACAATCCCCAGCCGAATGCGTTCGCAACCGGGCGAAATCCGCAGAACGCAGCAGTCGCCGTCACAACCGGGTTGCTCGAGATGCTTTCGCGCGACGAGCTTGCGGGCGTCATTTCGCACGAGCTCGCTCACATTAAGAATCACGATACACTTCTCATGACGGTCACGGCGACGATCGCCGGCGCCATCTCGATGCTGGCGCAGTTCGGGATGTTTTTCGGCGGCGGCCATCGCGACAGTAACGGCAACAGCGGCATGGGCATCATAGGAACATTGCTGATGGTCGTGCTCGCACCGCTTGCCGCAATGCTCGTTCAGATGGCGATCAGCCGCACACGCGAATATGCCGCGGACAATATGGGCGCAAGGATCAGCGGAAATCCCGCCGGACTTGCCGGCGCGCTGGCCAAGCTCGACGCGGGAGCGCATGCGATCGAGAATGTTCCCGCCGAGCACAACCCGGCGACCGCGCATCTGTTCATCGTCAATCCGCTGTCAGGGGCGCGCATGGACAATCTCTTTGCAACGCATCCAGCAACAGAAAATCGCATCGCGGCTCTGGAACAGCTCGCCGCGGAGATGGGCCGCGGCTCTTTCGTGCGCGCGCCCGCTCCGCCCGCAGGTGGACCGTGGAGCCGACCCAGTCCCTGGGGCTAAGTCGGTCGCTTGCTTATTTAGTCAGACGGCCGCCGCGTCGTAAATCTGCGCGACCGGCTCGGGCGTGTCTTGCCCCTTCACCTGCTCGTAACCGATCACCCGGAGCGCCCCGATCGCGGGACACATTTCGACTGCGAGCCTAGTCTGTGAATTGAGAACCGGAGGTAAGACCCACCCGAATTCGTCGGCGCCAAATGAAGAAGACGAGGTCGCAATGCGCTCGCGTCTCGTGCGGCTGTTCTCCATCGCTTCGGACGATGTGCGCGTGAATGTCGCCTCGGCAGCGACTCGTGGTTCCCAGGGCAAGCCGCTTCGCAACCAATCATTCGCGGCGACGGTCTCATCGTCCCGGCTGACGAAGTTGTCCTCCGTGCGCTCGATCACGCACCGTTCGCCGAGGCGGCAACCGATCAATACAAAAATCGCTGGCCGGGCGATCGGCGTGCTTTCCAGGCGATGCCTTGCCTGGCCGAAAGTTTCACAAGTCTCAAACACCTCACGCAGGAGATGATCGGGTGGAATGGAGCGGACCTGCCATGTCTGCAACGCGTTTAGGGCGAGATCACAGGGGCGCAGCCACGGCCGCCGCGTGCGCCGCCACATCGGTGCCTGGTTGATGCAGGCGGCAAAGCGTCCGCGGGCTGACGCCGTGAGAACCCCCGCGTAGCCCGGCCAGGTCACGCTGTCGAAGTCGCCGGCGCTGCCTCGCATCCGTGCCACCTCGACGTGACGTCCGAGCCCCGGAAAGGGCCAATCGAGTGTCCGGACAAGCCACGGCTTGTCGTTCTGTTCGCGGGCAAGCGCTGTGCAGCCCCACTGATAACAGCCGTTGAGAAACCAGATCCCGGAGAAACCGAGTTCAGCTGCAATGGCATGAATTTCCGCTGCATAAGGCGAACGGGACCGCTGAAGCCAGAGGCGTGTCATCCGGTCCATCGTCGGCAGCAGGCCCGCAGCAATGCGCGGAAGCCAGCCAACGCAGTTGTCGCGCAGCGCCCGCGCGCGTTCGCGTCCTTCTGCGGCGTGGCGAACCGCCCCGCCCTCACGAACGTCGACAACCGGAATGCGCGCAAGGGTATTCGAAAATCCAATTGTCATTTAACGGGTCTCACGGGCCACACGGGAGGACGAGCGGTTCTGGATACCTCTAGAGATCAACGCCCTGGATAACCGTAAACCGGGGCAAACCGACAATCGGGGAACTCCGGTTATAGACCCCGTCTATGGATTCGCCACACGGTGCATCCAGTGACCTTTTTGACCTTTGCGGACAGCTTTTTGCACACATCGAGAAGGCGAAGATGACCATAATCGAAGCGACTTTTTGTCCCTAGTAAAATTCGTTAACGCGACGCCCGGCATCGGAATTGGGCAATTGAAAATCGCAAAAATATCCCGAAAGTCGCGTCCGGGCGGCCTTGTTCGCGGCTTGAGGACTGTGGCAAACTGTGGCGTTGGTAATACTTCGGAGATCTAGCATGCCTCAGGGCACCGTAAAGTGGTTCAATCCGACGAAGGGCTATGGCTTCATCCAGCCCCAAGAAGGCGGGAAGGATGTGTTCGTTCACATCTCGGCCGTTGAACGCGCCGGACTTAGCACTCTGAACGAGGGTCAGACCGTTCAGTACGAACTCGTCGAGAACCGCGGGAAGACGTCCGCGGAGAACCTCAAGGTCAAGTGACCTGAGACGTCCGAGCTGACTACCGGCTTGTCTGTCTAAGTTGCGCCGCCGAGCTCCCTCAGCCCGGCGGTTGTTGTACTTTCGCGCGCTAACGCGTGAGCCGTTCCAGTTCCGGAAACGGTGCGTAGGCCATTTCCTTGCAGAGTTCGCGCACATCCCTCGGCGTATCGAAGAACCGGTCGAGCTTGCCGCCCACATAGATGGCCACGCCGTCTTTTGATCCCAGATATTTTCCGTCGGTGTTGCGGGCGTCATAACGAACACACGCGAGGTATCGATCTCCGGGGCCGACATATTTGAGCTGCGGCTGAGAGATGGCGGCGCCGCGAACATGCGACGGATCGTTGAGATAGGTGCGCAGGAAAGCCAGCACATCTTGCCGGTACCGTTGCGGATAAACGTTCTCGGCATCCCAGCGTGCCTTCAATTCAGACGCGCTCGGTTCGATATTGGAGGTGCAACCGGCGAGCAAAACCGCCACCAACAACGCCACCAGTCCCATTCGCTCGATCCCCTGCTTCCGCCCCGTCATAGCGGTAACACCTTATCGCCCCGATGCGCTATGCGCCGAACAAATGTATGCTCGGCGCCCATAAGAATAACCCGGGGAGAATTCATGACACTCACGCGTCGGACACTCGTGCTCGCCGGCATGGCCGCGCCATTGGCTGCGCCCTTCGTGGCACGCGCCCAATCATGGCCCTCCGGCCCAGTGCGCATCGTCGTCGCCTACCCGCCCGGCGGATCGACGGACGCCATCATGCGGCTGGTGCAGCCGGGGCTCCAGCAGCGCCTTGGCGCCACGATCGTGATCGAGAACCGGTCCGGAGCATCCGGCAGCGTCGGAACCGCGGCGGTCGTGAAATCACCCCCCGACGGCAACACATGGCTCGCGGTGTTCGACAACCACGCCGCAAATCCCTTCGTGCTGCCCTCCCTGCCCTACGACAGCGAGAAGGATCTCGATCCGGTGCTGCTGATTGGCACCGCGCCCTACATGATCACCACTTCAACGGCCAAGCCGTACAAGACGCTGGCTGACGTGATTTCCTTCGCGAAGGAAAATCCGGGCAAAGTGAGCTACGGCTCGGTCGGCAGCGGAAGCGTCGGGCATCTAGCCATGGCGTTGCTGTCGCAGCGCGCCGGCGTAAAACTGACGCATGTGCCCTATCGCGGCGGCGGCCCGGCGATGAACGATGCGCTCGCCGGCCACGTCGATCTTCTCGTCGGCAGCACCGCTTTGTCGATGCCGCAGGTCGAGGCCGGCACAATTCGTCCGATCGTGCAAACCGGGAAAGAGCGCAATCAATTCATCGCAAAGGTGCCGACTGTCGCCGAGAGCGGTTTCCCCGGTTTCGAAGCCTATGCGTGGTGGGGCATCTTCGCGCCGGCCGGCACGCCGAAAAACATCGTCGAGCGTTTCGGCAACGAGATGGCGGCGACCTTGCGCGAGGAGCGCATCGCCAAACAGCTGGTCGAAACCCAACAGGTGACGTTGACCCTTGGCGGCGCGGAGGCCGAGCGGGCCTTCGTCAGCAACCAGATGCAGACCTGGGGCAAGGTGGTGAAGGACAACAACATCAAGGCCGACCAGAACTGACCGCTCGAATAAAATCGGGCAAGCGGTGTTCCTCACTGAGACCCGCCGAAAATCCGCCTTGCTCAACTGAGAGACGGGAGATCATGCACCAAGTTTCCCGCCGCTCGCTCCTCACAGCATCTGCTTTAGCTGGCGCCGCTTTTGCGATGCCGGCGGGGGCCATCGCGCCTTTCGCCGGCGCGCAAGGACCGGGCGTTTATCGCTTCAGGCTCGGCGATTTCCAGCTCACTGCGCTTTTCGACGGCATCTGGTATCTGCCGATCGATGACAAATTTGTGCGCAACGCCAGCGGCGCCGAAGTCAATCAAGCGCTCGCGGCGGCGTTCCTGCCGCCGAGCGTATTGCCGATATCCTTCACAGCGCTGTTGGTGAATACGGGAACGAAGGTCGTTTTGATCGACACCGGAACCGCCGGTCAGATCGCCGACACGGCCGGTAGCATGCTCGACAACCTCAAGGTTGCCGGCGTCGATCCAAAGGCGATCGACACGATCTTGATCTCGCATTTTCATCCGGATCACATCGACGGCATCAAGACCAAGGACGACGAAAAGGTTTTTCCGAATGCCGAGATCCTCGTGCCGGAGCCCGAATGGACCTTCTGGATGAACGACGCCAATATGGGACCGGCGCAAGGCGCGGTGAAACGCTACTTTCTCAACGCGCGGCGCATCTTCAAGGACATCGCCGGCGACGTGCGGCGCTTCACGCCGGGCGGTGAGGTCGCGCCCGGAATTGTTTCGGTGCCCGCCTTTGGCCACACGCCCGGACATACCGCTTTCGCTATTCATTCAGGCAATCAGTCGATGCTCGCGATGAGCGACACCGTGCGTAATCCTTACCTGTTTGCGCGTCACCCCGACTGGCAGCCCAGCTTCGACATGGATGGGCCGCAGGCCGTCGCGGCGCGCCGGCAAATACTCGATCGCGTTGTCGCCGACCGCATGCTGGTCCAGGCCTATCATTTCCCTTTCCCTGCATGCGGCCACATGATCAAGACCGCGACCGGCTACGAACTCGTGCCGGTCGAGTGGCAGCCGCTGTAAACGGCGCTGCTTCGTTAGAATTTTGCGCCAGCCCGCAGCAGGACCGTGCGGCCCGGCAGCGGATAGACCGAGAAGAACTGATTTCCCGGAAAGCTCGTGTCGAGCCCGTAGTCGAAATAGAGCTGGTTGAACACGTTCTGCACCGAAAGTGCCCAGAAGAGCCGCTCACCCTCGCCGCCGAGACGCAGATCGACGACGGTGTGCGCCGGCACCATCAGAGCTCCGGTATTGGCCTCGTCACCATCCATGAACCGTTTGCCGACAAAGCGAAGGACGCCATCAAACACCAGGTACTTTTGGTAGATGTTCCAGCTCACGCCCGCGCTCCCGCTCCAGCGCGCCACCTCGGGCACATCGTTGCCGGCGAACGGCCCCGAACGGAACACCGCGCGCGTATAGCTCAGCGTGCCCTTGAGCAGAACGTTCTCGGTGAGCTGGTAGAGCGCAGCGTTTTCCACCCCGTAGCGATGCGTCGGATCGAGATTGGTGTTGGCGAAGGTAATCGGACTGAAATGCAATTCGTCCGTGAGATACATGTTGTACGCGCTCGACTGCAGACTGAACCCGTTCCAGCGCACGCGGATGCCGCCTTCGTAGTCGTTAGATTGTTGCGTGCGCAGGTTGAAATTGGTCACGGTCAGCACCGGCGCCATTCCGACACGTTCGTCGATGTTCGGTAGTCGGAAGGTGTGGGCGGCGCGCGCAAAGACCGCAAAGACGGGGTTGAAGCGGTGCTCGACCCCGATATGCAGGGCGTGATCCGTCTCGCTTGTGTCGAGCGGCAATCCCTGCGGATTGGCACCGAGCGGACCGACCGGCGCGGTCGGATCGAAATTGTCGCGCGCGTGAAATGAATTGTATTGCAGGCGCGCGCCCGCGGCCACGTCGGTGTTGTTGTACAATGTGAAGGTCGGCAACGCATAGCCGCCAATCGTGGTCTGGTTCATGTCATAGAGATGATTTGGCCGCGCGCCCTGAAAAGCGGCACGATCCGATTCGTATTTCGTCTTGTATACATCGACGCCGGCGATCATCGTCGCACGCACGTCGCCGAACGCCTGATCGATATTGACGCGTGGCGTCATCGACATCGTGGTCAATTCGGTTTCATTGTAGGACGTCGGGATGTTCAGCGGGAGGAAACCGTTGAGTGGTGCGAAGCTCGCAAACTGGGTATCTTTCTGCCGCACGCTGCCATCGACGATCAGCTCGGCACCGTTCCACAGATTGCGCGTGATGCCGCCCCGCACCGCAACGTTCTGCCTGTTGCCGAAATCGAGCGGGGTATTGGTGCCGCGCCGGTCGGTCACATATTCGTTGAAATTCCCGACGAAAGGTCCGTTGGCGATATTGCGCGGCCCCGGCAGCTGCTGCCGCAGATTGTCACCTGAAATATTGAAGAACACGCTGCCTTCGTTCATACGATAGCGAAAGTCCCCGACGCCCTGCTCCTGGATGGTCAGATTGTGGTCGCGATAGCCGTCCGACTGGAAGGCATTGCCGAATGCGGCACTTGAGAAGCCTTTGTAGGATCCGCTGGCTGAAATCTTCGCTTCTCCAGTCCTGAGTGAGCCGAATGCGCCCTCAATGCGCGCATTCGGCGCTTGGCCGATGCCGTTCTTGGTGACGATGTTGATCACGCCGCCGACCGCGCCGTCGCCGTAAAGCACTCCGCCGCTGTTGCCCCGGGTGATTTCGATTCGATCGATGCTGTTGCGCGGGATCAGGCTGAAGTCGAACCCGGTGAGGTCCGAATCGTTGAAACGCCGTCCGTCCACCAGCACCAGCACGTTCGACGGCGACGTCACACCGAAGCCGCGCACGTCGACCGTCGAGGCGGTGCCGTTGACGCCGCCGAACAGGCTGACGGTCTGGATTCCGGCTTCCCGCGACAGAATCTCCTGCAGCGTCATCTCCGGCGCGCCGGCGATCTCGTCAGCGGTAATGACAGTGGTGGACGTACCGACGATGCCGGTGCCGATGCGGCTCGATGTGACGTCGATCGGAGGCAGGACGACGCTGTTATTTCTCGTATTGTCCTGCCCGTTTGCAGGCGACGCGATGCACGCGCCCAAGACCAGCGCTACACTCGCGAAGCGGAATTCATTTCCCATGACACACGTTCCTTCGTTCGCGTTCGCGCAATCGCGAACGCATCGGTGAAGACCAAGTCCGATGCGAAGGGCACATTGGGTCGCCAAAAGACCGACCTCATGTGCGGAATGTCGTGGGAGATTTTCCTCTCACGGCCTTCGCACCGGCATTTGCCGTCACCGCTGCGAAAGACCGCTCCGTATGGACACCCCGTCCACCGGTTGGGTGACTGCGCTGGCAGGTCTCCTGGCTCGCGGGTCGTTGCCTCGTGGTCCGGCCTTCCCAGTTTCCCAGTGGCCGTGTTGGACCTGAGGCTCGCCGCTCACAGTTGCGGGGGCAGCCACGGATTGCTGCAAATTCGACGGCTCGAATTCGTAGAGTCCGTGTTCCCTCTTTCGTCCCCGGAATCACCCGGGGAACCAGCACCGTAAAATGTTCCCTTGAACGTGGAGGTAAGTCAAGCCAGGCTGTTGCGACGCGCCTACGTGCCCCCGTTTCACGATCTTGTTATTCTCCCGTATCAGGGACTAGATGCCAATCACGGATTGTTTTTTTCGTATCCGCCGGCTTTGCCGTATTGTGACGCCGGTTTTTTGCAGGAGATCACCATGACCTTGATAAAGGCCCTTCGCCGCGTCGGTGTGTTCGCTGCCGCCGCACTGCTCGTGACTGCCGTCAGCATGAAGCCGGTGACCGTGTACGCAATGGGGACCGACAGTCCTCCCCCGGCCGATGACGGCAGCAAGAAGAAAAAGAAAAAGAAGGACAACAACGTCATCGAGCAGCAGCAACAGCAGCAGGCCCAGGAGAATTTCCTGCGCGACTATCGCGACGCCCGCCAGCTCATTCTCGACGGCAAGTATGAAGCCGGCATCGCCGCGATGCACGCACTTGGCCACGATGAACATCCCGATGTCGCCAATTACATCGGCTACGCCAACCGCAAGATGGGCGACTATGAGCAGTCGAAGATCTGGTACGAGGCGGCGCTCAAAGCCGACCCGAACCATGTGCGCACCTGGTCCTACTACGGCATGTGGCAAATGGAGCAGGGCAATCGGCTGAAGGCGCTCGAAGACCTGCAGAAGGTCCAGCTGATCTGCGGTAACACCAACTGCGAAGAGTATCGCCAGCTGAAAGATGTGATCGACGGCAAGGCAACGTACTGACAGATCGTTGTCGCTTTCCAATCGTCATGCCCGGCCAAGTGCCGGGCATGATGCTATCGGGCGCTCTCCCGCACGATCCAGGCGTGATAATCGGGATCGAGGCTTTCCACCGGCAGGACCATGAAAGCCGGCGAGGTATAAGTGTGAAGTTCTTTGACGGCCCCGCGCACGGGCTCGGCCATCGAGGCACGGGTCTTGATGAACATGACGACCTCTTCGGCCCGCTCGATTTTGCCCTCCCACCAGTAATGCGAGACCATTCCCGGCAGGATATTGACGCAAGCGGCCAGCCGACGCTCGACAATCATCCGCCCCGCTCGCTCCGCCTCGACAATCGATGGCCAAGTCGTATAGACGAGCACCGCGCGTTCCATCGTCAGGTCCCCTTATGAGCAGCCAGCTCAAGCGTTTTCAGCATATCGCCTTTGTCGCGAGCCATACGCCGGAAGCGCGTGAGGCCTATGCGCGGCTCGAAAAACGCTACGGCAACGCCGACCCCGCAAAAGCCGATGTGATTGTCGCACTCGGCGGCGACGGATTGATGCTGCAGACCCTGCATAAGTTCATGAAATCCGGCAAGCCTATCTACGGCATGCATCGCGGCACGGTCGGCTTCCTCATGAACGAATTCGTCGAGGAAAGCCTGACCGAACGGCTGACCAATGCGCACATCACCGTCATCCACCCGCTGGTCATGCAGGCCCGCGATACGCAAGGGCAGGTTCACGAGCACCGGGCGATCAACGAGGTGTCGCTATTCCGTCAGAGCGCACAGGCGGCGCACCTGCGCATCTTGATCGATGGCCAGGAACGACTTGCCGAACTCATCGCCGACGGCGTTCTGGTCGCAACGCCGGCGGGCTCAACCGCCTACAATCTGTCGGCGCAGGGGCCGATTATTCCGATCAATGCGCCGCTACTCGCGCTTACCGCTATCAGTCCGTTTCGCCCTCGGCGATGGCGCGGCGCACTTTTACCGAACAAGGCGAAGGTCACGATCGAGGTCATGGACGCCGAGAAGCGTCCGGTCGCAGCCGTTGCCGACCATGATGAGGTGCGGTCTGTGCGCAGCGTCGATATCTCCATGGACCATAATATTTCGATCAACATGTTGTTCGATCCGGGCCACAATCTCGACGAGCGCATTCTGCGCGAGCAGTTCGGTTTCTGAATGTCAATTCGCTTCCAAATTTCTGAGTTTCGTCATGGCCGGGCTTGTCCCGGCCATCCACGACTTTCTAATTTGAAAAAAGACGTGGATGCTCGGCACAAGGCCGGGCATGACGGCGGAGATTAACGAACGTGAGTCAATCCTTCGCTTTCACTGTCAACGGCAAAGCAGTTAGCGTGTCGCTCGACAACGAAGAAACGCCGCTGCTCGATGTCCTGCGCAACGAACTCGGCCTGATGGGCACGCGCTTTGGCTGCGGGCTCGAGCAGTGCGGGTGCTGCATGGTGCTGATCGACGGCGCGCCGGAAAAATGCTGCACCAAACCGGCCTGGAGTGTCGCCGGGAAGCAGGTCGTCACCGTCGAAGGTCTCGGCAATGCCGCGCGCCCACATCCGTTGCAGAAGGCCTTTCTCGACGAGCAGGCCGGACAATGCGGCTATTGCCTGTCCGGGATTTTGATCTCGGCCAAGGCGCTGCTGGACAAGAACCCGAAGCCATCGCGGGTCGAGATTGCGCGGGCGCTCGACGGCAATATCTGCCGCTGCGGTTCGCATAATCGCATCATGCGTGCGATCGAAAAGGCGGCAGCCGTCATCCGCGCAGGAGCGGCAGGATGAACGCTCCCCTTCCCGGCCCGCTCAACGACAATCCCAATCTCGACCGCTGGGTGGCTTTTCCATCGGCGGGCAAGGTGACCGTACTCACCGGCCGGGTCGAGCTTGGCCAGGGCGTGCTCACCGCGATGGCGCAGATCGCGGCAGACGAGCTCGACGTCGCCATGGAGCGCATTACCATCCGCTCCGGCGACACGGAAAAAGCGCCGAACGAGGGCTACACCGCCGGCAGTCAATCGATCCAGTTCGGTGGCGTGGCGCTGCGGCAGGCGCTGGCCGAAGTTCGCGCGCTGTTTCTCGATCAGGCCGCGAAAGTGCTTGCCTGCAAGGTGAGCGAATTATCCGTCCGCGACGGCAGCATTTATCGCAACGGCAAGTCGACCGGACAGGACTACTGGACGCTTGCGGGCGCGGTCGATCTTGCAATCAAGGCAACCGGCGCCGCAGCGCGTAAGGCCGTCGGCGATCTCACGACCATCGGCGCGAGCAGCGCCCGCCTCGATCTGCCGGCAAAGGTTTTCGGCGAAAGCGCCTTCATTCACGACATGCAGATCGACGGCATGGTTCACGCGCGCGTCGTCCGCCAGCCGAACCGCGGGGCGACAATCGGCTCGGTCGACGAAAATGCAATTCGCCGCGCGGCCAAAGGCCCCGTCGAATTCGTCCGCAACGGAAACTTTCTCGCAATTCTCGGCGACACTGAGACTGCGGTGGAAGCGGCGGGCGCTGCCGCGGTGAACCGTGTGATCTGGCAGAACGTCGAAGCCCCGACACCGACACAGCAGGAGGCCAACTGGCTGTTGCAGAGACCGGCCCTCGATCGGACCTTCGGGGCTGAGCCGGCCGATCCCAAAGGCAGGGAACGCTTCGAAAGAACCTATACGCGCGGATATCTCGCGCACGCTTCGATCTCGCCCTCGTGCGGTCTTGCGCTCTACAAGGACGGACAGTTGACGGTGTGGACGCACTGCCAGGGCGTCTATCCGCTGCGCGCGGCCCTGGCGAAAACACTGAAGCTCGAGCCAACCTCGATCGTCGTTCATCATATGCAGGGCTCAGGCTGTTATGGCCACAACGGCGCGGACGACGCCGCCGCGGACGCCGCCATCATCGCCATGCAGAAGCCGGGCCAGCCGATCCGCGTGCGCTGGCGGCGCGAGGAAGAATTCATCTACGAGCCGAAGACGCCGGCGATGGTCGTCAAGGTTCGTGCACTGCTCGATGAGGCCGGGAAGCCTTCCGACTGGACGCAGGAAATCTGGAGTCCCACGCACAATCAGCGTCCCGGCGCCGGCGGAAATCTGCTCGGCGCCCTCGCCTTGCCCGATCCGCCGCCGGAACCACCGCCGAACGATGTGCCGGAGGCCAATGGCGGCGGCGCGACCCGCAATGGCGAGCCACTCTATGACATTCCCGCCAAGCGTATGCTCCATCATCTGGTGACCGAGGCGCCCGTGCGCACCTCGGCGCTGCGCGGACTTGGCGCAACGTCCAACGTATTTGCGCTTGAATGCTGCATCGATGAGCTCGCCGAACATGCCGGCCAGGATCCCGTGCAATATCGCCTCTCTATCACCGCCGATGCACGCGCCCGCGCGGCGATCGAAAAGGTCGCCGGCATGGCAAAATGGAAGGCGGGCTCTGCGGGGGGCACCGGTCGCGGCCGCGGCATCGCGTTCGCACGCTATAAGAACCGCGCCGCCTATTCCGCCGTGGTCGTCGAGCTTTCGGTCGACGAGGCAATCACCTTGCATCACGTCTGGTGTGCGACCGACGCCGGCCTGGTCGTCAATCCTGATGGCGTCATCAATCAGCTTGAGGGCGGGATTATCCAGTCGGCAAGCTGGGTACTGAAGGAACAGGTTCGTTTCGACAACGGCGTCGCGTCGTTCGACTGGGAAACCTACCCGGTCCTGACGTTCAGCGAAGTGCCGGAAATCGACATCGAACTGATCAACACCAAAGATGAAGTTCCGCTCGGCGTCGGCGAAGTCACCGCCGGACCGACCGCGGCCGCGATCGGCAACGCGGTTTCGCATGCCCTCGGTGCCCGCATTCGCGATCTGCCGCTGACACGCGAGCGGATCATGGCGGCGCTTTTGAAGGAATAACGCGCGCCCGGCAACACTATGCTAAACCATTCGTTAACGACGCCCCGTTAGCTTCATACGGTGGTATCGGGCTCTAAGTGCGCTCGAAGCCGGGGCGCCATGGTTCGCATCGATTTCAACCGCTTGCGTTTCCTCGTCATTGACGACAATACGCACATGCGCCGCATTCTGCGCACGCTGCTACATGGTTTCGGCGCGCGAGAAGTCTATGAAGCGGAAGACGGCGCGGCGGGGCTGGAAGCGTTCACCCACTATCTCCCCGACATCGTCATCGCCGACTGGGCGATGCCGATCTTCGACGGGCTTGAATTCATGCAGATGATCCGCCAGCCCGGCGCCAACGCCAATCCTTACGTGGCGATCATCATGCTCACGGGTCATTCCGAGAAAAAACGCGTGATGGCAGCGCGCGATGCCGGCGTCACTGAATTTCTCTGCAAGCCGATTTCAGCCAAAGGGCTCTATCAGCGCATCATCAACGTGGTGGCCAATCAGCGTGTGATTGACGCGGACGCAAACGTTCCCCGGCCAGCCTGCCGAGCATGGGGGAATTATGGTAAACGAACGGTAAAGGCGGTTCCCAAACCCCTCTTTGCGAATGATTTTCCGGAGGAATCGATGGTTGAAACGATCCAGCGACACAAGCGCGGTGGCCTCTATTTCGAGGATTTCGAGGTCGGCAAGACCTACGAGCATCGCTACACGCGGACCGTGACGCAGATGGACAACATGTTGTTCTCCAACATGACGCTCAATCCGCAGCCGCTGCACATCGATCGTCATTTCTGCGAGACCGAGACCGACTGGGGCCAGCCCTTGATGAACTCGCTGTTCACGCTCGGATTGATGATCGGCATCCAGGTGTCGGACATGACGGTTGGCACCACCATCGCCAATCTCGGCATGACCGACGTCAAATTCCCCAATCCGCTGTTTGAAGGCGATACCATTCACTGCACGACGAAAGTCATCAGCAAGCGGGAATCGAAATCCCGCCCGGGCGCCGGCATCGTCGAATTCCATCACAAGGCCTTCAAGCAGGACGGCACCCTGGTCGCCGAATGTCACCGCCAGGCCTTCATGCTGATGCGTCCGAAATAAAAAAGGCCCGGCTTGATGCCGGGCCCGGATTTTCTTCACGTGATATCTTAGATGTCGCGGCCGTAATATCCGCACCAGCGGTGAACATTCCACTCGGACCAGGATGGCCGAGGATCATCCGCTCTCAGCCGAGCGCCAGCGTCTTTTTCAGCGATGCTTCCCATTCGGTCGGATAAGAGTCGTTCACCGCGAGCCGCGACGGCACCGCGCCGAGCGAATTGAAGTCCACCGCAAACAAGATCTTTTCTTTCGGCAACAGCATGACGATCGAAGAGTCCGAATGATTGCGACCCGTGAAGATGAGGTCGAGGGTCGTGCCCCCGAGCTTGATCGTGCGCTTGCCGTCGACGACCTGATAGGGAATGACGACGTCGGGGGCCTTGAGCTGCGCGAGCCGCTCCTTGGCACGGCGGTGCGAAACCACGGTGGCGCCGGCATCCTTGAACACCTTGCCGCCGGCGATGTGATCGTAGTGGTGGTGACTATAGATCAGGTACTTGATCGGGGCCTGGGTAATCTTGCGGATCTCATCCAGGTAGGCTTTTGCCGCCTGCGGCCGTCCGTAACTGATTGGATCGGTGACGCACGATGAACATCGCCTGATGGTTTTGGTAGCGGAAGACATAGACATTATCCGTGCCCTCGACCTTGGTGGTCGCGAACATCGGTTGCTGCGCCGCCGGTTGCGCCGGGGCCTGGGCGACCGCACTGGTGGCGAGACCGGCCGTGAACAGGGCAGCCGAAAGTGTTATCAGCGTCTTGTTTTGCATGGGTAATACCTGCCCTGAATCCGTACCCCATCATGCTGCGTTAATTCCCGCGCCAAAACCGCGCACCCCCGCGCTATCTGGGCTAAATTGCAAAACTTCAGCAAGGACGGGTCTATGCGTTCGCTTCTGTTCGTTCCCGCCGACGGCGGCTCCAAACTCGATAAAGCAATGGCAAGTGGCGCCGACGCCGTCATCATCGATCTGGAGGATTCGATCACGCCAGAGCGAAAAACCTTTGCGCGTACAGCGACATTGGAATTCCTCAAGCAGGCTTCTGCGACAAAACAACGCCCGCGCCTCCTGGTACGGATCAACGGGCTGGATACCGGCATGACGGATGCCGATCTCGACGCAATCGTGCTAGGCCAGCCGGATGCCATCGTCTTTCCGAAGGCCGAAGGCGCGACAAGCGTCGTACACCTCGATGCCAAGCTCACCACACGCGAAGCGATCGCGGGGCTGCCCGAGGGACAAATCAAGATCCTCGCGCAAGCCGTGGAAACGGCTGCGGGCCTTTTCGCCGCGGGAACGTTTCGTGCCGCCAGTGAACGGCTGATCGGCCTGACCTGGGGGCCCGAAGATTTATCGGCTGAACTGGGGGCAACGGCCAACCGGGACGCGCAGGGTCACCTGACCGAGCCCTACCGGCTCGCGCGATCGGTCTGTCTCTACGCCGCGGCCGCGGCAAAGTTGCCGGCGATTGAAACCGTGTACGTCGATTTCCGGAATTCGGATGGCTTGCGACGTGACACCGAGGCCGCCCGTCGCGATGGCTTTACAGGCCGCCTCGCCATTCATCCGGCCCAGGTCCCGGTGATCAATGAGGTGTTCACACCCACAGCGGCGGAAATCGAGAAAGCGAAAGCCGTGGTCGCAGCCTTTGCCGCGCTGCCCGGCGCCGGCGCCGTTGGAATTGACGGAAAAATGTACGACCGGCCTCACCTTGTGCGCGCGCAGGCCTTGCTGGCGAGCCACAAAGCCTGAGGGTCATCCGTATTCGCGGACGACGATGAGCTACTTCTTGTAGACCGCCTCGGGATCGAACTTTTCGTCCGCGTCGCGGAATTCAAGCGTCACGGCACCCTTGCCGAGCGGCAGCGCGCGGTAAAAACACGAACGTCTTCCGGTGTGGCAAGCGCCCTTCCCTTGCTGATCGACCTTCAGCCAGACTGCGTCCTGATCGCAATCGATCCGCAGTTCGATGACCCGCTGGACATGCCCGGAGGTCTCGCCCTTCTTCCAGATCGTCTTGCGCGAACGGCTGTAATACCAGGCTTCTCCGTCGGCGACGGTCTTGCGCAACGCGTCTTCGTTCATGTGCGCAACCATCAGCACGTCGCCCGATTTAGCATCGGTTACGACCGCCGTGATGAGACCGTCGGCGTCGAATTTGGGTTTGAACGCCAGACCTTCTTCGATGTCGTGCGTGGACGAGGCCAAGGACAGCTCCTGCGTTCCGCCGTCTGCGGCGCGCGCCTTAGGACGAACGAGCGATTCAATAAACGCGGTCGAGAACTTACCGCTGCGCGCCGCGCAGCATGGTCATGAAACGGACTTGTTCGCCGGCGTCCTCGCGGAACGCACCCGTGAAATGCGTCGTCACAGTCAGCGCGCCAGGCTTCTCGACACCGCGCAGTGACATGCACATGTGCTCCGCTTCGATCATCATCGCAACGCCGCGCGGCTTTAGGATCTCGTCGATTGCCGTCGCAACTTGCGAGGTCAGGTGCTCCTGCGTCTGTAGTCGGCGTGCATAGACATCGACGAGGCGCGCAAGCTTCGACAGCCCCACCACGCGATCGACCGGCATATAAGCCACATGCGCCTTGCCGAAAAACGGCATCATGTGATGTTCGCAGTGCGAGTTGAAACCGATCTCGCGCACCAATACGAAATCGTCGTAACCGCCGGTTTCGCTGAACGTGCGATCGAGCACCTCGACCGGGCACTCGCCATAGCCCTGATAGATTTCTTCGTAGGCGCCGATCACGCGCTTGGGCGTTTCCAGCAAACCTTCGCGATCCGGATCATCGCCTGCGTAAGCGATCAGCGTGCGTACAGCGGCTTCCGCCTGCTCGCGCGTGGGCCGGGGCTCGACGGGCGCGGGGGCCGCCCGCACATGATCGGACAAGCCTTGCTTCGGCCACGGCTTTACATTGGTGTTCTTGGCGTCCATGACGGGTCTCCGTTCGACCGGCACGCAATGGTACCGGGTGTGTCACCGGGTTGGCCGCGTCAGTTAACCGATCCGGACCGCCTTGGCGGTCGAATCCGGGCGCCTGGACACTGCATTCCCATTCCTGGCGCCGACGAGCCCTTCTCGCAGCGCCGTATCAGCCCCTATATATCCATTTGCACCGCCGAGGCAAACCGTCAGACCGGGACATTGAAAAACAGCAATGCTTAATGAGGTTTACAACGCGCGAATTCTCGAACTGGCGGGAAATATCCCCCGCCTCGGCCGGCTACCTGCGCCTGACGCGACGGCCACCGCCCATTCGAAGCTGTGTGGCTCCACGGTCACCGTCGATCTCAAGACCAATGGTGACGAGGTCACCGACTTTGCCCACGACGTGAAGGCCTGCGCGCTTGGGCAGGCTTCTTCCTCGATCATGGCGCGGCATGTGATCGGGGCAAAATCAGCCGAATTGCGCGCGTTGCGTGAAACAGTTCGCAAAATGCTTAAAGAAAACGGGCCTCCCCCGACCGGCAAGTGGGCCGATATTGCGGTGCTCGAGCCGGTGCGCGACTACAAAGCGCGACACGCCTCGACGCTCCTCACGTTTGATGCGGTCGTTTCAGCGCTCGATCAGATCGAGGCAAAGTCGCGCGCGCAAGCGGCCGAATAGCTATTTCGCAACAGCCAGCCCGCCGGTCTTCGACCTGGGCAAATCGGCGCGCTCGCCGAGCGGCTTGCAGCTCACCGAAAGCTTCGGAAGATTCTGCGAGGCGCCCGTGTTGCCAAGCCGGATGCCGGTCATGAGCTGTGGCGTTTCCGTTTTGACAAGAATCGAATGGCTGCCGGCGGCCGTGAAAGCGCTGATAAGCGCCGTCGGCACACGTCCCGCTGCCAAGGTCAAGAGCTCGTCCGGAGAGTTCCGGCGCTCGGACGAAACGACCTTGAGTGAAGCCGAATTTCCGCCCACCCGCAGGCTGATGGATTTCAGCGCCTCAGGCAGTGGCTTTTGATCGACGGCGCGGCGGCGCTCGATGTAAGTCACGTCGTAACCGTCGCCGCCGGAAATGCAAGCAAGCACGAGATCGAAACTTCCAATCTCTTCCCCTTCGACCGTTAGCGGATGACGCCGGGCGAGCGTGGCAATGCCCGCGCGGTCGACGAGAGCCCAGCGTTGCTCGCTGATTGCCGTCGCGCGCACACCGTTGGTCACGCGCGGCGAAGGTTGCGGCGGCGGTGGCGGCGCTGAAGCAACGGCTGCGGTCGCAGGCACGTCGATATCCTCGGTCGCCAGACGCGTGCGCTTCAACTCCGCGCGGGTCAGCGCATGCATCGGTTCCCACGGCGGAATGCGCAAAGCCAGATCAAGCAGATCAGCACTGGCGCCCATTTCGGCGGTGTACTGCGCGAGGCGTCCGATATCGCGCTGGATGAGCACAAGATCCTCCGCCGAATAATTGGCGGCCGTCGGATCCTCGCGTCGGTCGCCTAGCCATATCTGGTGGACCATCACGCGCGCATCCGCGGAAACCGATCGGCTCTCGCCCCCGAGCAGGACGAAGGCGCACATCGACTCGCAATCGGCTTTCGTGGAGAGCGTCGCTCGCCCCTCATCTTTGCCGCCCGGAACATCGATAAGGCGGCCGACCGTCGTGGCCAATTTCAGCTTTCTAATTTCACGGCCGAGGGCAATCGCCCCGAGCACGGAGCCGCCATCCGAGTCGATTGCCAGCGTCGCGCCCTTCAGATCGTGGTTTTGCGAAAAGAGGAGAAAGTGGCGCGGCGTTTCCGCGGTAATTGCGCCGGATGCCGAGATAAAGACCTTGCAGTTGGAGCCGCACGCCTCGGCGGGTCCCTGGGTGCGCATTTCGAAGCGCATCGGCAGCGCCCTGTCGGACGCGCGCGGCGAACCGGGCACCAGCAAGAGCGGCGCCGCCATGACAAGCGCAATCGTTCGTATATGGGAACGACCCATTCTTCCCCGAATCTCGCCACCGAGCCCTTCTTCTTGCGTGGTGTTCCACGTTCTGGCTGGGCTTAGGCGGTGCTGATGCCCCCGGCGTTGGTATTTTTTAAGGCACTTGTGAGATTCGGGTCTAGTGTAAAAAAGTCGCTATCCGCGCGATTAAATTGTTCCATCCACACTTTGGCGGAACATTCGGCTTAAACTTTCGGTGGAACTTGTCGGCAAAAAGGGCCGTTTTTCTTGATCTGACGGGCCTGCCCCGCCTCGCCGGGCGCGGATTGGTCGCGCTTTATCGCTATACACTTTCGCCACTCATCGGTCCGCGTTGCAGACACCTGCCAAGCTGCTCGGAATACGCAGACGAGGCGATCGGGCGTTTCGGCCTTTGGGCGGGCGGATGGATGGCCCTCGCCCGCATCTTGCGCTGCCATCCATGGGGAACGGCCGGTCTGGATTTCGTGCCTACTACCCTGCCCGAGCGCTCCTGCTGGTTTTTGCCCTGGCGCTACGGGCGCTGGCGCGGCCTCAATGAGGCGCCGCCGACCTAGTTGCACTGTCGGATGTGCCTGCTATATCGAGTTCCACGCTTACCTGCATTCGTAGGCAGCGAGTGAGCAACGGAGACGCTGATGGTCGCGCTGACCTTCCCCGACGGCGCACGCCGCGAATACCCCCCAAACACAACCGGTCTTGATATCGCCAAAGGCATTTCGCCTTCGCTGGCGAAACGCACAGTCGCGATGGCGCTCGACAGTGTCCTCGCCGACCTCGCCGATCCGATCGATCGCGATGCCAGGATCGAATTCATTTCGCGCGAGGATCCCCGCGCGCTCGAACTGATCCGGCATGACGCAGCCCACGTCCTCGCCGAAGCGGTCCAGAACCTGTGGCCGGGAACGCAGGTTACCATCGGACCGGTGATCGAAAACGGATTCTATTACGACTTCGCACGCAATCAGCCTTTCACGCTGGAAGATCTTCCCGTCATCGAAAAAAAGATGCGCGAGATCATCGCGCGCGACAAACCTTTCACCAAGGAAGTCTTGTCGCGCGAGCACGCGAAGAAAATCTTCCGCGACATGGGCGAAGCCTTCAAGGTCGAATTGATCGACGCCATCCCGGCGGATCAGCAGATCAAAATTTACAAGCAGGGCGACTGGTTCGATCTTTGCCGCGGTCCGCACATGACGTCGGTCGGCAAGGTCGGGAATGCTTTCAAGCTGATGAAAGTGGCCGGCGCCTATTGGCGCGGTGATTCCAAAAATCCGATGCTCACGCGCATCTACGGAACGGCTTTCGCCAAACAAGACGAGCTCGACGCGTATCTCAGACAGATCGAGGAAGCCGAGAAGCGCGACCATCGGCGCGTCGGACGCGAAATGGACCTGTTTCACTTCCAGGAGGTAGCGCCCGGTTCAGTATTTTGGCACGCCAAAGGTTGGACGTTGTTTCAGGCCCTCGAAAATTACATTCGTCGCACGCAAACCGCGGCCGGTTATGTCGAGGTCAACTCTCCGCAATTGATGGACAAGACGCTGTGGGAGACGACGGGGCACATCCCGACCTATTCGGACATGATCTTCCTGACGCAGAAGCGCGAGGAAGATGAGCGCGTCTATACCGTTAAGCCGATGAATTGCCCAGGCCACGTACAGATTTTCAAGAATGGGCTGCGCAGCTATCGCGAGCTTCCGGTGAAGATCGCCGAGTTCGGGAAGGTGCACCGCTTCGAGCCTTCGGGGGCGCTGCATGGCCTCATGCGCGTGCGTGCCTTCACGCAAGATGATGCGCATGTCTTCATCAGCGAAGCCCAGATCGCTGATGAAGCGCTTAAAATGAACGACCTAATCCTTTCAATTTATGAGGATTTCGGCTTCTCGGATGTCCGGATCAAATTCTCCGACCGACCTGACAAGCGCATCGGCGAGGACGCAGTGTGGGACAAGGCCGAAGCGGCGCTGATGGCGGCCCTGAAAGCGTCGGGGCGTCCGTGGACTCTGAACAAAGGTGAAGGCGCTTTCTACGGACCGAAGCTTGAATATGTCTTGCGCGACGCGATCGGCCGGGACTGGCAATGCGGCACGGTCCAGGTCGATCTCAACCTGCCCGGCCGGCTCGGCGCGTTCTATATCGATGAGCACTCGAACAAGGTGACGCCTGTGATGTTACATCGCGCAATGTTCGGCTCGCTGGAGCGCTTCACCGGCATTCTTATCGAACACTATGCCGGCCACTTGCCGCTCTGGCTGTCGCCTGTGCAGGCGGTTGTCGCGACCATAACCTCGGATGCTGACACGTTCGCTCACGAGGCGATCGAGACCGCGCGAAAGCTTGGCCTGCGCGTCGAAGGCGACCTGCGCAACGAAAAGATCAACTACAAAGTGCGCGAGCACTCGCTCGCCAAGGTCCCTGTCCTCCTGGTTGTCGGCAAGAAGGAGGCGGCCGAGCGTACCGTTTCGATTCGGCGTTTGGGCAAAGAAGGTCAGCAGGTCACGCCCCTCGACGCAGCGCTTAAAGTGCTGAGTGAAGAAGCAGTGCCGCCGGATGTTCGGCGGATGAAGGCGACAGCCTGAGGCTACTTCTGCGCTTTGATGTAGGCGGCCAGATCGGCCGCCTCGCTGCGTGAAAGGCTCATATCGGGCATTATCGGGTGCGGCGCCAGCAAGAAGTAGGCGAGCTTTGTCTCGTCAAAGCCCGGCTTGCTTGCGATGGCTGAAAACGTGCTGGCCTGAGTATTTCCGCGTTGCTGGTCGGACGCCACTACATGGCAGGCCGCACACCAGCGCTTTGCCAGGGTCTCACCCTTGCGCGCATCGGCAGCCGACGCAATTTGCGGTGCGGTCCCTAAAAACACCACGAACAGCAACCCAACGACAAGAAGCATCACATAACCCCTCATTATTTTATCGGATCATCGTACACGGCGGCGTGGATGCTGTCCGCCTCGTTGTGGCCATGCTCAGCGACCGCCGGCCACGCGCACCAGCGCAGGCGCATCGACGCCATCCGCCGGTGGGTCAAGCGTCCGCAGGAAGCGCCCGGCCCAATGGCCGAGATCGTTGCGCACGAGCACTTTGAAATTGGCCGAATGACGCTGGCGCCGCTCCTCCAGCGGCATCGACAAAGCACGATCGATGGCGTTGCCGACCCCTTCCGGATCGTACGGATTGACCAAAAGCGCGGCCGCGCACTCGTGCGCCGCACCGGCAAAACGTGACAGGATCAGAACGCCGGGGTCGTCCGCGTTCTGGGCGGCGACGAATTCCTTCGCGACAAGATTCATGCCGTCACGCAAGGGGGTGACTAATCCGGCGCGCGCCGCGCGATAAAGCCCCGCGAGCGCGGTGCGGCTGTGCGCCTTGTTGATGTAGCGCACCGGCGTCCACGATGCCTCACCGTAGGCGCCGTTGATGCGTCCAACCGCCTCGCCGACCTCGCGCCCCATGTCGGCATATTCCGGGATGCCGGTGCGGCTACGCGGGGTGATTTGCAGATAGGTGACCTTGCCGCGCCAGTCGGGGAAATTGGCGAGGAAGCGTTCGAACGCGCTCATGCGTTCGGGTATGCCCTTGCTGTAGTCGAGCCGATCGACGCCGATGATCATGGCGCGGCCCGACAGGCTGTCCAGCACCTCGCGCACGAAGTGGGTCTCGACCGCGCGGCGCGCCAGCCGTGCGAAGGCTTCCGTTTCCACGCCGACCGGGAAGGTGCCGATGTGCACGACGCGATTGCCGAAATGGAAGCTGTTGCCGCTCGCCCACGGCAAGCCGCATTCATTGGCGATGTAGCGGGAAAAATTCGCCGCATCGACTTCGGTCTGGAATCCGACCAGATCGTAGTGGCAAAGCGCCGGGATCAGTTGATCGTGATTTGGTAGAGCCGTGAGGATTTCCGGCGGCGGGAATGGAATGTGGATGAAGAAGCCGATCTTGTTGTGATGCCCGCGATCGCGCATTGCCTTGGCGAGCGGCATGAGATGATAATCGTGGACCCACACGACGTCGTCGGGCCGCAGCAGTTTTTCAAGATGACTCGCGAAATACTGGTTCACACGAACATAGCCGCCGAGATCGCGCCGCGTGAACTCGGCGAGATCGAGCCGATAATGCAAGATCGGCCACAGCACGCGGTTCGCAAAACCGTTGTAGAATTCCTGATAATCGTCCTTGGCCAGATCGACGGTGGCGTAAGTGATGTTGTCTTGCGTGACGATTTTGACGGACTTGGGTATGTCCTCCGCAACGCGGCCGCTCCAGCCGAACCACAGGCCTCCGTGACGCTTAAGCGCCGGGCGGATTGCGACTTCGAGTCCGCCAGGCCTTGCGCCGCGGTCAGGAATACCGACCCTGTTTGACACTACGACGAGCCGCGCCAATACCGGTCTCCCCAGCTTCGCGACAGCTTGATTGCCGTCAAAATCAATCCTGACATCGAGTAGGTCTGCGGAAAATTCCCCCACAATTTCCCGGTCACCGGATGCACGTCCTCCGACAAGAGGCCGTAGCGATTCCGTATTCGAAGGGCGTCGACAAACAAGTCGCGAGCCTCTTCCTGCCGTCCAATTTCCCACAATGCATCCACCAGCCAGAACCGGCAAATCAAAAACGCCGACTCCGGCAGACCGAAATCGTCGGCAGCGGCATACCTCATAACGTTGAAACCACGGCGAAGTTCATGCCCGATTGCCTCGACGGTAGACACAAAACGGGGATCATCGGGCGCGACCAGGCCGAGTTCGGCCAGTAAAAGGGCGCTGGCATCGAGATCATCGCTCTCGAAAGCCGCCGAAAATGCCTTGCGCTTCGGATTCCATGCGCGTTTGAGCACCTGTTCGCCGATACGGCCGGCAATCGCGCCCCAATAGGCCGTCCGTTCGGGCAGCTTGAGATGGTTCGCAATGGCTTCGAGCCGCTGGCAACCGGCCCAGCACATCGCTGCCGAATGTGTGTGCACACGCTGGCGGCCCCGGTATTCCCAGATGCCGGAGTCAGGCTCGAGTGCGAGCTTGGCCGCCTGTTCACCGAGAGGCTCTAACGTATGAAAGAGAGCCGCATCGCCCGGGCGCGGCAGCCGGCGGTCGAAGAACATCGGCGTGGCGGCCATGATGATGCTGCCATAGACATCGTGCTGGTTCTGATTGACCGCCGCATTGCCGATCCGCACCGGCCCATCGCCGCGGTAGCCGGCAAGCGCGGGAGCCGTCCGTTCCTCGAGCGTATCGGTGTGCACAACGCCATAGAGCGGCCGTACCTGCCCGTCACGGCCGCCGGCAACGCTCAGGATATAGGAGATGAAATCTTCCATGGTGCGGGTCGCGCCGATGCGATTGAGCGCCCGCACCACGAAGAAGGCGTCGCGCATCCAGCAAAATCGATAATCCCAATTGCGTCCCGATCCTGGCCCTTCCGGGATTGAAGTGGTCAGGGCCGCAACGATCCCGCCGGTCTCCTCGTAGTTGGACAGCTTGAGTGTGATGGCGGCTCGGATGATCTCGTCCTGCCACTCGTTGGAAAACGCGAGCCGCCTCACCCATTCCAGCCAGTAGTCGCGCGTGCGGTCGCAGAAATCCCGGCACGTGCTTTCGAGTGACCCTTCGAATGGCTCATCGGTGCCGAACACCATGTGTACCGGCCGCGTCAACACGAACGAGGCCTCGTTCTCGATATAGGAGAGCGGCGCATCTGTGGTGAGCCGCACCGGCACCTCGTCGCGCCAGTAGCGAATGTGATTGCTCCCGGAGGACCGCGACGCCACGGGTTCGCCGTAACGATGGGCCGTGCGGAAGCGGATGGTGACCCGCGGCATCCCGCTGATCGGCTCGATGATGCGGATGAGTTGCGGCGGACGGAAGGTGCGACCGTAAATCTGAAAGCGGGGCGCGAAGTCGGTGACGCGGACGGCGCCGCCCTTGCTGTCGATCAGGTCCGTGACAACGTTCGCGGTATTTCTGACATAGTCCGATCGCGTCTCAACCTGGCCTTCGAGAATGACATCGGTGAAGCCCTTCTCATCGTTGCCAGAGAGCAGTCGGCAGAACACGGGATCGCCGTCGTAGCGCGGCAGGCACCACCACACGATGCGCGCCGACGGATCGAGCAGCGCCGCCGTTCGACCGTTGCCGATGACCGCAAGATCGAGTCCGTAATCTGTCATGCGGCGGTCTGTCCATTGGCGACGAGCGTGTTCAGGGCATCACGCACGTGCGCAGGATCTTTGAATATCCCCGTGAGCCCGGGAAAGTGACGATTGACGCTAAAGCCCTTGCCGCCGATCTCGGGCAAGACCCTGAAAACAGATTCGTCGGTAACGTCGTCACCGATGAAGACCGGAATCCGGCCGCTGAACGGCGGATGTGCCATCAATTTACGGGTGCTTTCGCCTTTGCTGATGCCGGGGCGCAGAATCTCGACCATCGCCTTGCCCAACAGCAACTCGGTTGGTTCATCGGGAAAAGCTGCGCGGCAAGTCTTCACGTGATGGAGGACGTGTTTCGCCTGTTCCGGCGCGCTTCGGTAGTGCAACGCAAGCGAATACCTTTTGTCCTCTACGAGGATATCGGGACCCAATGTGGCCCGATCCGCAAGACATTTACGCAAATCCTCTGGCAGCGGCTTTGCCCAGTAGAACACCTTGTTTTCGTCCACGCGCATTTCAGCGCCGTGTCCGCCGACCGCCGGCAAGCGCACCGGGGAAAACAGACGGTCGAGATCGGCGATCGGACGGCCGCTGACCAGCGCCATGGCTCCGCCGGTCAGATCGAACAGGCGCCTGAGCGATTCAACCAGCGCGTCGGACACGTGCACCTCGGTCGGCGACGGACCGATATCGATGATCGTGCCATCCACGTCGAGCAAAAGCGCAATCATTTTCAAATCAAGCTTGGCGAAAACATCCATGACGGGGTCGTTGGCAATCGGCGGCACTACTATAATCCGTACACTGCGAGAAGGTTCGGCAGAACGGCCGCGTTCAGCGCGCCATCACCTCGACGTCGCCGTCGACGCCGGTAACGACCTTGAACTCGCGCTCGTAAACTTTCCCTTCGTTGCGGGCAATCGCGCGATATTCGCCTTCGGCAAGAATCACACGTGGAAAGGCGCCAATCGATTCCTTGATGACGTCGCCACCCGGCGTGAGTACCGACCAGGCGGTGTTGGCGAGCGCCTCGCCGCCCTTGTCGCCGACCAGCTTGAGCGTGATCGCGGCGGCACGATGGGTCACCGTGATGTCGGTCAACTTGCCGGGCTGCACGCGAATGTCGGAGCGCACGACGGAATTCGCGTCACCGTAATTCGACACGATGTAGTAAGTGCCTTCGGGCACCACCACTACGTCAGTCGTCGTGACATGCTCGGCGATGGGACGACGATCGCCGGCTTCGAACTGGCTGCCTTTGTACACATCGAACGAAATCTGGCTGGGCGGAATGCGCACGTCACCGACCTTGCCTTCGATACGCAACCCGCCGGCCGGGAGCTCGAATTCTTCGTGCACAGTTGTCCCGCGCAAGTCGACCGGCTTGACGGCCGTAGCAAGCCCAAATCCGACATGCACGATGTATGTGCCGGCGGGGAGCACAAGTGTCGGTGTCGGAAACTTGTCTTCCTTCACCAGCTTGAAATTTCCATTCGTATCGGCCTTGGCCCCGTAAACCCGCCAGGTCAGGCCGCCGCCGATCGGCAGCGCGTCCTTGCCGAAGCGTGCGCTGAGTGCTAGCGCCACCTGCCCCGCCGGCACGAGCGGAATCGAGGCGGTGGTGTTTGCCGGATTCGGCGCCTGCTGCGTCTGCGCCGGCGGCGTCGACGGGATTGCCAGATTGCTCGGTCCGAAAATATCGCTGCGCGTCGCCGGGACCGGCGAGATCAATCCGGTCGACGGTGTCGCCGAAAAGAGCGAGTTCTGCGCCGGGGCTGCCTGCGGTGCAATCGCAACGACGGCATATACAAGGGCCGGCGATAGCCGGCCGCGCAAGGCGGCGGTTGCGGATGCCCTAGTCATGACGCAATTGTTTTCGGCCGAAATCGAGGCGATTTCAAGCCGTGTGGGCGTACCAGTTTGTGGCCTGATTAACGCTGTGGTAGCGCACCCGCACACGATTTCAGAGGCTGCCGATGCCCGATGCTCTAGAACTGCTCAAGACCCGTCGCTCCGTTAAACCAATCGAATTGGCGGGACCCGGCCCAACGGCATCCGAAATCGAAACGCTTCTGAAGATCGCCTCGCGCGTGCCCGACCACGGCAAGCTCGCGCCCTGGCGATTCATACTGTTCGAAGGCGATGCCAGGGCCGCCGCCGGAGAGGCGATCGTTTCTGCATTTCGTGCCGACCGTCCCGAGGCGACCCCCGAACAGATAAATTTCGAGCGCAACCGGCTTGCGCGTGCGCCGCTGGTGATCGCGGTGGTCAGCCGGGCCGACCCGCACGTGAAAATTCCCGAATGGGAGCAGCAACTCTCCGCCGGCGCCTCCGCGATGAGCCTGGTTTTTGCTGCCCATGCCTTGGGCTACGCCGCCAGCTGGATTACCGAGTGGTATGCCTATGATCGCCGCGTGCTCGACGCCCTCGGCCTTTCGCCGAATGAGCGGATCGCCGGCTTTGTGCACATCGGCCGTCCGGCAAAGCCCCCGGACGACCGCGAGCGCCCAAATCTCGAGTCCATCGTCACGCGATTTGGGCGGTAGGAACCAATACTCCGAGCCGACATTTAACCTTTATGTAAGGCCGCGGGCGCACGCTCCCTTGTCACTTTTCGGTCACAAGACTCCGCCAGCACTCTGGTCATGTCGGGTTTGAGCGCTCGTGCGGGGCCCAAACTGAGCCGAACAAGGAGATAAAGTTTGGTATTCGAGGGCCTGTTCGCGCGAACGCGCAATGGCGACCGTGCCGCGGAAGCAACGCCGCAAGCGCAGCCGACCGTTACCCGCCCCACCATCGGTCTGGCGCTGGGCGGCGGCGCCGCGCGCGGCTTCGCGCACATCGGCGTTATGCGCAAATTGCTCGAGCACGGCATCGTGCCTGACGTGATTGTCGGTACATCGATCGGTGCGGTGGTCGGCGGTTGTTATGCCGCGAAAGAAATGGACAATCTCGAAACCTGGGCTCGCACCCTCACTGTTCGGGGCGTGCTCGGCTATCTCGACATCAGCCTTGCGGGGTCCGGACTCATCGGCGGCGGTCATCTCGCCAACCAACTCGAAACGGGACTCAAGGACACGCGCATCGACGATTTACCGATCCGCTTTGCCGCAATCGCCACCGAATTCAACACCGGTCATGAAATCTGGCTGACGCGCGGACGGCTGAGCGAAGCCCTCCGTGCATCCTATTCACTGCCGGGAATTTTTCCGCCTGTGCTGATCGGCGGACGCTGGCTCGTCGACGGCGCTTTGGTCAATCCGGTGCCTGTCTCGGCCGCCCGCGCTCTCGGTGCGCGACTTGTGATCGCCGTCAATCTCAATGCCGATCTGTTCGGCCGCGGCACGATCATCGCCAGCCACGGCTCTGATGAGAGCGACACCGCGAGCGCGCCAACAAAACCCAACGGATTGCGCGGGATGTTCACTGGCGAGCGAACCTTGCGACGGCAATTCATGGGACGACGCGGACGTCCCGGATTGCCGACCGTCATGGTCGAAGCCTTTAACGTCATGCAGGATCGCATCACCCGCGCGCGGCTTGCGGGCGATCCGCCGGACGTCCTGATCAGTCCGCGCCTTGGCAGCGTCGGCTGGTTTGAGTTCCATCGCGCCGCCGAGGCGATCCAGATCGGCATCGAGGCCGCCGAAAAATCGATCGACGCGGTCAATGAAGCCGTTACCGCGCTGTCACAGCCGAGCGGAAACTAGGTCCGACGCTCAGGCGGTGCGGATATAGTCGCGCATCGCCTCGGATTCGCTCTCGATTTCCTCGACCCGCTGCTTGACCACGTCGCCGATTGAGACAAGGCCCACGAGTTGACCATCGGCGATGACCGGCAGGTGACGGAATTTTCCGGCCGTCATGCGCTCCATGATGCTGGCAACCGAATCATCCTCGCCGCACGTCGCGACTTCGCGTGTCATCACCTGGCCAACCGGCAAGTCGAGCGCATCCGCGCCGTGTTCGGACAGCGCGCGCACGATATCGCGCTCCGACAATATTCCGGCGAGACGTCCTCCCGGACCACGGATCAGGATGGCACCGATGCGGTGCGCGGAGAGCGATTTCGCCGCCGCCGCCAAATCGGCCGTCGGTTCGATGGAAATAATGTCGCCGCCCAAGTTGCGCTTCTTGGCGGCCAGTATCGCTCTTGACGTTCATGGCAGCCTCCCTGACGCATGATTTATTTTAAGATGGCTCATGCGCGCAAACACACATCCCGTCCTCGCGCAGAGCGCGGCCGGGCCTACTCAACGATCCCGCCAGTACACTGGTTCCGTCAAGACGAAATTCTGTGAAAGCAGAACCGCGTACCTCAGTGGCTTTGCGGCGTTGCAGCACCGTCATCGGTTTGCGGCGAACGCGGCTTGGGATCGAACCAGGAAAACAGAAACAAACCGGCGAGAAATCCGCCGATATGGGCCTGCCAAGCCACCGACTGGCCGCTACCGGTGATCGGAAGCGACCCCAGCCCGAACAGGATATTGATCCCGAACCAGACTGCGACAAAAAGCACGACACGCGCGTCGGATAACACACTGCGCAGTGGGATCGCCGGCACGCGGTATGCGCTGTCGTCGGCCCGTCCCAGCAGCGTGAGCGGTCCACCGCGCTGAAACGAAAAGCGCATCGCCGCCGCCATCGTCCCCGAAATCGCGGCCGACGCGCCGATCATCGGAAATTGTTCGCCAGCATGCGTTGCCAGATGCAAGGCGGCGCCTGCCGCCGCAGTCACTGCAAAGAACGCAAGAAAACGAGCCGTACCAAAGCGACGCGCAACCGCGCTGCCGAAGGGCAAGAGCCAGATCGCATTAACGCCAAGGTGGGTCCAGTCCGCGTGGATGAAAGCGTAGGTGATAAAAGTCCACACATCTGCGCCCCCGCCGGGAAGCGCGTCACCGACCATGACCGAGCTATCGTAGCGCACGGGGATGAAAGCGAACGTCAGCAGAAATTCCACGTCCTGCTGCTCACTGAGCACATAGGTACGCACCACGTGAACAAGAGCCAGCACAGCGAGCACCGCGATGATGACAGGAGGAATATTGAAGATGGGTTCGCGTTTCACGGGAGGATCCGATGAGACAGCTGGAGTTACGCAGCTTCGCTGTCCTGCCGCAAGACAGATCGGTCCAAAAAGAAAAGGGAGGGCTTTCGCCCTCCCTGAGCCGCGTTGCGGGGTTATTGCCATCCTATGACGGCTGGTCACATCCCATCGCCTCCCCGAGGCTCTCAATAAAAACCGGTGCCCCAAGATTGCACCGGCTCAGTCACATGGATGAGAGGACCGTAACGACGCGGGCGCAACCTGCCAACACGACTCTCGTCTTAACACTAACCGCATTTCTCCGAGCTGCGGCCACACATCGGCACAAGCCCTGCACCACATGTGATGCCGCGCCGAAACAGGCGCTGTGTCTGTCCCGTCGGGGGACAACCGCGACGTCGACGGATCGTGGCGGAACAGGTTCTGGGGAAAATGAAGCACAACAACTCTACGCGAGCGTTGTTCGACTATTGGACCAGGAAGCGGGGCAGCCGCCGCGCCCCTGCGCGTTCCGACATCGACCCGGCGGATATCCGCGGTATCCTCGCCGACACTTTCATCCTGACGGCCGACTTCGTTAACGACATAAGGATCCGTCCCGCCGGCACCCGCATCTGCGCGCTGTTTGCCCGCGTGGGCGTCGTCGTGACGGTTGGAAAAACTCAGGGCCGCGTTGTGCGCCACATTGAAGATGGCTTTGCCATCGAATTCATGCGCCTCCAGCATCCCGATTTCGTCGAAGACAATATCACCGGCGAATAGCGTCACCGCTCCGTAAATTCCGCAGGCGGATTTTCCGACAATAAATCGACAGGCGTCGGGCTCTCGCCGTGCCGCCGACTGTGTCAGTGAGACGACCACCGGTAAACGGCGGCTCAAAACCCCGCATACGGCTGCATCTTCTTACCTGCGATCTGTTAAATGTACAATTTGAACTAAATTGCACTTTCTAATGTTTTAGACGAATTAGAATTCAATTTTACTAGTATTCGTATCTAGTGTTACTTTGATTATACTAAAAATGACTTCCCTGATTTAGCGCCAATACAAAGGCTTTGTGAGAAATGTGGCCCCAACACGACGGGAAGGGGCCGCAATGGCCAGGCGTTTCAAACAGGCACTTCGGGTCGCCAGCGTGCTGGCGCTCGCCAGCCTTGCGACTGTGGCCGCGTCCACGGTCGCGGCCGCAGGCGAATACACCGCATCGCTCGGGCCATTTGAGCCCGAAAGCCCGGTTTACGCGACGGTCGGAGAGCCGGCGCGCGCGCCCATCGGCTGGGTCGATTTCTGCATCGAGTACCGCTCTGAATGTGCGACCAGGCCATCCGAGCCGCGCGACGTGGTTCTCACGGCAAAGGCATGGACCGACATGCTCAAGGTCAATGCCTGGGTGAACGAGTCGATCAAGCCGCTGACCGACCTCGAGCATTGGGGTGTGGTCGAGCGCTGGAATTATCCCGACGACGGCTACGGCGATTGCGAAGATTACGTGCTGCTCAAGCGCCGCATGCTCGTGCAGGCGGGCTGGCCGCGCGAGGCCCTACTTATCACCGTTGTGCGCGACAAGAAGGGCGACGGCCACGCCGTGCTCACCGTCAAAACCGATCGTGGCGAGTTCATTCTCGATAATCAGGAGCCTGAGGTCCTGCCCTGGACCAAGACTGGCTATCGCTTCGTGAAGCGGCAATCGCAGTCCGATCCGAATATGTGGGTCGCACTTGGCGAACCGCGCACCGCGCCCGCCACGGTTTCGGCGCGCTAACAGAAAGGAATTCGCGCTCCCGGTCACGTCCCCACCCCTCCCCGCCTCCAGACCGGGTTCGCGAGCGGCCGGGCCTCCCCCAAGGCCCGGCCGCAGCATTTTTGTCGCGTTTAAATTGAAGCAGCGCATGTAGAGCAGCGCAGGACGGCTTGATCGCAAGTCGTTGCCAAGCCACCACAGCTTCCGCGTTGCGATTTACCGTTAGTATCGCGGGGCGCGCCCATAGAACTGCTCGATTCTTCGCCGCGTTCCATGTCCACGCGATTGTCATGAAGCGGTCAGACTCCCGGCATTTTTCGCGTGCATATTGGCGCGTGGGGTGACGCGCCAAACATCGCGGATTCCTCATGCAGCAGCGAATTGATGTCTCCAAAGTAAGCCCGGCCGTTTATCAGGCGGTTGCGGCGCTGCAGTCATATGTCGACAAGTCCGGTCTTGATCCGACGCTGCGCGAACTGATCAAGATCCGCGCTTCACAAATCAACGGTTGCGCCTTTTGTCTTGCCATGCACACGCGTGATGCGCGCAAGCTCGGCGAAACCGAGGAGCGCACGCATCTACTCAACGCCTGGCGCGAAGCGCCGATTTACAGCGAACGCGAGCGCGCGGCACTGGGCTGGATCGAGGCCATCACATTGGTGGCGCAAGGCCATGTCCCCGACGAGGCCTTTGAAGCCGTGCGCCTGCAATTCTCAGAGAAGGAGATCGTCGACCTCACTGCCGCCGCAGTTGCAATCAATAGCTGGAACAGGATCGCGATCGCGTTTCGCGTGTCCCCGCAGGTCGAGAGCAAAAAAGCGGCCGCCTAGAACACGATCCGGCCGCACGGGCTTTTTCGGGGGCCGAAGGCCTTGCTTGCCCGTCTCCGGGGATGTCAAGGCCGGCGTAAAAACGCGTATGTAAAAAAATAATCAACGTCGACAGGGAGGGCGCATGGAACAATCGTCACAAAATTCCGCATTTGCAGGCTTTTTCACTATGTCTCAATTTGGCACTGAGGGCGATGCGGTACGTTACTACCGAGACTAATGGAACTAATATGGTAGTGTTTTGAAACGTCTCAGCATTCCTGGCAGTGCCAAAGCATCGCTGGCCGCAAAGACAGTAGAAAAATCGAGCCAATAGTAGCGCGTAAGAGGCGAACATGAGTGGCCCAACCCGTGACGACGAGTCCTCCGACTATAGTAGGTTTGCTCCCAAACGCTTTCGTGAGCAGCCGCCGACTTCAAGCGAACGACCATACGTTCCTTCAGCCCCCACAGTCCCATCGCCCAGAACGCCCAGTCCGGAGAGACGTGCCGCGTCCGATTTTCCTTCGTGGCCCGAGCCTGTCCCGGAGCCCCCGCCCCCGCCCCATCGCCTTGAAGACGGACCATCAGCCTTGCTCGGACGCGTTGCACTCGTAGTCACATTCGCGGCTGTCGTCGCGCTGGTCCTCATTTTCGCGCGACCGATATCGCAAGGCGCGCATGCGCTGGTCGACGCAACGTCGCGGCTGTTCGCGTCTTCCAAGTCGACCGATCTGCTGACGGCGAGCAACGCTTCATCGAACGAGCCCGCCGCTTCGCCGACGCGAACCGCATCGGCTTCCGTGGCCGCACCGGTACCGGCCCCTGTCGCACAACCGGCGCCTGCCGCCGTCGCGCAGCCAGCGCCGGCCACTGTCGCGCAGGCGTCCTCGGGCGGACAACAAGTTTCTCTTTCGTCACCCGGACAGCCGCTCGGCCAGGAGCCCTCAGGCGCGAAGGTTGTGGTTCGCGGTGTCACCGACACTGAAGTCCGCTTCGGAATTTCCGCGCCGTTCAGCGGCGCGGCCAAGGAGCTTGGCCAGAATATGCGGCTGGGTATTGAGGCTGCGTTCCAGGCGGCGAACGCCCGCGGCGGCGTGAACGGCCGGCAACTCAAACTCGTTGCGGCGGACGACGGCTATGAGCCTGCTCGCACCGCCGACACGATGAAGCGTCTCTACGAGAAGGAGCAGGTGTTCGCAGTCGTCGGCAACGTCGGTACGCCCACGGCGACCGTTGCCTTGCCGTATGCACTCGACCGCAAGATGCTTTTCTTCGGCGCATTCACCGGCGCCGGGCTGCTGAGAAACGATCCGCCGGATCGATATGTTTTCAACTACCGCGCAAGCTATGCGGAAGAAACCGCTGCCACCGTCCAGTATCTGGTGAAGGTAAAGCGGCTAAAGCCGAGCCAGATCGCGGTCTTTGCGCAGCAGGACTCCTACGGCGACGCGGGCTTCAGCGGCGTGGCGAAAGCCGTGCGTGCTCTCGGCGGCGATGAAAACGCGATTTTGCGCCTCCACTACCAGCGCAACACCGTCGACGTCGACGAGGCCGTCGATCAGCTGCGCAAGAGCCGCGTTCCGATCAGGGCCGTGATCATGGTGCCGACCTATCGTGCTGCGGCAAAATTCATCGAGAAGACGCGCGATCTCTTCCCCGGCATGATCTACACAAGCGTCTCGTTCGTCGGCAGCACCGCGCTCGCCAACGAACTGATGCTTCTTGGAAAGAAATATGCAAGCGGCGTTATCGTTACGCAGGTCGTGCCTGCGCTCGATGGCCACTCATCGCTGGTGCTCGATTACAAGGCCGCGCTTGCCAAATATTTCCCTGGCGAGCAGCCTGACTACGTGTCTCTCGAAGGCTATGTGGCGGCCAATGTGCTGATCACCGCTTTGAGACGCAATGGGCCAGATCTCGACACCGAGAAGCTCGTGGCGACTCTCGAAAATCTTCGCGACCTCGATATCGGACTTGGGACGCCTGTGAGTTTCGGACGGTCCGAGCACCAGGGCGTGCATAAAGTATGGGGCACGCAGATCGACGAGAACGGGCGTTATCAACCCATCGATCTGCAATAGCCACGGCTTTCCCGCCTTCAGAATCAAACGACCGGAGCGTGCAGAAACGCTCCGGTCGTTTTCTTTCGCACCAACTCAAATTCTACGGCGTGGAAATCAGCCCCCGGCTGGTCGCGACAATCCAGCGGTCGCCCCAGCGTACGATTGAATCCACTCTGCCGACGCCAGGCACCGTATCCCCGTGCCGGACGCGCCAGACGCCGCTCGGGCCCTGCACGACAGCCATGCCGTCGACGACTTCCAGGAGCGCCCAGCCCGCAATGGTGGTCGGTTTCGTGTCGGGGTATGGCTGCGTTGGCCGGGTCTGCGGCGCCACGGATGCCACCTTCTGATTGGCGTCCTGCTCTACCGCTTGTGGTGCCTGCGTGGCGTTAGGCTGCGCGGCGGCTTGCGGCGCCTCTTTGGCGCTCTCGCCGGCCAGCGTTATTTGTTTGGCCGGTTCGGCCGTTTGCGATGCCGGTTTCGAATTCTGATCGGCGGCCGGCGGCGGCGCGGTCTTGCTATCCGCCTGCTCCCGTTTGGCAACCATCTGGTCGGCCGTGCTTCGTATCTCGGAGACGGCGCGCGTCGCGGTCTCGATCTGTTTGACCATCTCGGACGGGGCCGCTGGGCCCGACACGACGGGAGGCGGCGACTTCGCGCTCGAGGCGAACAGCAAGCGGTCAATCGGCCTAGCCCATGAATTGACCATTTCTCCGACTTGGTCACCATAAGTACGCCAGGCAATCGCGGCGCCAGCGCCAAGCACTCCCGCAATGCAAAGACGCGTGATGCTGCGCGAGACTTTCCCGCGCATCCGCGGCGTCTCGTGCGTAACCTGATCGTCGTGAGAGATATGGATCGACGACTCCGCGACGGAAGTCGCGCCCCGTGCGTCATATGGCAGCTCGACGCGTTGATCGGCTGGGGCGTAAACCACCGGATTCCGCAGACCTTCGTCCGAACCCGTTACTTCGGCGGCTTGCGGCAACGCCAGCGAGACCACTTCGCTTTCGTGGCAATGCGGACGATCCAGCATTGCGGCCTGCGGAAGCGCGATCGGCTCACGCGCCATTTCGGCTCGCGGCCAATTCTTCGGCACGAGCGAGACCAGGTCGGGCTCATGACGCTGGTAGTCGGCGGCTGGCACATTCACGCCCCTGCGGGCGTTGGCAAGGTCCTTTCTCAGCGCTTCGACTTCGGTCTTGAGTGCAACGGTCTCGACGTTCTGCGCCTCGTGCTCGATCTTCAGGCGGTTGATGACGTCGTTCTTCCTACCGAGTTCGGCAAGCTGGTTCGCGCTTTTGTCCTTCAGCTGCTCCGCGTCAATCTCAAGCCGCCGCGCCTGCATTGCGAATTCCGCGCGCAGGAGGTCCTTGTCGGCCTGGATTTCAGCCATCGACTGCGGGATCGAATTCTCGACACGCCGCAAGGTAAGCCGCACGGCGCGGGCATGGATCATAGGAATGACCGCTAGTCCGATCAGGGATGCGAACAGAAAGCCGATCCCGAAATACATGATCGCCTGGATCATTTCCGTCAAAGCATTCACCCGTACGGTTCGCGGCAACTAGGGAGCGATAGTGGCACTAAATCACCATCCCCGGCCGGCAGCAGGATACCACTAATCCATCAGGCCTGTATTACGCATTCAACACTTAATGAAAGTCCCCATACAGCAGGCGAAAACAAGCATGAATGAAGCTTGTGTTTGAAAAACGGCGCGCGCTTTTGGCGGCACTCCACGTCGCGAAGGGCCAACAGCTCTTCGTCTTGCGCCGGTCACGTACGCCATTGGCCGACATCATGCGGACCGACGTCATGCCGAGGCAGCAACGCGTACAAGCGGTAGTGTGGTGAGGTTCCAAATCCGTCACCATCATCGTTCGCCGAACCAAATCGCGCCACAGAACAAATTGTGGCAGCGAATGGAAGTCGTGACTCGATGGAACCGGAGATTCCGATTCAAAACCCGCTCGGGCGCGGCAAAGTGTACGCGTTGATTCAAAAGTTGTTTTCGAACCGCGGAGAATCATGTTCTGTGTGTTGGACATCTCTGTTTCTTGAACGGAGATGAGCGGCAGCCGGGCGCCACTAAATTGCTGCCGAAGATGCGATCCGCTTCTCGGATGTGTGGCGCTCAAAAAATTTTTTTAAAGCAGGGAGTCGCTGTGACATCCGTCGCTCATCCCCGGCAATCTCCGCGTTTCGTTTGCCGCTCGTATATGGCTGTCGCGCTTGCACCCGAGCCGCCACTCGTCGAGTGGATCGCCGAGATCGAACAGAAAATCAGGGACACGGGAAATTTTCTCGTCGGGCCGCCTGTCGTCCTCGACCTGTCCGCCGTCAAGCTCAGCAAGTCCGCGATTGCTCATCTGGTGGCGCAACTGGAGCAACGCGGCGTGCGCGTCATGGGCATCGAGAATGTTGATCCCTCACAAATGGACGCCGCGCTGCCGCCCGTGCTGCGTTCCACCAAAAAAGAGATCGCCGACGTCAGCCCGGCCGTACCGAAAGCGCGCGAGACGCAACGCGAGAAGCAGCAAGCGCGTGAGACGCGCTCCGCATCCGCGACGCTCCTGCTCGATAAGCCGGTCCGCTCCGGACAATCGATCTATTTTCCGGATGGCGACGTGACGGTACTCGGTTCGGTGGGCTCCGGCGCGGAGCTCGTCGCAGGCGGATCAATCCATGTATATGGCACGTTGCGCGGACGCGCGATGGCAGGCTCGAACGGCAACGCGCGCGCGCGCATCTTCTGCACCAAAATCGAGGCCGAGCTTTTGGCAATCGATGGTCACTACCTGACCGCCGATCTGATGGACAAGGCCTTGCGTGACCGACCTGTGCAGGCGTGGCTCGAAGGAAGCGCACTGAAAATCAGCGCGCTGGACTGAATAGCGATCACCCCAGGAGGCACATTTCAATGGCCAAAGTCGTAGTTGTCACGTCCGGGAAGGGCGGCGTCGGGAAGACCACGTCGACCGCAGCTCTGGGAGCAGCGCTGGCGCAGTTCGGACAGAGCGTCGTCGTTGTCGACTTCGACGTCGGCTTGCGGAATCTCGACCTGGTGATGGGCGCCGAACGTCGCGTGGTCTACGACCTCATCAACGTGACGCAAGGGATCGCGAAGCTCCCGCAGGCGCTGATCCGCGACAAACGTCTCGATCGGCTCGCCCTCCTCCCCGCCTCGCAGACACGCGATAAGGATGCACTGACTGAAGAGGGCGTCGCGCGCGTGATAAACTCGCTTCGACAGATGTTCGATTGGGTGATCTGCGACAGCCCCGCCGGCATAGAACGCGGCGCAACGCTCGCCATGCGCTATGCCGACACGGCGATCATCGTGACGAACCCGGAAGTTTCATCGGTGCGAGATTCCGATCGCATCATCGGCATTCTTGACGCCAAGACGCTCAAGGCCGAACGCGGTGAGCGCGTCGACAAGCATCTTCTCATTTCCCGCTACGATCAAGCGCGCGCCGCGCGCGGTGAAATGCTCAGCATCGACGATGTGCTCGAGATTCTGTCCACCCCGCTTCTGGGAATTATTCCCGAAAGCCAGGAAGTTCTACGCGCTTCGAACCTCGGCTCGCCGGTGACCTTCAACAATCCATCGAGTGCCCCGGCGCGCGCCTATCTCGACGCCGCCCGCCGGCTCATGGGCGAAGAGGTCGAAATGACCATCCCGACCGAGAAGCAAGGCTTCCTCGGCAAACTGTTCGGGCGGAGAGCGGCATGAACTTGTTCAACCTGTTCAAACGGCGAGGCACCGCCCCAGTCGCGCGCGATCGCCTGCAGATTCTGCTTGCCTATGAACGCGGCAGCACCCGCGGCGCCCCCGATCTTCTCGCCATCCTGCGTGAAGAGATCCTGACCGCCGTCGGCCGTCACGTCGAAATCGATTCCAATCGCGTGAACGTGCGGATGGATCGCGGCGACAAGGTCTCGACCCTCGAAGTCGACGTCGAAATTCCGAACACGGTGCGGATGGCGCCGGGCGGAAGCCGGCGCAAGCGAGCGGTACCGGCGCATCGCTCCGCATCCTGACTGCGCCGCGCTCGCCCTTGCACGTTTCGCAGCGGCATTGCCACAATTCGGAAATTATTTGTGAAATTTTTTTGCGACGGTACTAAGTTGCCCCTGATCTGCCGCCCGCTACCGCTATTTTGCTCGGCGGGATTTGGGGGGTCATTTCCGGTTCGGCGCCGGACACTCCAGATTTCATTCTGCGTGTCGGCCTGAACTACTCGTAATGCTCATTCATGACGGCGCGCGGGCGCCCCGGCCTACTTGCCGGGGCTCCTCTTTTTGGCGGCCGAGCGGCGGCGCCATGCGCGAAGCGTCTCAATTGACCCGACCTCTGCTCATTTCCTGTTGCCAAAGCTTGAGCACGCCGGCCGGAAATTCACGCTCTCCGGCGCCAACGCGCCGGCAGGCTTCAGGCCACATCTCGAGCAAGGCCTGATCGCGACGAAATAGCTCGGTTTGCGAGACCTCGCCTGCTTCTGAACTCGGCCATTGGTCGGCTGCCATCCGCAGCAGCTCGATCAGTGGAGGTATGTCTCCTTCGGTCGACATGTTTAGTCCCCCATCTTTTTTATAACTGTCATCAAACTAGGGGCACTAGACAGGTACCGCAGTGTTGGCCGTCACAAAAAGACGCATTCTCTACAAAGTCTGTGCACAACTCGCGGTACGACACTACCGACTTCCGCTGCGTGTAGCGAACGAATTCTCAACCAATCCGCGTCAAGCCCTGCCGATAGTGCTTCCAGCGTCGCACGTAGATGTCGGCGCCGGCGCGGATCATCTCGGCCGCCTTTTCGTCGAGCGTTCGGATGACGCGCGCGGGCGCACCCACGATCAGTGAGTTGTCGGGAAAGCTTTTCCCCTCGGTGACGACGCTGCCGGCACCGACGAGCGAATTTTTTCCGATTTTCGCGCCGTTGAGCATGATCGCGCCCATGCCGATCAGGGAATTGTCCCCGACCGTGCATCCGTGGAGGATGACATTGTGGCCGATCACGCAATCGCGGCCGATCGTCATGGGAAATCCCGGATCAGTGTGTAGCGTGGCGTTGTCCTGGATCTGCGACCGCTCGCCAAGTTCGATCCATTCATTGTCGCCGCGCAGAACCGCGCCGAACCAGACGCTTGCTTCAGCCTTCAGCCGCACGCGACCGATCAGCACCGCTGTCTCGGCGATGTAGTACTGCCCTTCGGGTGGAAATTCCGGCGCCTGTCCGTCGAGCTTGTAAACCGGCATTGCTGGCAATCTCCATTCCGCGCGTTCGCTCGCCTCGCGCGCCGGAATGACATGCCTGAACTGGACTGAACTGGAAAGTGGCTAGGCGTGCAGGAAGCCGCAGGCCTGCAACGTCATCACCAGCACGAGGCCCGACATCAGGCTCCAGAAGCCGGCGATCAGCGTTGCCAGAAACACGAACTCGAAGCGGCGGCCTTCCTGGCGGCGGCCGAGAATGGTGTTGCGCATGATCAGGAACGGCGCCGACACGATAAGCAGCTGGATCGCCGCGAGGGCGGTCGCGCCCGGGCCCGTGCTCAGCTGGCTAAAGCTCGGCAACCGGGTGGTGACGACCCGATAGCCCGAGCTGCACATGCCGGCGACGGCAAAGCCGAGCAATAGCGCGAACAACATCTGCACCGATTCCAGGGTCATCAGCGACCTCAACGCAATACAGGCGGCCATCTGTCGCAAAGGCGCGGAGCCGGCGCCAGCCAATCCTTAACGAATGGTAAATGCCGCCGTCCTGGCGCTGTCTTCGTCCTGTCTTGGCGCTGTCTTGGCGCTGTCTTGGCGCCGCTGGCGGGATTGGGTGTGGCATAATCCGCCCGATTCGCGGCAGGAGCCGAAGACTGACCACTCTCACCCAGGATCGTTCGCCGGCGGGGCGCCGCAGATCCCGGCGCAAGCGGAGCACCGGGCACAGCCCGCTGCTGGCGCCGCTGACGATTTTCGGCGCCGTCGTCATGATTGGCGCCGTTTATGTCGTTTACGTGCTGTGGCCGCGCTGGCCAGAAAGTCCCGTGGCACTCGATGCGCCGACCGTGCCGATCGTCGTTTCAGGCACCGTGTTCAACGTCGAGCCGGCGGCCATCCGCATGAACGTGCAACGGCGGCCGGGCGCGCATGAACGCGTCGATCTTTCTTATCTGTGGCCGAGCCTGACGCCACCCGATCCTGCGATCAAACCGACGGTCGGCGCGCCGATCGATCCCAACGAGCGCCTGTTCGTCACGATTGCATCCGGAGACACCACACTGCCCCTGATGGAGCGCGTGCAAACCATCTACCCGCGCTATCTGGTGGCGGAGCCGGTTGCCGGTCCGCCCGGCCTCACGTTTCGAGGCTTTCGCAGCGACACGCCCTATCAGGGCGAAGATCTGGTCTTCGAGTCCAACGCGCCCGAGCATTTCCTCGCGCGCTGCTCGCAAAAGGGCGTCACGAACTCCGGCACATGTCTACTGGAGCGACGCATCGGCAACGCCGACGTCACGCTGCGCTTTCCGCGCGACTGGCTGGACAACTGGTCGGACGTCGCCAGCGGAATCGACCGGCTGATCGCTAGGCTGCATCCTGAAGAGAAGTAGGCCCGCTTTCCAACGTCATGCCCGCACTTGTTGCGGGCATCCACGTCTTGATTACCAGCAAAGACGTGGATGGCCGGGACAAGCCCGGCCATGACAAATCCACGACAACTACGGAAAATCAATCCACCAGATCGACGTCGAGGATCGGCAGTTCGAGAATATAAGACCGGCGGCCTTTTTCGATTTCGAGAAACAGAACCGCGATGAATTCATCGCCGATATAGACTTCGAGCGAGTCGGTCTTTTTCGGGCGCGGCACGACACGGATATTGTCGTTGGCGAATTTGTTTCGCAAATAGGCATTGAGCGTCGGCACCGGCTGGATGGTCGGATCGTTGCCGACCTGAATCACCATCCGGAAATTGTAGGAAAGCTCGCCCTCGTCCTCGTCGACGGTGAGCTCGCCAAGATCATCTGCGCCAACGAAAATTTCAGCGGTATCGGAGGATTTCGGCACGACGCGAATCTGCGGATTGCCGAACAGCTTTTTCAGATACCCGTCAATTTTTCGGACTTCTTGGACGTCCACGGACCGCTCCTGTCTCAAGGCAACGTCTTTGCCCGATCAGCCAGCCCGGCGCAAGCAGTCTTCAGGCCTCGAGCATGATCCCGTAAAGCCCACGGCCTTGGTTTCATTGGGTTTCTTTTAATATCACCCTTCTTTCCGCACCAGCAGGAAACCCCCGTCAAATCTTCCCTTTTCTCTCGTTTGACTTTCCCTTACTTTCCTCTTGTGTGCCCGAGCTGAAGGATTTTCGCCGGCATGTGTCGGAGGCCGGCCGCTATAGCTTTCAAGCTCGCACAGGCGCCCACGATGACCTGGTGCTTGCGGTTGCCATCGCGGCTTGGCGCGCGGTGAGGAAGAAGAAAACCTTTAACCGTTCGTCACGAACGCCCCCGAAAGTGATCCTCGGTTATGCGAGCGCCAAGCGGAGGGAGTGATGGCTATCCGCTACGGCAACCTTTCAAGGTGGGCATGGCAACCAAGTTTGAGGCCCGATCAAGAGCTGGTCGAGAACCTTCCTGACATCGCCGCACTCGTCGAACCACTACTGATCGTTCGCAGAGTGCTGCGCGAACAGATCGGCGTGCTGCACCGCCGTTTGCTCGCCGTCGTCTCCGACAATGAGGTGTGCCGCCGTCTGAAATATCCGCTTTCGGGAGTAAAGCGGACATGCCGATTGCAGTGCGAAACGTCCGCTACTGACACAAAGCGGACCTGACGCGTCGGCGCAGTCCGTCGGGCGAGTTGCGTGATTAAGCAGGAACGTACGTCAACCTAATCGCGTCCTCGCCGATCAGATCGCTGGCCACAAGGCGGAGCGGCGGCCGCGGGCCGGCGAAGAATGGCTTGCCGCGACCAAGCACGACGGGGCGGAAGTAGAGTCGATACTCATCAATAAGACCAAGGTCGGTTAGGCTTCGTGCCAGGTCTGGTCCGCCAACTTGAATCTCCCCAACGAGCTGAGCCTTCAGCCCGCGTATCACCGCCTCGACATCATCCTCGACAAGTGTGGCGTTGGGGCCGACTGACTTCAACGAGCGCGACACGACCCACTTCGGTTGGCTCCGCCAGGCCGCCGCGAAGTCGCGTTGCTCCGCGCCCCACTCAGGACGGTCTTCGTCCCAAATACGCATTACCTCGTACATGCGGCGACCGTACACACTGCCGGTCAGGTCGCGCACTTGCTCGTAGAAGTGACGAAAGAGCGAGGGACCAGGCGCAAATTCCAGGTAGTCGACGTAGCCGTCCAAGGACTGATTCAATCCGAAGACGAGCTTCGCCATGCGATAAAATCTCCATTCCAGGTTCTTCAGAATAGCTCGAGCCGCCGATACGCGTAAGTGAGGTTGGGCGCAAACTGCCTGCCGCTTTGTCGGTGTGACGAATGCTTGGACCGCAGCAACAGGTGGTAAGAGAACGGCCATCTGGCCGGGCCGAGAACAAGCTCAAACCGCAATCCATTGGCGCTGAGTGAGTTGCGATCGGATGGTCGTTGCCGATGGAAGCCGAATGAAGGTCCGCTGTGGAATGTCGATCGCGTAGATTGCCTCAGTCACTTTTGGCAGAACCGACCGCCTCTACCATTTTCGACCAGTTGACAATTTCCGTACGGAACATCTTCGCCGTTTCAGCCCGACTTCGAATGGTCGTTTGCAGACCTGCGGTCTCGATGCGCTTGGCGATCTCCGGCTCCTGGAGGATCGCGTTGATCTCGCTGTTGAGCTTCGAGAGCACCGCTTCGGGTGTGCCGGCTGGCGCGAAGAAGCCGGTCCATGACGCGGCAGACAGCCTGGGATAGCCAGCTTCGGCGAATGTTGGAACGGACGGCAGCATCGGGGACCGCTCTGTTGCTGCGATCCCAAGTCCGGTCACATCGCCGTTGTTGACATTGCGCACCAGAGCCGTCGCCGTCGCTGCGAGGACCGTCACGTCGCCGGTGAGGAGGCCGATCATGGCCGGATTGCCGCCCGGAAACGGAATATGTTTCACCGGCGCCTTGGCCAGCACCTTGAAGAAGTATTCGCCGGCAATGTGCGATCCGGAGCCTATGCCGGCCGATCCCATGAAGACCGTTCCGGCCTTCGCCTCATTGACAAGGTCGGCCAGGGATTTGATTGGAGACTTGACGCTGGCGGAAAGCGATTCGGGCGCGGACACGGGCAGCGAGACCGCATCGAAGGCAGCCGCGGTATAACCTCGATTTGGCACCAGAGACTCGTTGATCGTCAGCGATGTCGTCGTCACGAGGATGGTGTAGCCGTCCGGCGGCGACATCGCGACCCGTCGTGCGGCACGAACACCGCCGCCGCCTTCCATGTTCTGCACCACGACGGTTTGCGCCGTACGCTCTCCCAGCCTTATCGCAACCCAGCGCCCAATCGTGTCGGCGAAGCCGCCGACGGCAAATCCCACGATGAAGGAGATGCGCTGGCTGGGATAGTCCGTGCTTTGTGCGCTGCCGACGCTCGGAGCTGCGAGCAAGGCAGCAAGGCCAGCGATCAAAACCCCTACTTTCGATGATTGAACGATCCTGCTCATGGTCCCCCCGGATTGCGGTCGTTCGACCCGCCATCGGTTCCGGCGTTTCGCCGGCGACTTGATTGCGAATGGTCCGATATTTTAGCCTCTTTTGGTACAGACCCGGCCCGGCATTTGTGCGATGAACGCGGCGCCAGCCGGAACTCGGTTGAGAGCTGTGCATCTGGCGGGCCCCGTCAGCGTGAACCCGCTGCCCCCGTGTTTTCTGCCAGGATGGAACCCCATGCCCATGAACCTGCTCGGCCGCCGCCGATTCCTCAAATACGGACTTGCCGCCGCATCGGCCGCCGCCCTGCCCACCCCCGCGTTCGCCTATCCCGACCGTCCGATCCGGCTGATCGTCCCGTTCTCCCCAGGTGGCGCGACCGACGTCGCCGCGCGGCTGTGGGCGGAGAAGATGAAGCCGACGCTGGGCACAGTGGTCATCGAGAACAAAGGCGGTGGGGGCGGCGTGATCGGCGCGACCGAGGTCGCTCGCTCGCAGCCCGACGGGCACACGTTTGTTTTCGGCAACACCAGCACGCAGGTCCTGGTTCCGGCGATCATCCCGAAGCCGCCCTACGATGCGGTCAAGGATTTCGCCGGCGTCTACATCATGTGCCTGTCGCCCACCTGCATCGTGGTGCACGAGTCGGTGCCGGCGCGGACGCTTGCGGAGTTCATCGCCTATGCCAAGGCCAATCCCACCAAGCTGTCCTATGGCACAGCCGGCGCCGGCACCATGACCAACCTGTCCGGCGAGTTGTTCAAGCATCTGATCGGCACGCCTGAGATCACGCACATCCCCTACAAGGGCGCCGCGCCCGGCGTGACCGATCTCGCCGCCGGACATATCCCGATGATGACGCCCAATGTCGG
>DATDLC010000020.1:0-3019 GCA_036519515.1 Pseudolabrys sp. | reverse complement strand
TCCGACCGCACGGTGGTTTTGGAACGGGGCGCGGTGAGCTGGCGCGGCGCCTCCAATGAGTTGCGGGACGATCTCGAATTGCGCCGCAAAGTGCTGTGGCTGTGACAGGCGAATCAATGGAGATGCAATAATGCCGCGGGTCGCCGTAATCGGAGCAGGCTTGATCGGCCGTTCCTGGTCGATCGTATTCGCGCGCGTTGGCTGGGACGTGGCGCTCTTCGACGCTGCGGCCGATGCGATCGAGCCAGCGTGCGCAATGGTAGCCCGCGGTCTTGCAGAACTCAAGGAGCACGGCCTTATCGATGATGCGAAAGCTGCGGCGAAGCGCGTACGGATTTCCTCTTCGCTCGCCGACGCTCTCGACGGGGCAGTCTTTGTCCAGGAGAACACTGCTGAAACGATGGACTGCAAGCGCGCGGTATTCGCCGATCTCGACCGACTGGCGACACCCGATGCGATCCTGGCCTCCTCCAGCTCCACCATCGTTGCGAGCCTCTTCACTGAGAGCCTCGAGGGACGCCATCGCTGCCTGGTGGCGCATCCGGTCAACCCGCCGCATTTAGTGCCGCTCGTGGAAATCGTTGGCGCGCCATGGACAGCGCCCGAGACCATCGCCAAGACCAAAACGATCTACCAATCCCTCGGCCAGGTGCCGATCGTCGTCAAGCACGAGGTCGAGGGTTTCATCCTAAACCGTTTGCAGGCCGTGTTGTTGTCGGAGGCGTTTCGCTTGGTCGAAGACGGCTATGTCACGCCACAAGATCTCGACAAGACGTTGAAGGACGGATTAGGGTTGCGGTGGTCATTCATGGGGCCGTTTGAAACGATCGAGCTCAATGCGCCGGGCGGTATTGCGGACTACTGCCGACGCTACGGTCCGAGCTTGAGCCGCTTGAGCGCGGCCGATTCCTCGATCTATGACGGCGAGAAGCTTAATCGCATTCTGGCGCAATGGGGGAAACCCCCGAGGCCCGAGCAGATCGCCGCGCGCATGCGCTGGCGAGACCGCCGGCTTGCGGCGCTCAAGGTCCATATCCGGTCACAACCGACCGGTTGAGGACTTTCGAGCGAAGCGGTCACCTTGAGCGCGCGGCGTGATGAACTCGCGCCGCCTCATAGGGTCCCTCAGCCCGAGGGTCATACCCTACCACATCGTTCTAGGAATGTGCGTTGTGCATCACAGCAAAATTGATTGTCGAATGGCAGAGATGGGTCCAGACTGTGTGGAAACGCGCTGATTTGGTAAAGTGATTCCCGATCAGCGGGGGTTGGGATGAAGCGTTTCGTCGAGGGCGAGGATGGATGTTGGAGCAGCTAACACCTAATTTCGAATTAAATTCAAAAATTCAAACAAGCGTTTGAAACTTCAAACGCCACGGAATCGCAGGCATGTAATTTTGCCGAATTGTCATTGTTGCAATTCATATTATGCGGTGACGCAGTCTAACAGACGGCCATCAAACATGGCCCGCGCGTTGCTCAAGATCCGCTCGAATGTGGCTCGATCGGGCTCACCAATCCTTTCGGAATCATTTCCTCTTTGCCACGTCCCCCCCACAACAATATCGTTCTGGCGGCAGAACACGTACATGATCCTTCCGTTCCAGCAGCCGCCGCTGAAGAAATAGAACTGTTTGGGCAGCGTCTTTCTCAGGACCACCAGGTGTCCGCGTCTCGCGATGACATTATCGTCGCTCATTATCGCCCTCGCGCCGTACCCAGTACAATTAACGATGATGTTTTCTCGCAATTCTGCGAAGTCGATTTCGCTCTCAAAATGCCTCACTCGAAATGGCACTCCGCTTTGTTTTAACTCAGCAACGAGTCGCGGCAGCAGGATCGTTGGATTGATCAGCCAAGTCCTGTACTCGCGGCCAGTCGTGTTCAGATTCTTGAACGGAAGCGTCCCAAATCGATACGGCGGTATGACATCTAAGGGTGTGTGGTAGTCGTACGCGGGATTTCTATGGTCCAGCGTGTAATCCCTTCTGATCGCGATGCCGTACGCGTGCGCTCGCGATGAATTCTGAAGTTCAATGATCCTACGGCGTGACCGCCGGAGATAGTCGGCAAGTATGTTCTTTTCCTCTTCTGTCTCATATTCTTGCCCGATGCCCGACGGCCCGAACTGACCACCCGCCATGAACGACGTCGTCTTACGAACGTCGAGTTCCTTCGCATAGACAGCGATTGGCATCCTCCGCCATCTGCGGCGCAGCTCGGCCGCGACTGTGAGGCCGATGACGCCGCTACCGATTACGGCAACGGACGGGCGCATTCTACTCCGGCGCATATCGCGCATCAGCACTTGGACATGGTCCGCGACAACGCTGGCGCACCCGAAGCTCAACGTAATTCCGGCGCCACCATGCCCATAATTGTGAATCAAGAACTTGGGTCCGAACCGGCTCGGAATGGGTTCATCTTCGAGCTTGAGACAGACGCCACCCACTCGATGAGGCCTAATACCGACAATAAAAGGCGTAGTCGGACTCAGAAGCGAAAAATCCGGGTCGGGCAATATTTCCCCCCGGCGCAGAGGTGGAGGCTCTGCGTCGGCAGAGGCCCGGATCACAATCGCAGGCATATTCAGCAGACCCACGGATGCCGTGAGTCCTTGAAGTACGCCGCGTCTCGTAACGCGCATTGTTCCGTCTCTCATCCGGAGAGGTATATGACCACTCGGATACCCCAACTCTTCACGGTTTCCAGCTTCTTTCTTACGCGGATAGAGTACCAGTGGCGACGATTCCATTCTGATTGAGAAGGCCGCCTGACGAACGGCAAGCTTTCTTCTTCCAGGTGAGCCGGAAAAGCGCTAATTTTAGCGTCAGTTCGGGGGTCCGGGGAAATCCCGGCTTTTCACATGAAGAGGAGCCCCTCCGATGTGTGACTATAGTCTGCACCACGTCGCGAACCGGCCTGCCAAGATCGAAGACAAGCTGGTGGCGACGAAATTCCGCAATGCGATTACTCGCGGCTTCGCGGCGGTCGGGCAGCCGAACGTGGCGGTCTGCCT
>DATDLC010000019.1:0-5428 GCA_036519515.1 Pseudolabrys sp. | reverse complement strand
CGGGAGATCGCGCATGGTAGGACGCGCTCGCGCCGCATCGAAAATCTCGCTTGTCCTGGCCGATGTCGACGGCACGTTGGTCACTGCGGAGAAAGTACTGACGTCACGCGCGGCTGCTGCCGTGAAGTCTCTCCAAGACTCAGGCATCGCCTTCGCAATTACCAGCGGCCGGCCACCGCGGGGCATGGCGATGCTGATCGATCCGTTAGCGATGCGCACTCCGATTGCCGGCTTCAACGGGGGGATCTTCGTCAAGCCCGACATGACCATCATGGAAGAACACGTGCTTGACGCCGATGTCGCGAAGCGCGCCCTGGAGGTCATCGTCCGCCACGGCATGGATCGGTGGGTCTATAGCGGCAAAGACTGGCTTGTCCGTGACACCAATGCGCCCCATGTCGTGCGGGAGCAACGCACCGTCAAGTTCGCCCCGACCGTCGTGAGGAATTTCGAAGGCGTGCTCGGTCGCGCGGTCAAGATCGTTGGCGTGAGCGACGATCACGATCTGGTCGCGCGCTGTGAAAAAGATGCCCAAGACGCGCTTGGCGCAAAAGCGTCGGCGGTCCGTTCACAACGTTATTATCTCGACATCACCCACCCAGCCGCCAACAAAGGGACCGTTGTCACGACTCTGTCAAAACTTCTCTCGGTCCAGACCAGTGCGATCGCCACGATCGGCGACATGCCCAATGACGTTCTGATGTTTCGCAAGAGCGGTCTTAGCATCGCGATGGGCAATGCCAGCCCGGAAGTGCAGGCCAAGGCGGATCTCGTGACCGACTCCTATGACAATGAGGGTTTCGCCAAGGCGATCGAGCGATTCATCTTGCCGCACACCAGCTCGGACGCGCCGAGGGCGTCATGAGGCCAATCGTTGTCGCGCCATCCATACTAGCCGCCGACTTGCGGCGGCTAGGCGAGGAAGTCCGCGCCGTCGATCTGGCCGGCGCCGATTGGATTCATATCGATATTATGGACGGCCGGTTCGTGCCGAACATCTCATTCGGCCCTGCCATCGTGAACGCGGTGCGCCATTCGACCGCGAAGTCACTCAATGTGCACCTAATGATCGTCGAACCTGAGCGTTATCTTGGCGATTTCGCGAAGGCCGTCGCCGACCATCTGCTGGTTCAGGCTGAGCCGTCGTCGACGTTTCACCTCCATCGCGTGCTGTCGCAAATTTACGAGCTTGGTAAAAAGGCCGGTGCGGTACTCAATCCGGCTAGCCCCATTGCCTTTGTCGAGCATGTGCTGCACCTCTGCGACATCATTTTGGTGATGACTGTCAATCCCGGATTTGGCGGACAGAAATTTCTTCCGGAGACGTTGCCGAAAATCCGTGAACTGCGGCGACTTTGCGGGTCAAAGAGACTGGATCCGTGGATCGAGGTCGATGGTGGGGAGGACGGCAAAAATGCCGCATTGGCCGTTGCCGCAGGTACGGACGCGATCGTCGCCGGATCGGCAATATTCGGGTCCAGCGATTATGCGGCCGCCAATGCACGAATTCGAAATAGCGCCATGCGCACTAAGGTTGTCGCGCAATGAACTCCCTTGGATCGATCGAGACTCGGACTTTTGCGAGTGCTGAAACGCTCGCGCACGATGTCGCCGACTGGCTCTGCGGTCTTGCGCAGGCGAGCGACCGCGTCTTTGCCGTGAGCCTGTCGGGCGGCTCGACGCCACAGCGTCTCTATGAATGTCTCGTAGCGCCGGAAATTGCGTCGCGCTTTCCATGGAATCGTACGCACTGGTTCTGGGGCGACGAACGGTTCGTGCCGCACAACCATCGCGACAGCAATTTTCGCATGGCAAACGAAGCCTTCCTTTCTCGGGTCCCTGTTCCCAGCGGCAATATCCATGCGGTCCTGACGGAGGGCGTGTCGCCAGAGGAAGCCGCCACCGCCTACGAGAAGACGCTGAAGCGTTTTTACGGCGCCGACAGGCTCGCTCCCGCCCGCCCACTCTTCGACGTCACACTGCTTGGGATCGGAGAGGACGGACACACCGCGTCATTGTTTCCCGGTCAGCCGGCGCTGCAAGAGACGCGACGGTGGGTGGTCGCCGTTATCGGTGCGAAATCCGAGCCGCGCATTACGCTGACCTACCCGGCGCTCAACAGCAGCCGCGATGTGGCGTTCGTGGTGACGGGAGGAGAAAAACGGCAGGTGGTCACGCGCGCCCAAGCGGGAGACGGGACGATTCCCGCTGGCGTCATCAGCCCGATTGGACGCCTCCATTGGTTTACGGATCGTGCCGCAGCGCCAGAACGAGCGAATTGATGTTCACGCAAGCCCAGCCAACGAAAGACACTTCATCGCTCGGTCCCGCGGTGGTGGTCGTCATGGGGGTTTCGGGATCCGGGAAGTCGACGATCGGCGCGCTCCTCGCATCGCGCCTACGATGGGAGTTCGAGGATGCCGATTGGCTTCACCCGGCTGCCAACGTTGACAAGATGCACAACGGCATTCCGCTCACCGACGAGGATCGTTTGCCCTGGCTGGACGCAGTCGCGGCTTGGATCGACTACTGCCGTCGTTCGGGCCGACACGGCGTCATCGCATGCTCCGCTCTGAAACGCCGCTATCGCGAAATTCTAATCGGCAATCGTGCCGACGTCCGTTTGATCTATCTCAAGGGCGCAGAGGAGTTGATTGCGCGCCGCACCGCTACCCGTCATGAGCATTTCATGCCGCGAAGCCTGCTTCACAGCCAATACGAGGCGCTGGAGGAACCGGGATCGGACGAAAACCCAATCGTCGTATCGATCGAGCCGCGACCACACGAGATCGTGGCACAAATCGTGTCAGCGCTGAACATGGTCGACGGCGCTCAGGCGCCTGAGCAAGTTTCTCCGAGTCCATCCGGTCGCGGACCATAAACAAACCGGCAAGGGACAGCTGATGCTTACCATGTCGGTCCTCTACACGTCAGGCGATGCGATCGACCCTAGGCGTTCGACATTCGTCGCCAAGCCGTATCAACGGAAAGCAAACTATGTCTTCCAATAAACCAATGCGATCCCAGCGTCCGCAAACGATGGACACGCAATGACACTGCGGATCGAAGATTATGCAATAATCGGAGACTGCAAAACGGCAGCATTGGTCGGCCGCGACGGCTCCATAGATTGGCTGTGCTGGCCCCGTTTTGACTCGGCAGCGTGCTTCGCTGCACTGCTCGGGACACCTGACAATGGCCGTTGGCTACTTGCGCCTAAAGGCCCCGCGCTGGATGTAAGACGCCGTTACCTACCTGGAACGCTCATACTTGAAACCGAATTTCAAACTGAAACCGGCTGTGCTGCGATTGTCGACTTCATGCATCCACTAGACGGTGCCGCTGACCTCGTACGCATCGTGATTGGGCGGTCGGGGCAGCTGATGTTCCGCACCGAACTTGTGGTGCGTTTCGACTATGGAACAACCGTACCCTGGGTTAGCAGGGCCGAGGATGGCACCATCAATGCGATTGCCGGCCCGGTGCGTCTGGTTCTGCGTACCCCAACCGCTCTGCACGGCGAAGATCTCAAAACGGTCGGTGAGTTTATGGTCGATGCCGGCCAGTCCGTACCCTTCGTCTTTTCTCACGGGACCTCCGTCGGAAGTCGACCGGCGCCGATCGATCCCTTCGCGGCACTGGAGCGGACGAAAGCCTTCTGGAGGCAATGGAGCGACCGGTGTCCACAGGTTGGGCCTTGGACGGACGTGGTCAAACGGTCGCTCATCACGTTGAAGGCTTTGACCTACGCCCCAACGGGCGGAATCGTTGCGGCCCCCACGACGTCGCTTCCCGAGCGCTTGGGCGGTACGCGGAACTGGGATTACCGATATTGCTGGTTGCGTGACGCCACCTTTACGCTCTTGGCCTTCATGCATCTCGGATACTACGACGAAGCACGGGCATGGAGAGATTGGCTTATCCGGGCGATTGCCGGCAGCCCGGGCCAGGTCCAGATTATGTACGGGGTGGGCGGGGAGCGATGGTTGCCGGAAACGAATGTCCCTTGGCTGCCCGGCTATGAAAACTCTTCACCGGTACGCATTGGTAACGCGGCTTGCCAGCAGCTGCAGATCGATGTGTTCGGTGAGATCGCCGATGTCATGTTCCAAACGCTCAAGGCGGGCATGGGCCCTTCGGAACGCGGTCGAGCTTTGCGGCCGCTAGTTTTAGAGTATTTGGCGGCTGCTTGGAGGGAACCGGACGAAGGAATCTGGGAAGTGCGCGGAGGGCGCCAGCACTTCGTCCATTCTAAGGTGATGTCTTGGGTGGCATTCGATCGCGTAGCGAACGAACTGGAGGTTCGAACATTCGCCGAGTCAGGGCAACGGTGGCGCGAGATCGCCGACGAAATCCACGCCGAAGTCTGTGAGCGTGGTTTCGATTCCGATCTCAACAGCTTCGTGCAGGCGTACGGTTCCAAACGCCTCGACGCGAGCTTGTTGCTGATCCCGCTTGTCGGCTTTCTTCCACCTACCGATCCTCGCGTCCTCGGAACGCTCCGCGCCATCGAGGAGAGACTACTGATCGGGGATGAATTCGTTCTGCGATACGAAATCGAAGATGCTGGGGACGGCTTACCCGCTGGCGAAGGAGCCTTTTTGCCCTGCAGCTTTTGGCTCGTCGACAATTACGTTTTGCAGGGGCGCTACGTGGAAGCCCGAAAGCTGTTCGACCGATTGCTGGCGCGCTGCAATGACGTAGGGTTGCTGGCCGAAGAGTTCGATCCGCTAGCGGGGCGCATGTTGGGCAATTTTCCACAAGCCTATAGCCATGTGGGCTTGATCAACTGTGCGCTTAATTTGACCCGGCATGAGGGCCCGGCAGAGGAGCGCGCCGGGTAGATGAGCGCTAACTGCCAATCAAAGAATGGCCAAAAAAAATCAATTGCGCGCCTGTCTCTTCCGAAAACGTCATCCGGAAATCACTCTGCACTACACCCGGTTCAAATTCCCTGTTCTCGCGTACAAATTCCCTGTTCTGTTGCTCGCCACGTCGCAATGGATATTCTGTTCGTTTCCGATCTTTCGCCGGCATTCGCAGATTATGCAGCCAGTTCGCTGCTTGATTTCCTGCGATTGGCAAAGGGGGGACATGGTGATCGAATGAGGCAATGTCCGCTAATGGCACAAAGCGGACATCGGTTTGCGTGGCCTCAATGACTGCTTTGGAGGTAAAGCGGGCATCATCCGCACCTGAAGGTCATGTCTGCTTTTGACCCAAAGCGGACATGCCGGGCTTCTCACGGAACCCGCCAAGCAGGGAGGACTTAGTAGAACGAGCGCCATGCACCGCGGGCGTATGTCGAATGACACAGGAGGCTCGTTATGGATTGGAATAGGGTCGAAGGAAATTGGAAGCAAATGAAGGGCAAGGTCAAAGAGAAGTGGGGTAATCTCACCGACGACGATCTGGATAAAATCGCCGG
>DATDLC010000018.1:0-8936 GCA_036519515.1 Pseudolabrys sp. | reverse complement strand
GCGCTTATAGTTGCAGCATGACACAGTGAAGGCGCGATGGATTCCGCTTCGCCCGAACTTCCCACCGTAAGCTACCCGATGATTGCAGAAGGGCCAATGACAGTCGCACAGGCAGCAACGCTGAAGAAAGTTGCGCAGGCCGCCTACGCGCTAGACGCGTTTAAGCCGAACCTCACCCGCCCCGAGGCGGATAAACGCATCGCGATGCTAACGGCTAAGCTCAAGCAGCTTGACGGGCCGCCGCATACACTCTGAGACGGAGGCGCGGCTAAAACATAAATACACCTCGCGACGGTCTCTCCGAAATCCGATCAAGTGTTTGATCAGGCAGTTGCAAGAGCAGCGGCGTTCTTGCGCTTCCGCCAGCCGAGCAGACCCAGTGGGCGATTCATTCGGTGGTGCTTTGCTGATCCAAGCGTAGCTGCGCGTTCGGGAGAGAGTTCACCGGTTTGGCGGGCAGAATTACATGTCTTCGCCGCATGTCCTTGGCCTGTTTAAGGTAGTCATCAGCTAGCCTCATGAGCTTTTACTTTCAGAATGATGCGAACAGCGGGATGTCCGCTTTGGGTCAAAAGCAGACATGACCCTAGTTCTGCACGATGTCCGCTTTACCCCCAAAAGCGGACATCCTGGGTTGACTTGCAATCACCGAGTGGCAATCGAACCTTCGTCTTTTGTCACTGCAAGCCGTCGAAGGAGCTCATGCGCGAACTGCGGAAGCGAATCGTCGCGCGCGCCCATGACCACAATGCGGTCACCACGACTGGCCAACCTGACCAGCATGTCGCCACAGGCGCCGCGGTCCGGAAACGCAAAGGCCTTTCGGCCGCACCGCTGGATTTCGCGAACAATATCGTCGCTGCCGACGCTGCGGTCGACCGTGCCGCCGAAATAAACGGGCTCGGGCATGACCAGAACATCCTCATCGCGCAATCCGCTTACAAAGCAGCTCACTAAGGCATCCTTCATGATACGAATCGGGCCGTAGCCATGGGGCTGGAACATCACCAGCAAGCGGCCGGGGAACGCGTGCAGGGTTTCGAGCGTGGCCGATATCTTGTCGGGGTTGTGGGCAAAATCGTCGACCACGGTTATTTCATTTGCGGTGCCCACGACTTCCAGTCGCCGACGGATGCCGCTGAACTCGCCGAGATGGGCCGCGGCCGCCGCGAGAGCCACGCCACAGACCTTCGCGGCACTCAGAGCGGCGAGTGCGTTGGCGACATTATGCAACCCAGGAACTTTCAGGTTTACCTCGACGACCTCACCGGTCTCACGGGCCTTAACTCGGAATCCGATTCCAACTGGCGATCGAACCGGCGCAGACGCAAGGAGGTCTGCTTGCGCAGAATTCAGACTGTAGGTGATCGCTTGGCCCGGCTTCAAACCGACCAAGAGTGCCGCGGTTTCTGCGTTATCGAGATTCAGCACCGCCGTCTGCGCCTTGACAATGAAATCGCGGAAAAGGGTGCGCAGCTCGTCCAGCGACTTATGGTCCAAGGAGATGTTGTTCACGATTGCGACGCGGGGCTCGTAAAGCGCAATCGAGCCATCGCTCTCGTCCAACTCACCGACGAAAACCCTACCCTCGCCGATCCTGGCGCTGGCAAAAGGCGAGCCCACATCAATGAAGTTCTTCATATCCGCGCCGTTCATGATCGTTGGATTCTTTCCAGCACGATGCAAAATCCAGCCGAGCATGCCGACCGTGGTGGATTTACCACTCGTGCCGGCGACACCTACGCCCAGGGTGGCAGCGTTGAAGAGTTCGGCGAGAAGCCTCGCGCGAGTGATGACGGCGGCACCAATTCGGCGCGCGGCTTGCACGTCGGGGACCGTCTCCTCCACAGCAGTGGACGTCACCACGATCTGACTGGCCCGCCTAACGCCACTGCCATCTTGGGGATGAAGCAGCACGCCACGTGCACGCAGAAAATCAAATCTCTTGGTATTGCGCCCCTGGTCGAGCGCCCGGTCAGAACCCTCAACCAGTCCTCCTTTGGCTTGGATGATCAAAGCGAGCGGGGTCATGCCACTACCGCCGACGCCGCAAAAAAAGTAATCTCCAAGTTGGGACATTGGCGAAATCTAGAAGGGTTGCCGATGGGGTGCAATGCGGGCTGGGCGATTGGATGAGCAAAGAGAGGTGTAGGATCGGCGTAGTCGCGCCCGCTTCGGGCATGGCTCCGGAAGTTGCTGAGAGAGTGCCGGCGTTGGCCAAATCGCTGTATCCGGACAGAACGCCGGAGATCGTTTTCCACCCGCAGTGCTTCGCAGCGCACGGACATTTTGCCGGTGATGACGAAACGCGCGCACAGGCCTTCCTCGATATCGCCAACGACGAGGGTTACGATGCGGTGTGGTTCGCGCGCGGCGGGTACGGTTCTTGCCGCGTGGCGGAAGCGGTCATGTGTAAGTTGACGGAGCCGTCCAGACGAAAGGCCTACATAGGCTACAGTGATGCCGGTGTACTGCTCGCTGCCTTATACCGGAGTGGGTTCGAGGCCGTAGCGCATGGCCCCGTGGCGCAGGACATCCTCCGAGACGGGGGAGATGCAGCGGTTGGGCGAGCGCTCGCCTGGATGGTCGATCGGTCGCCAGAGGCGTTGGAGCCCACGGTAAGTCGTGTGAAGCTGACAGCAGCATTTAACATGACAGTCCTCAGCCAGTTACTTGGCACGCCGCTGCAGCCTGACCTCGACGGACATGTGCTCATGTTGGAAGAGGTGGGGGAGGCAATGTACAGGATTGATAGGTCGCTATTTCACATTACCAGTAACGCCGAGATCAGGCGGGTGTCGGGCGTCATGCTTGGCCGTTGCAGCGGCATCACTCCGAACGAACCCGATTTCGGAATGAACGAAGAAGAGATTGCCCGTTACTGGTGTCTGAAGTCCGGGATTCCGTGGTTGGGACGCGCTGACATTGGGCATGATACCAACAACAAGATTGTTCCCTTCGGGACAAGCCGCGAGCAATATCGATCGGTTCGTCGGTGAAAATCCCTTGGCGTTTCAGCACTTGTTTTTACTGAAACGGTCGATTTCGACGAAGGCGACTGGGTTCCGAGTAGGCGACCGGAACGCATGAAGTTGTGCTGTCCGCTTTACCCCCGAAAGCGGACAATTGGCTCGTAGGCAGGTGGGATGAACTGCGTGCGTTGACGCCCGCCTAAATGCGCGGGGCTACTCAGGACCTCGAGCAGAGAATTTTGTTTGCATATGACTCCCTCCACCATGCCGCAGGATTTTGCAGCAACACGGCCATCTCCAATAATCTTTTCACCAACTATCTCTGCCGATAATCGCGGCCACAAGCTGGAAGATAATCTAATTTTTTTCTTGAGAGTGGCCTGATTTCCTAAGGACGAAAATGCAGTGTAAGCGATTTCGCAAAACCAATGGCAGGCTCAAAAAGTCGACCGAAGCCAATCGGTCTATGGAAAAATAAAGCGGGCGACAAGAACCTGTCGCTCGCTTGTGGGGAAAGAAGTGGGGCTGATGGAACGGCCAAAAGCTTGGAGACAACCTGGACTTTTCCTTGAGATGAAGCGGATTTTGTATGGAGCGTTTCTTAATCGAGTCCACGCAACGCCGCGATGACGAAATCGATCATCTGATCCAGTGTTGGGCCAGGCTTATTGGCAGATTCCGCGATGAATAGCGGGTGAAAAAAACGAATCATCGCCGCACAGGTGCAAGATGCGGCAGTGGCAACATCACGCGCGTTGAACTCGCCCGAGGCAACGCCCGATGCGATCACGGCCCCAATGACCCCCGTGACGAATTCGATGTGGGCCTTGCAGACATCCCAGTTTTCTTCCATCGCGCAGGCGACCATCTCATGCATCTTTGAATCGGCGACATAACGGGCCGAATTCATCTGGTGTACGGTTGTCAGCAACTTGCGCAGGCGCGCGGCAGCGCTTCCCTTGCTCATCGCAATCGTCTGCGCCGCTTGCTCGACCTCGCCCATGAGCCGCCGCGCCACGCCCGTGTTTATCGACTTCTTGGAATCGAAAAACCGGTAGACGTTGGCCGGGCTCATTTGCAGGGCTTTGGCGATGTCGGCCACAGTTGTCTTCTGGTATCCGATCTCGCGAAACAGGCGCTCCGCGGTAACGAGGATTTTTTCCCGCACATCCGTTTCGATGTGGTCGGCCACGTAGCTCATTTAATAGCCCAGCCTTTCTGTCATTTTGCAGCGGTCGCAAGCGGGACCGTGTCGGACCGACGGATGGGGTCCATTGCAGTGGTTAGTTCGTCTTCGGCCCCGCCACGTTCACCGAGCCGCTTACGATACCACAACGCGTAGAGGCTTGGCAGGAACAACAGGGTCAAAAACGTTGCCACGAAAAGCCCGCCCATGATGGTGATGGCCATGGGGCCCCAAAAGGCCGAGCGTGACAGCGGGATCATCGCGAGAATCGCGGCCAACGCCGTCAGGATGACAGGCCGTGCCCGTCTGACGGTCGCTTCGACGATCGCCTCCCCGCGCGTCAGTCCCTGGTTTACATCCGATTCGATCTGGTCGACCAGAATGACGGCGTTGCGCATGATCATGCCGGCCAAGGCAATCAGCCCGAGCAACGCGACAAAGCCGAAAGGTTGGCCTGTAAGATTTAGGGCCAATGAGGCTCCTATGATGCCCAGCGGTGCTGTCAGGAAAACCAGGGCGAGCCGCGAAGTGCTCTGAAGCTGGATCATCAGTAGCGTCAGCATGACCCCGACCATGACGGGAAACAGGACAAAGATCGACGCGTTGCCTTTCTGCGATTCTTCGATCGCTCCGCCTATCTCGATTCGGTACGCCGGGTCGAGACGGTCGCGGATCGGTTTCAATTTCGGCCAGATCGCATTGGTGACGTCCGGGGGCTGGACACCGTCGACGACGTCAGCGCGCACCGTCATCGCCATGTCGCGGTTGATGCGCCAGAGGATCGGTTCCTCATGGGTGTATTCAACCTTGGCAATCTGAGTGAGAGGAACGACGATGCCGTTGCGTGAATAGAGCGACAGGTCCCCGATGTGGGCGAGATCGAGCCGCTCCCCAGGGACCGCGCGCGCGACAACCTCGACCTTTTCGATGCCGTCGCGCACCGTGGTGATGGACACCCCTGTAAGCAGCATGCTCAGCGACTTGGAAATGTCCTGTGGCGTCATTCCCAAAGCTCGAACGCGATCCTGATCAATGGCGAGGTTCAGCGATGGCGTTTGTTCGTTCCAGTCGAGATGCGGATCGATCGCCTTGCCATCGGAACGCATCACCTCGCGCACTTGATAGGCGATGTCCCTTACCTTTTTAGCGTCCGGCCCTATGACTCGGAATTGCACAGGGAAACCGACGGGTGGTCCGAAATTGAACCGGTCGACACGCACCCGCGCTTCCGAGAGTGCGCCATCCGCAACCGCTTTCTCAATCCGAGCTTTGATACGCTCGCGTGCCTCGACATCTTTCGACACGATGACGATCTCGGCGAATGATTCATTCGGCAGCTGCGGATTTAGCCCAAGCCAGAACCGTGGTGAGCCCTGACCGACATAAGCGGTGTAGGTCGAAATATCCTCGTCGCCCTTGAGCAACCATTCAGCACGTTTGACCGAGTCAAGTGTTGTGCCGAACGCGGTGCCGGCGGGCAGGCGCAGCTGGAAGAACAGCTCCGGTCGTTCCGAGAGGGGGAAGAACTGTTGCTGAACGTGGCCAAAACCGACAATCGACAACGCAAAAATGCCGATCGTTGCAAGGACGACAGTCACACGCCGACGGACGCACCATTCGATGACGCTGCGCAGCGCCCGGTAGATGCGGGTCTCATAGATCGCGTGCGGATCGTGCCGGTGACCGCGCCGTTTAAGGGTCGAAAGCAATTTGACGCCGAGATACGGAGTGAAGATGACTGCCACCAGCCATGACGCCACCAGCGAAATGGCGACCACCCAGAAAATGCCGCCGGCATATTCACCGACCGATGAGTTGGCAAAGCCGATCGGCAGGAAGCCAGCTGCTGTCACCAGCGTTCCCGTCAGCATCGGGAAAGCCGTCGATTCCCAGGCGAAAGACGCAGCCCGGACGCGGTCCCAACCCTGTTCTATTTTCACAACCATCATCTCGACAGCGATGATGGCGTCATCGACCAAGAGACCAAGGGCGATGATGAGTGCGCCGAGCGTGATCCGGTGAAGATCGAGGCCCATTGCGTTCATAACAATGAAGACAATGGCCAAAACGAGCGGCACCGATAGCGCGACGACAATGCCCGTGCGCCAACCGAGCGCGACGAAACTGACGAACAACACAATCGCCAGCGCCTCGATAAAGGAATGTACAAACTCGCTGACGGCGTGCTCGACGACCGCCGGCTGATCGGCAATCTGCTCGAGATCAAATCCGCGCGGCACCGCCGCCATGAAGTCGGCGGTGGCACTGCTGACGGCTGGTCCCAGTTCGAGAATATTGGCGCCTTTCGCCATCACGACGCCGATGCCGATGGCTGGCTTGTCTTTCTGCCGGACCACAAAATCCGGCGGATCCGCGAACCCGTGCGCCACCGTTGCGATGTCGCCCAGGCGGAAGACGCGCCCATTGGCTTCAACCGGTGTCTCGGCGACGGCTTTGGCACCATCAAGAGCGCCGGTCACACGCAGTGGCACGCGTTGTGCCGAGGCCTCCACGATGCCGGCCGGGACCACCGCGTTCTGCCTGGCTAGCGATTGGAAGATCTGGTCGGTGGTTACGCCAAGCGTGGCGAGCTTGGCGTGCGAGAACTCGACGTAGATCTTTTCGGCCTGCGTGCCATAGAAATTGACCTTGGTTACATCCTTTAACTTCAGCAGGCGCTGGCGCAGGGCTTCAGCGACCTTCTTCATCTGCGCATAATCGGCGCCCTCGGCGGTGAGCATGTAGAGAATCGAGTCGACGTCGCCGTATTCGTCGTTGACGGAAGGACCAATGACGCCTGAGGGCAGATCGTCCTTGATGTCGTTGATCTTCTTGCGCAGTTGATAGAACAACTGGGGCACGTCGCGTGCAGGCGTATTGTCCTTGAAGGCAACCTGCATCGCCGTAAAAGCCGGCTTCGTATAAGTAGTCACCTTGTCGAAATAAGGCAGTTCCTGCAGCTTCTTCTCGATCGGATCGGCGACTTGCGCCTGCATTTCGGCGGCAGTCGCTCCGGGCCACATGGCGGTCACTACCACGACCTTGATGGTGAACGAGGGATCTTCTGCGCGACCTAGGCTACGATAGGAAATCAGCCCAGCCACGCCGAACATGACGACCAGGAACAGGATCAAGGCGGGGTGTTTGACCGCCCATGCTGAAAGATTGAAGCGACGCATGGCTTTTTTCCTTTAGCGATCCGACAACACTTCGCGACCGCGCTTAGAACGACAGCGACGAGACGATTTTCACTTTTTGCGCGGGGTCGAGTTTTTGTACACCGAGCGCGACGACGCTCTCACCTTCGTCCACCCCGCCACTGATCAGGACGGCATTACGTTCGTATGACTTGACCGAGACAGGCTTCAGCGCGATTGCCCCGGTGTTTCCGTCGACCACGAAAACCGAAGGTCCTTTGCCTTGATTGAACAATGCAGCGAGCGGAAGGCGCGCCACTCGTTCGGTAGCGGGGTCGGACAAAGTCAACGTCGCCGTCATTCCGAGCTGCACTGCATCGCCAGCGTCCGGCATTGAAAATTTTGCGAGATAAGTCCGTGTCACCGGATCGGCCGAGGGCGCAAGCTCGCGAAGCTTGGCGACATAGTTTTTGCCAGGCTCGGACCAGATCGAGACTTGTGCATCGCCTGACTTTGCGCGTGCCAACAGTGTTTCAGGGATCGCAACCACGACCTCTTTTTCGGCCAGACGCGCCACGCGGATCGCGGTTTGCCCCGCACTCACGACCTGGCCGGGCTCGATTAGGGTTGCGGTAACAACGCCCGGCGCGTCAGCAACAAGCCGCGCGTACGAGAGACTGTTTTTCGTGAGCTCAACGGACCGCTCGGCGCGGTTCAGGCGGGCGCGCGCTTCATCGGCTGCGGCTTTGGCCTGGTCCAGTTGTGCATCGGTTGACCAGCCCTTTTGGCGCAATTCTTTGGCGCGCGTTTCTGCGGCAGTTGCCTGCGCTACGACGCCATTCGCCGCGGAAAGTTCTGCGGCGGCCTGCTCAGCCTGCAGGCTGAGATCAGCCTCATCGAGTAGCGCCAGCGATTGGCCAGCTTGGACCAGCGTGCCGACTTCGACCAAACGTTTCGCGACCTTGCCGGCCACCCGGAAGCCGAGATCGCTCTCGATCCGCGGGCGGATCGTTCCGACGAAGCTGCGCTCACTTACTTGCGACTCGTAGTGGGCTTTGGTGACGAGGACCGGCCGCGCCGGGACAGTGGGTTGGGCGGTGATGGGGTCACAGGCCGCGAGGGCTAGTACCGGTAAAACGGCCAAAACATTGAAAAGTCGCGGGAAAAGTGCCTGGTGGGACATGGCAAAGCCTCCAGGCAACAGATGATATATAATCATTGATAAAAGTCAATAATCATCATTAATCACCATTTAGTATAATAGGGTGGGCGATCCCTTGGCCGCAGTTTTGGCGTTAGGCCTCACTCAAGCACAACGGGGGGCGAATCTTGTTTGTCCATGCAGCTCTTGAATCCGTAGGCGTTGGACAAGACGCCAAGGAGGATTCCCGTAACGATGACACAGGCCGTGATGCCGGAATTTACGAGATAGGCCACTGCAGTCTGCATCGACACACTAAGCCAGGCGAGAATCCAACTGGAAATGAAAGCCAGCGCGGCTATTTCCAGCACTCCGGCTACCAAAAACGCTATGGCGGAAAGAATGCTTGCGGCCTGTCCAAGCGTATTGATGCCGACCGAAATCATACATTTGTCAGAAGGTCCTCTGCACGCAGCATAGTCGAGCAGGGCCTGTTTGAT
>DATDLC010000017.1:0-38200 GCA_036519515.1 Pseudolabrys sp. | reverse complement strand
GTCAGGCCGTTCCTTAACGGGCCCTTAAATCGACCCGCCTACCGTATCCCGGGGCCGGCGCCATGGATCCGCCGGCGCGGGACGGGTTGCGTATGGCCGCAAAAAAGAAAGCCGCAAGCGCGCGCCGGGAGCCGGTGTTCGACGACGACGACGGCGGGCCCGCGCTGCGCGTGACGGCGGGCGATCGCGCGGCGCCGGCCACGGACAACAAGCCGACGGCCAAACCGCGCAGACGCCGTGCGCACAAGAAACGCCCTGCCCGCACCATCGGCGCGCGGATCGGCCGGATTGCCTATTGGGGCCTGGTGGTCGGCCTGTGGCTCGTCATCGGCTGCGTCGGCGTCATCGCCTGGGTCGGCGCGCATCTGCCGCCCATCCAGTCGCTGGAAATTCCGAAGCGGCCGCCTTCGATCCAGATCGTCGACCTGCAGGGCCGCGCACTCGCGCGCCGCGGCGATCTGGCCGGTGCGCCATTGCCGCTGAAGGAAATGCCGGCCTACGTGCCGAAGGCCTTCATCGCCATCGAGGACCGCCGCTTCTACGAGCACTACGGCGTCGACCCGTTCGGCATCGGACGCGCTTTCGTCGCCAATGTCCTGCATCGCGCCGTCGCACAAGGCGGCTCGACCATTACGCAGCAGCTCGCCAAGAATCTTTTTCTGACGCAGGAGCGAACGGTCAACCGCAAGCTCCAGGAAGTGCTGCTGGCGCTGTGGCTCGAGCGCAAGTTCTCCAAGGCGCAGATTCTCGAGATGTATCTCAACCGGGTCTATTTCGGTTCCGGCGCCTACGGCATCGAGCAGGCATCGCAGCGCTATTTCGGCAAATCCGCGCAATACATCACCGTGGCCGAAGCGGCGATGCTCGCCGGCGTCGTTAAATCGCCGTCGCGGCTCGCGCCGTCGCGAAACTTCAACGCCGCCGAGCGGCGCGCGAAAGCGGTGCTCGCGGCCATGGCAGACCTCAGCTTCATCAATCGCGCGACCGAGCGCACCGCGCTGGCGCGGCCACCGCGCATCGTGGCGCAGGTCAACAACGGTTCCGTAAACTATGTCGCGGATTGGGTGATGGACGCGATCAACGACACGATCGGCCACGTCGACGAAGACATCGTTGTGCAGACCACGATCGACGCGAACCTGCAGGCGGTCGCCGAGAAAGCGCTCGAGGACGAACTTGCGCAGAAGGGCGACAAGAATGGCGTCGGCCAGGGCGCAGTGATCGCGATGACGCCGGATGGCGCGGTGCGCGCGATGGTCGGCGGGCGTAATTACGCCGACAGCCAGTTCAACCGCGCGGTCGCAGCCAAACGCCAGCCCGGATCGGCCTTCAAGGCGTTCGTCTATCTCACGGCGCTTGAGCACGGCCTGACGCCCGACACCGTGCGCGAGGACAAGCCGATCAACGTCAAAGGCTGGCAGCCGGAAAACTACAACCACGAATATTTCGGCCCGGTGACGCTGAGCCGGGCGCTGGCGCAATCGCTGAATACGGTATCGGTACGGCTGACATTGGAAGTCACACCGATGGCGGTGATCCGTACGGCCTACCGGCTCGGCATCGGCTCGAAACTCGAACCCAACGCCTCGATCGCGCTCGGCACATCGGAAGTTTCGATGCTCGAACTGGTCGGCGCCTATGCGTCCTTAGCCAATGGCGGCTACGCGCTGATGCCGCGCGTGATCGACAACATCACGACGAGTAACGGCAAGGTGCTCTACGCACGCAGCTTGCCGCACCTAGGCCGCATCGTCGAAGCGCGCCACGTTGCGATGATGAACGCGATGATGGCCGAGACGCTGACCATCGGCACGGCACAAAGGGCGACGTTGCCCGGCTGGCCCGCCGCCGGAAAGACCGGCACCAGCCAGGATTTCCGCGATGCCTGGTTCGTCGGCTACACAGCGCACCTCGTGACCGGCGTGTGGCTCGGCAACGACGACGGAACGCCTACCAAACATGTGACCGGCGGTAGCCTGCCGGCGGAAATCTGGAGCCGCGTGATGCGCAGTGCGCATCAGGGCGTGCCGGTCGCAAGCCTGCCCGGCACCGCAGGCGGCAACCTGTTGTCCGGATTCTTCGGCGGCGGATCACGGCCGACACCGCCGGCGCCAGTCCAGCCGGTTGCGGCGAACGGCACATCGACCACGGGCAGCGGCGGCCTCGACAACTGGTTCCTTAACACCCTGTTCGGCCGACGCTGATCTCAATGTTTGACGGTGGCGCGGCGAACGCGCTGCGTCGCAAGCCAGAGCAACAGCGTTGTGCAGCCCATCGCGGCAACCGCCAGCGCGAGCGGCCAGGCGCTTTGCCCAAGCAACGAACCCACCACTGCGCCGCATAGCGCGGCAATGCTTTGCTGCACGAAGCCGAACAAAGAGGATGCAGCGCCGGCGCGTTCGGGAAACGGCGTCAGAGCGCCGGCAATCCCCTGCGGCAGCACCATGCCGAGACCCGCAAGATAAACGGCCATCGACAGGACGAGCGACAAATACGACATCAGCCCGAGCGCGACGGCTGCCACCATGCCGAGACCGCCGGCGGCGCAGGCGCAGCCGCCGATCCCGAGCACACCATCGAGCCCAACTTTGACGACAATGCGCGCCGCCAGCGCCGAGCCTGTCATGTAGCCGATCGAACCGAGCGCGAAGGCAACGCCGAAATCGAAGGGCGCAAGCCCGTAGAGATCCTGCAGCACGAAGGCCGAGCCGGAGATCCAGGCGAACAGACCGGCATAGCTCGCCGAAGTAATGCCGAGATAGGCAAGGTAGGCCGGATTGCGCGCGACGATGCGATAAGAGCGAAGCATCGAAGCCACCGACACCGGCTCCGCCGCGCGCATGGTCAGTGTTTCAGGCAACGCCGCCCAGACGATTGCGACGCCGGCAAGTCCGACCGCGACCAGCGTAAAGAACACCGAGCGCCAGCCGAAAGCAGTCTGCAGCACACCGCCGGCAATCGGCGCCAGCACCGGCGCGAGCGCCATCACCGACGCGATCAACGACAGTTCGCGGCCGGCGTGGGTGCCTGAGTAAATATCGCGCACGATGGCGCGGGTCAGAACGATGCCGCCGCAACCGCCGAGCGCCTGAAAGGCGCGCGCAACGATCAGCATTTCGATCGACGTCGCGATCGCGCAAACTAGGCTGGCGACGCAATAAAGTGCGATCGCGGCCATCAGCACGGGCTTGCGGCCGTGGCGGTCGGACACTGGCCCGTAAAAAATCTGTCCGACCGCAAAGCCGATGAGATAGGCGGAAATGGTGAATTGCACCTGCGGCGTAGAGGCATTCAGCTGCCGCGCGATATCCGGCAGCGACGGCAGATACATGTCGGTGGTGAGCGGACCGGTCGCGCTCAATGCCGCCAGAAGAGCCGTGAGCGCGAAAGTGCCAGGGCGCAGCATTGAGAAAATTCCTTCGTCATGCCGCACGCGGGTCCAACCGAAGGGGCGGCCCGGGCGCCTGCCCTTTGCCGGGGGCGGGAGATCAAGGCTTAGCACGACACGACGTCACCGCTCCCGCTCGTCCCCGTACTCGGGTCCAGCCTTCGGCCGGTCCGACACAGGCTCCAGCGGGGATGCAGCTTTTCATTAGAACTGGATTCCCGCTTACGCGGGAATGAGCGGAACGTGGTACGAAGTCCGTTGCCGAGCTTCTTGTCCATCATGACGGGTGATCACTCTGTCATGCCCGCGCTTGTCGCGGGCATCCACGTCTTCACGGCCTAGCAACAAAAAGACGTGGATGGCCGGGACATAGGCGTGCGAAAGCACGCCGTCCTTCGGACGGCTAAGCCCGGCCATGACGGTGACAGGGCCGTGACCACCTAAGCGGGATGCCCGCGACAAGCGCGGGCATGACGGAGGGGACACAGTGCTTTTCAATTGTCCGAGAGGACTATAGCCGCGGCTGGGCGCCGTAGCGGTGCAGGTCGGCGCCGTGCGCATCGAGCCAGGCCTTGGCGCGGCTGAGATCCGGATAGATCGCCGCGACCAGGCGCCAGAACCGGCGCGAATGATTCATCTCGACGAGATGGGCAACCTCGTGCGCGGCGAGATAGTCGAGCACGAAAGGCGGCGCCAGAATCAACCGCCATGAGAAAGACAAGAGACCGCTCGATGAGCACGAGCCCCAGCGGCTGCGCTGGTCGCGCACCGACACGCGCCGGAACGCGATGCCGAGCGATTGCGCCGCGCGGCGGCTCGCCGCTTCGAGGTCGCGTTTCGCTTCGCGCTTGAGATAATCGTGCACGCGGCGCGACACGTGCGGCGCTTCCCCGGTGACGCACAGGAGATTTTCGTTTCCATGCGTCTCGATCCAGACCGTGCCGCGCGCAGCGGGCCGATGCTCGATGCGATGCAGATGCCCGCGCAGCGGCAAGACCGCCCCATGCGCAAAAGGCTCGGCACCGGGAAGGCGCCGCAACCGCGCAGCGATCCAGGCGCCGTGCTTTTCGGCGAAATCCTTTGCGTGTTTCACGCTGCCGCGCGGCGGCATGGTCAGCACGACCTCGCGGCTCACGGCATGGATGCGCAGGGTATAGCGGCGCGCCTGTCGGTGCCGGCGCACGCGGACCGGATGGACCTCGCCGTCGACATTGACCGAAATCGCCGACGGCTCGCGACTGCGGCGATAAAGCAAAGCGCGGAAGGGTATGGGCAGCATCAGCTTGCGGGCCCGCGGTGTGTCATCACGCGTGAGAACACGGGACTAACGCTGACCGACAACTTTCAGTATGGCGGAACGCAGGGTGCGCGCGGAGTTGCGCGACAGGGCGAAATCGGCAATGCGCGGCGCGATCTCGGCGCGGAAGCGCGAGCCGTTGAAGACGCCGTAATGGCCTACGGCAGGCTGCACGTAGTGCACCTTGTGCTCCTCGGGAATATTCACACACAGCGCGTGCGCGGCCTCGGTCTGACCGACGCTGGATATATCGTCGTTCTCGCCCTCGACCGTCATCAATGCAACGCGCCGGATCGCCGTTGGATCCACCCGGCGGCCGCGATGAGTCATCTCGCCTTTCGGCAGGGCATGGCGGATGAACACCGTATCCACGGTCTGCAGATAGAATTCGGCCGCGAGATCCATCACGGCCAGATATTCGTCGTAGAATTCACGATGCTTCTGCGCGGAATCGCCGTCGCCCTTGACGAGGTGCAGAAACAGATTGTGGTGCGCCTCGATGTGCCGGTCGAGATTCATGCTCATGAATCCGTGCAGCTGCAGGAAACCCGGGTAGACATCGCGCATCACACCCGGATGCGGGAACGGCACCTTGGTGATCACGTGATTGCGGAACCAGTTGAGCCCGCGCCGCTCGGCCAGATTGTTGACATCATTTGGATTGATGCGCGTGTCGATCGGACCACCCATCAGCACCATGGAATGCGGCACGTTGGGATCCCCGCTCGCTTCCATCAGAGCGACCGCCGCCAGCACCGGTACCGAAGGCTGACAGACGGCGATCACATGCACGTCCCCACCCAGCAGATGCAGCATGGAAATGATGGAATCAATGTAGTCGTCGAGATCGAAGCGGCCTTCGGTCAAAGGAACCATGCGCGCGTCGACCCATTCCGTGATGTAGACGTCGTGATTGGGAAGGAAGGTTTCCACCGTGCCGCGCAGCAGTGTCGGGTAATGTCCCGACATCGGCGCGACGATCAGCAGCTTCGGTTGGGGGCGGCGCGGCGCGCGCACAAAGGCCCGCTCGAAGTGCAGCAGCCGGCAGAACGGACGCTCCCACACGCTTTTGATGTTGACCGAGACCTTTTCGCCACCGACGGTGGTGGAATCGATGCCCCATTCCGGCTTGTGATAACGGCGCGTCGAGCGCTCGAACAATTCCATCGTCGCCGCAACCGACTTGCCATAGGCGGTGTGCGACAAGGGATTCGCCGGATTTCTGAAGAAAAGCCGCGTCGCATCGGCGAAAGCGCGCGCCGGATTGAGCGCGGCGTGGCCCATCTCGTAGAACCAGTACATCGGCGTCGAGAGCAACGCCCCGCTGTCGTCGGAGAGCGTTGCTGCTCCGCCGAATTCACCTATTGCCATTGAGTCCCCCGACCCTCGCTGCAGTGCGGCAGATTGTCGTTTTTCTGTCATAGCGTCAACATAGGCATAAGACGTTGGTGTCCGGTTTACAACGCGTACCGGGCCGATAAGTCCCGTTAAACACAGGCTTTTTTGACTACTCGCTGGTTTGCAGAAGCGAGCCCTGGACCCGTGCGCTCTGCAACAGCCGCAAAAACGCGAATGATGCAGCCGCGAACAACACAACATTGAACGCGAAAGCCTGCGCCATCAGATCTGCCCGAAACACATGGTCGATCACCAGCGCACGCATGCCTTCGAACACGTAAGTCGGCGGCAAAGCCCACGCGAAGTACTGCAGCCAGCCGGGCAGGACCGAGACCGGGTAGTAAACGCACGTCAGCGGCAGGAACAGAAACATGATGGTCCAGGCCATGCTCTCGGCGCCGAGACCGTTCCGCAACAAAAGCCCGGCGACGAAAATCCCGACCGCCCAGCTGGTCAAAATGAGATTGGCGAAGAACGCCGCGAGCGCAAGGCCGAGCGCCCAGAGATTGAATCCAAAGAAAGCGATGGCGAGCAGTGAAACGGGAATCATGCCGATCGACAGGCGCACAAGGCTCATGATCATCAGCGCCAGCAGGAATTCGGTCGGCCGCAACGGCGACATCATGATGTTGCCGAGGTTGCGCGCGTACATTTCCTCGAGAAAGGAAATGGAAAAACCGAGCTGACCGCGGAACAGGATATCCCACAGCAGCACCGCGCCGATGAACACGCCGCCCGCCTGCGCGAAGAAGCCGGCATTCTGCGAAACATAGACCTGCAGGAAGCCCCACATCAGCATCTGCACCGTCGGCCAATAGATCAGGTCGAGAATGCGCGGCCAGGACGAGCGCAAGAGATACCAGTAACGGCGCACCATGGCGGCGACGCGGTTAAACGAGAATTCCATGCCGGTATCGGAGATGCTGCTCATGCGATGCCGCAAGGTTGAGTTCGGGTTTTCATTGCGCCGCCTCGCTTTGCCGGCGGCCGCGCGCGACATCGAGGAACACCTCTTCCAGCGTCTCGCGTCCGTAGCGTGAGAGAAGACGCGTCGGCGTATCGTCGTCCTCGATGCGTCCCCGCTTCATGATGATGACGCGCTCGCACAGGCGCTCGACCTCGCCCATGTTGTGCGAGGCGAGCAGCAACGTGGCGCCCTCCTCGACGCGATAGCGCTCGAGCCGCGAGCGCACCCAGTCGGCCGTATCGGGATCGAGCGAGGCGGTTGGCTCGTCGAGGAGAAGCACTTCCGGTTTGTTGAGCAGCGCCTTGGCCAGCGACACGCGCGTCTTCTGGCCGGCCGACAGCTTGCCCGTGGGCCGGTCGAGAAATTCGGTGAGGTCGAGATCGGCAGCGAGCCGTTCGATGCGCTGGTCGATGTCGGACACCGCATAAAGCTGCGCGAAGACCGACAGATTCTGCCGCACCGTCAGGCGCATCGGCATGTCGACATAGGGACTTTCGAAATTCATCCGGTGCAGCACGCGATAGCGCTGGCGCGGCATGTCCGCGCCGAGCACGGCAACGGTGCCGGAGGTCGGCGTGACCAGGCCCATGATCATCGCAATGGTCGTGGTTTTGCCGGCGCCATTGCCGCCGAGAAGACCGGTGACCGAACCGGGCGGCAGACGAAACGTGATGCCGTCGACCGCGGCCACGCCCTTGTAGCGCTTGACCAGCTGCTCGACCGCAATGGCGGAAGTGTTCTGCGCGTCCATGGAACGCAAGATGTGACGCCGTGCCTCGGGAAGTGCAAGCCCCGCGACGCCGGCCCTTCGCACGCGCTAGACTGGGCGCATGGTCGCTTCGCTTGCCCATCCCCACCGGAACGTGCGCCTCGATACCTTGGTGCGCCTGCGCTGGCTCGCCATCATCGGTCAGTCGACCGCGGTGCTGGTGGTCTATTACGGGTTCGATTTCGATCTGCCGATCTATGCCTGCCTTGCCGCGATCACCTTCGCGGCCTGGCTCAATGTCGCGCTGCGGCTGCGGTTCCACATGACGCAACGGCTCGAGCCCGATCGCGCGGCTTGGCTTCTGGCGTTCGACATCGCCGAGCTGGCGGTGCTGCTGTTTCTCACCGGCGGGCTGCAGAACCCGTTCGCGTTCATGTTTCTCGGACCGGTGCTGCTGTCGGCCACCGCACTGCCGCCGCGCTTCACGCTGATGCTCGGCGGCTTTGCCGTCGCCTGCGCAACGGTGCTGGTGTTCGTGCACTATCCGCTGCCCTGGGACAGCGAGGACCCGCTGCAATTGCCGCCGATCTACATGATGGGCGTCTGGATGTGCATTCTGCTCGCGATTGGGTTCATCGGCGTCTATGCGTGGCAGATCACCGAGGAGTCGCGCCAGCTCTCCGACGCGCTCGCCGCAACCGAGCTTGTGCTCACGCGCGAGCAGCATCTGTCGCAGCTCGACGGGCTGGCGGCGGCGGCCGCGCACGAGCTTGGCACGCCGCTGTCCACGATTTCGGTCATCGCCAAGGAGCTCGAGCGCGCGATTGCGCCGGATGCGCCGCACGGGGACGACGTGCGGCTGCTGCGCGAGCAGGCCACGCGCTGCCGCGATATTCTCGCCAAACTCACCGAGCTCTCGGCGGGCGGCGAGCCGTTCGATCGCATGCCGCTGACCGCGCTCATCGAGGAGGTGGTGGCGCCGCATCGCAATTTCGGCGTCACAATCGACGTCGTCGCCCCAACCGACCGAACCGCCGAGCCGGTCGGCGCCCGCAATCCGGCCATTCTCTACGGGCTCGGCAACCTCCTCGAAAACGCCGTCGATTTCGCGCACGACCGCGTTGCCGTGGATGCGAAATGGGGCGAGGATTCCGTCGCGGTCACGATCAGCGATGACGGACCGGGATTTGCACCGGAGATATTGGCGCGGATCGGCGAGCCCTACGTCACCAGCCGAAGGCATCACCTGAACGATACCGGCGACGAACCGGCCGGCCTGGGCCTCGGGTTTTTCATTGCCAAGACCCTGCTCGAACGTTCGGGCGCCACGTTATCGTTTGAAAATCGGGGCGTTCCGGAGCGCGGCGCCGTTGTCAGGCTGCGTTGGAGCCGCAGCGATTTCGAGCAACCGCTAACATTTGCAGCGGCTTGAGGCGGGGGGACACGATCACTATTTGTTGCGTGCGAAAAGTGCTCCGCTCGGCTAAATTAACGCTAAGGTCGGCGCAGTTGATGGTGAGAACGTGGACGCTTTAACGAGCGAGGCCGCAACCCCGGCGGCAAAAGAAAAGATCCTGGGTGAACGATCTTTGTTGATCGTCGAGGACGATTTTTCCTTCTTGCAGCGGCTTGCGAAAGCACTGGAGCAACGCGGCTTTTCCGTCACCACCGCCGAGTCGGTGTCCGATGGATTGCTGCAGGTGGAGAAAGCGGCTCCCGCCTACGCTGTCGTCGACATGCGGCTCGGTGACGGCAACGGCCTTGACGTGATTTCGGCGCTCAAGCGCCGCCGCCCGGACGCGCGCGGCATTATTCTGACCGGCTACGGCAACATCGCGACCGCGGTCAATGCGGTGAAGCTGGGCGCCGTCGATTACCTCGCCAAGCCCGTCGACGCCGACGACGTCGTCGCCGCGTTGCTTGCTTTGGATAACGTCAAGATCGAACCGCCGGAAAATCCGATGTCGGCCGACCGCGTGCGGTGGGAGCATATTCAGCGCATCTATGAACTCTGCGGTCGCAACGTGTCCGAGACCGCACGCCGGCTCAATATGCACCGCCGGACCTTGCAACGTATTCTTGCGAAGCGCGCACCGCGATAGTCGCGACAGAAGAGCGAGCGGAGCGAGTCACTCCGCGTCCCAATAAGGCCCGGTTGGATCGGCGAGCGATTGCAGACGCATCGCGGCCGCGCGAGCGAACAACAACATCATCGACTTCCGAGTCGCCGCCGGCAGCTTGTGTTCCGGCGCCTCGCACTTGAATTCGGCGCCGAAGGCGTCGGCAACGATCAGTCCGGTGTCGGGCGGGAAAATTTCACAGGGCACATCGATCGTCGTGGCGAAAAAAAGACGATCGCAATGCGCGCGGTAGTCTTGCCATTTCTGGTCGGCGCGAAAATCGGCGATCGAGGATTTGATCTCGATAATCCAGAGTTCGCCGCCCGGATCGAGGGCCACGAGGTCGGCGCGGCGGCCGGACGGCAGCGGCAATTCGCTCACCACGCATCGTCCATGCGCATGCAGGAGCCGCGCCGTACCGCGCGCGATCGCCAGCGCGGTTTCCGACTGGCGGCCGTCGATGGGGACCTGGAGGGAGTTCGATGCGAAAGCCATCAGCCGATCTTGCGGTTCGATTTTGACCGGACTTCGGCGCGTTCGGGAAAAGACTGCGCGAGTGCAGCGCGATTTGCGTCGATAAGACCGCGCTCCGTAATCAGGCCGGTGACGAGCCGCGCCGGCGTGACATCGAAAGCAAAGTTCGCGACCGGAGAGCCCTCGGGAACGATCCGCACGGTCTCGATACGGCCGTCGCTGGTTTTGCCGGTCATGGTCGCGACTTCGTCCGCGCCGCGCTGCTCGATTGGAATGTCGGCACCCTCTGCGATCTCGAAATCGATCGAAGACGACGGCACAGCCACGTAGAACGGCACCTTGTTGTCGTGCGCTGCAAGCGCCTTCAGATAAGTGCCGATCTTGTTGCAGACATCGCCTTGCGCAGTCACGCGGTCGGCGCCGACGATCACCAAGTCGACCATCTTGTGCTGCATCAGATGACCGCCGGTATTGTCCGGAATAACGGTGTGCGACACGCCGTGATGGCCAAGTTCCCAGGCGGTAAGCGCCGCCCCCTGATTGCGCGGCCGCGTCTCGTCGGCAAAGACGTGAATTGGCAGCTCTTTATCGTGCGCCGTGTAGATCGGCGCCGTGGCCGTTCCGAAATCGACGGTCGCCAGCCAGCCGGCATTACAATGGGTGAGAACATTGACGGGTTCGCCCTTTTTCTTCCGCGCGGCAATGTCCTCGATGATTTTCAGTCCATGCCGGCCGATCGACCGGTTGATGGCCACATCCTCATCGGCGATTTCGCCGGCGCGGCGCAACGCTGCATCGGCCCTCTCGCCGCGCGGCCGGTTACGTACGGCCGCCAGCATTTCGTCGAGTGCCCATTTCAGATTGATCGCAGTCGGGCGCGTCGCAATGAGCGCGGCATAGGCGCTTTCCAGCGCTTCGTCCGATGTATCGGCCCGCAAGGCGAGCCAAATACCATATGCCGCGGCGGCGCCGATCAGCGGGGCCCCACGCACCTCCATGGTCTTGATCGCGCGAGCGGCGTCTTCAAGGGTGGCAAGCCGCACGGTGGCAAAGCGGTGGGGCAACTGCGTCTGGTCGATGATGCCCGCGCTCGCACCGTCGCCTTCGACCCAGATGGTCCGCATTTGCTTGCCATCAATTTTCATGGCTAAGAGATAACGTTGTTTCGCAGCCCGCGCAAAGCCGGCCCCGGGGAGCCAACATGCCTGTCGATTACGAGGTTGAATACAACAACCGGGCCCGGGTGCCCGAGCATCCGGAGATCTTCACGCGCTGGCAACGCGAAGGAGCGGCGTACCGCGCGGCGGCACACAATCCGAAACTGGGACTCACATATGGCCCCTCGATGCGCCGCACCATCGATCTTTTCCCGGCCAAGGACGACGCCACGGCCCCGCTCGCGATGTTCATCCACGGCGGCTATTGGCGCTCGCTCGAGCCTTCGATGTTTTCCCAGATGGCGGCGGGTCCGAATGCGCGCGGCGTTACCGTCGCGGTTGCCGGTTACGATCTGTGTCCGCACGTGTCGATTGCCGACATCATCGAGCAGATGCGCGCAGCATGTCTGATGCTCTGGCGGAAACGGCGGCAGCGCGTTTTCGTTTACGGACATTCGGCCGGCGGGCATCTCTCCGCCTGCATGGCAGCGACTGACTGGAAAGCTTTCGCTTCCGATGCACCGGCCGATCTTGTGCCTGCCGCATATTCAGTGTCCGGCGTGTTTGATCTCATGCCGCTGGTGCAGGTGTCGATGAATCAGGACCTGCGGCTCGACGAAGCCGATGCGCGCCGCGTGTCTCCGCTGCACTGGAACGTGCCGGCCGGACGAAGTCTCGATGCGGTCGTCGGCGCACTGGAGTCCGACGAGTTTCTGCGCCAGAGCAAGTCGATCGCTGAAGCGTGGCGCCGCGGCTCTACCCTCACCCGCTACGAGGATATCGCCGGGGCCAACCATTTCACCGTCGTTGATCCGCTCGCCGATCCGAACAGTGCGATGACGGCGCGCGTGGCGGCATTGGCACAAAGCGCCAACAGCCTTGCGTTTTAGCCGCCAAACCAGTAGCGCCGCGCAAAGGCGATGGTCAGCGCCGCTCCGACGACAACAATCAGCACGCGTATGACATTTCGCGGGATGATGCGCGCTACATAGGCGCCGACCAGCCCGCCTCCGATCGTTCCTGCGGCGAGCGCCAGCGTTTGCGGCCACAACACCGCACCCTGCGATGGCGAAAACCAGAGTGGCGGCAAGGCCGTTGAGACTGGAAACGAAATTTTTTGCAACGTTGGCCGACCGATAATCGCCTCCGGTCGCCAGTGAGAACACGCCCAGCATCAGGATTCCGACCCCGGCACCGAAATAGCCGCCGTAGAACGAAACCGGCAGCACGACTTTCAGGCTGGCGAAATTGAACGCGATGGCGTGCCCACGGCCTTCCGCTCGCGTACGGAGCCAGAGGCTAATCCGCTCGGAATAGGCAAACAACAGCGTGGCAAAGCCGAGCAGCAGCGGCACGATTTGCGCGAACATGCGCTCCGGTGTCAGCAGCAGACACGCCGCGCCGATGCCGGCGCCGACAATCGACGCAAAAATCAGGCCTACGAAGGCTCGATCAAATGGTGGCAGCTGCGAACGATCGGACAGCGCGGCAAGCATGGTGGCCGGCATGATCGATGCGAGATTGGAGACGGCCGCGAGGTGCGGCGGCACGCCGGTCGCGATTAGCGCCGGGTAGATAACGACCGCCACCCCGCCGACCATGGCTGCGATGATTCCGGCGATTACGCCGGCGCCGGCCAGAAAGGCGATCGTGAGAACGTCCATGCGGATAAAGGACCTTCCCGCTCATTCCCGCGCAAGCGGGAATCCAGAATGAAATGCCCGGACATTGGCCCCTAGACCCCCGCCTCCGCGGGGATGAGCGGTACTGTTCGCGCGCATGGTGATCGAACTAGAAAAACGCCTGGATACCGGTCTGTGCGCGGCCGAGGATCAGCGCGTGAATATCGTGCGTGCCTTCATAAGTATTCACCGTCTCCAGGTTCGATAGCACGCGCATCACGTGGTATTCTTCGGAGATGCCGTTGCCGCCGTGCATATCGCGCGCAAGCCGTGCAATATCGAGCGCCTTCCCACAATTATTGCGCTTCATCAGCGAAATCGACGGCGGTGCGGCCTTGCCCGCTTCCAGCATCCGGCCAAGTCGCAATGCGCCTTGCAGACCGATCGCGATCTCGGTCTGCATATCGGCAAGTTTCTTCTGCACCAATTGATTGGCTGCAAGCGGGCGGCCGAACTGCTTGCGATCGAGCACGTATTGGCGTGCCCGGTGCCAGCAGAACTCCGCAGCACCCATGGCGCCCCAGGAAATGCCGTAGCGCGCATTGTTGAGGCAGCCGAACGGTCCGGCGAGACCTTTCACGTTCGGCAGCAAATTTTCTTCCGGCACCACGCAGTCTTCCAGCACGATCTCGCCGGTTATGGACGCGCGCAAAGATAGCTTGCCTTCGATCTTCGGCGTGGAAAAACCTTTGGTGCCGCGCTCCACCAGGAATCCGCGAATGACATTGTCGAGCTTGGCCCAGACGACCGCGACATCCGCAACCGGCGCGTTGGATATCCAGGTCTTGGCGCCATTGAGCTTGTAACCGGCGGACATCTTCTCGGCGCGCGTCACCATCGAACCCGGGTCGGATCCGTGATCTGGCTCGGTCAATCCGAAACAGCCGATGATCTCGCCGGTCGCAAGTTTCGGCAGATATTTTCTACGCTGCGCCTCGGTGCCGTAGGCATAGATCGGATACATCACCAGCGAGGACTGCACCGACATCGAAGAGCGGTATCCGGAATCGACGCGCTCAAGCTCGCGCGTGATCAGACCATAGGCGACGTAGCCGAGGCCCGCGCCGCCATATTCTTCCGGAATGGTTGGCCCAAGCAGGCCGAGCTTGCCCATCTCCGGCAACAAGGCGGGATCGTATATTTCGTTGCGAAACGCTTCGACCACACGCGGCATCAGGTAGCTTTGCGCAAACCCGCGCGCGGTATTGCGCACCATGCGCTCTTCTTCGGAAAGTTCGCCTTCAAGATCGAGCGGATCTTCCCATACGAATGCTGCGTCTTTCAGCATCGCGGGCATACCACCGCGTTTCTCGGCCGCTTGCGACATGAAGCCTCCCTGGAATTCCTGGCTGTATTATAGACCGCCTGACGGTCGGGGCGCCAACGCCCGCCGACTGCCCTTTTCGGTCAGCCTTATTTCAATCCCGTTCCCCAGCGGCGATGCAGGAATTTTTCCCACGGCGAGAAGAGGATCTTGTCCGCAATCAGGCCAATCACCACGATCACGACCATCACGCCGATGACCTGATCCATGGCGCTCAGCTCGCGCCCGTATTGCAGCAAATGGCCAAGACCAAACCCGGTCAGAATGGTGACAAATATCTCGGCCGCCATGAGCGAACGCCAAGCAAATGCCCAGCCTTGCTTCATGCCGCTGACCACGAACGGCAACGATGCGGGCAGGATAACCCGCGTCCATTTGTCGAAACCCTCCGACCCCATCGTGCGCGCGGCCCGGGCATAGATCGGAGGAATTGTGCGGGCGCCCGCATCGGTGGCAAGCACGACCGACCAGACCGTCCCCATCACGACCACAAACAGCATGGCCATCTCGGTCTGGCCGAACCAGAGCAGCGCAAGCGGAACCCAACACACGCTCGGTAAAGTCTGCAGTCCGAGGGCCAGCGCTCCGATCGTATCTTCAAAGAAGTCGGATGTGCTCGTCAGCAGGCCAAGTGGAAGGCCGATGGCAACCCCGATCGCGTAGCCGATCAACAGCCGTCGAAGCGTCACTTCAATTGCTTCGAGAAGGGAGCCGTCGCGCAATGCATCCAATAAGTAGTGACCAACCATGGCGGGCGGAGGCAAGAGCACGGGCGACCAGGGGCCACTCAACGCCGCCACCTGCCAGAGCCCGAGGAGCACCAGCAAGAACGCGGCAACGACAAGCGCGCGCCTCATTCGGCTGCCTCATGCGTCTCGGCCAGATAGCCCTTCAACGCGGCCATTATCCTTTGCGTAATATGAGCCAATTCAGGGCTGTTGACGTCGCGGGGGCGCGGAAGCGGAATGCGGAATTCTTCACGGATTCTTCCAGGGCTTGGTGACAGTAGGAAAACCCGGTCGGCGAGACAGACCGCTTCGCGAACGTCATGGGTGACGAGGACGATCGTCTTCCGTCGTCGCTGCCAGATATCCTGAATGTCGTAGCAAAGTTGCTCGCGTGTAATTGCATCGAGCGCGGATAACGGTTCGTCCATCAACAGCACGCGCGGATCGGGGGCCAAAGAGCGCGCCAGTGCCACGCGCTGCTTCATGCCGCCCGACAATTCGTGGACGTATGCCTTCTTGTATTTTTCCAGTCCGACCAACGCGAGGTAATATTCGGCAATCGCGCGGCGCTGCGCGTTGGTCAACTCCGGCTTCCGGCGCAGGCCGAACATGACGTTGCCGAACACGTTGTGCCACGGAAACAGCGCCGACTCCTGAAACATCACCAGCCGGTGCCTGCCCGGACCTTGCACTGGCTGACCGTCCGCCATCACGCGGCCTGCGTCGGCAGTTGTCAGTCCGGCAATAATGTCCAGAAGCGTTGATTTACCGCAGCCACTCGGTCCTACCAGACATACGAACTCGCCGCCCGCGACACGAAAACTCACATCGTCAAGCGCGTGCGTCGTCGCACGGTTTGTGCGAAACCACTTGTCGATGCCTTCGACCACGAGCTCGGCCGGTGGTGAAGGCCGTGGTTCGGCGTCGTTCATCATGGGCTCGCAACAAGACTTGAAATATCCGGCGCGCCGCGAAGGAAGCCCACGGATTGCGCGCTCGCCATAAATTTCTTCAAAGAGTCGAGCGTGACCTCTCCCGTCACGACTATCCGGTCCCACGCCTTTGCCACAAGTTCGGGAGAGAATTTCGTGCGCATTTCCTCGTCCAATTCTTCCCGCGCCATGCGCTGGGCTTCTGGCGGATTCTTGACAATCCAGTCCGTCAGTTCGCGGTGTGCCTGAACTAATTTACGCACCAAGCCGCGCTGGCTTGCAAGCATGTCGGCCCTCGCGACCAGCACGGTCGTAATGGCCTCCCGGTCTTCAACCAGAACCTGCCCGTCAGCTTCCAACTCCAGACGCGATACCCATGGTTCGACCGTCCATACGGCGTCGATCTGTTTTTGTTTGAACAGCAGCAACTGGTCGGGATTTGCGGTGGGCACCACCTGCGCATCTCCGCCGGTCTGCGCAATTCTAAGTCCACCCGCCGCTAGCCAGGATCGGGCGGCAACGTCCTGGGTATTTCCGAATTGCGGAGTAGCGATTTTTTTGCCCCGAAAATCGCCGGCGTTCTTGAGCGGCGAACCCTTGTGAACAACCAGTGCAGAGCCTCCATTCACCGAGCCGGCCACTATCCGGATTTCCTGGCCTTGCGAGCGTACGTAGGCATTGATCGCCGGGTTTGGTCCGACATAGGTCAGGTCAATTGATTTTGCGAAAATTGCTTCGACCGCACTCGGACCTGCATTGTAAACGTACCATTCGATCTTGATGTCCCGCCCAAGGCGCTCCTCGAACCAACCTTTCCCCTGACGCGACAGGTGGTGCGCCACAAGAGCCTGAACATGTGTGATGTTGGGAAAATGACCGATGCGCAACGTCGTCTGCGCAACGGACAGATTTACCGTCAGCAACGAGAGGCAGACAGCCACGGCGACGCACAATTTGCTCGGGCTGATTGCGTGATCCATCGGTTACCTGCAACTGCAACAGTACAAAGAAGGCTACAAACGCGTCGTCTGCAACGTCACAACGGATGGCATTGTTCCGGAACGGGCAGCCGCCCAGTGTGACAAATAAAAACCCCGCCGGCGAGCGGCGGGGTTTTGCAAATCGTACAGTCGCGACGTTCAGATCGCCATCTTCAGGTCTTTTGCGGCCCGAAAGGCCACCTTCTTGCTGGCTTTGATCTTGATCGCTTCCCCGGTCATCGGGTTGCGGCCCATGCGCGCCGCACGCTTGCGCACGATCAAAATACCGAGACCCGCGATCTTCACCCGCTCACCCTTCTTCAGGTGCTTGGAGATCATGCCGATCAGGTCTTCCAGCATTTCGAGCCCCTGCTTCTTGGTGAGCTGATGTTGCTCAGCGAGTGCGGCGGCCAGATGCCTGGTGGTGACCGGCTTGCCGGCCTTCGGCTTGGATGAAGCGGCTGCTGTCATAGAGAAACTCCTTGGGGGCGCGCACAATGCGCGAACCCCCACAGCAGTAGGGGATTCGTTCAAACGCGCATAGCTGGGGAGCGGCCGGACAACGAGCTTAACCACAGAAAGGTGGGCCGCAGCTTGCCAGGACCATGTCGTAAATACCGGCCCGTTGCCGCTCGATGGGCTTTCGTCTATTGAGGGCTTACGCGCGCCCGTAGCTCAGCTGGATAGAGCGTTGCCCTCCGAAGGCAAAGGTCGGACGTTCGAATCGTCTCGGGCGCGCCATCGCCCCGGCACTTGCAGCCGAACTGACGCGGGCCATCCAGGTTCGGTCTAGCCGGACTGCACCGCCTCGCGCGGCGCCGATATGCGACGGGGCTGCGGCACGTAGAACGTGCCGAGTTTCACCATCGGCCGCGGCTTGAACACGATCGACGTCAGACGATCGCAAAGAGCCTTTGGCGACGTCGGCTTGAGCAGAAATTCGTTGGCGCCGGCGCGCAGAGCTTCGTTCACATGGCTGCGTTGTGCGCGCGTGGCGAGCATGATGACCGGCAGATTCGGACGCGGGGAACACGCCGGGCGACCGAACGATGCGCAGGACCTCGATGCCGTTGAGCACCGGCATGTCCCAATCGAGCAACATCACGTCGGGATCGGCGGTGCGAATGACCTCCAGCGCCGCGAGCCCGTCCGGAGCCTCGAGCACCGATTTCGTGCCGAGGTTGGTGAGCATCATACGCGTGAGCCGGCGCATATGGGCATTGTCATCGACGACCAGGATGGTGAGACCCTGGAGCATCTTTTCGATTTGCTTGTTGGCCATGAACCCGCGGGACCGGTGCGTCAGTATCGCAGGCAATTTAGGTCGAAGTTTCTGTTCTTCGGTTGAGGCAATCGTTCAACTTTTCGCAATCGGCGGTGACAGTGCCAATTGCGGTGCCTAGATGACGCAAAAGCGCACATGTTTACCGGGGATTATCCATGAAAAATGCAACGACGCGCACCATGAAGCGTCCCGGACCCGATCATCCGATTACCATCACTCAAAATGGCAAGCGGGTGCGCGTGACTTTCGCGGGCCGCGTGATCGCCGATACCGCGCACGCACTTACGTTGGCGGAAGCGAGCTACAAGCCGGTCTTCTATATTCCACGCAACGATGCGGACATGAGCGTGCTCCGAGCCACAGAGCACCACACGCATTGCCCCTATAAAGGTGATGCCAGTTACTTCAGCATTGTTGCGGATGGCCGCACCGCCGAGAACGCAGTGTGGAGCTACGAGCAACCCTTTCCGGCAATGGCCCAGATCAAGGACTATCTCGCGTTCTATCCGGACCGCGTGGACAAGTTCGAGGAAGGCTGAATTCGTCTAATGCAATCGCGGGCCTTTGAGGAATTTCGCGCGATCGGATGAATTCACGCGCACGTCGAAAGTGACACCCTCGCGATAGAGCGTAAGCGGAATCTCGGCACCCGCGTGCCCGAGGGCCCAAACCTTGCGATAGAACGCGGCGAGGGTTGAAACCAGATCGCCTTTGACCGCAACCACGACGTCGCCGGTCTTGATTTCGGCGCGGGCGGCGGGCCCTTTGGGCGCGATGCCGACCACCACGACCTTGTCCTCGATCTCGGTTGAATAAAGGCCGAGCCAGGGTCGCACCGGGCGGTTGACGCGGCCGAACTTGCGCAGGTCGTTCAAGACTGGCGGCAACAGGTCGATCGGCACGATCATGTTGAGATATTCGTTCTTGCCTTCACGCGCGCGCTCGAGTTGCAGCGAGCCGATACCGATCAGCTTGCCGGCGGCCGAAATCAGCGCGGTGCCGCCCCAGTTCGGGTGAGCGGGAAAGGTGAAAATCGCTTCGTCGAGGACATATTCCCAGTAACCGGCGAATTCCTGCTTCGCAGCGATGCGCCCCGCGAGAGACCGCGTCCGTCCCCCTGCACCGCCGACGACCACGCGTTCGCCGACTTCGGCAGCCTTCGAGGAGCCGACGTCAAGGACGGGGAAATCGATCTTGCCGAGGGCCTGCACCAGACCGAAGCCGGTCTCCTGATCGAAGCCCAGCGCATGACCCTGCACCACGCGCCCGTCGGCGAGATGCAGCCAGACGGTTTCAGCTTCGGTGATCAGGTAGCCAATGGTGAGGACGAGCCCATCGTCGATCAGCACGCCGTTGCCGGCGCGCTCGAGGCCCAACGTATCGGCCGTGAAGGCATCGGACGGGATGATCGAATGCAGGCCGACCACGGAGGAGAGCGCGCGTTCGAGATCGTAGGGGTAGTCCTCCGGGCGTGGTTGCACCGCCTGCGGCACCTTCCATTCGATCAGCGACGCCATCGATGTGCTCCCGAACGATGCGCTCCCAAGGAGTTCCGTTTATCATACGCCGGATCATGCGGGCGAAAAGACGGCGCTCACATGTTAGTGTGAGCCTCTTCCCCATGATCCCATTGTCCATTCTCGATCTTTCCCCCGTTTCCGCGAATTCCACGGCCGCACAGGCCTTGCGCAATTCCCTCGATCTCGCGCGGCACGCCGATGACCTGGGCTTCAGGCGCTATTGGGTGGCCGAACATCACAATTTGCCGGCGATCGCGAGTTCGGCGCCCGACATCATGATCGGGCAGATTGCGGCCGTGACGAAGAACCTGCGCGTCGGCTCCGGCGGCGTCATGCTGCCGAACCACGCGCCCTTGATGGTGGCCGAGCGCTTCAAGGTGCTCGAGGCGCTTTATCCCGGCCGTATCGATCTCGGCCTTGGGCGCGCGCCGGGCACCGACCCGGCCACGTCCTACGCGCTTCGGCGCCGGCAGGGGATCAGCGAAGAGGACGATTTTCTGGACCGCTTCAACGAGCTGATGCTGCTGGAAACGCGCGCATTCCCGGCCGGCCATCCCTTTCACAATGTGCGGGCGATGCCGTCGGATGTACCCCTTCCGCCGATCTATCTGCTCGGTTCTTCCGATTACAGCGCACAACTTGCAGGCCATATCGGCGCGGCGTTTGCCTTCGCGCATCATTTTGCCGACTTCGACGCCGCAGAAGCGATGCGGCTCTATCGGGACAACTTCAAGCCATCGCTGTCACACGACAAGCCCTACGCGATCCTCGCGACGCACGTGGTGTGCGCGGATACGGACGAGGAGGCCGAACGGTTGGCATCGACCGTCGACCTTAATTTCGTGCGTCGCGCCAAAGGCGAGTTCCAGCCGCTCGCTTCGCCGGAAGAAGCCGCGGCCTACGACTACACGCCGGTCGATCGCGCACGCATCGCGCGGAACCGCGCGCGCGTTTCGGTCGGCGCGCCGGCGACTGTGAAGGCAAGGCTTGTGCCGCTGATCGAGGCGACAAAGGCCGATGAGCTGATGGTGACGAGCATGCTGTTCGACCACGCCGCACGGAAGCGCTCGTATGAGTTATTGGCGAAGGTGTTTGCTTGAGACCGTCATGGCCGGGCTTGTCCCGGGCATCCACGTCTTAACCGCACCACATCGCCGCCAAGGCGTGGATGGCCGGGACAAGCCCGGCCATGACGAGACTAAATGGCCATGCTAAAAGCCCGCCCCGGGTTTTTCGTCACAAAAAATTATGGGAGGTTCCGTTGGGTAAGCAGTTCACTTTGACCACCACCGACAAACACTCGCTCGGCGCGTATCGCGCCGATCCCGCCGGCACGCCTAAAGGCGGCATCGTGGTGATCCAGGAGATTTTCGGCGTCAACCAGCACATCCGCGCCATGTGCGATCGCTTCGCGGCGATCGGTTACGCTGCCGTTGCACCGGCGGTGTTCGATCGCTTCGTGCGGAACTTCGAAAGCGGCTACACGCCCGACGAAATCGCGCACGCGCGCAGCTACCTCGGCAATCTGAATTGGGATCACATGATGCACGATATCGCCGCGGCCGTCGCCGAGCTGAAGGCGGCCGGGCCGGTCGGCATTGTTGGGTACTGCATGGGTGGGACCGCCGCGTTTCTCGCCGCGTGCCGCGTGCCGGGATTGTCGGCTTCCGTCTGCTACTACGGCGGTGCCATCGGAAAATTTGCCGATGAGAAAACGAAATGCCCGACGCAGATGCATTTCGGCGAGAAGGACGAAAGCATCCCTATGGATGTGGTGGAAACGATCAAGAAGAAGCAGCCGCAAGCGGAGATCTATGTCTATCCGGATGCGCCGCACGCTTTCTCAAATGACGACCGGCCGAGCTTCCGCAAAGAGGCCACCGACCTCGCCTGGAAGCGGACACAGGAATTTCTCGCCAAACACATGAAGAGATAATCGGCCTGCCGTCCGGCGAACGCGGAACGTGTCGCGGCAACACGCCGTCATGGCCGGGTGAAAGGCGCGAAGCGCCGCCTTCGCGCCTGAAGTCCCGACCATCCCGCTTAGGAAGGCAAGTGCCCGCCTAAGCGAGATGCCCGCGACAAGCGCGGGCATGACGGATGGGAATCGCTGCGCAATTCCGCTCATTCCCGCGCAAGCGGGAATTCAGTTTTAAGGACTGGGTCCCCGCTTTCGCGGGGACGAGCGGCATGCGGCTTGTGACGCAACCGTTCTCCCTGTCATTCCGGGACGCGAACGGCTGTAGGGAAAATCAGACCGTTGCGCCTTGCGTCAACCTGGCGCCGGTGCCGATCGGGCACGACACGCCAGTGCCGCCGAGCCCGCAATAGCCGGACGGATTTTTCGTCAGATACTGCTGGTGATAATCCTCGGCGAAATAGAATTCGGGCGCGTCGACGATCTCCGTCGTGATCGCTCCGTAGCGTTTCTTCTTCAGTTCCTGCTCATACATCACCTTCGATGCCTCGGCGGCCTGACGCTGTGCGGCGTTGTACGTATAGATGCCGGAGCGATATTGCGTGCCGACGTCGTTGCCCTGGCGCATGCCTTGCGTGGGGTCATGACTTTCCCAGAAAGTCTTCAGTAGCGTCTCGTACGAAATCTTTTTCGGGTCGTAGACCACGAGCACCACTTCGTTGTGGCCGGTGCGGCCCGAGCAGACTTCCTCGTAGGTCGGATTGGGCGTCATGCCGCCGGCGTAGCCGACGGCCGTAACATAGATGCCATCGCCCAGTTCCCAGAACTTGCGCTCGGCGCCCCAGAAGCAGCCGAGGCCGAACAGTGCCTTCTCGTATCCTTCCGGATAGGGCCCTTTCAGCGCGCGATGATTGACGAAATGCTCCGTGGCGGTGCGGATCGGACTGGCGCGGCCCGGCAGCGCCTCGCTTGGCTTGGGCATGGCAACTTTCTTGAAGCCGAACATGCGCGTTCCTCCTGCAATCGCTGGCCACAATATATGTCGTCGCAAGGCCGGCCGAAACGGCCGGCGCAATCACGTCTCAGAAAGTCGCCTGCCCGTGGGGTTCACGCCGGCGCGAGCGATCCCGCGCTCAAGACCGCGCGTAGCCGATCAGCGGTTTTTTCTTGCGGCCAAGCAGCAGGAATATAATGCCAAGCCCGCCCAATAGACCCCAGCTCGGTGCCGACAATATCGTCACCATCAGGGGGTCCCAGAACAGGCCTCCGGCATAGGATTGAATCATCGGTTCAAGCCTTGCCAGGCTGCCGGCATTGATCAGCTCCCACAGCGCCCGAACGCTGGTGAGAAACAGCCTGTTACCTGCGATCGACTTCGTGCCGTCATAGATCAGCAGGATAAAGCCGGCGGCCAGGCAGATCAGACCGATAAAACGGATGAGGAAACGGATCATGGCCGCCAATCATAGAATCATTCGTACGTAGGGGGCACCGATTAACCCGTGCCCCTCCTTCATTCAACCATCCCTCCGGCGGTATTTGCCTTCACTTGAGTCATTACGGTTGCATCCGCTAACGTCGGCCCGCCGGGCATAACCGGTCGCGTATATGGAGTACCAATGCCCGCCAAGCCCCCCGGCCGCAACCGGCCGACCTTTACCGACCAGGAAGCCCTGCAATTTCACAGCGTTGGCCGGCCGGGCAAGCTGGAAGTCATCGCCACCAAGCCGATGGCGACCCAGCGCGACCTGTCGCTGGCCTATTCGCCGGGGGTCGCCGTCCCTGTCCTCGCAATCGCCGAGGACGAATCCCGCGCCTACGACTACACGACCAAGGGCAATTTCGTTGCGGTCATCACCAACGGAACCGCAATCCTCGGGCTCGGCAACCGCGGCGCGCTTGCCGCAAAGCCGGTCATGGAAGGCAAGGCGGTCCTGTTCAAGCGCTTTGCCGATATCGATTCCATCGACCTCGAAGTGTCCTCCGAGGATCCCGAAGAGATCATCAATTGCGTCAAACTTCTCGGCAAGGGCTGGGGCGGGATCAATCTCGAAGACATCAAGGCGCCGGAATGTTTCGTGATCGAGCAGCGCCTGCGCGAATTGATGGACATCCCCGTCTTCCACGATGACCAGCACGGTACCGCCATCATCGCCGCCGCAGGGTTGCTCAATGCGCTCGATCTGACCGGCCGCGAGATCGCGACCACCAAGCTGGTCTGCAACGGAGCGGGCGCCGCCGGAATAGCCTGCCTCGAGCTGCTCAGAGCCATCGGCTTCAAGCCCGAGAACCTGATCCTCTGCGATACGAAGGGCGTCATCTATCAGGGTCGCAAGGACGGCATGAACCAGTGGAAGTCGGGCTATGCCGTCAAGACCTCCGTGCGTACCCTGGCGCAGGCGCTCGAAGGCGCCGACGTTTTCTTCGGCCTCTCGGTCAAAGGCGCGGTGACACAGGACATGGTGAAGAAGATGGCGCCGAAGCCGATCATCTTCGCCATGGCCAATCCCGATCCGGAAATCACCGCCGAGGAAGTTGCCGCCGTGCGCGACGATGCCATCATGGCGACCGGCCGGTCCGACTATCCGAACCAGATCAACAATGTGCTCGGCTTCCCTTACATCTTCCGCGGAGCGCTCGATGTGCGCGCCTCCGCGATCAACATGGAAATGAAGATCGCCGCCGCGCGCGCCCTTGCCGAACTCGCGCGCGAGGACGTGCCCGATGAAGTCGCCAGCGCCTACGGCGCGCGGCCGAAATTCGGCCCCGACTACATTATTCCGGTGCCGTTCGATCCGCGGCTGATCTCATTCGTTCCGCCGGCGGTAGCACAAGCGGCGATGGATACCGGCGTCGCGCGCAAGCCGATCGTCGACATGGACGCGTATCGCCATCAGCTGAACGCGCGACGCGATCCGATCGCGGGCACGCTCGTGCACGTGTTCGACCGGCTGCGTCGCCAGCCCAAGCGCGTCGTCTTCGCGGAAGGCGAAGAGGAGCAGGTGATCCGCGCGGCGGCAAGCTTCGTGCATCAGGGGCTGGGTACAGCGCTGCTGGTCGGACGCGAGGATCGCGTGCGCCAATCGGCCAATGAGAACGGCATCGAACTTGGCGAAGGCATCGAGATCGTCAACGCGCGACTGTCGACGCGCAACGCCTCCTATATCAACTATCTCTATGAGCGGCTGCAGCGGCGCGGTTACCTGGTGCGCGATTGCCAGCGACTGGTGAACCAGGATCGCAATCATTTCGCCGCCTGCATGGTGGCGCTTGGCGACGCTGACGCGATGGTGACCGGTGTCACCCGCAACTTCTCCGTCGCGCTGGAAGACATCCGCCACGTCATCGATCCCAAGCCGGGGCATCGGGTGATCGGCGTGTCGGTCGTCGTGGCGCGCGGACGCACTGTTCTGGTGGCCGATACTGCAGTCACCGAAATGCCCGAGGCGCACGAGATCGCCGACATTGCCATCGAAGCCGCCGGCGTCGCGCGTCGGCTCGGCTATGAACCGCGCCTTGCGCTGCTCGCCTTTTCGACGTTCGGCCATCCGCCGGGCGAGCGTTCGGCGCGCGTGATCGAAGCGGTGAAAATTCTCGACGGCAAACGAGTCGATTTTGAATATGATGGCGAGATGGCCGCCGACGTGGCGCTCAATGTGGAGCTCGCGGCCCCCTATCCGTTCTGCCGGCTTTCAGGGCCTGCCAACGTGCTTGTCATGCCGGCATTCCACTCAGCGTCGATCTCGACGAAGATGCTGCAGGAACTCGGCGGAGCCACGGTGATTGGCCCGCTGCTCGTGGGGCTTGATCGGCCGGTGCAGATCGTGCAACTCGGCGCCAAAGACAATCAGCTCGTGAACATGGCCGCATTGGCCGCGTACAATGTGAGTGGATAAACTCTCGTTTGTCATGGCCGGGCTGTGCGGGCCATCCACGTCTTGTTTCAAGCGAGGAAGACGTGGATGCCCGGCACAAGGCCGGCCATGACGGCTAAGAACTGGAGAATGCGCTGTGACGAAAAGCCTTTCCGGCGTGATCGCCGCCATTGCCACACCGATCGACGAGGGCGGCGCTCCCGGTCTCAAGCGCGCCGTCAACCTGGCGCGCTATCTGCTGGACAATGGCTGCGACGGATTAAATGTGCTCGGCACGACCGGCGAAGCGACTTCTTTTTCCGTCGACGAACGCAAAGGCGTCATGGATGCGTACAAGGCGAACGGCCTGCCGATGCACCGCCTGATGGTCGGCACCGGCGCCGCTTCGGTCACGGATGCGGTTGCACTGACCCGCCACGCAGCCGATCTCGGCTTCGGCGGTGCGCTGGTGCTGCCGCCATTTTATTACAAGGGCGTGCCGGATGACGGATTAGCCGCCTATATCGAGACGTTGGTCAAGGCGACCGACCAAAAGCCGATCCCGATCTATCTCTATCACTTTCCGGCAATGTCCGGCTTGCCCTGGCATGTGGCGCTGATCCGTCGGCTGCTCGATTCATTCTCCTCCCGCATCGCGGGCCTGAAGGATTCCTCCGGCGACATGGCCTATGCCCGCTCGGCTGCAGCGATCGCGAAGAATTTTGCGGTATTCCCGTCAACCGAAGCATGTCTGCTGGAGGCGCGCCGCGGCGATTTTGCCGGGTGCATCTCCGCGACCGCCAATCTCAATGCCGATCTTTGCGCGCGCGCTTGGAGTGAGGGGGATACGACGGCACTCGACGCGGCTGTCGCCATACGCAAGCTTTTCGACGGCAAGCCGTTGGTCCCGGGCGTGAAGGCGTTGCTCGCTCATATCCATGGCGACGCGGGCTTGTCGCGGGTGAGACCGCCGCTGGCACCCTTCTCGGCCGCCGATCGTGCATCCGTCATTGCCGGACATGATGCTGTGCGAGCCAAGCGCGTGGCCTGAGGCAAGGGGTCGCGGACGTTGACGCCCGCGTGTCGTCTCTCTATAAGCCTCAGCCTTGGCGGTGACCGGTTTCACCACCCTAACTTCTTGCAAATCCTAGTCGCTTTCGCGCGCTATCCGCGGGGGAGCGCCAACTGCGAATGAGAGAGTAATGGCCAATACGAAGTCAGCCCGCAAAGCCACGCGCGTGATCGCACGTCGCACCGAAGTGAACAAAGGTCGCCGCTCACTGTTGCGGAATTCGATGCGCAAGGTCGAAGAGGCGATCCAGAGCGGTGATCGCAATGCGGCCCTGGCGGCATTCAAGGCGGCTGAGCCGGCAATCATGCGCGCGGCGCAACGCGGCATCGTACACAAGCGCAATGCCGGCCGGAAAGTCTCTCGGCTCGCCCATCGCATTGCCAAACTCGGCAAGTAGCGCCGGCGATATCAGCGCGACGAGATTTTTTGCCAAGGATTTATGTATCTCGGAATATTTCGCTTACAATTCATGTATAAAGACGCGCCCGCGCCCGACGTTAGATGGTCGGCCGGAGTATCGATGTAGTCAAAGCGTCATCGCGGCGTCAGAGAAGTTTGCTCGGCGCGGAATTATTGATCGAATTTTCCTCCCATCACCCGTCGCAACCGACACCAACGGGCTTTTCAAATGGGAGTTACCCAAAAATTCGCACAGATTTTTTTTCGGGAAGATAAAGACTTAACGGGAAAGCGGCGCAGGGACCCAAAAAACTCATATGTGACAGGCTTTTTTGGCGACCGGTAATTTCTAAATTAATTTGGCGTTTTAGCCGCTCTGAAAGAGTTTTTCAGCGTCGAAATTCGCGAGACTCCAACACGTTGGGTCAGGCGGGGGAGTGGCGCTACCGCCACACCTGCACGAATTGTGGTTTCCCCTACCGCTGCCTGCGCAAATTTCATTGCGAGCGACCTTCGCTCGTGTATCTTCAAAAACACGCACGGGAATTCATCGCGCGCGCTCAGAAACAAGGTTCCACTTCACGCTCATCGGTGGATGAGAACGCCTTTGGTTTGCCCGTCGTAAGATGTTGAGTCAGTTTGTGTCAGTTCAAAGCGTTGGAGCAATCCGGTATTCGATTTAAGAGTGAGTTCGGTTGCGGCAACAAATCTCAACAAGCCTGCACCGATAAACGTAAAAACAAAACCACAGGGCGGAAGCCCGAAGTCATTCGAGGGGTGATGTCATGACAGGCGCAGGGACAGTGTCGGCGGCCAATTTTGATGGCGTCGGATGGGTGTCGTCCAATACATGTTCAGGTTTCGCTGCGACCCACGTTTCCGGTCAGTCAGCTTTGCTGTCATACATCGTTGATTTCAGCCGTCATATGTCCCGTACGGCGTCCGTTTTCACAATCGGGACCCGAGGCGCTACTCCGCCACCCGCGGGCTGAAGGCGCAACGCTCCTCGACTTTTCGTCGATGCGCTCCGCCGAACCTTGCTACTGCGGGGGAGATCGCATCTCCAGATCATCAAGCGAGTGTTGTTGCGTCCTGTTTCCGGCGTGTTGGCAGTCCGCTGCCAGTCCGGGCTAACCGAGTCCGCCCAACCTTATAAATCGGATCGAGAACAAATTGATGTCGAACGGGGAGCAGGAGAGCTGGTTACGGGTCAAAGAGCGCTTGCGCGCGGAGGTCGGTGACGACGTCTATTCGAGCTGGTTCGCGCGCATGGACCTGGAAGCGATCGAGGAAGGTGCGGTGCGCCTGTCGGTGCCGACCCGCTTCCTCAAAAGCTGGATTCAATCGCATTACGCCGAACGCGTTCTGGCCTGCTGGCAGGCTCAGGACGGGAAGGTCACCCGCGTCGAGTTGATCGTGCGCTCGGCAGTTCTGAAATCTGCGATGTTGCCCAAGGCCAAGCCGGACGTCGGCGTCGGCGACATCGGCACTCGCTATACGAATGGCAATGGGATCGGCCGGCCGTTGGTGGCGGGCGACCCAAGCGTCCACGAAGCGCTCGGAGGTTCGCCGCTTGACCCACGTCTGACGTTCGACACGTTCGTCGTCGGCCGCTCCAATACCCTCGCCCATGCAGCGGCCAGACAGGTCGCGAGCGCCAAGCGGGGCGACCCGGTGATGTTCAACCCGCTTTACATCCATTCGGGTGTCGGCCTCGGCAAGACACATCTGTTGCAGGCGGTGACCTGGGCAGGCAACGCCGCGGGTGAGCGCAAGGTGCTCTACCTCACCGCCGAGAAATTCATGTACGGCTTTGTCTCGGCCCTGCGCACGCAGACGGCCCTCGCCTTCAAGGAAGCGTTGCGCGGAATTGGCGTGCTGGTCATCGATGACCTGCAATTCCTGCAAGGCAAATCGACCCAGGCCGAGTTCTGTCACACCCTCAATGCGTTGATCGACGCCGGTCGCCAGGTGGTCATCGCCTCCGATCGGCCGCCGTCGGACCTCGAAAGCCTCGACGATCGCGTGCGGTCCCGGCTGGCCGGCGGGTTGGCCGTCGAAATGGGGCCGCTTGGCGAGGAGCTGCGGTTCGAAATCCTCAAGGCCCGCGTGCTGGCGGCGCGCGCGCACCATCCGGCCTTCGACGTGCCATTGCCGGTGCTCGGTTATATTGCGAAGACCGTCACGCACAATGGCCGCGATCTGGAAGGCGCGCTCAATCGGCTGCTCGCACATAACAAGCTCACCGGCCATGCCGTGACGCTCGAAATGGCCGAGCGCGAGGTACGCGATCTGATCCGGCCGCAGGAGCCGAAGCGGGTCAAGATCGAGGACATCCAACGGGTCGTGGCGCGCCAATACAATGTGAGCCGTTCCGACCTGCTGTCGTCGCGACGCACCGCGAATGTCGTACGGCCTCGACAGGTTGCGATGTATCTCGCGAAGACTCTCACCTTGCGTTCCCTGCCGGAAATCGGCCGGCGTTTCGGCGGACGCGATCACACGACGGTGCTGCACGCCGTGCGCAAGATCGAAGGCCTGGTCGGCAACGACATGGCACTCGCTGAGGAAATCGAGATTCTCAAGCGGCAATTGCAGGAATAGGCTGGCGCCTACAATCGGAGAAAGGCCCCGTCCGCGGTTCGGGCGGGCCTTTTTACATGTGGAGGGGTGTGGACGCCTGGGGATATGCCACGGCGCCGCAAACCCGCCCTTGCGAAAAACGCGCGCTTTCGTCACCTTTGCTCCCCGGCTTCGCATTCCGCGAGCGCCGGCTTGCCGTTGCGCCCGGTCTAAGGGTTGTTTCGAAGGCGCCGGAGCGGGTTTTTCATGAAAGTTACCGTAGAGCGTGCAGAGCTTTTGAAGTCGCTGGGTCACGTCCATCGCGTGGTCGAGCGGCGCAATACCATTCCAATTCTCGCGAACGTCCTGGTGAAGGCCGACCGCGGCAAGTTGAGCCTGAAGGCCACCGATCTCGATCTCGAGGTGACTGACTCGACTGCGGCCGAAGTCTCGCCCGGCGGTTCGACAACGGTGCCGGCGCACATGTTTTACGAAATCGTGCGCAAGCTGCCTGACGGCGCGCAAATCGTGCTCGAAGGATCGGGCGACCGCGCCGTGCTTTCGCTGCGCGCAGGCCGCGCGCGCTTCACGTTGCAGACGTTGCCGGAAAGCGATTTCCCCGATCTCGCCGCTGGCGAAATGAGCCATTCCTTCAAGATTGCCGCCGCCGATCTGAAGCGGCTGATTGACAAGACCCAGTTTGCGATCTCGACGGAGGAAACGCGCTATTACCTCAATGGCATCTATCTGCACACCGCGGGTACGGCGAAGTCTCCAACCTTGCGGGCGGTGGCGACGGACGGACACCGACTCGCTCAGGTGGATTTGGCTCTGCCGCAGGGCGCCGCGGGAATGCCCGGCATCATCGTGCCTCGCAAGACGGTCGGCGAAGTCCAGCGTCTGATCGAGACCGGCGAAGGAGAGGTCGCGATAGAGCTTTCCACCGGAAAGATACGCTTCACCATCGGCAACGTGGTGCTCACATCGAAGCTGATCGACGGCACGTTTCCCGACTACGCGCGCGTGATCCCGGTGAACAACGACAAGAGCCTGGTCGTCGACAAGAAGGATTTCGAGGCCGCAGTCGATCGCGTCTCGACGGTGTCGAGCGAACGCGGGCGGGCCGTCAAGCTGTCCATTACCGGCGGGCGGCTCGTGTTGTCCGTGACCAATCCCGACTCCGGCAGCGCGACGGAAGAGATCGAAGTCGAGTATGGCGCAGACCCGCTCGATATCGGCTTCAACTCCCGTTACCTACTCGATATCGCCGCTCAGATCGAGGGCGAAGTCGCCGTACTCAAGCTCGCCGACCCGGGCTCGCCGACCTTGATCCAGGATAAAGACGCGAAAGGCGCGCTTTACGTGCTGATGCCGATGCGGGTGTAAGCGTCAAAGAGCGCGTGCTTGCATCCAGATGGCCGGGCTTGTCCCGGCCATCGGCGTCTTTGATATTGCGCACTGACCGATGACCTGATGCCCGGCGCAGGGCCGGCATGACGAGTATCGATGACCGCCGCCTTTGTTCGACGTCTGACGCTGACCAACTTCCGCTGCTATCACGCCGCGCAAATTGCGCTTGACCGCGCCGGACCTGTGGTGCTCACCGGCGCCAATGGCGCCGGCAAAACCAACCTGATCGAAGCCATCTCTCTCCTTGCGCCGGGGCGCGGACTGCGCCGAGCAACGATGGAGGAGCTCGCTTTTACCGAGGGCGACGGCGCCTGGGCCGTCTCCGCCGAAATCGAAGGCATGATCGGACTGGCAACACTGGGCACCGGCATCGAGCCGCCAGCGGGTGAGGAACCGGCGCCCGCGCGTCGCTGCCGTATCGACCGCGAGAGCGTCGGATCGGCGACGGCATTTGCAGACCATCTGCGCGTGGTATGGCTGACGCCGGCCATGGATCCGTTGTTCAACGGTCCGGCCTCCGAACGTCGGCGCTTTCTGGACCGGCTGGTTCTGGCGGTCGACGCCCAGCATTCGACCCGCGTCAGCGCGCTGGAGCGTTCATTGCGTTCGCGTAACCGTCTTCTCGAAGACGCTCCCGGCGACTCCCACTGGCTCGACGCGATCGAACATGAAACCGCCGAGGTGGCCGTGGCCGTTGCCGCAGGTCGCGCAGAAACCGTCAATCGCCTGTCCGCTGCTCTTGATGCGGCACGCGCACAAGCGCCTGAATTTCCGCAGGCGGACATAGCGCTGCAGGGCTGGATGGACCAGCTGTTGCCCGACCACAGCGCGGTTGAGATCGAGGACCGCTATCGCGCGCTCCTCAAGGAAAATCGCGCACGTGACGCAGCCGCGGGACGCACGCTCGATGGTCCGCATTTATCCGATCTCTCCGTGCGCCACGCCTCGAAGAACATTGCCGCCGCCGACGCCTCGACGGGTGAACAGAAGGCGCTGCTCATTCGCCTCGTGCTGGCGCACGCCGGATTGATCAAACAGATGACCGGCTTTGCGCCGCTGCTTTTGCTGGACGAAGTCGTGGCTCATCTCGATCCGACGCGTCGCGCAGCGCTTTACGACGCGCTGTCCTCACTGGGCACGCAGGTCTGGATGACCGGTGCAGACCCTGCCGCGTTTGGCGATATTCTCGGACGCGCGAGTTTATTCGTGGTTCGCAACGGCACAGTGGAACCGGCGTCGGCGCGGTTCCACAACTAGCCCTCACGTTTTGTTAATCGAAACAAGATCAAATCTTCAATATCAGGAACCATCAGCAAGCGTTCGCCTTTATCCTCTGTAAGCAAGTCAGGGGCTGTTATGGCTACGGATGCGGCAGTCGATAGAGTAAAGAGCGAACTCAATCGTGCGTTCGACAGGACGCGTGCGGATCTAGAGCGCGTCGAAATTCTCGCCGCTGGCCTTGCGGCGTTCAGCGCGCCGATTCCGAACTATGAGCCGCGGTTCCACCACCTGCGCCGACCCAACTTCCGCGAACACGAGTTGCCGGCGGGTCGGAAATCCCGCACCTGACGTGCTCTTTTCAAACACGAATTCCGCCGCGAGTCGTCGCGCCGAAGGTCCTGATTCGGTCCAAAAACGGGACCAAAAATGCGGGGGTTCTTGGGCCGCGGCCTCTTTAAAAAACGCTGCTAGATCAACATATTAAACCTAGTTACTTTGCCCTGTACGAGGCCCCCTTTTCGTGTCAGACCAACCACACATTCCGACTCATTTTTTCACCCGATTCGAGGGTGTCGCATATGGCTGAACCGGCCCGCAAAAACCCGTCCGAGTATGATGCCGAGTCGATCAAGGTCCTCAAAGGCCTCGATGCCGTTCGCAAGCGGCCGGGCATGTATATCGGCGACACCGATGACGGTTCCGGCCTCCACCATATGGTCTACGAGGTGGTGGACAATGCGATCGACGAAGCGCTGGCGGGATTTGCTACCGAAGTGGCGGTGACCCTTAATCCCGATGGGTCTTGCACGGTCCACGACAATGGCCGTGGTATTCCGACCGACATCCACAAAGGCGAAGGCGTATCCGCGGCCGAAGTCATCATGACCCAGCTGCACGCCGGCGGAAAATTCGACCAGAACGCCTACAAGGTTTCCGGCGGATTGCACGGCGTCGGCGTGTCGGTGGTCAACGCGCTCTCGACCTGGCTGAAACTCACGATATGGCGTGACGGCAAGGAACACTTCATGGAGTTCCGCGACGGCGTCGCGAAAGCTCCGCTGAAGGCAAAAGGCGACGCGAAAAACAAGCGCGGCACGGAGGTCACGTTCCTCCCCTCGCCCAAGACCTTCACCATGGTCGAGTTCGACTTTGCGACGCTGGAGCACCGCCTGCGCGAACTGGCATTCCTGAATTCCGGCGTTGCCATCGTTCTTTCCGACCAGCGGCACGCCGTCGAAAAGCGCGAAGAGATGAAATACGAGGGTGGCGTCGAAGCCTTCGTGAAATTCCTTGATCGCAACAAGACCGCGCTAATTCCCGCACCTATTATGATCAAGGCCGAGCGCGACGGTACTACGGTCGAATGCGCGCTGTGGTGGAACGACGGCTACCATGAAAGCGTGCTCTGCTTTACCAACAACATTCCGCAACGCGACGGCGGCACCCATCTCGCCGGCTTTCGCGGCGCGCTGACGCGCCAGATTACCCAGTATGCGGAGACCTTCGGCGCATCGCGCAAGGAAAAGGTTGCGCTGACCGGAGACGATTGCCGCGAAGGCCTGACCGCGGTCCTATCCTGCAAGGTCCCAGACCCGAAGTTCTCGTCGCAGACCAAGGACAAGCTTGTCTCCTCGGAAGTGCGGCCTGTCGTTGAAAACGTCATCAACCAGGCGCTGCAGGACTGGTTTGAAATGCATCCGCAGGAAGCCAAGGTTATTGTCGGCAAGGTGGTGGAAGCGGCGGCAGCCCGCGAGGCAGCGCGCAAGGCGCGCGAGCTGACCCGCCGCAAGGGCGCGCTCGATGTCTCGTCATTGCCCGGCAAGCTGGCCGATTGTCAGGAGCGCGATCCCGCCAAGTCGGAGCTGTTCATCGTCGAGGGCGACAGCGCCGGCGGCTCCGCCAAGCAGGGCCGCAACCGGGAATTCCAGGCGGTTTTGCCGCTGCGCGGCAAGATCCTGAACGTCGAGCGCGCGCGCTTCGACAAGATGCTGTCGAGCCAGGAAATCGGCACATTGATCACGGCGCTCGGCACCGGAATCGGACGCGACGAATTCAATCCGGACAAGCTGCGCTACCACAAGATCATCATCATGACCGACGCGGACGTGGACGGCTCGCACATCCGCACGCTGCTGCTGACGTTTTTCTTCCGGCAGATGGAAGAGCTCATCAAGCGCGGCCACATCTACATTGCGCAGCCGCCACTCTACAAGGTCAACCGCGCAAAGTCGGAGCAATATCTGAAGGATGAGCGCGCGCTTGAGGACTATTTGATCGCGACCGGACTCGAGGATGCGGTTTTGCGCCTTGCCTCCGGCGAGGAGCGCGCGCGCGCTGACTTGCGCAAGCTGGTTGAGGACGCACGCACGATCCGCAACATCCTCAACGGGCTGCACAGCCGCTACAACCGCAAGGTCATCGAGCAGGCGGCGATCGCCGGGGTGCTCACACCCAAGGTCACCGCCGATCCCAAGACCGGTGCCGCCGCCGCGGACTACATAGCCAAGCGGCTTGACGCGCTGGAAGACGAAACCGAGCGCGGCTGGAAGGGTACGTTCGACGAGAACGGATTCCATTTCGAGCGCGCGGTGCGCGGCGTCAAGGAAGTTGCCGTCATCGATCAGGGGCTGCTCGGCTCGGCCGATGCGCGCAAGCTCGATGAATTTGCGCCATCGCTGCAAAAGATTTTTCCGCGGCCGACGCCGCCGGCAATGCTTCGTCGCAAGGATGAATCCACCGCGATCCACGGGCCGGTCGGCCTGTTCGAGGCACTCACCGCAGCCGGGCGCAAAGGTCTTGCGCTGCAGCGCTACAAGGGCCTGGGCGAGATGAACCCGGAGCAGCTGTGGGAAACCACCCTCGACACCAATGCGCGGTCATTGCTGCAGGTTCGGATCAAGGAAGTTGACGAAGCCAACGTGCTTTTCGATCAATTGATGGGCGACCTGGTCGAACCGCGCCGGCAATTCATCCAGGACAACGCGCTGACGGCGAGCGTCGACGTCTGACATCGACGCCGATCCGATCACTTAGTTGCAGATTTTCTCGACTGCCCAGCCGCCGTAGCCGTCCGGCACGCGGGTTTCTCGCCAATAGCAGCCCCCGTAGCCGGCGAAATTGCCGTAGCAGCCGCCGAGCGCGCAGCCACGCATCCAGGTCAGGTAGCCGATATAGCGGATCCGGGGATTGTGGAAGAAGTTCGGACCGATGAGGTTGTCGCAGTCACCGCAATAAGGGACTTGCTCAACCACGCGGATACCCGGACCGAAGGGCTGGCCGCGACGACAGCAATCGCCGCCATACCAGACATGGTGGGATCGATACCCTACGGACCACGGTAAAGGTCGGCGGCGTCGGCCGCGCCGGCCAGCGAACCAAACAGCCCTAACGCCAGGACTCCCAATACGATGTTACGCATGAGTACACCCTGATGAAAAACCGTAGCGATCATATCCGGAAAGCGCCCAGAGGTATCCGGAAAATCCCGCATAGTTATCGCCGGAAATTTACCCTTAAGACGTGAGCTTGGCGCCGATGGTCAGGCCAATGATTAACGCGCCGAGGAACAGCACAACGGATATCCCGAACAGCCATTGCGCGATGGTGGCTGACGCTGCTTCGACATCAGTGAAGCCGAAAATGCCGGCGATGACGGCAATGATGAGGAAAATCAAGCCCATTTCAGCGTCGGCGATGCTCCTTAACCAGTTTTGGTCGCCGATAAAATGAGCGGGACCGCCATGCGGTTCCCAGGCTAGGGCGGCTTTGGCGACGATTTGGGCGCGCGCGTGCGCGGATCGCGCGGTAACCAGCTGCCACTATCGGCCCGGGCCAGGAAATCGCCCACCAACTGGTTGAAGAGGTCCGGCTCCTCAAGATTCACTGCGTGACCGGTTTTCGGCAGAATCGCCAGTCCGGAAGCGGCGATCGTGTCCTTCAGAAACAGCCCCGGTTCGATACACCGTTCGTCCTCGTCACCAACGACGATCAACGCCGGCATCGTCAGCTTGCGGATTTCAGTTTTGAAGTCGTAAAGCGAGGGGCGCTCACCCTGAAACCCGCGCGACATGTGCGCGGAGCCCCGCGCGTCGTGTTCGGCGAGCTGTCTGGAAAATTCGGCAAAGCCACGCGGGTCTTTCAGCTCGAACGTAATGCGGCTTGCGCTTCGGCCGTAGGTCTGCGCTACAGCCGCCGAGCCTTCCTTCTCGAATTGCACGGCGAGGTCGCGGGAGCGCTTGTGAAAGTCCGCCGTATACCAGCGCTCGCTTCCTGAACCCGTGCCGGCAAGAACCAGGGACCGAACCCGCCCGGGATGATTGAGCGCCACCTGCAACGCGGTATAGCCGCCCATCGACAGCCCAATGAGGTGTGCGCGCTCGATCTGCAGATGATCGAGTACCGCGACCGCGTCTTTCATGACGTGCAGGTAGCTGTAGGCCGCCGGATCGCTCGGCACGTCGGACGGTCTGTAACCGCGCGCTGCATAGGCAACGCACCGATATCGCTTGCCGAACGCGCGCAGCTGCTTTTCCCAACTGCGGTGGTCTCCGGCGAACTCGTGCACGAAGAGGATCGGCGTGCCGTGACCGACCTCTTCGTAGTAAAGCTTCACTTCGTCGGACGTGACCGCGTAAGCCATCAGAACAAGTCCAGGTATTCTTTTTGCTCCCAGGCTGTGACCTCCGGCTGGTCACCGGCCTCTTTTCTGAAACGCTCGAGCTCGGCCGCCTTGATATGGGCATAGTAATCGACGAAAGGCCCACCTAGACCGGCGCGGAAGACTTCATCCGCGCGCAACGCAGTAAGAGCCTCGTCGAGGTTTTTCGGCAGCAACGTGGCAGCAGTTTCATAAGGCGTGTCTGCCGACGGACCGGGATCCAGCCGTCGTGCGATGCCATCGAGCCCGGAATAGATTTGCGAAGCCACGTAGAGATAGGGATTGGCGGCAGGTTCGCCGACGCGGTTTTCTAATCGGGTTGCAGCCTCGCCCGGCTGTCCAAGCACGCGGATCATCACGCCGCGGTTGTCGCGCGCCCAGATGGCGCGATCGGGCGCGAGCGAATTGGGCCGATAGCGCTTGTAACCATTGATGGTCGGTGTGGTGAAGGCGGCGGCGGCGCGTGCGTGGGCGAGTAGACCGCCAAGATAGTAGCGCCCAACGGTCGAGAGCGCGTCCGGGTGATCGAATGCGAATGCGTTTCGACCGGTCCTGGTTTCGAGTAGCGACTGATGCAAGTGCCAGCCGCTCGACATGACATTCGGCAACGCGGGGCGGCACATAAAGCTCGCCAGATAACCGTTGCGGCGGGCGATCTGCTTTGTTGCCGCGCGAAACAAAACCATGCTGTCGGCGGCGGCGAGACCATCCTCCGGGCGGAAGGTGAATTCGCACTGGCTCGGGCCAAGTTCGATCTCGACCGAACGCAGCGGCAAGCCAAGTTTTTCGATGCCGCGGCGAAGAACCTCCACCGCCGGATCCAGCATGTCGAAACGGGATTCAGTCAAATACTGATAGCCCTGCGTCAGCAGGCTGACCTGCGGTGCCTCTGGCGGCCAGGTAGCGTCGGCCGGGGCGAGGCGCGGGTTTTCCAGTTTGAACAGATGAAATTCCACCTCCAGCCCCGCCCGGAAGTTGAACCCGGCTTTCGTCAAGGTGTTCACCGCATCCCGGCAGCGCGCGCGGGTTGAAAACGGCACCGTTTTCCCGTTGCCGAAATAGATGTCACACAGCATCCAGCCTGTCTTGTTCGCCCAGGGGAGGATGCGAAAGGTCGACGGATCGGCGACCATCACGAAATCGCCT
>DATDLC010000016.1:0-10494 GCA_036519515.1 Pseudolabrys sp. | reverse complement strand
GGCCGGGAAGGAGATCGGCGGCGAAGCTTGTCGGGGCTTATCTCGTCGTACTCGGGCTATCAATCATCTGCTTTATGAAATCAATAGCGGCTTCTGGCGTTGGGTGACCGGAGGGCGTGGCAATGTACTCAGCATCGGTGTCGTCGTGATCGCCAGCACCCGGCCGCCAGACAACCGGCCTCTTGGTCTCGGCCAACCAAAGCCCCGACCAGTCCTCATACGCGCGAATTCGGAAGCCCTTATAGAGTGCGATTTGGTCCATTTCTGTTCCTCGTTCATTGCCTATCGTTTCAACCAATCCCGCCCACCAGGCGCAACATTGGAGATTTTATGCCACGCAAGCGCAAACCAGTAGCGCTGGGCCGCGGCAAATGGCATGCCACGCAAGTGATCCGACTACGCGAACGCCTTTCACAGCACACCCCATTCTGAGCCGTGCCCGTCAATCTGTTCCTATGCGCGGTTGAGAAAATAATCAGACGGGTCGATTTATCGGAGACAATTCGGGAAAGGCCTTCATCGTCTGGAAAGCGTCGTGAATGGTCTCGAGAAGCTCCGCAAGTGTCGGTTCCGATATCACATGGCTGGTAGACGAGTTGATACTCGATACAGGCTCATTTTCTTTTCGCGGCAGGCGGTGCACATGTTTCAATTTGATGGCTTCGTTACTAAGCTGTGTAAGAGCCGGATATTTTTTTCGTATCTCTTCTATCTCGCGACAGAGCAAATCACGGTCTACATCGGTCTTGTAACCCAGGCGATGGAGCACAATAAACTCAGGGACGGTGTTTAACGATACAATAGCGTTCCACGCTAACCTAAGATGATACGGGGGCGCAATGCGTTTTCACAATTTGGTTCGACGATTTGATGGAAAAATTCATAGGCATCCATTTTTTGCTCCAGCTGGCTCAAAGGTTCTGCGGATTGCATCAATTTTGCTGCAAAAATAGCGCCGGAAGTGTGTCCCGCGTTGAACCAACCGGCGCGGCTGTGGATCGGCAGCGGGGCCGGCGGCTCAAGTTCAGTAGTCATGATCCTTCCGTAATGTCCGTGTCCACGCCAGTCAGCGCGATCGATCCGTCGTTGATCGCAAGCTCCGGCGCAAAACCGAGCCGAGCCGAATTCTTTCAGACCAAGACAGAACGCATCTAAGAACTGAGGGTACTCCCCTTCTGCTCTGGTGTTGACGCCAGCGCCCGCTTGTAGAGTGGCTCGGCATCGGCGTAGCGACCCTGGGCGAGATACAGGTCGGCCAGATTGTTTAGCAATTGCGCGACATCGGGGTGCTCGGGCCCGAGGGCTTTTTTCCATGTCGCGAGCGCCCGCTTGTAGAGTGGGTCGGCATCGGCGTAGCGACCCTCTTCTTTGTAGACCCCTCTGTGGGGCTGGCACTGAACGATCGGCCGAACTCGCCAAATGCGACATGGACAGACCGATTTTACTGCGGTGCACACACGCTGACCCGCCTGGGTTCTCTTGGCTGGTGCGTTAGGATGGAGCAAGGAGTAAACTTGCATTGCTGAGGGGCTGTCCCAATTGGGGGTCCGAGAATGTGTGACTACAGTCTCCACAGCGTCAAATCACGGCTGGCGAAAGTTAGCGATAAGCTCACCACGCACGATTTTGGTACGGGCACCGAGGGTTCGCAGCATCCGAAGACATGAACTTTGCCCGCAAACACCAGCATCCTTTGCAGTACATCATGGAGAAGAAGTGGATTCTGGGAGATAGTTCCAATACAAACGATGAGAAATGGAAATGCCTACGTTTTCGCGCAGCCTTGAACAGTCGCTCCATCGCGCCTTGGCGCTGGCCAATGAGCGGCACCACGAATATGCGACGCTCGAGCACCTTCTCCTGGCGCTGATCGAAGACCAGGACGCCGCAGCGGTCATGCGCGCGTGCAATGTCGATCTGGAAAAGTTGCGGCGCAGTCTTATCGCTTATCTGGAATCGGAGCTGGACAATCTGGTCACCGACGGCGCGGACGATTCGAAGCCGACCGCCGGTTTTCAACGCGTCATTCAGCGTGCGGTGATCCATGTCCAATCGTCCGGTCGCGAAGAGATCACCGGTGCCAATGTGTTGGTCGCGATTTTCGCCGAACGCGAGAGCCATGCCGCGTATTTCCTGCAAGAGCAGGACATGACGCGCTACGACGCGGTCAATTATATCAGTCACGGCATCGCCAAGCGTCCAGGCATGTCCGAAGCACGGCCGGTGCGCGGCGCTGACGAGGACGCGGACACCAAATCCGGCGACGAGCCGAAGAAGAAAGGCGACGCGCTCGATGCCTATTGCGTCAATCTCAACAAGAAGGCGCGCGAGGGCAAGATCGATCCGCTCATCGGGCGCGAGTTGGAAATCAGCCGCACCATCCAGGTGCTGTGCCGGCGGCAGAAGAACAATCCGCTGTTCGTCGGCGAAGCCGGTGTCGGCAAGACCGCCATCGCAGAAGGATTGGCGCGCCGCATCGTGCACGGCGAAGTCCCGGACGTGTTGCGCAATTCCACCATCTTCCTGCTCGATATGGGCACGCTGCTTGCCGGAACGCGCTACCGCGGCGACTTCGAAGAGCGCTTGAAACAGGTGATCAAGGAAATCGAAGCCTATTCAGGCGCGATCCTGTTCATCGATGAGATCCACACCGTGATCGGCGCTGGCGCAACGTCGGGCGGCGCCATGGATGCATCCAATCTATTGAAACCGGCGCTGGCGTCCGGCACGGTGCGCTGCATCGGGTCGACCACCTATAAGGAATACCGGCAGTATTTCGAAAAGGATCGGGCGCTGCTCCGCCGCTTCCAGAAGATCGATGTCAACGAGCCGACCATCCCCGACGCCATCGAAATCCTCAAAGGGCTGAAACCCTATTTTGAGGATTATCACAAGCTCAAATATACCAGCGACGCGATCAAGGCGGCGGTCGAGCTTTCGTCGCGCTACATCCACGACCGCAAGCTGCCCGACAAAGCGATCGACGTGATCGACGAATCGGGCGCGGCGCAAATGCTGCTGCCGGAAAACCGACGCAAGCGGACTATCGGACTAAAAGAAATCGAGACCACGATCGCGACCATGGCGCGTATTCCGCCGAAAGCGGTCTCGAAAGACGATGCCGAGGTGCTCAGGAACCTCGAAGAGACGCTCAAGCGCGTGATCTATGGACAGGACAAGGCCATCGAAGCGCTGTCCGCTTCGATCAAGCTCGCCCGCGCCGGTTTGCGCGAGCCGGAAAAGCCGATCGGCTGCTATCTGTTTTCGGGACCGACCGGCGTCGGCAAGACCGAGGTCGCCAGACAGCTCGCCGTCGCCATGGGCGTCGAGCTGATCCGCTTCGACATGTCGGAATATATGGAGCGCCACACCGTCTCGCGGTTGATCGGCGCGCCGCCCGGCTATGTCGGCTTCGATCAGGGCGGACTCCTCACCGACGGCGTCGACCAGCATCCGCATTGCGTGCTCCTGCTCGACGAGATCGAAAAGGCGCATCCGGATCTGTTCAACGTGCTGCTCCAAATTATGGACCACGGCAAACTGACCGACCACCACGGCAAGCAAGTCGACTTCCGCAACGTCATCCTGATCATGACGACCAATGCCGGCGCCTCGGATATGGCGCGGGCGGCGCTCGGCTTTACGCGTAATAAGCGCGAGGGCGACGACATGGAGGCGATCACGCGCTTGTTCGCGCCGGAATTCCGCAACCGGCTCGACGCGATCATCACCTTTGCGCATCTGTCGCCTGAGATCATCAAGATGGTGGTCGAGAAATTCGTGCTGCAGCTCGAAGCGCAGCTCGCCGACCGCGATGTCACCATCGAGCTGACCGATGAAGCGACCAAGTGGCTGATTGCCAACGGCTACGACGAGCTGATGGGCGCCCGGCCGATGGCGCGGGTGATCCAGGAGCACATCAAGAAAGCGCTGGCCGACGAGGTTCTGTTCGGCCGACTCAAGGGCGGCGGCCATGTCCGTGTCATCGTCGTCACCGATGAAGCCGGCAATAGCAAGCTCGGCTTCGATTACCCGGATGGGCCGGTCAAGCCGCGGCCGGAGAAGCTGCCGGACCCCCGCCGCGCCAACGCCAAGCGGCGTTCGCCGCCGAAACGTGAGTCGCCGGGCGGCGATGACGGTCCGCCGCGGCGCGGCATCGTTCCGAAAGTGCCGCTGGTAAAAGCGTAATGCAGTTTGCTCCGGCGGGTGGTCGAAATGGCGCGCCGCCAATAAAATACTGTGGATCTGCAGTTATCCTCGCTGATTTTTCGCAATGTACCTACTCGACCTAGGCCGTCCTCAGGCCGGAGAGGCCCACCGCGGCCGATGATGTTGGTTCCGACGGGGGTCCAGCATCGAATAGCCGAAGCAACGCCAAAAGATCCTAATTTCATTTCCGCTATTGGGGGAAGAGGAGACATCCCGCAGATTTGCGCTGACTTTCGAGTTTGACCCAAAGCGGACATGCAAATGCATGTTAATTTCGGCGCTAAAGATAGATGAGGGCCCCGGCCGATCCGGACCGTGCAGCTTCCGTTATATGCGCTGGCTCAATGTGGTTGTGACCGAGAATAAGAAACACTGTCTTGCCATTTGCGATCTCCGATATGATCCGGCGATGGCACCGCTACCATGCCGCTTCCGCACACATAATCGCGCACGGGGAAGCATGACCCAATTCGCATAGTCTGTTCAGCCCAAGGCGAGGTCTCGCTTAAGGCGTAGTCCGCGTAGTTGTGAAAGCTCTGGTTTTGCCAAAACGCCTTCACGGTTTCCGGTCGGTCGCGCTGGCGTCCGCGCAGGCCCCCGAGCGCGGCGCCAGCAGGCTCGTAGCGCACGTCGCGAGCAACGCGATGCCTGCGAAGATCAGATAGAGCGCGCGGTACGCCTGAGAGTTGGCGATGCTGGTTCCGACGACCCCACCGGCAAGCGAACCGCCGAAGATCTGGCCGATAATAAGAAAGATGCTGAGGAGTCCCACGGCCGTCGCGCGCATGTTCGCCGGGACCTCGCCGGTGATGATGTAGCGCGTGGGGGCACCCAGTAGTGCGCCAAAGCCGACTCCCGCCACTACCATCGAGAGAAGCGCAAGCGGCAGCGATGCTAGCGTCCCGCCGAACAGAGCGAGGCCGGCCGCAGTGCATACGGCTCCGGCCATTAAGACGATCCGGCTGCCGTAGAGGTCAAGCGCCCGTCCGGCGAGCGGCATGACGGCGACGAAGACGACCGCACCGACGGCCGCAACGATTCCGGCCAGAGCGTAGGAGAGGTGCTGGGCCGCGACGAGGGCCGCCGGCACGAAGAAGAGCGCGCCTTCGAGCATGCCGATCAGCACCTCGAGCGTGTACGTTACCACCAGTTGCCTAGTACCGAACAGCGCAGGCGAGATCACGGGGTCGCGCGCGGCCCGCTCGACGGGGATCAGGGCCGCGAAAGCGATCAGCGCGACCGCGACCGCAGCGAGCGTCAGCGCGTTGCCGCCGAGCGTCGGCGCAGCGGCATCGAGCCGGGTTAGCCCGATCATGACGGCCAGCAGTCCGAATGCAAGTAATGCGAGGCCTGCAACATCGAGCGGACCCCGCGTCCGCGCGGCGGCCGCCGGTACGTGCGAGCGCGATCGAACAATGACGATGAGCCCCAGGGGCACATTCGCCGCGAAGATCCACCGCCACGAGACAAAATGGGTCACGACTCCACCGAAGGTTGGACCGACGATCGCCGCCAGTCCCCACACGGCGCCGAGCAGCCCGAGCGCAGACCCGCGCCGTTCCAGCGGCACGCGATCGGCAATCGCGGCGGCCGCGACCGGGAAGATGCCTCCCGCGCCTACAGCCTGAATCGCTCGCGCGACCAGAAACACAGCGAACGTCGGCGCGGCGATCGCGAGAACGCTGCCCGCCACGAACGTTGCCACGCATGCGATGTAGATCGGACGGCGTCCGTAGACGTCTGAGAGCTTCGTCATCACCGGGATAGAGACGACGTTCGCAAACAGGTAGAGCGTGAAGACCCAGGCGACGTCGCGCCCAGGAATCGCAAAAGTGTGCGCAAGCGCGGGCAGCGCCGGCGAAAGAACGCCGAGATCGAGCGCGCCGGCAAACACGCCCAGCGCGAGGGTGACGAGCAACGGGAGGTTCGTTCGATCGATCATGGTTCGTGGCGAGAGTCAAGGAACAACGGCATCAATTAGACTGCTGCGCTTATTGACGTAAGTCCACGCGAATTAGACGCCTCTTTAGGCTTCCGCCGCCACTCAACTGACCTGCGGATTGCTGGGAGCCATTCACACCTCGCACGAATTGATGGAAAACCTCCAACCAGGGGGATAACCACGATGCATGTCCGTTCAGGACACGGCTGCAAGCGGTGGTATCTCCGGCCGATGATCGATTACCTTGTCGACTAAGCCGAAATCCTTGGCCGTCTCTGCCGTCATAAAAAAATCGCGCTCCAGCGCCTCTTCGATCTTCTGCAGCAGCTGGCCAGTATGCTTCATGTAGATCTCGTTGAGCCGCTTCTTGAGATTTAGAATCTCCTGGGCGTGCAGCATGATGTCTGTCGCTTGGCCCTCGAAGCCGCCCTTGGGCTGATGCACCAAGATGCGCGCATTTGGCAGCGCGAAACGTAGGCCCTTCTGCCCGGCAGCGAGCAGCAGCGATCCCATTGAGGCCGCCTGCCCGACACACAGCGTCGACACCTGCGGACGCACGAACTGCATGGTGTCATAGATTGCGAAGCCCCGAGGTCACCATCCCGCCCGGGGAGTTGATATACATCGAGATTTCCTATCGGGTTCTCGGCTTCTAGGAACAGTAGCTGCGCGATAGCTAGTGCGGCAATGCCGTCTTCGATCGGGCCAGTGAGGAGGATGATGCGCTCCTTCAAAAGCCGCGACTAGATGTCGTAGGCGCGCTCGCCGCGATTGGTCTCCTCGACCACCATCGGGACGAGCTGGTTCTGGTAGGTATCGCGCGGATCTCTCATGTCGCCTCCCTTGGACATGCCGATCGCCATCAGCGCAAATTTCTTGCGGTTTGAACTCGTCATCAACCTGAAGACGGCAAAGGATATTGGACACGAAGTCTCGAAGGGTCTTCTCCTACGCGCGGACGAGGTGATCGAATAGGCTAATAAATGTCGCAGTTTGGCACTTAACGGACATGCCTAGTGCGCCACGGAACGTCCGCTTTCGGGGGTAAAGCGGACATCACGCAAACTTTCGAGAATGTCTGCTTCTGACCCATTCCGGACATCGACAGGCCGATGTTACCAGGATGCCCAACATCCTTCTGACCGATGGCTCGGCGGGCGCTCGGTCACGCGATCAAGTGGACAAGACCTTGGCTCGAATAATCCCTGATTGCGCGCCGTCTCGCCCGCGCGTCGACACACCTCATCGTCTCGCACGGCAGCCAGCACGCGGCGGTGCAGGTTGTTCGCCGCGATCAGGTGCGGTACTGCGCGTCGCTGACGTGTTCCATCCAGTCGACGACCTTGCCGTCGAGCGCTTCCGCAATCGCGATGTGCGTCATCGCTATGGTCGGCGTCGCGCCGTGCCAGTGCTTCTCGCCGGGCGCGAACCAAACGACATCGCCAGGTTGGATTTGCTCGACTGGCCCGCCCTCGCGCTGCGCGAGGCCGCTGCCGGCCGTCACGATCAGCGTCTGTCCGAGCGGATGCGTGTGCCAGGCCGTGCGCGCGCCAGGCTCGAACGTGACGCTGGCGCCGCTGACGCGCGCCGGATCGGGCGCCTTGAACAGCGGGTCGATGCGGACCGTGCCGGTGAACCACTCGGCCGGTCCCTTGCCGGACGGCTGTGTGCCGTTTCGCTTGATATCCATCGCTTTAGTCCTTCGTTGGCTGGTTACTTGCCCATGATGTAGACCCGCGCCGCCTCCGATTAGCCGCTAGCTCGTTCGGCTCTCACGAACAAGCATCGCCGATGAAACAACCAAAACCGGTCAGTCAGCCGGCTTGGACCTAATTGTTTTTCGCGGCCGGCAGTCGCTTGCCCGGCGGAACCTGTACCCATTCGGTCAGGGTTTGGTTTTTTTGGAAACGGCTTAACAGTGACACCCGGTGCGCAACATATGGTCGGCACACATCAGGTTCGAACACGTGCAACATAAAGTGGGTTTTTGCTCTAATCGAATCGAACGGCATGACGAACCTCGGATCCGTGAACTGCTTCGTTGCATAATACGTCAAAATGTCGACTACCTGCAGACCAGGATGGTCAGTGTCGTTTGCCAGTGTCGGGGTAGGCCACTTAGGGAGGGTAGAATCCATCCACATTAGTTCGACCAGTCCCCGCCTGTCTACTCTCATTGAACCATCGAATGATCGTCTTGTTGTGATCGACCACTACGCGGTATGGAGGCTCTCGCAGTGTCTTGCAGGCGCGTGTCGCAGCAGCACCATAAGCATTCCACTGCAGATGAGGTAGTTCAAGTTCCAGCGTGGCAAGTAGCACTTCGGAGGAGTTCTTGCTGTTGGTAAGGGGCACGTACAACTTTTTTGGTGCCGTTCGCCGATCAACACGACCAAAATAAAAGCCAATTTGGAACATCGATACTTGGGCAATGACGAAAGCGCACGCTTTTTCAACGTCTGCAATGCTTGCGTGCTTAAATGAAGATTTTCCTCTGAGCCCACTGTGGAAGAGAACTTTCGAATGAAGTGGTTCATCCCCGTTTGATTTGAGCAGCGCCTTAGCGCGCTTGACTGCTATGGCCAATGCCGGAAGATCAGCATCGCTAATAGCTAGCAGACCATAAGTCGCGAATTCGGCAGAAGAGCTCTCATCGCCGTAAATAGAAATCACGATGCTCCCCAACTCGGCCGACGCTGTAGCAATTCTGGCAGTTTAGCGATGCGCTGAGCGCCGTCGATCGTTTTCAACCCAGTTACGCGATAAGCGGAGAAGGTGTCCGCTGGTCATCGCGCGATGGTTAACTGGTCAATGCGGACCTTTGTCCGCTCGAGAGCGCACATCAAGGTCGCGCGCCTCGGCCGTTAGTTGTTCGCCGCAGCGCTCCATGTCTTCCAATGTTACCAGCACTCGAGGATAGCTTTGGCCCTGACTGTTATGCGCTTCCCACTCGTCGCGCTCGTACTTGCCTTCAATGATCCGCTTGAACGCGTCTAGGTTCCGCTCAACAACAAGGTTCCACTGATGGAGCGGGATCCGCTCGTCGCGAATGTGGAAGTAATCCATGAGCGCATTGCGCGACACAAAGGCGAGCACAAGTTGCTGGCCGGCTTGGCAGTGGATCAGCGGGTCATCCAAAAGCGGCGCAGCGTCTCCGCGCTCATACACAACACTGAACGTTGAGAGCTTCACAGGAGGTGGCCTTTGTTTGCCGTTTTGTTCGGGTTTCTCCGCTGCCATGATCCACCTGCGCCAGGATGCGGAAAGCCGTCGTGCTCGAGCGTTTAATAGGAACTGAAATCCGAAGAGTCGAGTCTCCGATACTAGCCTCATGTGGCCAAAAAAATGGCCCCAAAGTTGATCCTTTGAGGCCAGGCCAGGAATGGGGACTGCAGGGGCTTCCCTGCACGGCCCCCACTTTGAGCTCTTTCTGTGGTTGCGCGACAGAACCCCGGCCGGAGGTTGACTTCGACCGGGGCCGGCATGACTGGGCCCGGTGTGGCCGCCGGAAGGGGCCCAGAGGGCCCGCACTTAATTTGTGCATACCGGAGCGCAGGCGGCAAATGCGGTCATGTCCGCTAATGACTCGGAGCCGACCTCAAACTCGCGGGACTAAATGCCAAGAATCGAATAATCTAGGGCGAATTAGGGGCGTTCCGGCGTCCACTTTTTTGCTAAACTCCCCCGTGCGTCAGGAGTCCACCGCTCATGGCTCTGTCCGATGTCATCCTTGCGGCGACGCTGAACAATCTGGCCGAACGCTACAAAGAAGAGGGTCGGTACGCCGATGCCGAGCCGCTTTACAAGCGGGTGCTGGCGATCAATGAGAAAGCGCGCGGGCCCGATCACCCCTCTGTCGCGTTGGCACTGAACGATCTGGCCGAACTCTACAAAGAAGAGGGTCGCTACGCCGATGCCGACCCACTCTACAAGCGGGCGCTGGCGACCTGGAAAAAAGCCCTCGGGCCCGATCACCCCGATGTCGCGCAATCGCTGAACAATCTGGCCGACCTGTACCTCGCGCAGCGTCGCTACGCCGATGCCGAGCCACTCTACAAGCGGGCGCTGGCGATCTTCGAGAAAGCGCTCGGCCCCGATCACCCCTCTGTTGCGTCGGCGCTGAACAATCTCGCCTCACTCTACAAAGAAGAGGGTCGCTACGCCGATGCCGACCCACTCTACAATCGGGCACTGGCGATCCGGGAGAAGGCGCTCGGCCCCGATCACCCCGATGTCGCGCAATCGGTGAACAATCTGGCCGACCTGTACAGCGCCCAGGGTCGCTACGCCGATGCCGAGCCACTCTACAAGCGGGCGCTGGCGATCTTCGAGAAAGCGCTCGG
>DATDLC010000015.1:0-2722 GCA_036519515.1 Pseudolabrys sp. | reverse complement strand
GGTGTAAAGATTTGCGACCAGCTTTCGGGTTTTAGGAGTGCGCGCGTTCGTACGCCTCTCTCCCAGGCTAGAAGATCGTCGAGTGAGAGGTGGAAACATCCGTCCGCCGTTTTCTTGAATGTGGACGACACCCATTCTTGTTTCAAAATCCGACCCTTGCTCATGCGATAGCCGTCAACGCGATTTTGGACGATGTCCGCGTCGCTCGCAACACGAGCCGTCTTCATGCCAAGGGGTTTAAAAATATTCTCGCGAATGTAATCCGCATGGAACTCTCCTGTCATCGCGCGGATAATGACGCCAAGCAGCACGTAACCGCTATTGTTGTATTCGAATTTGTGACCGGGTGCCGATCTGCGCCGCAGCAGTCCCACGAGTTCCGTGAGCTGCCGCTCGGAATAATCGCGACGCATGTCGATCTCATCTTCATACTCCGGTATTCCCGACGTGTGCGTCAGCAGATGACGCACCGTGATCGATCCCCACCGTGCCTTCGTGCGCGGCAGGTAGCGAGCTATGTGATCGTCGAGGCGGAGCTTCCCATGCTCTTCGATGTGCATGATTGCAGCAGCGGTGAATTGCTTGCCGACAGATCCGGAATTAAAGATGCTGTGCGTGGTCACGGGCACCTGGTGCTCGAGGTTTGCAAAGCCGTATCCCTTTGCCAGCACGACCTCGCCGTTTTTGACAACAGCGACAGCCATGCCGGGAATTTTTTGCCGCGACATCTCCGCAGAGACTAATCGATCGATCTTGATTCCGATCACATGCCGCATCCTCTCGACCTGCTGCGCGTGCACGGCGAACGGCCAGGCGACTGAGGACACCGCCATGCCGCCGAGCAGCATGACGAACTCGCGGCGGCGCTTTCGTTGATCGAATCGCACTCGGTCCCCCTATCAACCAGGGCCGTTGCAGGATAGTGACAGTCAGTCAGGCTGCGTTGCAGGCGCGAGGCCGGAGTACGATCTTGCACCAATCTAACATGCCTGTCTTTGGAGCACAGGCTCCGGGCCAGCATGAAAATTCAAGGATCGCTCTTGACCACAGGGGCACAAACTCAACCGCCGCCGCCCGTTACGCCGACGCCCGGCGACGCGCGGCGCATTCGCCGGTTGATGCTCTATTTTGGCATGGTCTACGCGGTCGAAGGCATTGGCCAGACCGACGGCATCATCGCGCAACCGCTCACCTACTACTTCAAGGAGGTCCATTCCTGGACGCCGGTGCAGGTCACCGCCGCGCTCACGGCGTTCAACTTGCCCTGGATCATCAAGCCAGTTTACGGCCTCGTCTCCGATTTCGTGCCGTTGTTCGGCTATCGCCGCAAGAGCTATCTCGTTCTCGCAAGCATTCTAGCGACCGGCGCCTATCTTCTCGCCGCGCAGATGGAGGCGCCGAGCCGGCTGTTATTCATGCTGGTACTAACCGCCTACGCGATGGCGATCGCGAGCACGCTGTGCGGCGCGCTCCTGGTCGAGAACGGCCAGCGATACAGCACGAGCGGGGTGTTCGTGAACCAGCAGTGGCTATGGTTCCACGTCGCGGCGATGAGCTCGGCGCTGATCGGCGGCCTGCTGGTGCAAAATCTGTCGCCGGCCGGCGCCCTGCATGGCGCGGCGCTGATCGCGGGGATCGCGCCGCTGATGATCGCGTTCGGCACGTGGTATTTGGTCGACGAGGAGAAACGGCCGATCGACCTCCCCGAACTCAAGCTCGCGGCACGCAGGCTGCTCGCCGCCTTTCGCATGCGCCCGCTCTGGATCGTCGCGCTGGTTCTCTTTCTCTATTGGTTCAGTCCCGGGTTTAATACGCCGCTCTACTACCACATGACCGACAACCTGCATTTCTCCCAGGGCTATATTGGCATCCTCGGCGCGATCTCGTCGGCCGGCTCGATCTGCGGCGGGCTGGTTTATCGGTACTACCTCGCCGGGCTCACATCGAAGCGCCTGCTGCAATTGAGCGTCGTGCTCGGCACCGCAACCACCGCCGCGTTCGTGCTGCTCTTCAACGAAGTGACCGCAGCGGCACTCCATTTCTGCGGCGGCGTGTCGGCGATGATCGCGCTCGTCGCGACTCTCACGCTCGCCGCCGACTACTGCCCCAAGCACTCGGAAGGCTTTACGTTCGCAGTGTTCATGTCAATCACCAACCTCGCCTCGGCGCTCGGGGACAATGTCGGCGCGCTCCTCTATCAGCACGCGTTCGGCAGCCGGCTCACGCCGCTCATCCTCGTGTCGGCGGCGTTCACCGCTCTCGCGTGGGTCCTTATCCCGCTGCTGCGGCTCGGCGACAAGCCGCAGGGGGGCGTCATCGCGCATTGATCGCGTCGAGCGTCGCCGGTCCAACCGTCAGAGCGCAATCGGCGTTTTCGATACACACAGCCAACGATTCGCGCGCCAGGATGCCGGTTGCGAGCGGCTGATGAGCGTGCCCGGTATTGGGCCGATCATCTCCAGCGCGATGGTGGCCGCGATTCGGTCTGGCGGTGGAAGAAGTCGTCTGGAAGCTGCGCGGCTGAATTTGATGGTCGGATCAAACAGAGGCAACAGTTCACGCCGCTGTGGTGGCGCATGTCCGTTCGTGGCACGTTTGAGACATGCCGACGCATGGTAACGATGTCTGTTTATAGTGGTAGAGCGGAGTGCGCCGGGAGACCGGCAAGGAGTAGATGGTGCAAGTCCATCACGATGAAGGAGTAGCGAACCGCATCGACCCC
>DATDLC010000014.1:0-18366 GCA_036519515.1 Pseudolabrys sp. | reverse complement strand
CCTGGTCAACTAGTGCTCTTTGGCGTGGCAGTAATTGTGCTTTTGGTTTTCACGTGGACCTACGTCCACTGACGTGCCGCGCTGAGTAGGTGCAATAACGCAATCTTGCGCTGTTTTGCGTTAGCGCAGTCATGACGCTACCAGGCAATAGCGCAGTTAGCGCAGTCATGAGCTAAGGACGGCGTTAGCAGTCAGAAAGCCTCTGCCCCTTCCGGCGAACGCAATCCAAATCATGATTGCGAATGTCAGTACGCCACCAAGAGCTGATGCCAGTGCCCCGTAATCTATTGCCCCCGCGTTAGCCGCCATCGTGAGACCCTCTGCTACGAGCACGCTAGAACGCTATCGTAGCACGGTTATAGCGCCGGGGCATGATCTGGCCCTGCGAGCCTCCGTAACAGGACCCTGCCAAGTAGAATGTCATGAGGGCCGATAGCGCAATCGGTCGCATAGCAGATCATCACAAAAGAATGATGTGCTATTGTAGGTTTATTCGACACCACGGGGGGATGATTATGAGCCAGACGTCGCACAGTAAGCTTAATTTGCAGCGCATGACTGAGCAGCGCAATGAGCTTAGGGCGCTACTGCAAGATGCCTATGACATCATCTCAGCCCGGCATGATCCGGATTGCGAGGCATGGCTTGGTCAAGTCCGCGCTGCGCTCGCCAAAATGGCCGTGATGGCATGATGGCACAGCGAAAACGTAATGCTGCCCTTTATGTGAGAGTTTCGACTGACGGGCAGACGGTTGAACGCCATCGGAGCGCAAGTCATCGTCTCATTGGCCCTGCAATCACTAACCTGGGGGTCTCTTTATCAAGGACGAACGCAAGCGCAATGGTAGCGCAACTTAGCGCTGTCGCAGTCGGTGATATTCGACGCCCGTTTGCTACGGATCATCTCAGAGCGTACGCCCTAAGCAGCATCGCTACGCCAAACGCTAGACACACCATGATGACAGCCGGATATACAACAAGCGATGCTTCGAACCGCAGAAATCGCGCGTGTTGGCCGTGCTTCGGTATGCCGATGATAATTAGGAGCACACCGACGATGAGAAGTACTAGGCCGATTGCAGCGTCTCCAAGCATTTCAAGCATTGGGGGTCTCCTATCGGCGGCTGTTGCTTCATCATGGACGAAGCAAGAGATAGCGCAACCTGCCGTTAGCGCAACTGATGATGGATCGAGGCTTGTACTTGGAAGGGTCCTTTTACGGAGTGAGCGAAAGCGAGCACAGCGTAACCCTGCCATGATCGAAGCTGCGCACCACACACACACACACACACACACACACACACAGGGACTTTCCATCGGGGGCTAAGGGGCGCTCACATGCGGCCTCTTACGGAGACGGCGATCTTCAACACTGGAGTGTGCTAAGGCTGTGCTACGGCCTTCAGCCGAGACAGAGGGAAAGCCAAGGTATTGGATATGCTGACATTACGGATGCTCTACTACGAAGATTTGTCTGTCGGCATGACCGAGACGCTGAGCAAGGTCATCGATGCGTCCGATGTGGTCGGCTTTGCCGAAGTGACGGGCGATCGCAATCCGATCCATCTGTCTGAACATTTTGCCGCGAAGACGCCCTTCGGCACCCGCATCGCGCATGGACTTTATACGGCGAGCCTTATTTCTGCGGTTCTCGGCACGCGATTGCCCGGTCCAGGAGCGGTTTACATTTCGCAGACCTTGAATTTCCGCGCGCCGGTCAAAATCGGCGACACTGTCGATGTCAGCGTCATCGTTGCGGAATTGGTGCCGGAAAAATTTCGTGCGCGTTTGACCTGCAAATGTTCGGTCGGCGAGGAGGTGGTGCTGGACGGGGAGGCCTGGGTGAAGGTGCCCTCGAAGGAATCTGGCGGCCGTCCGCTGCCGCGGATCTGAGCAAAACCGCGCCCCGCGCTGGCAGGGGCGCCACGCGCGACGTGATCGGATTCTCCTACAGCCCCGGCTTGAGACCGAACACGCAGCGCCGCGATCCGTCGGGCCTTCGGCATACGGTGACCTGGCCGTCGGGCGGCGCAACCGGCATTGCTTCGTCGTAGGGCACGAACTCGCCATCGATCATCCAACCGTTCGAAGTCGATGAAGTGCGCGTGTAACTCTTGCAATCGTAGTCGCCGCAGCACCATTCGCCGGCGCCGTTCTTGAAGGCGCCGCGATTGACCCAGTTATCGTGCGCGAACGCGGGTGAAGCAACGAGAAGCGCAGGTACAAGCAGTGAGCGGACCAGAGCTCGCGACATCGGTGGCCTCCATATAAATCCCCCGGCGCAGCTTTACAGTGGCCTCCTTGGACTGCTCCTCCGTCTTCCGTAAGTATCCGCCAATGATCGTTGTTCCAAGGCGGCAACTTGCCTGAACGCAAGCTTTTGATTGATTGTGACGAATCGAACCAACGTAAAAATGCTAGCACGAAAGTCCATATCCGATGGGTAAATTGTGCGACGCGGCAATCCTCGTAGCATCGATTGAGCGGAAGTGAGGCTTTGTGGCGACACCCGTGACGCCGGTTTGGCAATTGTGGCGCGATCGGCGCGGCCGCGTGTCTGCGTTGCGCATTGCGACGCTCGTGCTTCTGCTGTTGCCGCTTGCCAAGGCGGTATTCGAGGCAAGTGAGATTGCGCACGGCGCGCGCCCGCTCAACGAATTGATTCACCGCGCCGGCTTCTGGGCGCTCGTCTTTCTCGGCGTGACGCTTGCGGTGACCCCGTTCCGCCGCATCTTGCGTTACGGCAATCTCATCGAGGTCCGACGAATGCTCGGGGTCGGCACCTTCTGTTACATCGCCGTGCATCTCGCGCTGTTTTTCGCCGATCAGCGCTACGATGTCGGAAAATTCTTTCACGAAATCACCCATCGCGTTTACCTGATCGTCGGCGCGATTGCGTGGACCGGACTTGCCGCGCTCGCTGCGACCTCGCCCGACGGCATGGTGCGCCGGCTTGGCGGCGTGCGCTGGCGGCGTCTGCATCAGGCGATCTATGCGGTCGCATTGCTCGCACTCATTCATTATTTCCAGCAGACCAAGGCCGACGTGACGGTGCCGACCTTCGCGGCTGGTCTTTTCCTCTGGCTGATCGCCTATCGTCTGCTCGCCTGGTGGCAGGAGCGCAGCGATTTGTCGACACGGAGCCTGCTCGGGCTCGCAATCGCCGTTTCGGTTGCGACGTTTCTCGGCGAAGCGATCGGCATTGCGATCGCGTTTCACGTCTCGCCGCTGCGGGTTCTTGGTACGATTTTCGATGTCGATGCCGGTATCAGGCCGGGCTGGCAGGTGCTGGCGGCGGGCCTGGCGGTCACCGCGGTCGATGCCGTCATGGCGCGCTGGAAAAGCCGCCCGGCACGCAGCCCCGCCGTGGCGGCCAAATAGGGGCGTCAAATCTTGCGGCTGTCGTAAGCCCAGTGCAGCAGCGCCTGCCGCTGTCGCCGCCGGCAGAGCAGGTCGCCCGGCTCGCAATGTTTCTCGATTTGCCGCACGTGGCGCCGGATCGCCTTCCACCGCCCGATCTGCCGGCGGTCTTCCTCCGGCATGCGCCGGCCCATGTAATAACGGCAATACCACTGGAACCAGCCGCGCGGATCGGCCGGATGGATCCAGCCTTTGCGCCTCCATTCCGAAAGCGGCTGGCTCGCATCGATGCCAAAGAAATTGCATGCGGGGTCCGCCTTGCGCGGGGAGAGCCTCGCGCGCGTAAACCAGCTTTTGGGAAATTCGCGGCGGCAGTCGGTCATGTATTTGCCGCCGAAGACCCCGAGCCGCAGCATCTGTGCCGGCGTGAGCTGCGGCGTGAACTGCGCATCGAAATTGCGTCCGGGCGCCGCGCTCAACACGTAGCGGTAGCCCCTCTGCATCTTGTTGTTGACGGTGACGGTGCGCCGGCGCATCGGCGCAATTAACTAGGCCTGCTTGCGCTCCGCAACCGGCAGCGCCGGAATGTCCGCGGGCCGCTTCGGCCAGATGTGGCCCGCCGCATTGACGAACGGATCGACCAGTTCGCCCTTCAGCGTGTGCGCATCCGGCTGGCCGGCAAAGCCGAAGGTGAGGGCTCGCGCTCCTTCTGCGGCACATAGAGCGTGCCGAACATCCAGTCCCACAGCGCAAGGCACGAGCCGAAGTTCTTGTTGAAGTGCTTCGGATTGGCCGAATGGTGCACCTGATGATGCGCGGGGCTGACGAAGATGCGCCCGAGCACGCCGCGGAACGCAATCCACATGTGCGAATGCTGGAGATGCACATAAGCGTGGATGAACAGCACCAGGATGATGTTCGTGTCCGAGAGCGCATATTGGTAGGCCGTCTCGCCGAACATGTAGTTGCCGAAGCCGTTGGCGACCGCGGCCGAGAACGCAAGGATATTGGTGAAGACCCAAGTGTAGACCGGGTGCACGCGGAAATTCGTGAGCGGGGTCAGCACTTCGGCGTTGTGGTGCACCTTGTGGAATTCCCACAGCAGCGGCACCTTGTGGCTGAGCCAGTGATTGAACCAGTAGCCGAGCTCGTAGGCGAGAAAGAGCATCACGGTGATGACCGATCGCGTCACGTAAGTCGGGAGCGTCGATGGTGACACCGGCCCGAACGCGGCGACCAGCCCCGCGATGCCGTTCGAGATGAACTGGTAGGACAGCACGGCCCAGCCGAACATCACGCTGTAGACGAAGACGTTGAAGATCAGATAGCCGATATCGGCTTCGTTCGAGCGGCTGTGCAGGATGCGCTTGGGAAACAGCGCGCGCAGGAGCGTTCTCACGCGCACGCGGCGGCCGCGTTTCACGCGCTGCCAGGCGAAGAAGATGGTTGCGATCAGCAGCGCGGCCACAAGCGATGTCAGCGAAAAATGCGAGCCGATCGAGAACAGCAGATTGCCGGTCTGCCGGAAGATGAAAGCAATGCCGGGCCAGAAATCCAACGCCGTCTCCTGTCGCACCAGGAGGCAATGTCTCATCGAAGGGTAAAGAATTGGGTTAGGCGCACTTGGAAAAGGCGGTTTTCCGCATGCTTTGTGCGGTCATTTCCAGAGTCATCGCCGGGCTTGTCCCGGCGATCCCGCTGAGGGGCCGCAGGGCAGTTCCGGGTGAACAGACGCAGCGCCTTCCTAAGCGAGATGGCCGGCACAAGGCCGGCCATGACGTCTAAAGGACGGAATCCAGACACACGCGCAGTGCCTTGTTCTGGATTCCGGGTTCCGGCCTTGCGGCCGGCCCCCGAATGACCATGAAAGGGCATTGCGTCGCGCCCCGAAACGAGGGGCGGTCGCGGGACGGTGAAAATCACTGGCGCAGGTCAGAGTATTCCGCATGCCTGTCGAGATAGGCCTTGGCGAAGGGGCACTGCGCGTTGACCTTCAGGCCTTCGCTGCGTGCGGCATCGAGTACGCCGCGGATCAGCGCCGAGCCGATGCCGCGCCCTTCGAGCGCCTTCGGTACCTCCGTGTGAAGGATTGTCAGCACGCCGGCCGCACGCTTGTAATTCGAGAATGCAATATGGCCATCGGCATCGAGTTCGAAACGATGACGCTCGGTATTGTCGCGAACGGTATTGGTCATGTCACGGTCTCTGCACATTCATGATTTAATACGTCGGCTCCCGCCGGTAATTTTGCAAGGTGCCCCATGCCTGATTTGACGCTCTACCACGCTTCGCCCTCGCGTTCCTCGGTTGCGCTCTGGATGCTCGAGGAAGTCGGCCAGCCCTACGACATCAAGCTTTTGCGGCTGAGCGCGGGCGACAACCTGAAGCCCGATTATCTCGCCATCAATCCGATGGGCAAGGTTCCGGCGTTGCGCCACCGCGACACGGTGATCACCGAGCTCGCTGCGATCTGCACGTATCTCGCCGACGAATTTCCCGAGAAGAAGCTCAACGTGCCGATCGGCACGCCGAAGCGCGGCGTCTATCTGAAATGGATGTTCTTCGGGCCGGGCTGCCTCGAGCCCGCGGTGATCGATCGCGCCGCCCCGCGCAAGGAAGAAGCCAAGCGCGCAATACTCGGCTATGGCGATTTCGACACCACAATCAATGTGGTGGCGAAAGCGATCGAGACGGGGCCATGGCTGATGGGCGAGCAATTCACTGCGGCCGATGTGCTGCTCGGCGCCAATATCCGCTGGGGCATGATCTTCAAGATGATCCCCGAGCGAAAGGAGTTCACCGATTACGTCGGGCGCATCGTGGCGCGTCCGGCGGCGCAACGCGCCGAAGCCAAGGATAAGGAGCTCGGCGCGCAGGCGGCGTGAGGTCGGCTCTCTTTTCCGCTCATTCCCGCGCAAGCGGGAATCCAGGTTTGCAAAAAGGACTGGGTCCCCGCTTTCGCGGGGACGAGCGGTGCTTGTGAGGCGCTGCAAGCAACAACAGACCGGCCTGTCATGCCCGCGCTTGTCGCGGGCATCGACGTCTTGCAGCATGGTGTAAGGGAAGGAGACGTGGATGGCCGGAACAAGTCCGACCATGACGCTGCTCTCTACCGTGGCTCTAGCTCATTCCCGCACAAGCGGGAATCCAGTTTGCAAAAAGGACTGGGTCCCCGCCTTCGCGGGGACGAGTGGAATTGATCTGACAGAAAGCGACGTCATGGCCGGGCGAAAGGCGCGAAGCGCCGTCTTCGCGCCTGAAGTCCCGGCCATCCCGATCAGGGGCGCACGGCCCTGCAATCCTAAGCGGGATGCCCGGCACAGGGCCGGGCATGACAAGTGAGAGCCAGTCGAATTGACCGCCGCCTATTTCTTCTCCGAGGTCTTGTTGCGCGGGTCGTCGGCCGGATTGACGTAAGTGATGGCGAAGGGGCCGCGGCTTGCGGTGCTCATTCTCATTCTGATCGCCATAGTCGCGGTGCGCGAACGGGCGCCTCTTCAGGATGTCACGCCGCGAGATCTCGACCTCGAGGCGGACGTTACAAGTGTCGAGCGCGCGCCGCTCGGCAGTGATGAGCTGTTTGATCTTCTCTACGAGCGGCGGGATGGAGCACCGTCCATCAAAATCGATCTTTTCGATGCGCGGATCGATGCCGTTATCGACGGCAAAGCCGAGGGCTTCGAATCTGGTGAAAAGGCCGCTGTGCGGCAGCAAGCTTTCGCCAATTATCCCAGGGAAGTTCGACAGGCGCTGGTTGCAGCCGAGAATGCCTGCCGCCACGCCGGCGGCGCCCGCATGACGCTCGCCCTCAATGCTGTACGCCGGCTCGATCTGACCGGCGATGGACGCGACGACTACATCGTCGATTTTCATGAAGCCGAATGCGTGGGACGTGCCGCCTACTTCTGCGGCAGCGTAGCTGCGATTTCCTGATCCTGGTAGGGCTGCGGGGCGGCGCGCTGCGCAAGGTATTCGATGACCGTTGCGCGAGTACGAAGTTCTGTCTGGACGTGGCGCAAGCGACATCCGTTTCGTGTTGCACGGCTCCTATTGCGGCGGCCACGGCAATCCGTCTTGCGAAAAGACGCATCGCATCACGGACGAGCCGTTCAAATTCACCCTGCCAGACCGATGAGGACAACAGAGCGGCTGTCTTGCTATGCTCAGCGCATAGCGGAGGCTCCAGCATGAAAGCCATTGTCACCATCCTCGGCGTCGTTCTGTTGATCGTTGCTGCAATGTATTTCCTCGTGCCGGCGGATTCGCTGCCGACATTTTTTCCCGGACATGAGACGGGCCTGATGCGCATCCGCGCCAAACACGGCATGTTGGCCGGCAGCGTCGGCATCGTCTTGCTGGCGGCGAGCTGGTTTCTCGGGCGGAGATAACGCACCGGGACGAGTGCACCGCGTCAATTTGGTATGATGACACTTTTCGGATCGACGCAGCGCATGACGCGCGTGGTGGCTGGCTACCTTATTCACCGGGCTGTGCGCGTGTTTTGCAACACCCTTCAGGCGCTTGAGCAGCACTCCGGGGAAGGCTGGGGATTGCTACAATTCGATCACAAAAATATCCCGGCTATGCTTTTTTGGTAATTGTCGGCCACCGGCGTCACCCCGCCGGTGGCCTTCTTCGGGGCCGCCGTCGCAAAAACGTGCGGCCCCTTTTTTCAGAGCACGCGGGGCGCTCCGAAATTCCGAATCTCATTGAACGATAGACAACAGGGGGGCTCCGCACTGTGATGCTGGTCACAGCCTTGGCGTTTTGTCGCGCAATCCGCCAATCTGTCGCAGGTCCAGATAGGCTGTGTACAACTGCGTCAGAAGCGCCAGGACCGCCGCCTCGGGAAGCCACCGGTGACGAGCCTGACGATCACGAGCAGCAGCACGGCGCCGATCGTAGCGACGATGATCGCCGACAACATGCCGCTCGCCAGATGAATCCCCAACCGCGGCATCAACCAGCTGCCGATCAGGGCGCCAACGATGCCGACGGCCATGTCGCCAATCAGGCCGAAACCGCTGCCCTCGACAATCTTGCCGGCAAGCCAGCCGGCGATGACGCCAACCAACAGAATGACCAGAAGACTTTCGCCTGAGATGTGCATTGTGCCAACCCTTTCGCTGCCTCGTACGACCGACACGTCGAGGGAATTCTCTCGCCTCCGACAATTGGCCCGGTAAGCGAAGGTTCCCGCCTGGTGTGATTTTGATGTGATCGCAGGTGCGAAAGCGCGGTGTGAGGCCTCAGTCATACCATTGGGGCCAGCGATGGGAGCGCGCGCGGTGATGCGCACGCCGTTGGGGCCCTGCGATAGGCGCCCGCGCGCAGGGGTTTGGCGCCGCTGTACGGCTTGCCGTAGCTGTCGCCGGTTGCGGGCGCGTTGGGTCCGTAATTGGGAAGGCTTTGCGAATACGAGAAGGTTGTCGCGCCCAAGAGCACGACAACTGCCGAAACGATCGCTTTCACGGGTCCGTCTCCGTTTTCAGGAAAACCCGTCGAAAACCGATTCGTTCCTGTGTGCCGGTTCCCTCGTTATCAGCAAAGGCGAAGGCTGATGCCGTCGAGCGCGATGCCCTTGAGTTTCGTCGTCCAGGTCTGCCCCGGCTTCACGGACAGCGCGCGCGTCAATGTGCCGGTTGCAACGATTTCGCCGGCCGCCAGCGGCGGGTTGTCGGGATCGCGCGCGAGCAATCCGGTGAGGTAGCGCACCACCGAAAGCGGCCCTTCGAGCACGTTCGTGCCGCGGCCGCTATCCACGAGCGTCCCGTCGCAATAAAGCTCGACCTCGAACTCCTGCAGCGCACGCAGCCACTCCGCCGCCCGCGCGCCGATATCGTGACGCGGCCCCATCAGCAGCGCGCCGTGCATCGCGTTGGCGGCAACGCTGTCGGCCGGGGTGAATTTCCAGTTCGGGAAAACCGACTGGACAATCTCGAAGCCGTGCGCGACCCAGCCGATGCACGACAGGAGTGCGGCGTCATCCATACCGGGTGAGGGCACGGCGCAAAGCCCGACGATGATTTCCGGCTCGATCTTCGGCTCGGCATAGGGCGCAAGCGACAGCGTCTTGGCGAGATCGTGCACTGTGCGGTCATACACGTAGCCCCAGTTCGGCGCGCGCACGCCGTATTCATCCCAGATGCGGCTATTGGTGAACCGGCCTTGCGGCCGACAGGCTTGTACCCTCAGCGAGGCGCATTGTGTGGGCGAGCGCGGCCACGCGGTAGGCGTCATCGAGCGCGAATGCCGGATAGCGCGCCGAGAACAATGGCAGCGCGCGGCTGCCATTGTTGAACGCGGTGGATGCTTCCGCCGCGATTTCGCGCAACATATCGCTCGCAACCAGCTTCATTGGTGAGCGATCTCCCCCAAGCCCTCCCGAGGCCTGCTCGCACAATACCATTCGCCGCGCCTGCGGACAGCGGCCGCTTTGCCTTGGTATGTTTGCAGCGTTTCTCCATGTCCGGGAGTACACGCATCGTGAGCCAGAAGGAAATCGAAGCCGTTCGCGCGCTGCTTACGGCAAAGCCGCGCCCGATTGGCTGGAGTGAGCGGCGCCAGCGCATCGACGAGATCGGCTCGACCTGGCCGGTCGCCGACGACGTGCGCCTCGAGGCGGTAGATCTCGGTGGCGTGCCGGGCGAATGGTCGATCGTGCTCGGCAGCGACGCGTCGCGCGTGCTGATGTTCTTTCATGGCGGCGGTTATTGCTCGGGTTCGATCGTAAGCCATCGCCGGATGGTGACCGAAGCGGGCCGCGCGGCGCGCATGCGCACGCTCGCGGTGAGATACCGGCTTGCGCCCGAGCATCCTTATCCGGCGGCGCATGAGGACGCGATGACGGCGTGGCGGTTCCTGCGCGAGCAGGGGATCGAAGCGCGCCACATCGCGGTCGGCGGCGACAGCGCCGGTGGCAATCTCACGATCACGCTGATCAACCGCCTTCGCGCCGCGGGCGAGGAGCAGCCGGCCTGCACCTGGCTCGCTTCGCCCTGGACCGACCTGACGATGTCGGGGGCTTCGCTCGAGACAAAGGCCGGCGTCGATCCGCTCATCCACAAGGCCTATCTCGAGGAGTTGGCGGACTGCTATGCGCCCGCGCCGATCGACCGCAAGGATCCGCGGATATCTCCGCTATTCTCCGACCTGGGCGGCTTTCCGCCGACGCTCATCCAGGTGGGCTCGAACGAGACATTGCTCGACGACGCCGTGCGCTTCGCGCGCGCCCTGGGACTCGCCGATGCCAATGTCACGCTGCAGATCTGGCCGCACATGATCCATGCCTGGGCGATGTGGAACGCGAAGCTCACGGAAGGACGCGAGGCACTGGCCCACGTGGGCGAATTCATGAGGCGATGGGTGCGTTCGTAACCCGCCCGATCAAAGACATAATGTCGGCACGCGCCACCGTTATCGTGCTGGAACTCCGCGCACGGGCGTTGCATCCGAACATGCCCTAGCGCGTTAACGTGACAACCGAAAACGGAGGTACTTTATGCGTTTTGTTTTGTGCGTCGTCATCGCGGCGCTTCTGCCCGCTTCCGCCTTGGCAGCGAAGGGCCCCATGAGCTTGTCGAGTGCCCAGGCCGCCGCGGCGCGCGGTGACCAGCAAGCTGCGGCTGCGCTCTCGACCATGACAAACCGCGACGCCTGTATGAGCGGATGTGCCAGCCGCGATCATCCGAAAGATCAATGCGTCAGCGCCTGCCGCCCCGGCCTTTGCCACCCAGGCGGCGAGCAGCCCTACTGCGTGTCGAAGTAAGGAGTGGGGGAGGCGGCCATGAGCGAGCTTCGCTATCCGAACGAAAGCAAGGCCTATCGCGATGCGCGCGACGCGTTGCTCAAGGACGAGCAGGAACTGATCGACAAGACGAAAGCCGTGGCGGCGAAGCGCCGCAAGCTCCCTGACGGCGGACAATTGAAAGAGGATTACGGCTTCCAGTGGGCGAACGACGGCAAGGTCGGGCAGCGCGTCAAGTTCTCCGAGCTGTTCGGCGGGAAGGGCACGTTGCTGCTCTACTCATTCATGTTCGGTCCGAACTGGGACAAGCCCTGTCCGTCCTGCACGTCGCTGATGGATGGGTTCGACCGCACCTGGTACTCGATCGCGCAGGACGCCGCCTTCGCCGCGATCGCCAAGGCGCCGGCCGAACGGATCAACGCCTGGGCCAAGGAGCGCGGCTGGTCGCAGATCCCGCTGCTGTCAGGCTACGAGTCACCTTTCCAGGCCGACTACAAATGCCAGGGCGAGAACGACGACATGCAGAAGGCGGCGATGCTCGTCTTCAAGAAACGCGACGGCATGATTTTTCATTTCTGGGGCGCCGAGACGATGGGTGTCGACACTGTGTGGCCGTACTGGAATCTGATGGACTTCACGCCCGAGGGCCGGCCGGACAGGCAGACGCCGCCGCAGAGATTCAGGTCGGAGTTTTTGGAGAAGCATTATTTGAATAAGTAGTGGCAATCACTCCGCTGCCTCGATCCGCTTCTTCCGCTTCGGCGTGGCGCGGCGCAAAACCGGCGCCAGGAACTGCCCGGTGTAGCTCTTCTTCACCGCCACGACGTCCTCCGGCGTGCCCGCCGCCACGATCTCGCCGCCGCCGTCGCCGCCTTCGGGGCCGAGGTCGATCACCCAGTCGGCCGTTTTGATGACCTCGAGATTGTGCTCGATGACGACGACCGTGTTGCCGCCTTCAACCAGTTCGTGAAGGACTTCAAGCAGTTTGGCAACGTCGTGGAAGTGTAGCCCGGTCGTCGGCTCATCCAGGATGTAAAGTGTCCGGCCGGTCGCGCGTTTCGACAGCTCCTTGGCAAGCTTGACCCGTTGCGCCTCGCCGCCTGAGAGCGTCGTCGCCTGCTGGCCGACATGGATATAGTCGAGGCCCACCCGATGCAGCAGCGCCAGCACGTCGCGCACGCGCGGCACCGCCTTGAAGAATTCCAGCGCCTCTTCAACCGTCATATCAAGAACGTCGGCGATCGACTTGCCCTTGAACAGCACTTCCAGCGTCTCGCGGTTGTAGCGCTTGCCCTTGCAGACATCGCAGGTGACGTAGACATCGGGGAGAAAGTGCATCTCGATCTTGATCACGCCGTCGCCCTGGCAGGCCTCGCAGCGGCCGCCCTTGACGTTGAAAGAGAAGCGCCCCGGCTCATAGCCGCGCGCCTTGCTCTCGGGCAGGGCCGCAAACCATTCGCGGATCGGCGTAAAGGCGCCGGTATAGGTCGCCGGGTTCGAACGCGGCGTGCGGCCGATCGGCGACTGGTCGATGTCGATGATCTTGTCGATATGCTCGAGCCCCTCGATGCGATCGTGTGGCGCGGGGGCGAGCGAAGCGCCGTTCAATTTGCGCGCCACAGCGCTATAGAGCGTATCGACCAGCAGCGTCGACTTGCCGCCGCCGGAGACGCCGGTGACGCAGGTGAACAGGCCCAGCGGAATCTCGGCCGTGATGTTCTTCAGGTTGTTGCCGCGCGCGTTGATGACCTTCAGCGTGCGGCGCGGATTGCACGGCCGCCGCTCGGGAATCGGCACCGAGAGCTCGCCGGAGAGGTATTTGCCGGTCCATGATTTCGGCGCATCGATGAGATCGTCCACCTGTCCCTCGGCGACGATCTCGCCGCCGTGGATGCCGGCGCCGGGGCCGATATCGAGCACATGGTCGGCCGTGCGGATCGCGTCCTCGTCGTGCTCGACCACGATCACGGTGTTGCCGAGATCGCGAAGTCTCTTCAGGGTTTCGAGGAGCCGCGCATTGTCGCGCTGGTGCAGGCCGATAGACGGCTCGTCAAGCACGTAAAGCACGCCCGTCAGCCCGGAACCGATCTGCGAGGCCAGGCGAATGCGCTGGCTTTCGCCGCCGGAGAGTGTGCCCGACGAACGCGAGAGCGTGAGGTAATCGAGGCCGACATCGACCAGGAATTTCAGCCGCTCCCGGATTTCCTTGAGCACGCGCACCCCGATCTCGTTCTGCTTGGCGTTGAGCTGCCCGGGCAGGGCGGTAAACCACTCGCCGGCGCGCTTGACGCTCATGTCGGCGACCTGCGCGATATTCATATCGGCGATCTTGACGCACAGCGCCTCGGGCTTGAGCCGCGCACCGTGACAGGCCTTACAGGGCACATCGGTGAAATATTTCTGCAGATCCTCGCGCGCCCACTCGCTCTCGGTTTCCTTGAAGCGGCGCTCGAGATTTGTGATCACGCCCTCGAACGGCTTCTTGGTCGTGTAGCCGCGCAGGCCATCGTCATAGACGAATTTGATGTCGTCCTCGCCGGAGCCGTAGAGGATCGCATCCTGCGTCTTCTTCGGCAGGTCCTTCCATTTGGTGTCGAGCGTGATGCGATAATGCTTCGCAAGCGCATCGAGCGTCTGGATGTAATAGGGCGAGGACGATTTCGCCCAGGGCGCGATCGCGCCCTTGCGCAGGGTCGCGTCGCGGTCGGGGATCACGAGATCGGCGTCGATGTGCTGCTCGACACCGAGGCCGCCGCATTCTGGGCAGGCGCCGAAGGGGTTGTTGAACGAAAAGAGCCGCGGCTCGATCTCGGAAATGGCAAAGCCGGATACGGGGCAGGCGAATTTCTCGGAAAAGATCAGCCGCTCGGCGTTGGCATTGCGTCCGCGATTGGCGGCGGCACCGGTTGCCTTCGTGTCGGCAAGCTCGACCACGGCGAGGCCGTCCGCGACCTTCAGGCATTGCTCGAGCGAATCCGCAAGCCGCGTGCCGATATCGCCGCGCACGACGAGACGGTCGACCACAACATCGATGTCGTGGGTGAATTTCTTGTCAAGCGGCTTCACCTCGCCGATTTCGTAGAAGGCGCCGTCGACTTTCACGCGCTGGTAGCCCTTGCGCAGGAACTCGGCGAGCTCCTTTTTGTATTCGCCTTTGCGGCCGCGCACGACCGGCGCCAGCACATAGATGCGTGTGCCCTCCGCCAGCGCCAGCACGCGATCCACCATCTGCGACACGGTCTGGCTTTCGATCGGCAGGCCGGTCGCCGGCGAATAGGGTACGCCGATGCGCGCCCACAAAAGGCGCATGTAGTCGTAGATCTCGGTGACTGTGCCGACCGTGGACCGTGGATTTTTCGACGTGGTTTTCTGCTCGATCGAGATCGCCGGCGATAATCCGTCGATCTGGTCGACGTCCGGCTTCTGCATCATCTCAAGGAATTGCCGCGCATAGGCGGAGAGCGACTCCACGTAGCGGCGCTGGCCCTCGGCATAGACGGTGTCAAAAGCGAGCGAGGATTTGCCCGAGCCGGAGAGCCCCGTGAACACGACCAGGCGGTCGCGGGGAATGGCGACGTCGATGTTCTTGAGGTTGTGCTCGCGCGCGCCGCGGATCGTGATCTGGCGGGCGTCGCGGGCGGCCTTGCTGGTACGTTCAACCATAGGATCGGCGGTACTGAGACCTGTGGAACGGGACGATTAGGGCAAAAACACCCCACCGGCCCGGCAAAAGATGCGGGGCCGTTGGGCTTGGCTAAAGGGAACGTAGTAAGAACAGGGGCCCTTTGCCAGCCTGAGCCCAGAATCGCGGTTGAAAACCTGTGCGGAAGCGATTAGAACATAACAGGAACGGAACCACAAGGAGCCGTTCCGGGGGAGCGCACCAGCGCGGCCTAAAGCCCTGTGGATTAAGGGCAGCGCGCTTGCCGCCCCCTTTGTGAGGCTATTTGGCGAGGACTAGGGTGAGTTTCGTATTTCAAAGGGCCCGTGCGGCACGCGGCCCGCAAACGGCGAACGCCCAGCGGCTTCGGTTGAAGCGGCACGCGTTGATCGCCACACGGAGAGCGTCATGGCAGGCAGCGTCAATAAGGTCATTCTCGTCGGCAATCTGGGCGCTGATCCGGAAGTTCGCCGCACCCAGGATGGGCGTCCGATCGTCAATCTAAGAGTGGCGACGTCCGATACCTGGCGGGACAAGAACACCGGCGAGCGACGGGAGAAAACAGAATGGCATCGCGTCGTGATCTTCAGCGAAGGCCTCGCCAAGATCGCCGAGCAATACTTAAAGAAAGGCTCGAAGGTTTATCTCGAAGGCGCTCTGCAGACACGCAAATGGCAGGATAAAGACGGGCAGGACCGCTATTCGACCGAGGTCGTGCTGCAAGGCTTCAATTCGGCGCTGACCATGCTCGACCGCGCCGGCGGTGGAGCCGGGTCAGACAATGGCGATTTCGGCTCGGCCGGCCCGACGGCATCGCGTGAGCGCCGGCCCGCAATGACGGGCGCCGGCGGCAAGCAAGACGACATGGACGACGAAATTCCGTTCTGAGCACGCGAGCCGCCGCGGGGGCGGCAAAGGTCTGAAATCCAACGCGCGGTTATCTTTGCGCGCTGAGCGCGAAAGCACGGTTGAGATCGCGCTTGCGTAATATCCCCTCACGTGCGGCTGCGGCATTCGCGGGTGAGAGGCCGAGGTGGTCGCCGTGCGCAAGCCGCTCGATCACATCTGAATAGCTTTTTTCAAAGCTATCGGCTGAGTGGTCGTTGTAAGAGAGCGAGGCACGGGCGATCCGATATTCCGAAAGGCTCGCTCCGATGACGGGAAGCGAGCCGATACGATCGATGAGGCGTAAATTCGCTACGACATCCTCACCAAATTCAATGCCGGTCAAGCGCGGCTCGGCATATTCGCGGGCGACCACCGGGAATAGAGGAACAGACACATCGAGCAGACCTGTAGGCTGAGAGGTCGTTGTGCCAAATCCTCACCAAACGCGAGACAGATCTCGTGGCCTGTCACGTCATCAACGACGCGCCGATTGTCGGCGGAAGCACCTTCTTTACTGGCCAGCGGCAGCAAGGTCGCAAGACGTGTTGGCAGAAAGAGGTCGTCAGCATCCAGTGCTGCGATAAAATCGCCGCGCGCCGAGGCGAGCCCGAAATTGCGGGCATGATGGCAACCGGATCCTACGCGTCCGGTTGACATGAAGCGGATACGAGAGTCATTGACGCCAGCGTGTTTTAAAGCTGTTGCGTAGTCGATTTCATCATCGGCTTCGACGATTGCTTCCCAATCATCGATGCTCTGGTCAAGCACGCTGCGAATTGCGCGTGCTATGGTCGCCTGAGCTCGAAACGCCGGAATAATGACTGAAACTACAGGCACAAAATGCTATTTCAATTGCATGAATCGCAATTGAATGTGCATGCAGCGCGCGAACGGTCAACGAAATGCAATAAGCTGCAAGCGACACACGCGTGGCCTTATGTGCCATCGGGCTGCCGCGGCGGCTACTCTTTCTCCAGCAACACCGAGATTGTCAGCGAACACAGCGCGGCGAAGGTGATCACCGCATTTACGGCATGTGAGACTTCCCATTCCCAGCGCAGGTCTTCCCAATTGGCAGGGACTTGCGTCCAGTTGTTGGTCACCTGATTGGCCGGGAAGGTGAAGGCGAGAAAGATCGCCAACGTGGCAATGAGACAGAGCGTGCTAATCAGTGTGAAAATGAACGCCGAACGTTGCCCGCGCATCAGCACAGCCAGTGCCACGTTCGCAAGCACGGCGCCGATCAGCACAATGCCGAGCAGCGCCCAGCCGCGATAAATGTTCTGCGCGATGAAGTAGCTGTTCTCGCTCAGGTGGATCTTGTTGGGCAAAGCAAAAAGATGGGCGCCGCCCGGGACGAGCGCCAGCGCGGTCAGCACGATTGCAATGAATTGCAGCGTTTTCATAAACCGATTCGTCAACGGGGATGGGCGGCAATGGTTCCCGCGCACGTCGGCGAAGCGGTATCAAGCGAGTGCCGCGCGCACACCATCGATGACGTATTGAACGGCGAGCGCGGCAAGCAGAACGCCGAGCAGGCGTGAAGCGACGATGTTGGCGGTAACGCCGAGCCGATTGGCAATGCGCGCGGCAAGCGCAAAGACGACAAAGCAAAGCACCAGAACGATCACGATGACCGCGAGAAGAATTGCAAGGCGCATGGGGTCGCCTTCGCTACGGCTCGCCAGCAGAATGGTCGCGGTAATCGCCCCCGGGCCGGCCATCAATGGAATGGCCAGCGGGAAAGCTGCGATGTTGCGCACGTGCTCTTCGATCGCCTGCTCGGCCTGCTGCGATTGACGCTCGGTGCGCACGCCGAACACCATTTCGGAGGCGATCGAAAACAGCAGCAATCCGCCGGCAATACGGAAGGCCGGCAAACCGATCGAGAGTGTGCGCAGCAACCAGTCGCCGACCAGCGCACTGCCAATGAGAATTGCCGCTGCGATCAATGTCGCGTGCAGGGCCACGCTGCGTCGGGCGCGTGGCGGCAGGCCTTGCGTGATCGCAAGGTACGAGGGAACGAGGCCGATTGGATCGACCACGACCAGCATAGTGACAAGCGCGGAGATGAGAAATTCGAGCGGCATGCGTGCCGCTCAAGGTACCCTTTTGCGGCGTTTTTGGCGCTCAAAAATGGCGCCGGACGGGAACCGATCCGGTTCGGATAACATATTGGATTGGTGAGAGAAAATAGCCTGTATATGGCCTCATTTCGGTTGGCAAGCTGGCACTGAATCAGATAGAAAATCGCAACCAAAAATTCCACGCAGGACGTTGTCTTGGCCGAAACTGACCCTCCGAAATCGGGGGACGCACCGCCTTCCGATGTGCGCCCGGTTTCCATCACCGAGGAGATGAAGCGCAGCTACCTCGATTACGCGATGAGCGTAATCGTGTCGCGCGCGCTGCCCGATGCACGTGACGGCCTGAAGCCGGTGCACCGCCGCATTCTCCATTCCATGAACGAAAACGGGCACACGCCCGACAAGAAATACGTGAAGTCGGCGCGCGTGGTCGGCGACGTGATGGGCAAGTACCACCCGCACGGCGACCAGGCGATCTACGATGCGCTGGTGCGGATGGCGCAGGATTTCTCCATGCGCCTGCCGCTGATCGACGGCCAGGGAAATTTTGGCTCCGACAGCGATCCCCCAGCCGCCGAGCGCTATACCGAGGCCCGGCTGGCGCGGGTGGCCGAGTCGCTGCT
>DATDLC010000013.1:0-32482 GCA_036519515.1 Pseudolabrys sp. | reverse complement strand
GTCCCGAACATCCACTCGAAGCATCGGCATAGAAGACGCCAATGGCCGGGACAAGCCCGGGCACGACGAAATCATTTGATGAATCTGATCGGCGCTATTTCTTTGGGGGCGTTGCAGGCTTGTCTTCGGCCTTTGCCGGTTTGTCCATGCGTTCGATCTTGGCGTCGGCGCGCAGTTTAGTGACCAGCTCCGCCTGCGCTTTCCGGACGACAAAGTTTTCGATTTGCGGCTTCACGTCCTCGAATTTGGGGGGCTGTTTTGTGCGCTTGTCTTCAACCTTGATGACGTGCCAGCCGAACTGGGTTTTGACAGGGTCCGACATCTGTCCTGTTTCCAGCTTGAATGCGGCCTCGGCGAATTCCGGCACCATCTGGTCTTTTGTGAAGTAGCCGAGATCGCCACCGTTGGTCTTTCCCGAGGGGTCTTCGGTAACCTCGCCAGCCACCTTGGCGAAGTCCTCTCCTTTTTTCAGCCGTGCAATCACCGCCTTGACCTTATCCTCAGCCTCCTTGCCGGCTTTGTCGTCGCCGGCGGGCGTGCGGAACAGGATGTGGCGCGCGTGCACCTCCTTCTCGTCGCTGACCTGCTTGATAGCCTCATCGTAGACTTTGTGCATCTCTGCGTCCGTCAGCGCTTCCTTGCCGACCGATTGCAGCAGTCCTTCCATGAGCAGCTTTTTACGGGCGAACTCGAGTTTCTGTTTGAAATCGGCCGAGTCGCCGAATTTCTTGTCCTGCGCGGCCTTGGAAACGAGGATCATGTCGGCCACGAACTGCACCAGATAATCCTGCTTGGCTTCCGGGGACATCGGCGGAATTTGCCCCGCCTCATCCTCAGCAACAGCGAGGTCGCTTTGGTGGACTTCGACGCCATTAACTTTCGCGACAAGAGGGTCCTTGTCTTGGGCTTGGAGTGGTCCGCTCGAAAGGACGAGTAGCGCCAGGAAGGGGACAATAAAATTCGCCGGGCGTGTGCGGACCGGAAAGCTGGCGGGTACGGAGATCGTCATGGCGCTGTCCTTGGATAGGGCCGCCAGATTAGGCGGGCGGTGCGCGCGACTATTCGCCTAACAACAGTGGCTTTGCAATGGCCGACCAACGGATGAGACCTAACGTCCGCGTGACCGGGTGAGCGGTAAGTCATTGGCACGTCGCCGATTGACAACAATCCGACCCCCTCATATCTCTCGCACGGCTTTGGCTATTCACTGTCTGCCGGCGCGTTTGGCGTCGAATTTGCCCGAAAAGTGCCGCATTCCGGAGTGCCGGAGGCAAATCCGGCCGTGTCGGCGTGATATAAGCCCCCGGCCCACGTTAGGAGCTCCCGTATGATCGGCGCCGTTGCCCGCAAGCTGTTTGGATCCGCCAACGAGCGGCGTATCCGCAGCTATCTGCCCAGGGTTCGCGAGATCAATGAGCTCGAAAAGGAACTCGAGGCGCTTTCTGACGACGCACTGAAGGCGCGCACCGAAGAATTCAAGAATAAGGTCGCCGAAGGCGTCTCGCTCGATGAACTTCTGGTTCCCGCCTTTGCTACTGTCCGCGAAGCCGCGAAGCGCACGCTTGGCCAACGGCATTTCGACGTTCAGCTGATCGGCGGCATGATCCTCCACGAAGGCAGGATTTCGGAAATGAAGACCGGCGAAGGCAAGACGCTGGTAGCAACTCTTCCGGTCTATCTCAATGCGATCTCGAGTCGGGGCGTGCATGTCGTTACGGTGAACGACTATCTGGCCAAACGCGACGCCGAGTGGATGGGGCAGATATACAATTTCCTCGGACTTTCCGTCGGCGTCATCGTGCACGGGCTCGACGATGAGCAGCGGAAGAAGGCCTATGATTGCGACATCACGTACGGGACCAACAACGAACTTGGTTTCGATTATCTGCGTGACAACATGAAGTATCGGCTGGAGGATATGGTCCAGCGAGGGCACATCTATGCCATCGTAGACGAAGTCGACTCGATTCTTGTCGATGAGGCGCGCACGCCGTTGATCATTTCCGGTCCGCTCGACGACCGGTCTGACTTTTACAACACGATCGATAGCTACATTCCGAAGCTCGATAAGACCGACTATGAGGTCGATGAAAAACAAAGAACGGTTACGCTGACTGAAGCGGGCATGGAGAGGCTTGAGCAGCGGCTGCGCGAAGCCGGTCAGCTCAAGGGAGAATCACTTTACGACGTGGAAAACGTTTCCGTCGTTCACCACGTCAATCAGGCGCTCCGCGCACACAAGCTTTTCCAACGCGACAAGGATTACATCGTGCGTAACGGCGAAGTCGTCATCATCGACGAATTCACCGGCCGCATGATGCCGGGTCGACGTTATTCGGAAGGTCTGCACCAGGCGCTGGAGGCGAAAGAACACCAGCCGATCCAGCCCGAAAACCAGACCCTCGCTTCAATAACCTTCCAGAACTACTTCCGGATGTACGAAAAGCTCGCCGGCATGACCGGCACTGCGATGACGGAAGCCGAAGAATTCATGGACATTTACGGCCTCGAGGTGCTCGAAGTGCCGACAAACATGCCGCTCATTCGTCTCGATGACGACGATGAGGTTTATCGTACTGCCGCTGAAAAATACCGAGCCATCCTGACGCTCATCGAGGACTGCAAGACGCGCGGCCAGCCCGTCCTTGTGGGCACGACGTCGATCGAAAAATCCGAACAGCTCGCGGAGATGCTGCGTCAGAAGGGCTGGGAGCAGCACGACTTCTCCGATCCGAACGCATTCGCCGCGTTATACTCCGGGGACGAGGGAGCTTCGAAGAAAAAAGTGTTCGCAATTCTGAACGCTCGCTATCACGAGCAGGAGGCCTACATCGTCGCTCAGGCCGGCGTTCCGGGCGCGATTACCATTGCCACCAACATGGCAGGCCGCGGCACCGACATTCAGCTCGGCGGCAATGCCGACATGCGGATTCGCCAGGAAATCACCGATATTGCAGACCCGCGCGAACGTGAAAAAAGTCCTCGCGCCGATGAAATTCGCAAGCAGATCGCGCGGCTGAAAGAAAAAGCGCTTGGCGCCGGCGGTCTCTTTGTGCTCGGCACCGAGCGACACGAAAGCCGTCGCATAGACAACCAGTTGCGCGGGCGTTCTGGCAGGCAAGGCGATCCGGGTCACTCCAAATTCTTCCTGTCGCTGGAAGACGACCTGATGCGGATTTTCGGGTCCGACAAACTCGACGGAATGCTGCAGAAACTTGGCTTAAAGGAGAACGAGGCGATCGTTCATCCCTGGATTAACAAGGCGCTGGAAAAAGCCCAGCAAAAAGTCGAAGCGCGCAATTTCGACATCCGTAAGAACCTGCTCAAGTTCGACAACGTGATGAACGACCAGCGCAAGGTGATTTTCGAACAGCGTCTCGAGTTGATGCGCGACGAGACAGTTGACGAAACCATCGCCGACATGCGTCACGCGATGATCGAAGATTTGGTGGCCAAGCACGTTCCCGAAAATGCCTACCCGGAGCAGTGGGACACGGCCGGTCTCGATCAGGCCTTGCGCGAAGTCGTTACCTTGGCATTGCCCGTTCAGGACTGGGCGAAGGAAGAAGGTATTACGCCTGAGGATGTGCGCGAACGCATTACGCGCCGCGCCGACGAATGGATGGCGGGCAAGGTGGCCAAATGGGGCCCCGACGTCATGCGTTACGTCGAAAAATCGATTTTGCTGCAGACCTTGGACCACCTGTGGCGTGAACATCTCGTGATGCTCGAACATTTGCGGCAGGTCATCGGCCTGCGCGGCTACGGTCAGCGGGATCCGTTGAACGAATACAAGGCGGAGGCTTTCTCCCTGTTCGAGGCCATGGTGGCGCATCTACGCGAGGCAGTGACAGCACAACTGATGCGTGTTGAGGTTGTTCAGGCACCGCCGGCCGAAGAGGCCTCGAAGCTTCCATATATGGAGGCCCACAAGGTCGATCCGACGACGGGCGAGGATGAGATGGCGCCGGCCCTGGCGCCGGCGTTGATCGGCAACGAAAACGGAGCGCAGGCAGAACGCAAAGCCAACGATCCGTCGAGCTGGGGCAAGGTCGGACGCAACGAACTGTGTCCCTGTGGGTCGGGCAAGAAATTCAAACATTGCCACGGCAAGTTTGGCTGAAGGCGTTCAGGACAGCACGATTTCCGTGAGTACGCCGCGGACATCCATTTCGTAGTCGAGCACATCGATCGGCGGACGACAGAACTGCCACGTCAGTCCTGCGCCTGCGGCCCCGCGGCGGACGATTTCTTCGGCCATGATGTGGTGAATGTCGTAGACCGTGTAGACATGCGTTGCCGTTGAATCGGCCCATGCGACGCCCAGCGCTGCCATCCGCCGCTCCATCTCGCGCAATACCCACTGGGCCTTCTCGCGGATTGCGTCGGGCGAGTGTTCGCCGATGCGCACGGCCTTTTCGCCGTAGGTTCTCCGGCCTTCCGGTGCTTCGCCGCTGCCGGCGACGACGAAGGTGGGCGCGACTGGCGCGGTTACAGGCACCGTATAGGAGAATGCATAAAATCGCGGCTCCAATGGCGGATTCACGGCGGGACAGACATTGCTACGCGCAATCGGGTTCACATCGTCCTTCACGATGCCCCATCGCCGCAATGGTTCGACATAGCTTTTGTTGAATGCCAGGAAGCCGGCATCATCGAATGGATGTGGCGAGCGCAGTTCGCAGGCACAGAGCGCATGAATAGGTCGGCCCGAGCGCGTTAGATACTTCTCGATCTGTTCGAAGCCTTCATCTATCGCCACAAGTTTCGCGAAGCGTGCTCGGACAATTTGGAAACCGGGTTCGGCGCTGACACCCGCGGAATACTGAAACACCCCACTCACAAAGCGGTATCCGCCCTGCGCAAATTTCGAAACCGTACTCATGGGCGTGTCTGTCAGTATCCGGGAATCCGTCTATTTGATCTTCAGCGCCAACTTTTTGCGAAACCCTCGGGCACGCTTGAGATGCCACTCGCGACTCATGGCATGACGCTTGCTCGCGCACCGTTCCGAATAGAGCAGAACCCATGTGCGGCCGCGCGTCGAGCGTGCGCCCTTGCCGGCATTGTGTTGCGTCAGGCGGCGGACGACATCGTCGGTCCAGCCGACATAAGTCAGATGGCGATTACGCGTGACGGTACCGAGAACATAGACATAGCAGTCCATGTTTCGTCCATTTTGCTGCGTGAAGCGACTACCGGAAGCTGTTGAACGAACCGACCGGCACCACCGGCTGGGCACCCGTTAGCAAGCCATTATTGCTCGCCGGCGGCGTAGTATACGCCGTCCGAATTTCAGGTTGCTGTGGTGGTTCAGCCTTGGCGGTTTGCACCGTCGGGGTTGGAGCAGGCGGTGTGGGCGCACGGACAGCCGGCTCCGCTGGCTTTGGCGAGGCCTCGCGCTGCTTTGGCGTTGCGGTGGAGGTCGCCGCGCGGACCGGAGCGACAGGCTTCGATTTCGCATCCGTGTTGGCATTGCGCGCGGCAGCTTGCTCTTTCTCAGGCGACGCGGGGGCTTCCGCTTTCGAGCCGCTGAACCAAGTGCCGATCAAACCCGCAATCGTCGTCGGCTTTTGCTCGGCGGCAGGGGCATTGTCCTGCTTTGCCGGCGGGGCCGTCAGCGGCATCGGCACGCTTGCCACCGCGGCTGCCTCGCCAGTCTTCGCTGCCGGCGCAGCCTTCGCTGGCGCCGGCGCGGCAGCAGCGGGTGCTGCGGTATCGCGCGGGAGCGCGCCTGGTGCATTCTCTACGCGCGGCAAAGCGCCGGGCGCGACACTGGCCACCTGATAACTGCGTCCGTTATTGTCAAACCCGGCCTGCGGCGAAAGTTTTGCCAGGAAGACCGGATTCATACCCCCGTCCACCCCAGCCCGTGACGGAACCGTCGAAACGCCACTGGCGATATATTCCGCCATTTTGTACTGCTCTTGCCGGCGGTGCTCGGCGACCGTCCTGTCGAGCTGATAGGTGGGGCAGGCGCCCTTCGGATTGAACGATAGCGGTCTGTTAGAATCATCGGGCGCAGCCGTGTCGAAAACATAACGCCTGTCGCAAACCGCGACTTTCGGTTCGTGGTGCGTTGCATTGAAATTGTCGTAGCCCTCTTTCAACATTTTCCAGAACGCGAAGTTCGGATTGTTGCGGTGCTTCGCCATATTCAACGCAGTCATGCGGAAAGGAAACGCCTGCAACTGGAAAGCCTTTTGTCCGCCGAAAAACGATTCGCGTGCCAAGGCGTAGATTTCCTGGATCTGCTCATCGGTCATGGCGTAACAGCCGCGCGATGAGCAATCGCCATGCACCATAAGGTCCCCGCCTGTGTAGCCCATTGCGCGGTCATAGGCGTTCGGGAACCCGGTGTTGAAGGCGAGATAGTAGCTGGAGTTCGGATTCATCTGGCCGGGCGTGATGGTGTAAAAGCCCTCGGGCGCCTGCCGGTCGCCTTCCTTTTTCTTCGGGCCGAGATCGCCGGACCAACGGCAGATCGGATAGGTCTTCAGCAGGACGAACTCGCCATCGCGATTCTGCTTCCAGATCTCCATCTCCGACTCTTCTTTGAAGATTCGGCCAAGAATCGGAGATTCCTTGTCCATATTTTTGGCCGCGATCTCGGCGACCATCTTTTCGGAGAGTGGGGCCTTTGCCCGGCCTGTGGGAGATATACTCTCACCGTCACAACCAGCCAGAGCAATCGCAGCCGCAATAGCCGCGGACGCTAGCAGCGCGCGAGCGAAAGGTCGTTTCAAACGTGGTACTCCCCGAAGCGGCGGGTCCCTCAGTCCCCAATGGTTACCCGTAAGATGTGGCATCCGCAAGGCGCTCCCCACTATCCCCGCTTACCGCTAACCCATGGTACGCAAAAGTAAATTGCCAAGCCGTTAACCCGCATTACGCCCCATTGTAAGAAACTTTTCCCGGCGCTGCCTGCGGACGGCCTCGCGATCCAGTCCCTGCAGTTCCGAAAGGGCGTCCGCAATGGCTTCCCCGGTCAGTACTATGGCGGCCTGGGGGTCTCGGTGAGCCCCGCCCGTTGGCTCCGCCACCACCGAATCGATTACTCCAAAACGCACCATGTCCTGGGCGGTGATCTTCATGCTGGTCGCAGCCTCCTGCGCCTTGGCCGTATCGCGCCATAGGATGGACGCTGCCCCTTCGGGGGAGATCACGCTGTAGATGGCGTGCTCCAGCATCAGGACGCGATTGGCTGTGGCGATCGCAATTGCGCCGCCAGAGCCGCCTTCGCCCAGAATGACCGCAACGTTTGGTACGCCGAGCGACAAACAGGTTTCCGTCGACCGTGCAATCGCTTCAGCCTGGCCCCGCTCTTCCGCGCCGATGCCAGGATAAGCGCCGGCAGTGTCGACCAAAGAGATGACTGGGATGCCAAATCGGTCGGCCATTTCCATCAGCCGAACCGCCTTCCGATAGCCTTCCGGGCGCGCCATCCCAAAATTATGTTTGAGACGGCTTTCGGTGTCCGAGCCTTTCTCGTGGCCAATGACGCAGACGCTTTCCCCGCGGAAGCGGCCGAAGCCACCGACGATCGCAGCGTCGTCGCCAAATTTGCGGTCACCGGAGAGTGGAATGAAATTGCCGATCAGCCCGGCAATGTAGTCAAGACAATGCGGTCGCTGCGGATGTCGCGCGACCTGGGTCTTCTGCCAAGGCGTGAGTTCAGCATAGAGCTCTTTTAGCGCCGCTGCCGCCTTCGTTTCGAGTCGATTGATTTCTTCGCCGATGGCGACTGCATCGTCCGTCTCGCCCATGGCGCGTAGTTCTTCGACTTTGGCCTCGAGTTCGGCCACCGGCTTTTCGAAATCGAGGTAGCTGCGCATTGGGTCCGTGCAAAAGGTGCTTTTTCAAAGCGAACTGACGCGGGCGAAGCCTTTAAGTCAAGCAAACGGGTTAATCTCGTTCTTACGTATGTTTTTGGCCAGTTTCGGCCAGTGGATGCAAGTCGCGCACCAATGCTTTCAGCCGTTCTTCCAGCACATGAGTGTAGATTTGCGTTGTCGAAATATCCGAGTGCCCGAGCAGGGTCTGGACCACACGCAAGTCAGCGCCATTGTGCAAGAGATGGCTGGCGAAGGCGTGACGCAGCACATGCGGGCTGAGGCGATCGGATCGGATGCCACAGGCTTGCCCGAGCGCCTTAAGCTCGCGTGCGAAGTGCTGTCGGGTCAGGTGACCCTGTGAACCAAAGGACGGAAACAACCATTTCGATTTGGCGTCCCGCTCAGTCGCTGTGCGCATCTCAAGATACTCGGACATCGTACGTTTGGCCTTCGCATTGAGAGGCACAAGCCGTTCCTTGCCTCCTTTGCCGCGCACAACCAGCATACGCTGATCGCGTCGCGCCGCAGATGCCGGAAGTGTCACAAGCTCCGACACGCGCAGTCCCGTGGCGTAAACCACCTCCAGCAAACACAGCAGACGCGCGGCCCGCAAGCGTTGCGCAAACGGCTGCTTGGCGTTCTCGCTGTTTGCCTGCGCCTTCTTCAGCAGCGTTTCGACATCACCGATTGAAAGCACTTTGGGCAACGGCCGTGCACGTTTCGGTCCTTCCAGGACCGCGGCAGGATCGTCACTGCGACGTCCCTCTGCATATAGAAAGCGGTAGAGCTGACGGACCGCGGACAGTCGACGCGCAAGCGATGACGCCTTGAAGCCACGGTCGGAGAGGCTCGCAATAAAGTCGCGCAGATCGTCGGTCGTGGCACCGGCGATCCTACGATGCGATACGCGCAGATGCGCCGACAGATCCTCGAGGTCGTTGCGGTAGGCGGCAAGTGTGTTTGCGCCGGCACCGCGCTCGGCGGCGAGCATGTCGAGAAACAATTCGACCAACGCTTCGTTGGATGCTCTTGGCCGGCGGGTCATCGCCTCGTTTGTGTCCGGCGTCAGTGGTTTTTGAGAAATTTGTCGGGCGGAATTGTCACAATGATCTCGCGCGGCTGATATTTGACAAAAGTGGCGAGCGAGAACACCGCGCCGTAGCCGAGCCCGACGAGCAAGCCAAGAAAGATCAGAAATCTGAATAGACTTGGCATGATCAAACCCGGCAAGCGTCCTCACACTAGCGCCTAGCGATTTTAGGCGAGTTACGACCACGTTCCAGAACCGCCGGCAAGACCGCCCTCGCGGTTCTCGTGATTGCTGGTATATGGAACCGTGGATTCGTGCTGGAACTATAGCATGGTTAACGGCGCCGCTCAAAAACCGGCGGAAAATGGTCCGGAATCCGCGGTGGTCCGCGCGCTCGGCAACCGCTCGATCGTGTTCGTCGGTATGATGGGTGCCGGCAAATCGTCGATCGGCCGAAGGCTTGCTGCCCGACTCGGTATTCCGTTCATTGACGCCGATGCCGAAATTGAAAGCGCGGCGGGCATGACGATTCCAGAAATTTTCGACAAGCATGGGGAACCGTATTTTCGTGCAGGCGAGGCGCGCGTAATCGCACGACTGCTCGACAACGGTCCGCAGGTATTGGCAACCGGTGGCGGTTCCCTGATCGATGTGCAAACCCGTACGCTAATCGGGGAAAAAGGCGTTTCAATATGGCTGAAAGCGGATATCGACGTTCTGCTCAAGCGCACCAAACGTCGCAATGACCGCCCGTTGGCGGAGAAAATCAGGGACCTGTTGCCGATACGCGAGCCTCTTTATGCTCAGGCTGATATCGTTATCCAATCGCGTGACGAGCCACACGACAACATAGTCGATGAAATCATGATCCAATTGCCGAGACGTTTAGGTGTTGGAATGGAGAAACCGTCGTGACCGCGGCCCTGCGCCGGGTTGAGCCGAACGTCGTGAAGGTCGCGCTGGGTGAGCGCGCCTACGACATTGTAATCGGCCGCGGACTGCTTGCGGATCTGGGTGAGCGCATCAAGGCGTTGCGGCCCGGTGCTCGTGCTGCGATCGTCACTGACGAGACAGTCGGCAAAATCCATCTCGGCGCCGCCGAAACGGCGCTCAAATCGTCCGGCATTGACAGTGCGCGCATCGTTGTGCCGGCGGGCGAGAATTCCAAGAGCTATGGAACGTTCGAGAAGATCTGCGAGGCGATCATTGCCGGTCGTCTCGAAAGGAATGATCTTGTCGTTGCACTTGGCGGGGGTGTGATCGGCGATCTTGCCGGTTTTGCCGCTTCTTGCGTACGGCGCGGGCTCGACTTTGTGCAGGTTCCGACGACGCTTCTCGCGCAGGTCGATTCATCGGTCGGCGGCAAGACAGGGATCAATTCGCGTCAGGGCAAAAATCTGATCGGTGCGTTTCATCAACCGGTTCTGGTGATTGCCGACACCGCCTTGCTCGACACACTGCCGAAACGGGAATTCCGCGCGGGTTACGCCGAAGTTGCCAAATACGGACTGCTTGGCGACCCATCCTTCTTCGCCTGGCTTGAGAAAAATTGGCAGGACGTATTTGCCGGCGGTCCCGCGCGCGAGCACGCCATTGCAGTCTGCTGCCGCGGAAAGGCCGACATCGTTGCGCGCGATGAGCGCGAGACGGGGGAGCGCGCATTGCTCAATCTGGGCCACACGTTCGGCCATGCGCTCGAGGCCGGTTGCGGGTTCTCGGGTCGGCTGCTGCATGGCGAAGCGGTTGCGTTAGGCATCGTGTTGGCGTTCGAGTTTTCTGCGCGCAGGGGCCTGATTGCGGTTTCTGAAGCCGGCCGGGCGACCGCCCATCTTGCGGCTGTCAGTTTGCCAACCCAACTAAAGAATGTTCCCGGCGGCGTGCCGGGCGCCGACGCTTTGATGGACCTGATCGCTCAAGACAAAAAAGTAAAGCGCGGGTCGCTCACCTTCATACTGGTGCGCGGCATCGGTCAGGCTTTTATCGAAAACAAAGTCGATGCCGCCGAGGTGCGGACTTTTCTCACTGAAAAACTTGCCAGCGCATGATTCCGAGAGGTGGGAACCGGATCTCGGATAAGATCATGCGCCAGAAAACAATCCGATGACCGCGTACGACTGGCTTTCTCTTGTCGTCGTCCTGATCTGCCTGCTGATTTCAGCTTTCTTCGCCGGCAGCGAAACGGCTTTGACCGCGTCTTCGCGCGCGAGGATGACGCGACTCGAAAAGCAAGGGAACCGGCGCGCTGCTATTGTCAATCGCTTGTTGGAGCAACGCGAGCGCCTGATCGGCGGGCTGATGCTCGGCAACAATCTCGTCAACATCGCCGCCTCCGCGCTTACAACGGGGGTGCTGCTGGCGTGGTTCGGGCCGGCGGGAGTTGCGTATGCCACGTTGATCATGACCGTCGTGGTTGTGGTGTTCTCCGAAATCCTTCCGAAGACTGCCGCCTTTAACGCGCCGGATCGCACGGCACTTACGGTGGCAAGGCCGATGTCCATTGTCGTCAAAATCCTCGGACCGATCCTGATGGCGGTCGAAGCGCTCGTGCGATGGCTGCTTAAACTTGCCGGCATGAACGTGGGCAAGGACCAGGCGGTCCTTTCGGCGCATGAGGAATTGCGCGGTGCGGTCGATTTGCTCCACAGCGAGGGTGGCGTGGAGGCGTCCGACCGCGACATGTTCGGCGGCGTGCTGGATCTGCGTGAGCTCGCAGTCTCCGATGTGATGATTCACCGCACGAACATGATCACCCTCAACGCCGACGATTCGCCGGAGGATATTGTCAATGCGGTTATCGCGTCACCGGTCACGCGTATTCCGCTGTGGCGGGGCAATCCGGAAAATATTGTCGGTATCCTGCACGTAAAGGATTTGTTGCGCGCATTGCATGCGGTCGATGGTGATGCTGCCAAGGTCGACATTGCCTCGCTGATGACGCCCCCCTGGTTCGTGCCCGACACCCGGCCCGTCTCCGAGCAGCTCAAGGCATTTCGCCGGCGCAAGACGCCTTTCGCTCTTGTGGTGGACGAGTATGGTGAAGTCGAAGGGGTCGTGACGCTGGAAGATATTCTAGAGGAGATCGTCGGCGACATTACCGATGAGCATGATGTCGCGATGCCGGGTGTTCGGCGTCAGCCGGACGGATCGGTCAACGTCGATGGTGCGGTCCCGATCCGCGATCTCAATCGCGTCATGGACTGGAATTTGCCCGACGAGGAGGCAACGACGATCGCCGGTCTGGTGATCCATGAGGCACGCTCGATTCCCGAGGTGGGACAGAGCTTCACGTTTCACGGATTTCGTTTCAGGGTGCTGCGTCGCGCACGCAATCGCATCACGGCGTTACGAATCCAGCCCTTGCCGCGTGCACAGACTGCCAAGACGTGAGGCCTAAATCCCGCCTTCTCCCGGCGCCGTTGCGTGGATGGCGAGCGCATGAATGCCGTCTGCAAGCTCGGCTGCGAGCAATTGATTAATCATGCGGTGACGTTCTAACCGGGTCTTTCCTTTGAACGAATCCGACACAATATAGACGCGGAAGTGAGTTTGTCCGCCCGGCCGATGCCCGGCATGGCCCTCATGCTGATGTGATTCATCCAGCACTTCGAGGCTTTGTGGCGTGAAAGCCTCGGTCAACTTCTTTGTGAGTAGATCGACGGTTCGCATACTGCCCCGCTTAGGGTAAGAGCGAGCCACCGGTCAATGGTTTGGCGTGCGAAGAAGTCTTGAAGGCGTCACTCACAAAAGCGCATAATGTTCGGTCATGAAATTCGACTCACCCCTATTTGACCGGATCCGCGTCAAACCGGAGAAGGACCGCCGCCCCAAAATAGGCGGTCCCAACTGCGAATGGCACGGCTGCAAAGAAAAAGCGACACACCGGGCGCCGAAGGGGCGCGGGCGTGAGAAGGACTATTGGCGCTTCTGTCTCAATCACGTGCGCGAATACAACCAGTCTTACAATTTCTTTGCCGGAATGAGCGATGCGGCGGTGATGGCCTACCAGAAAGATGCTCTTACGGGGCATCGCCCGACCTGGAAGATGGGAACCGGGAAGGGAACGGTTCGGCCGGATGTGCAAGCTTTTGGCAGTCACGCGGATCCATTCGGGCTGTTTGGCGAGGGTGTGCGGGCGGAACAGAAGGCGCGTGCGGAAACGCGCCCGATTCGAAACGCGGAGCGCAAAGCCCTCGACACGCTCGGACTGGAGGTCGGCGCCACCTCGCAGCAAGTGAAAATGCGGTTCAAGGAACTGGTGAAACGGCATCATCCGGACGCCAATGGCGGTGACCGTTCGACCGAGGACCGGCTTGTGGAGATCATCCAGTCCTATAATTACCTCAAATCGGTCGGGTTCGGCTGAGCGAGGATTCTGTGTCGGGCAACCCAGCCCCGCCTTCCGCACAGGGCTGACCGCACCTATCTTATTGAAATAATTGATGGTGCCATTGACCGGACCCGGTTTTTTGCCGCGATTGGCTCTGCTAAGTTGTGGCCGCTATCAGCCGGACCGTACGAGTCGGACCGCATAGGGGCTTCGGCATTCCGAAGTCACGGAGGACCAATGACCGCTGCAATGCAAGAAGTCGCCGGGATGCCCGACATGAAAGTGTCGGTCCGGCAGGTTTTCGGAATCGACAGTGACCTTGAAGTGCCGGCTTATTCGCAGGGCGATGAGCACGTGCCGGACATCGATTCCGACTACCGCTTCGACCGCCCGACCACGCTTGCCATTCTTGCGGGCTTCGCCAAGAACCGCCGAGTCATCGTCACCGGCTACCATGGTACCGGCAAGTCCACCCATATCGAGCAAGTCGCGGCGCGGCTCAACTGGCCGTGCGTCCGCGTCAACCTCGACAGCCACATCAGCAGGATCGATCTGATCGGCAAGGACGCAATCGTCATCAAGGACGGACAGCAGGTCACCGAATTCCGCGAAGGCATCCTGCCATGGGCCCTGCAAAACAATGTCGCGCTTTGCTTTGACGAATACGATGCTGGCCGGCCGGATGTGATGTTCGTCATCCAACGCGTTCTGGAAGCATCCGGACGACTCACGCTGCTCGATCAAAGCAAGGTGATCAAGCCGCATCCCGCATTCCGGCTCTTTGCAACTGCCAATACCGTCGGTCTGGGCGACACCTCGGGCCTCTACCACGGCACGCAGCAGATCAATCAGGGCCAGATGGACCGCTGGTCGATTGTCACCACGTTGAACTATTTGCCGCACGACAACGAAGTGGAGATCGTGCTGGCCAAAGCGAAGCACTATCGCAACGAGCAAGGCCGCGACATCGTCAACAAGATGGTTCGCGTCGCCGATCTCACGCGCAATGCTTTCATGAACGGAGATATTTCGACCGTGATGAGTCCGCGGACGGTTATCACGTGGGCCGAGAACTCCGAGATTTTCAACGATATCGGCTTTGCCTTCCGGCTTACCTTTCTCAACAAGTGCGACGAACTCGAGCGGCCGATTGTCGCCGAATTCTATCAGCGGTGTTTCGGAGTTGAGCTGCCGGAATCCTCGGTGAACGTGGCACTGTCGTGATATTTGCCTCTCTCGCGCGTGGGCAGAGGGAGAATGCGTGATGGCCTCCAACATCAAAGCCAAGCCGTCGTCAAAAGAATCGCCGACCGAACCGTTCAAGCGGGCGGTGACCGGCTGTTTGCGCGCGCTGGCGCGTAAGCCGGAACTGGAGGTTGCGTTCGCCGCCGAGCGACCGGGGCTCATGGGCGGAAAGGTTCGTCTGCCGGAGCCGCCGCGCAAGCTTGGCAGGGCCGAGGCGGCCATCATTCGCGGCCACGCCGATTCCATTGCTCTACGTCTTGCGTGTCACGATCAGGCACTGCATCGGCGTCTGCAGCCGGCCGGCCAGCAGGCTCGCGCGGTCTTTGAAGCGGTGGAGCAGGCGCGCGTTGAAGCGATCGGCGCACGACGCATGAACGGCGTTGCGCAAAATCTCACGGCGATGCTCGATGAACGCTTCCATCGCGGCAAGTTCGACCAGATCACCGAACGTGCGGATGCTCCGATCGAAGACGCACTGGCGCTTATGGTGCGCGAGCGTCTGACCGGTCTGGGTCCGCCGCCGGCGGCCAAACGGCTTGTCGATCTGTGGCGGCCACTCATCGAAGAGCGCGCAGGGCGTGATCTCGACCGGCTGGAAAATCTGGTTGAGGACCAGCGACAGTTCAGCGATGTCGTCCATGATCTGCTGGATGCCCTCGAGATGGGCGAGGATCGCAGCCACGACTCTGAGGACGAGGAAGACGAAGGCGAGGAGAATCGCCGCAAGCAGGAATCTGGCGAAGACGGCGACGCGGCTGACTCTGACGAAATGCAGCGCATGAGCATGGAGGACATGCAGGTGTCCGCCGAGGACATGCCCGACGCCGCGGCCGACGCGGTCGAGGCGCCCACGGCCGACATGGCGGATGACACGGACATGGGGGACGCCGAAACGCCTGGCGAACCACAGCGGCCGCGCCATTTTGGCGCGAATGAACCGCGCGCCCCCGATTATCGTGCCTTCACCGCCAAATTCGACGAAACGGTTGCCGCTGAAGATCTGTGCGAGGCGGAGGAGTTGGACCGTCTGAGGGGTTACCTCGACAAGCAGCTCTCGCATTTGCAGGGCGTTGTTGCCCGTCTCGCCAACCGGCTGCAGCGGCGGTTGATGGCTCAACAGAATCGGTCCTGGGAATTCGACCTGGAGGAGGGGCAACTCGATCCTGCGCGGCTGTCGCGCATCATCGTTGATCCCTTGCACCCGCTTTCGTTCAAAGCCGAAAAGGACACCGAATTCCGCGACACGGTCGTGACGTTGTTGCTCGACAATTCTGGATCGATGCGCGGCCGTCCGATTACGGTCGCCGCTACATGCGCCGATATTCTCGCGCGCACGCTTGAACGCTGTGGCGTGAAGGTCGAGATCCTCGGGTTCACGACGCGTGCATGGAAGGGCGGACAATCGCGCGAACACTGGCTGACGGCCGGCAAGCCGGCAAATCCCGGCCGGTTGAATGATCTGCGCCACATTATCTACAAATCTGCCGACGCGCCCTGGCGCCGCGCGCGCAAAAATCTTGGCCTGATGATGCGCGAGGGGTTGCTGAAAGAGAATATCGACGGCGAAGCGCTCGACTGGGCGCACAAGCGTGTGCTGGGGCGTACCGAGCAACGTAAGATCCTGATGATGATTTCTGACGGTGCACCGGTTGACGATTCCACCCTGTCGGTCAATCCGGGGAATTACCTCGAACGTCATCTGCGCTGGGTGATCGAGGAAATTGAAACGCGATCTCCGGTCGAATTGATTGCCATCGGCATCGGCCATGACGTCACACGCTATTATCGCCGTGCAGTTACGATCGTCGATGCGGAAGAACTCGGCGGCGCGATGACCGAGAAGCTTGCCGAACTGTTTGAAGAGCATGCCGCCGCCGAATGGCGGAGCCCCCGCCCGCGGAGACGGGTCGCTTGAGCTTTTTGCGGGGCCGTCCGCTGTTTGCCGGCATTCTGCTGCTTGTGTTGGCCGCTGTCGTTGCTTTTGCCGCCCCTCGTCACGCGACCAGGCCCGTACGCATCGTCGTCGATGCAACGCCGATAGCCTCTTTTGATAATCGTGACCCGTCAAAGGTGCGCTTTCACGACCTGGAATTTCGCGGAGGGCTCGCGCTCGAGTCGAAACACCCCGCTTTTGGCGGCATCTCGGGAATCCATATGGAACCGGGCGGCAACCATTTCATCGCGTCACCGACAAAGGTTCTTGGCTGCGCGGCCGGATTATTTACCGCGACGGCAGACCTGCCGGCATTGCCGACGCGGAAATGTTGCCGGTTCTGGGCTCCGACGAAAGGCCGCTCGCCGCCCGTGGTTGGTAGACACCGAGTCCCTCGCCGAACGCGACGGCGTGCTTTACGTCGGGATAGAGCGCGTCGAGCAGATTGTCCGTTTTGACTATCGTCGTGACGGATTGCTCACTCCGATCAGTGTGCCGGCCGACTTCAAGACCCTTACGTACAATAAAAGCCTTGAATGCGTCGCGGCTCCTCAGCAAAGCGCGTTGGCGGGTGAGTTGATCGCGGTTTCGGAGCACAGCCTCGACGGGGCCGGCAATTTGCGATCGTTTCTGATCGGCGCGGACCGCGTCACGCGTTTTAGCGTCAAGCGGACCGACGATTTCGACGTGAGTGACTGCACGATTCTTCCGCCCGACGATTTGTTATTGCTCGAGCGGCGCTTTTCTATCGTACGCGGCATAGCGATGCGCATTCGGCGCGTGCCGCTCTCAAGTCTCAAAGACAATGCGGTGGTTGACGGCCCTTCAATGATCGAGGCCGATCTCGCCTATCAGATCGATAACATGCAAGGAATGTCCATCCATCGCACGGCTCGCGGGGAAACGATCATCACGATTGTATCGGACGACAATTTCTCCGTTCTCCAGCGCAATCTGCTTCTGCAATTCGCGGTCGTGGGGAGTAGCGTCGGCGCCGCGACGACATGGGCAGGCCAAAAACGTGCATGCCCGGCACGAGGCCGGGCATTGCCAGTCAGAGGCTTCGATAGGCGGATCAGCCGGCCTTCGCCGCGCGCTTCTTCATGATCTGGCGCTTGAGGTCGAGCACCCGCGGGGCCAGCTCATCATCCTTCGCCTTGAGCAAAAATGCGTCGAGCCCGCCGCGATGGTCGACCGTCTTCAGGGCATTGGCGGAAACGCGTAACCGGACCCTGCGGCCAAGGGTATCCGAGATCAGCGTGACGTTGCGCAGGTTGGGAAGGAACCGGCGTTTCGTCTTGATATTGGAGTGGCTCACCTTGTGGCCGACCAGTGGCCTCTTACCGGTCAGGTCGCAACGCCATGACATAGCTTAGTCCTCAAGAATACCGGCACGAAATCGTGCCGGTTCCGATCGATCAATGGCTGGACGTATAGAGAGCGAGGCTAGAGGCGTCAAGCCGACCGATTGGGCAGGATTTAACGGTTTTCTATGCGATCATTTTCGGCCGGCACCGCCAGCGAACACAGTTTCGACGAAATCCGCGCCGACGTAATGCATGCGTCAGCCGTTCCGTATTAACTCTGCGGCCCGCCTATGGCCAAACCTGCGTGCTGGATTGCCCCACGGGTGATATTGTCCGGTGTCTCAATTGCGGAACGTCAACGGTGACGGCGCGCGGAAGGATCAAGTCTTGCGTCAACTGACACAGCGCCTCTTCCTGGCATCCGCCATGGCGGTCCTGGCTGCTGCCAGCCTGCTCACGCCGGCGCTGGCACAAGCACGTCTCGAAGCTCGATACTCTGCGACAATTGCCGGCATTCCGATTGGGACCGGCAGCTGGGTGATCGATATCACCGATACGCAGTATAGCGCGGCAGTAAGCGGGCAAACGTCTGGCTTGCTGCGTGCTTTTACAGGCGGCCAAGGCAACGCCACCGTACGAGGCACTCTGAATGGCGGCCGGGCCTTGTCCTCGATCTACACGGCAACCATCAGCGGCCGCGGCAAGAGGCTCGACTCGATCCGTATCGCGATCAGCAACGGCAATGTGAAAGAGTACAAGGTGGATCCGCCGGCCGAGGACGACCCGGCGCGTGTGCCGATTACCGAGACATCTCAGCGCGGCGTCCTCGATCCGATGACTGCCTCGATGGTGCGAATGCCGGGCGCGGGCGATCCCCTGGTGCCGGAAGCCTGCCAGCGGACGCACGAAGTCTTTGACGGTCGGCTGCGTTACGACATGCAATTCGCCTTTAAGCGCATGGAAAAGGTGAAATCGGCCAAAGGCTATTCAGGCCCGGTCGTGGTTTGCGCGGCGTATTTCACGCCCGTGGCAGGCTTCGTTCCGACTCGAACGGCGATCAGATATCTCGCCAAGCAGCGCGACATGGAGGTTTGGCTCGCGCCAGTCGCCGGAACCCGTGTCTTGGTGCCTATTCGCGCGCAAGGGCCGACGCCCATAGGCCAGGCGGTGCTCGAAGCTTCGGAGTTCGTTGCCACCCCGATTCAGGCTGGGGCCAACGGAATGAAGACGCAGTAGGTCGAGCCTCTTGACTCTTCGGTCCCGGGCGCATCCACATTCGCATTAACCTTTAAAGGGGCTAAAGCGCACTTGAATCGACGCCCTGCTACTCCATCTTGTGGTTGCGCAGCCACTGCTCTCCAGATGTCGCCGTGAACGAAGCCGTACAGCTCCGGAGTCAGCGATTCGGGCGCGATTCGTTCCAGACTCGTTCTAAAGCTTAACCACGCAGATGACAGTCGTCGCATTGTGATACAGGGAGGCCGTGGGGGGCCACGCCAAAGCTCTCCCGCCAGTCCGGACGCGTAATGACCATCAGTTTTTCTCAGCAGCCTGCCCGAGCAGCGCGAGCCCGCGGCGCCGGTGTCACGGCGGTTTTGGGCCCCACCAATACCGGAAAGACCCATCTCGCCATCGAGCGCATGTTGGCGCATTCCAGTGGCGTCATCGGGCTGCCGCTTCGATTGCTGGCGCGCGAGGTCTACAACAAGGTGGCCGACCGCGTCGGCAAGGACTCGGTTGCGCTGGTCACCGGCGAGGAAAAAATCAAGCCGTCGAACCCGCGGTTCTGGGTCTGCACCGTAGAAGCGATGCCGCGCGACCTTGACGTCGCCTTCCTGGCGGTCGACGAAGTTCAGCTGGGTGCCGATTTTGAGCGCGGTCACGTATTCACCGATCGCATGCTCAATGCCCGAGCGCGCGAAGAGACTTTGGTTTTGGGCGCTGCCACCATTCGACCGATGGTGGAGAAATTGCTGCCTGGCGCGCACGTTGTCAGCCGGCCGCGACTCTCGACGCTCACTTATGCGGGTGAAAAAAAGCTGACGCGGCTGCCGTCGCGATCCGCGATCGTCGCATTTTCAGCGGAGGAAGTTTACGCCATAGCAGAATTGATCCGCCGTCAGCGCGGGGGCGCGGCGGTCGTGCTTGGCGCGCTTTCGCCGCGCACGCGCAACGCGCAAGTAGCGTTATACCAGTCCGGTGATGTCGATTACCTGGTGGCGACTGACGCCATTGGGATGGGCCTCAACCTCGACGTCGATCACGTTGCATTCGCCTCCGACCGAAAATTCGACGGCTATCAGTTCAGAAAGCTGAATCCGGCCGAACTTGCCCAAATTGCAGGTCGCGCCGGCCGCGCCACGCGCGACGGTACATTTGGCACAACCGGCCGCTGCGATCCTTTCGAGCCCGAACTTGTGCAAGCCCTTGAAAGTCACAACTTCGAACCCGTCCGGCTGCTGCAATGGCGCAATACCGACCTGGATTTTGCTTCAATTGGCGCCCTGCAGGCCTCACTTGCGGCCACGCCGAACGAGCAGGGCCTCACCCGCGCGCCTGTTGGCGAGGACATACTGGTCCTGGAACACGCGGCGCGCGAGGTGGACGTGCGCGGCCTCGCGCGCGACCGCGCTGCCATCGCGCGTTTATGGGATGCCTGCCAGGTTCCCGACTATCGAAAGATTGCGCCGGCGACCCATGCCGAACTTGCTGTAACCCTCTATGGATTCCTGATGCGAGAGGGTAACATCCCCACCGATTGGTTCGCTCGTCAGGTTGCTCATGCCGACCGGACCGACGGCGACATCGACACCCTCTCCAACCGGATCGCGCATGTCAGGACTTGGACTTTCGTTGCCAACCGCCCGGATTGGCTTGCCGATCCGGACCATTGGCAAGGCGTCACGCGCGCGGTTGAGGACAAGCTGTCTGATGCGCTGCACGAACGGTTGGCCGAGCGTTTCGTCGATCGCCGCACCAGCGTGCTGATGCGGCGGCTTCGAGAAAACGCAATGCTGGAAACTGAAATCGGAAAGTCAGGTGAAGTAACGGTCGAGGGCCATGTGATCGGCCGGCTCGACGGGTTCATGTTCGCACCCGACGCCTCTGCCGCTGGCTCCGAAGCCAAGGCGCTCAATGCCGCCGCGCAAAAGGTGTTGGCAGGCGAGATCGAGGAGCGCGCCACGAGAATTTCCCAGGCGTCCAACGATCAAATTGTTCTGGCGACCGATGGCGCGTTGCGCTGGACCGGCGACCTCGTCGGGAAACTTATTCCCGGAGATGACACCCTGCGTCCCCGCGTTCGGATAATTGCCGACGAGCATCTCACAGGCCCGGCACGCGAACTGGTTCAGACACGGCTCGATCTTTGGTTGAAAACACATATCGAAAAATTGTTAGCGCCGTTGTTCTCACTGACGGCTGCTGACGACATTACCGGCATGGCGCGTGGTGTCGCATTTCAGCTCGTGGAGTCGCTTGGCGTTCTGGAACGGCAAAAAGTGGCCGACGAGGTCAAGGGGCTCGACCAGCCGGCTCGAGCAACACTGCGTAAATATGGCGTGCGTTTTGGCGCCTATCACATCTACCTGCCGGCGCTGCTGAAGCCCGCGCCACGTGCGCTAGCGACGCAACTGTGGGCGATCAAACATGAAAGTCCGGAGGCGAAGGGCGTCGGCGATCTGCTGCACCTTGCAGCAAGCGGGCGTACATCGATTCCGGTCGACAAGGAGACGCCCAAGGCGCTTTATCGAACCGCGGGCTATCGCATTTGCGGCGAGCGCGCGGTGCGCGTCGACATCCTGGAAAGGTTGGCGGATCTTATCCGGCCGGCGTTGTCCTGGCGTGAAGGCGCGCCGGGTCCCAAGCCCGACGGCGTATTCGATGGGCGCGGCTTTCTGATCACCGGCGCAATGACGTCGCTCACCGGCGCCTCAGGTGAGGACTTCGCCTCGATTTTGCGTTCAATCGGCTATCGGATGGATCGCAAGCCGAAGCCGGCCGAACCCATCGCACCGACTTCCGCGGTTGCGACCGAGGCGGCTGCTGTCAGCGACGGCTCGCCCGCGCCAGCAGAATCGCCAGTCGAAGTCGCTCCGTCGCCAGAAAAAGTTGAACCGGTCGCCGAGCTGCAGTCGCGCTCATTGCTGCCCGAGCCAGAGCTCGTGGCTCCGGAAACTGTGCCGGAGACTGTGCCTGCGGTGGAAGCAGCACCCGAGCCGTCCGCCGAGGCTGCCGCGATCCAAACCGCCGCGACTGATACGCCACCGGTGACGCCTGCTGAAAACAAGCCCGTCGAAGAAACCGCGTTTGTCGAAGTCTGGCGTCCTGCTGGCCGGTCCGAACGTCGACCACATCGGGCACGCCGGCAACGTCCACAACAACCGCAGGCCGTTGCCTCCGATGCTGCCGCGGCGCCGACGACCACGTCGGCCGAAGGTGTCGCGGCATCGGCTCCTTCCGAATCCGCTCAGCCGTCACGAGGTCCGCGCCGCCCGCGTCACGATCGTGGCGAACGCCCGGATCCGGAGAAGCGGCAGGAGCGGCACGAACGGCAGCAACGGGTGGAGCGTCAAGGTCAGCGTGCAGATCGGCAAGACCACGCTGCGCGTCGTGAACGGCCGCGGCGCGAACGCGGCGGGCACGTCGAGCGGGCAGAGCGCGAGCTGTATTACGCAAAGCCTTTCGGCGGCAGCTCCGGCGGGCGCGACAAGCAGCCGGATCCGAATTCCCCGTTTGCCAAGCTCGCTGCGCTTAAACAGCAGTTGGAACAGACCAACAAAGAGCCGTCTTGAGCACGGTTGCCAAGGACCTGGAACGTCAACGTATCGACAAATGGCTGTGGCACGCCCGGATGGTGCGAACGCGAACCGATGCCGCCGCCCTTACGACAGCAGGGTTCGTCCGACTTAACGGCAAGCGCATGACGGCCGCCAGTCATCCGGTCCGGATTGGCGATGTGGTTACGGTTGCGCTCGACCGGACCGTGCGGGTGGTCCGAGTCGAAGGCCTTTGCGAACAGCGCGGCGGTGCGCCCGTTGCGCGCGCGCTTTACCGCGATTTGACCTGAGAATCCGCGAGCGGGGCCTTCTGTTCTTTTCCTTCTGGACCGATCGGCTAGGTCCGAAGGGTGGTAGCCGCGCAGGTTGCAGCTTATTTGGGGTTACGTTAGGCAGCGTTACGAGTTGGTTGGCCGGAGTGGGGAATGACTTACGTCGTCGTCGAAAACTGCATTAAATGCAAATACATGGACTGCGTAGAGGTGTGTCCGGTGGACTGCTTCTACGAAGGCGAAAACATGCTCGTTATCCACCCGGACGAATGTATTGACTGCGGCGTGTGTGAGCCGGAATGCCCCGCCGAGGCGATCAAGCCGGATACCGAGGCCGGTCTCGAAAAGTGGCTCGAATTGAACGCCGAGTACGCGAAAACCTGGGCGAATATCACGGTCAAGAAAGAGGCGCCGCCGGATGCCAAGGAATGGGACGGTGTGCCTGAGAAGTTCAAAAAGTTCTTTTCGCCGCAATCCGGAACCGGGGAGTGAGCCCCATCCGGCTACCATCGCGGGCTTTGCCGCTTGTTACTTTGTTGCTTGGTGTTAACCGATTCAGCCAAATTGCACGATTGGCTAAGGGAAATCGCCATTCTACGTCGCCATAACACTTTGTTTCCGCCTAAAAATGTGCTATATATAAAAAAAATGGACAGGAACGACGTTGCCGCCGGTGCGCTCCCCATTCGGGAGCCTTATTTTTCGGTGGTTGAGTTCCCCGGTTTCCAGTTTAGAGGGCGTGCGATCCACGCGTGAGCAGTGGCAGGAAAAATGCGTCATAAATCAAAGAAAGGCTCCGCCGGCATGAGCCGGGGATCCAAAAAGTCTGCTGCGGTGCGGCGGACCTCCCACGCCTCTCGCGGTGCCGTCCGCGGTGGGGATCCCGCAGCCAAGATGGCCCGTACCCGAAAAGGGCCCGGCGAAGGAGTCATGCCCGGAATGACCAGCAATAAAAAGACTACGCAACGACAAGGCTTCAAGACTAACGAGTTTATCGTGTATCCGGCCCATGGGGTCGGTCAGATCACCGCGATCGAAGAGCAGGAAGTTGCGGGCGCCAAGCTCGAACTGTTCGTCATCAACTTCATCAAGGACAAGATGACCCTGCGGGTTCCGACCGCGAAAATCGTCTCTGTAGGCATGCGCAAGCTGGCCGAGGCGCCGCTCGTCAAGCGCGCACTTGAGACTCTCAAGGGCCGCGCGCGCATCAAGCGCACCATGTGGTCGCGCCGGGCGCAAGAATACGAAGCCAAGATCAATTCGGGCGATATCGTCGCCATTGCCGAGGTTGTGCGCGACCTTTACCGGTCGGAGACCCAGCCCGAGCAGTCCTACTCGGAGCGGCAGCTTTACGAAGCTGCTCTCGATCGGCTCTCGCGAGAAATCGCGGCGGTTCAGCGCGTCACCGAGACCGAAGCGATCAAGGAGATCGAAGCGGCTCTCGCCAAGGGCCCGCGCCGCGGTCCGAAGCCATCCGAGGAAGGCGGCCCCGACGAAGGCGTCGAGGAAGAGGCGGCCTGAGGGTAGAGCTGCACAGACTATAATTCTCGAAAGCCCGGCCAGCGCCGGGCTTTCTTGTTTTTGATCGTATCGGGCACGCCTAGAGCCGGTCGTTGTCTGTCGCCGACAAATGCGTAGTCGACCGGGTTATTCGCGCTTAATGCGATATCCGAAATCACCTCGGCATGGGTGATCCGGAGAAGGTCACCATCGCGCTCGTCGTGCACGGAGCTGCAGTCGATGGGCCATGTGTGTCTGCGTCCATAGGTGGGACGGGTTTATTTGCGCCCATGGCGTTGGGCAGCCATGGCAGTTGCTCGCAACGCCCCTGTGGCTTATATGCCGGCCAATCACCCCTACCGAAGTCAAGGGAGTAAGGAATGACCGCAATTCGCGGCTACGTCGCGCCGACCACCGAATCCGATGCCCTCGGTGTGCATTCGCTCGACCAGTTCGTCCTCGCTGTACCCGACGCGTCGGTAGCGCAGGATTTCTACGGCAATTTCGGACTCGATGTGCGGCGCGACGGCAACGTGCTTGCCATCAAGACATTTGGCCACGACCACCGTTGGGGTTCGGTCGTCGAAGGTAGCAAAGCCAAGGCGCTGCATCATCTTTCATTCGGCTGCTATGCCGACGACCTTCCGCGCTTGAAAGCGCGCATCGAAAAACAGGGAGTCAAACTAATCGACCCGCCGCCCGGCTTCGAGAGCAACGGTTTCTGGTTCCGCAACCACGAGGGCGTGCTGATCGAAGTGAGGGTCGGGCCGAAGGTGTCGCCCGACCGGAAAGCGGAAAGTCAGTGGATTTCCGTTCCCGCCGGCGCTGCCGGTGCAAGTACCCGAGAGAAAGCACCACCGGTGCGTCCGCGCCGGCTCTCGCATGTCCTGATTTTCACACGCGACGTCTCCGAATCGATCAAATTCTATGAGGGGACGCTGGGTCTTCGACTGTCTGATCGCGCCTCCGACCTCGTCGCTTTCATGCACGGGATCCACGGCAGCGACCATCACCTCCTGGCTTTGGTGAAGTCCATCGCACCCGGCTTTCACCATTGCAGCTGGGATGTTTCCAGCGTGAATGACATTGGTCTCGGCGCGATGCGCATGCATGACAAAGGCTGGACCAAGGGATGGGGCCTCGGCCGGCATGTGCTCGGCTCGAACTATTTCCACTATGTGCGGGATCCGTGGGGCAGCTTCGCGGAGTATTCCTGCGATATTGACTACATCCCGAAGGACGAACGTTGGCCGTCGGGCGACCACAAACCGGAGGATTCTTTTTACCTCTGGGGTCCGGACGTACCGTGCGAGTTCACGATCAACTACGAAGGCGGCGAAAGCTGAGCGCGTTTCGTCATGGCCCGCGGGCTTGTCCCGGCCATTTCGTTTCGGGAGGATTGTAAAGCGTGAACGCGACGCCGTGCCGGCGTCGTCACTCCACGACGATCTTGACCTTGTCGCCCGGCTTTAAACTGTCATGCGGTCCCAGACCGTTGAGCGTCCGGAATCTTTCGAGAGAGTGATCGGACGTCGCCATGCGGCGTGCGAGCTTTTCGACAGTATCGTTTGCACCGACAGTCACGATCTTCAGACGGAGTGACCTGACCTGCTGGCTTTCCTTCAGAGTCATGCGGCGAAAAGTCATGATCGATTCACGAAACGCGAGATCGACCTGTGTCGTCCTGGCTTTGGCTGCAAAAATGAAACGGTAAACTTCGCTGCCGAAACGCACAGCAAACAAGCGGAATGACCAATTGCCTCCGCCAGCCGTTGCGGTTGCGGCCGGAAAGCCGTTCACCGAAAACTCTTCGACGCTTGCCGGATCGACATTCTCCATCCAGCCCGACTTGAGGTAATCCGGCAATGATTGCTCGGCCGGTACGGCCACGACATCGAAGCGCAAGGCTTCGCCGCCACCTTCCTTGAGCCCGAGCACCGCCTGCGCAGTATTGTCGAGACTAAAGCCCGGCGGCGCGACGAACGAGAAGCTGAGCTTGGGGTGGAGAAAATGCCGGCCGCGCGCAAAACCCTCGCTCGGATCCTCGCCATAAACCAGTCCGACAAGATTGCCGAGGTACTCGCCGCGATCACGTTCGCCTGGGCCGGGTCCGCTGAATTGGCGCGCATTCGCGAGCGCATTTTTCACACGGTCAGGCGTCGCGGGATGGCTCGACAGAAAATCCAGTCCGCGCGGATCGGCCCCACCGGCGGCCGCTTTGAGGTCAGCATTTCGCTGCATGTCGGTCAAAAAACGGGAGGCCCCGTAGGGGTCAAACCCGGCACGCGCTGAAATGCCGATGCCGATTCCATCGGCTTCGAATTCTTGTGCGCGCGAAAATGCTGCGAGCGTGAGCTTGGATTTGGCCAACGCCAGGGCCCCGACTTGAGGGTCGCTGAGCACGTCGCTGACCACGTGACTGATGATCGCGACCTGGCGGGCCTGCTCCTCGCGAATTGCAGCATGACGCGCGATCACGTGTCCCATTTCGTGCGAGAGGACCGAGGCGAGTTCGGCCTTGTCATTGGCAAGCGCGATCAACCCGCGCGTGATGTAGAGGCGGCCGTTCGGGAGAGAGAAAGCGTTGATGGACGGCGAGTTGAGAATGATGACCTGGTACTTCAGGTCAGGGCGCTCGGATGCTGCAACGAGACGCTCGACGGTCTTCTCGATCATTGCATGCATGCGCGCGTTGTCATGTTCGCCGCCATAGGACGCAAGTATGCGTGCATGCTCGCGTTGCGTCGCAGGATCGGGCTCGGCCTGTGACGAAGCCTGTGGCACCGGCAGCGAAATCAGGCGGTTATCGGACGTGCTGGTGCAGCCGGCCAAAGCCACCGCCATGGCGGCAAGAAGCGCTTGACCTGCGAATCCGGATTTCAACGTACCCATACCCGCCCTACGCACGAACGTTTACTCGGCGCGCTCGATCTGCTCAGGGGCCACGGCATCCATAATGGGGCAGCCGCGCTGCTCGATCCAACCGCGTACTCGAATCGGACGCCCCTCCAGCCCTTTCGGGTCGATGCCCGCCGCGGCGAATTCTCGCCGATGACGCTTAAGAATCGTTACCGTAAAGTCGCGCGTCCAGCGCCGCCCGAAATTCAAATATATTGTGGCGCCGCTTTCCCGCACCGACAAGACCTTGCCCTCAACCAGTGCAAATTGGCCCTGCGAGGCTGCAATTCGGGCAAGATTCTCCCGCCGTAAAGGGGCGAAATTGGGGTCGGCCCAAAGACCCCGTCGCGCAGCGCGTGCAACTCGTTCTGAACGCAATAGGATATCGGCGCAGGCTTTGTCGCCGATCCTCGCCGCGACTCGCGCCTGGCCTGTTCCAGCAGCATTTCCTGGACGGATCTTTGGCTGTCGCCGACATGAACGAAGGCGACCACGCGCCCGTAGCGGTCCTGGTCGGGGCCAAGCCGCATCAGTCGCAGTTCGCGTCCGGCGACAAGCGATTGCAATGCGTCGCGACTGCTGTCGACGACCTCGATTGCCGCCAGCCGTACTTCCCGACCATCGGCGAGCAGCAGCGTACGTCCATCGCGGACGCTTGCGACGGCGCCCCCTCCGATGGCCGCAAGCTTGCAGGATTCCTGCGCCTTCAGCGCCGGAGGCGAAGTCCATCGGATTCGCGATAGACACGATTGCAAGGCATGCCGCGAACAGAAAATGCTTCATCAAATGTCAAAACCCGCAATAAATTCGGTCGTTAAAGATGGCGGCCAGACGCTAGAATGCCTGAAACGCCAGCTGACGTTGTCAAGAAACACCGGGAGGCTATCAATGCAAACGCGCCGGACTTTGCCAAGCCGCCGCAAGTTCCTGACATCGGTTGCTGCCGTCAGCGCGATGGCTGTGACTGGAGCGTACGGTGAAGACGCCCGTTGGCCCGATCATCCGGTACGCATCATCGTACCCTATCCGGCCGGCGGCTCGACCGACGTGCTGACGCGAATCCTGGCCGAGCGCTTGAAGGATATTTTTGGCCAGCCTTTCGTGATCGAAAACCGCGCCGGCGCCGGCGGCAATATCGGCATTGCGGCTCTCACAGGCAGCCCGCCCGATGGCTACACCATTGGTGCCGCGACCATCGGCCATTTCGCGATCAACCAGTATCTCTACAACAAGATGCCTTACGATCCCGAACACGACATGATTCCGGCATCGCTCACCTGGGAACTACCCAATGTGTTTGTCGTCCCTACGGATCATGTGCCGGCAAAGACTTTGGCTGAATTTCTGACCTGGGCAAAGCAAAAGGGCCGGGTCAGTTACGGCAGTCCTGGCGTTGGTACGTCGCCGCACCTGTCCGGCGTGATGTTCGTCAAGCAAACGGGAATCGATGGCACACACGTCCCGTTTCGTGGCGCCGCGCAGACCATCCCGGCCATGCTGGCCGGCGACGTCAATTTTGCGATCGATAATCTGGCTTCGTACGTGCCGGTCATCCAGTCGGGAAAAATGCGCGCCCTGGCCGTCACTTCGGCACAGCGCTGGCCGACATTGCCGGACGTTCCCACCATGGGCGAAGCCGGGATAAAGGATTTCGTGGTGACATCGTGGGCGGCCTTCGTGCTGCCGGGAGCAACCCCGCGGCCGATCGTCGATAGGCTGTCCGCCGCCCAGCGACAGATTGCTGGTGAACAGGCGATCCAGGAGCGGTTCCTCGTCGCCGGCGCACGTGTTCTTTCCAGCACGCCTGAAGGCGCGATTGCTTTCGCCGCGAAGGAGCGAACAATGTGGAAGGACGTCGTCGCAGCGTCAGGCGCAAAGGTCGACTAGCCGAGCCGGTGCGTTGCCCGTGCCACTATGCTACATCGCCCGTGAACGGTCCCGTAGCTCAGCAGGATAGAGCAGCGGTTTCCTAATTCTATTGCTCCCGTTTCGGCAAGGTTCCGCCTGTCCCTTAAGCTCCCAATCTGTCGTGCATTTTGAGCAATTACGGGACCGTGTAAGCATCACCTCGAGGGTGACCGGCGTTAGGTGGCGGCGGCTCGCGGCGGGGATAGACTGCTTATGAATCAACGTTATTGAAGGCCATTTGGCTTTCGCCTCAGTATAATCTCGTCGCGCTGGCTGAAGTGCCATTGGCGTTGGTGGCGGCTGACGATGCGACGGTATTTCCGGCCCCGCGCGCTGCATTCTTGCGTGCTTGGATTGGCTCGCCCGGACATGTCGGGCGCGCATTCGTACGTGACGGCCGACTTGCCGCTTGGGGCGTGATGCGTCCCTGTCGCAGGGGCAACAAGATCGGCCCGCTTGTTGCCGACGACCGCGAGGCCGCCGAAGCGGTGCTGGGAGCTTTACTGGCAAGTGCGGACGGCGGTGAGATTTTCCTCGACGTTCCGAGCGTCAACCGCAACGCGATTGCGCTGGCTCAAGACCTGGGGTTAGCCCCGGTGTTCGAGACTGCGCGGATGTATACCGGTGAGATTCCGCCATTGGGGCTGGAGCGAGTATTCGGTGTCACCACCTTAGAGTTGGGATAGCGGGGCGCTAAACATGGCCGACTGGCTGCACAATTTGCCAATCTTTTGGATGGCGTTGCTCGTTTTCGGCTTGACGTACTTGCTGGCTGCAGGAATCTGCGGGCTCGTCACGGGCCTCGCGAAGGGCGAGCGAGCGCGTGCATTCAAGGCAATTTCCCCCGGAATGCTCCCGCCATTGGGCATTATCTTCGGCCTTTTTGTCGCGTTCACTGCGGCGCAGGTCTGGAACGACAACGAACGGGCCAATACGGCGGTCGATCGTGAAGCGAGCGCGCTCAGAGCCGTCGTGGTCCTTGCCGCTGCTTTTCCGGGCGAACCGGAATCGCGCTTGCGCGCCCTCATCCGCCGCCACATTGAGCAAGCCGCAACTCAAGAATGGCCGATGATGGCTCGGGGCACCGCGACCTTGCGGTTTACGCCACCCTTGCTTGTGGAGACGCTCCAGTCGACACTTGCTCTGACCCCCAATAGCGAAGGCCAGAAAACTGCACAGCGTGAAATCGCCACTGCGCTTGAAACCGCATTCGATGCGCGTCGACAGCGGATCATCATCAGTCAGTCTCACGTCAATTTAGTGAAGTGGCTCTGCTTGTTCGTGCAGGCAGTTGCAGCGTTATTCGCGATTGCCATGATCCACTGCGACAATCGGATCGCTTCTGCCATCGCGGTCGGCCTCTTTGCAACGGGTGTGGCCGCGTCCGTGTTGCTAATCGCCGCGCACGACCGGCCGTTCACCGGCAAGATCTCAGTTGGACCCGGGCCGCTCCTACAGGTTATGCCGGATGCTAGTCGTTAAGGGACGACCGCAGACATTATAAGAGGAGGCATAATCAACGTTAGCGACGGGTCGGTGAACCATGTACCGAATCGCAAACGCGATTACGACAATACCGTGCAAATGCGTTTTTTTGTGATGCACGACACAGCGAAGCGAGACGAACGCAATTAGGGTTGGGTCAATTCAAGAGCGCTCGGCGCTGGCGAAAACCCCAAAAGGAGACACCCATGCGTATCCTGTTCGGCATCGCGATCGTAGCCCTCGTTGCATTCACCGCCTGGTCAGTTGAACCGACCGTTGGCAAAACCCCTTCCACCGTTTCCCTCGACCCACTCGGCATGATGGGCTCTACGGGCAATCTGCCGCAAGCGCACTACCACGATTACAGCACCATTTACTGACAGATCATGCGGTCGGATCATCGATCTGCGGGTTAGCTGGCCCGTCTCCTCCAAGCCCTGGTCGCCTCGTCTCCTTGGCGACCAGGGCTGGGCTGCTAACACCGACGGTCACGGCGGCGCGATTCATACCAATTATGACAGTGAAACTTCAGTGTACCGATTTGTCGGGCCGAAACGGATCGAACGGATAGCCGGCATATACGAGGCTGGCGTCGCCGCTGTAGCCTAACTGTTCCTCCACCTTCTCGACCGTTTTGCCAATCATGCTAAGAGACTCGCCGGCTTGGAGCTGGTGTTTGACCTCGATAAGCGATCGGTTGGCGGCATCGAGTCGGCGCGCGAGGATCGCCGCCACGTAGAGGGCGACGGTTGGATCGCCAGCAAGCATCGCCTGCGCGTCGGCGACATAGAACTCGGATTGCTCCAGGGTTCTTACGTCCGCGGTATGAGGCTGATCTAGGAGGATGGCCTGCTCGCCGAATACCGAGCCGGGTGCCGATACCTGGGCGATCTTCTCTCCATCCTTGATGACCTCCACCGCGCCACTCCTGAGGAAAAGCAGCCTGCCGGTCTTTGAACCGGCGGTTAATACAAGTTCGCGCGCTGGATGCTTTATGAGTGGCAACCCCGCAAGCCTCCTCTCGAAGGCAACGGCGTCGGGAATGAGTGAAGGCATACTCGCCTCCTTCTTTGGGGACGTGAACAAATTATTTGACGCCTGGATTGCAAGATCGAGTTGGACCCAAGTCCAATTGCCTCGTACGGCGTCGCGGTCCGAATCTCGGTCACCTAACCGCGAAAAAGCGACTTAAAAAGCGTCATCTCTAGGGAGGGTAATCATGCATCATTTCACCACGACTTTGTGTGCCGGCACTATGGCGATCGTCGTTGTCGGCGGTACCGCATTCACGCCCAGCCCTGCCGAGGCCGCGAAGACGCCTAGCGCTGAGGTGGTTGCCCTAAAAGAGGCGACCGCTACATGCAAGGCGGAGGCTAAGGAGAAGAAGATCAGTTGGCCCACGAGCCGTAAGTTCGTGAGCAATTGCGTCGCAAAGACCGTCAAACTCACGCCGGCCCAACTTCAGGAGATTGCCGTAAAACAGGCGATTGTTGCATGCAAGGCGGAGGCGAAGGGCAAGAAAGTCGGGTGGCCCGCGAACCGGAAATTCGTCAGTACTTGTCTCTCAAACGCCCTCAAAGACTATCATCTTGACGTCGCCCTGTTGCGCAGAGAGCTCAATATGAGTGGTCTCCGAAAGTACACACCCGAGGAGACCGGATGTCTGCAGAACGTCTATTGCGAGGAAATGTGAAGCCGCCGTTTAGAGCACTCGCCGTCTTTGCAACGGCCGCTGTCCTTGTTGACGGCAGTGCATTCGCGCAGGCGCCTCATTCGGTTTTTGCGCCGCCGCCCTTCGTTGATAGAGGAGCTGAAAAGTCACGGATCGCGGAAGAAGAAGGTCGTAAAAAATGGTCTAGCTGTAAAAAGCAGGCTCGGGCACAAAAAATTAAATTGCGAAGCTGGAATAAATTCATGAACGATTGCATGGCGAAATGAACAACAATCTTTTCAATACAAGCTGC
>DATDLC010000012.1:0-25861 GCA_036519515.1 Pseudolabrys sp. | reverse complement strand
ACTGCACCGGGAGGTCCGCGGGCTTTTCGCCCTTAAGGATGCGATCGACGTAGGTAGCGGCACCCCGGTAGGCGTCGGAAGCATTAGCCCCGTAAGAAACCAGTCCACCGTCGGCAACGAAAACGCGCAGCCCATACACGGCCGGCAACCGGTGGCGGGCCGCAAGCGCGATGATTAATGCGCGATGCACAATCGCTTGCGGGGACACCGTCAGGATCAGTCCAGAATTCGGCCTGCTTGCGAAAGCCGCGATCGCGCGTTCGATCTCGGGCGCGTCGCGCATGCCCATGGCTTGGACCTCAACCCCGAGCGACTGCGCCATGGCCTGGATCGCACTAAATTGCCCGAGAGCGGTCTGTGCCGCAGTATCGCGAATGACTGCCACACGCGTGACGCCAGGCGCGATCTGCTTCATGAGTTCCAGCCATTTGGCACTTATGCTGAACTCGGGAACGACAGTAAATCCAGTGATGTTACCGCCCGGCCGAGCAATACTGTCGACGAAACCCTGGGCAACCGGATCCGTCGCCCCCGCAAACACGATTGGTACGGTCGAGGTGGCGTTTTGGAAAGCTGCAACACTCTGGCTCGTAGAGGCGAAAACGACGTCCGGCGCTAGCGCGAGCAAGTCAACGGCATGACTGCGGAAGCGGTCGGCATTGGCGGAGGCCCATCGGGTGTCGATATGGACGTTGCGGCCGACGGCCCAGCCTGTCTCCTGCAGCCCCTGCAGAAACGCCGCCAAGCGGGTCTGTCCGTCCGCATCATCCGCGGCAGTATGCATCAGCACGCCGATGCGGCGCACCCGCTCAGCTTGCTGTGCGCGCGTTGCAAGGGGCCAGACCGCCACTGCACCGCCGAGAAGCGATATGAACTCGCGCCGTCTCATTGCCTCCCCCGAGGCTCAGGACAAGGCATCGTATTGGCTTAACCTAGCACGCCGGAAGGGGGTCGCTACGCGGGCGATCTAGTCGCCCAATGTCCGCTTTGGGTCAAAAGCAGACATGCGCAGCGCAAAAGGTCATGTCCGCTTTACCCCCAATAGCGGACATGTGCGGTGCAACTAGGGATGTCCGCTTTGTGACATAAGCGGACATTCCGTCATTCATTCGATCACCTCATCTGCAGCGTTGAGCAGACCATATGGAACGGTGAGGCCCAACGTTTTGGCGGTCTTGAGATTGATCACTAGCTCGAACGTGGACGACTGTATAATTGGCAAGTCGGCTGGCTTCTCGCCTTTGAGAACCCGGCCGACATAGACGCCGACCTGACGATATGCATCCGTAAGGCTGGAACCGTAGCTCATTAGCCCGCCGGCTTCAGCGAACTCGCGCGTATAATGCAACACAGGCATAGCGTGACGCGCCGCCAGCGCGACCAGTTGATCGCGCTGGCCGGTGAAGAGTGCATTGGCCGCAATGAGAAGTGCGCCAATCCGATATTGGGTAAGGGTAGCGAAGACATTATCAATATCGCGCTCGCCGCTAGCCTTGAAAACATGAAGCTGTTGCCCAAGGGCCTGCGCCGCCGCCTGCGTCTCTCGTTCTTGCCTCTCGGAACCTGGGCTAGTTGGATTCACGAGCATGCCGATCACGGCAGCCGTAGGCACAACCTCGCGCAGCAGCCCCAGGTGCTTACCCTCCATAGAAGCGGAGACGGAGAACACGCCGGTAATATTACCTCCCGGCCGGTTGAAACTCCCCACGAGGCCGCTCCTGAGCGGGTCGTCGCCGGTCGCAAAAATGATCGGTATGGTCGCGGTCGCGGCTTTTGCTGCGAACGCGGCATTTACGCCGCCGGCTACAATTACGACGCACCGTTGGCGAACCAGATCGGCCGCCAGGGCCGACAGTCGCTCCTGCTGATTTTCCGCCCAGCGATATTCGATAGTTAGGTTCTGACCCTCGACGTAGCCGGTTTCTTTCAGGCCTTTGCGCAACGCCACCAATAGGTCTGTTGAGGCATCTGGTCGTGTACTCCTTAGAAATCCTATTGTCGGAATTGCCGATTGCTGCGCGACCGCCGCAAGCGGCCACGTCGCCACCGTGCCGCCGAGAACCGCGATGAACTGGCGTCGTTGCATGTGCCCTCCGCGAGGGACCACGCTTTGTGCAATGGCTATAGCCTAGCACTTTGCGACCGGGCGGCGAGTGCGACAAAAAATCAGGCCGATGTCCGCTTTTGGCACTTAGCGGACATACCGCTCACACCACCGAATGTCCGCTTTCGGGGGTAAAGCGGACAATTACGAGTGCCGTGGAATTTCACCGGTTGTATGTCGGCGCTAGAGCAGGCCGCGCCATTCTGGCAAACCGCATACGATCAAGCGGTGACGCATCTCACTTAAATTCCTTAGAGCCGCCATCGAGGAACAGGACTTTTCTTGGGATAAATTGCACTTTTAGATTTTCCTTTTCTTCCCCACGAAGACGTTTGATGTGAAGCGGTGACAGCAAACCGAGAATGCCGAAGAGGCACTTGAGGCAAGCGATTTCAAACCAATCTGGGATGTTCTTGAGGCGCTGAAATCACACGACGATAGGCTGTCTGACGAACTTGACCAATTGCGAATTGAGTTGGGGGCGAAAAGAAAACGATCAGTCGGCGCAGGGGATTTGACAAAAATCGTTTTTGATCTGCCTACATCAGTGAATGAAGACTTTGCCCAATCGCTTCGCGCTTATCTTGTAACGCAGACGACTGAATCGTGGATGTTCTGGTATGGGTTGTTGGAAACATTTGTCGAAGAACATGGACCTAGCCCAGTTCCTACTTTCTACAAGAGCGAAGGCGGCTATCTCCTTGGTGTTTGGGTCAGCAACCAAAGGACACAAAAGGACACAATGGACCCGTTGCGTCGGCAACGCCTAGAGGCATTGCCCGGTTGGTCATGGGATGTCTTTTCGGACCAGTGGGAAGAGGGTTTCGCTCATCTGAAAGAATTTTCAGTGCGTGTCGGCCATTGCCGGGTACCGTTTACCTACAAAAGCGATGACAATTATGGACTTGGTACTTGGGTCGCGAACCAGAGAAAAGCTGGACCCGGTACATCGGCAACGCCTAGAGGCACTGCCGGGTTGGTCATGGGATGTCTTTTCGGACCGGTGGGAAGAAGGTTTCGCTCATCTGAAAGAATTTTCAGGGCGTGTGGGTCATTGCCGAGTGCCGGCTACCCACAAGAGCGACAACGGTTACCGACTCGGGCGGTGGATTAGCACTCAGAGGGGAAATTAAGGACACAATGGACCCTGATCGTCGGCAACGCCTGGAGGCACTGCCGGGTTGAGTTTGGAAAGGTAAACAATGACATTTGCACCTGACAGCGCAGCTTGCCTGACTGGTCTGGACCGCGATTGATCTGGAATGAGATTAAAAGTGCAAAGGCGATTGTGATAAGCAATTGAGCGCTGAGACCAATATGGATAGTTGCCGAATTGCGACAAATCCGCGGCGCAAAGGCCTTATTGCAGGCTTTTCAGTTGCCGCCGCGGAAGACCTGGATGTCCAAGTCCCGGATTTTCTTCCGTAAGGTGTTGCGGTTAAGCCCCAATAGATCCGCCGCGCGGATCTGATTTCCGCGAGTGGCAGCCAAAGCCGCCGTCAGCAACGGGTATTCGATCTCGCGCAAAATGCGGTGATACAGCCCGGCCGGCGGCAGGCCGTCCTCAAACCCGGCGAAATACGCCGCGAGGTGGCGCTCGACCGCGCCGCTAAGATTTTCATCCCCGCGCGGTTCGTCGCTCCCAACGGGAAGCGCAGGCTGCGCTAATTCCGCATCAATCACCGCAGCTGTGATCGTCTCCTGTGGGTAGAGTGCCGCCAGCCGGCGAGCCAGATTCTCCAGTTCGCGAACATTGCCGGGCCAGCGATGCCGCTTCACACGATCGAGCGCAGCCTGATCAATCTGCTTTGGCGGCAAACCCTCGCGCTGAGTTTGTGCAAAGAAGTGGCGAATAAGGTCGGGAATATCTTCGGTGCGTTCGCGAAGCGGCGGTAGTCGCAGAGGAACGACGTTCAACCGGAAGAACAGATCTTCACGGAATAGGCCTTGCTGGATCAGCAGCCGAAGGTCTTTGTTCGTCGCGGCGATGATCCGGACGTCGCTCTTGATGGGCGTGCGGCCACCGACGGTTGTGTATTCGCCCTGTTGCAGTACGCGGAGCAATCTCGTCTGCGCCTCCATGGGCATGTCGCCGATCTCATCGAGAAAAAGCGTTCCGCTTTCCGCCTGCTCGAAGCGACCAGCGCTGCGGCTATTGGCGCCAGTGAAGGCGCCTTTCTCGTGTCCAAACAGTTCGGATTCAATCAGGTCTCGCGGGATCGCTGCCATGTTTATGGCGACAAACGCACTAGCGCGACGTTTCCCATAGTCGTGCAAAGCACGCGCCACTAATTCCTTGCCAGTGCCGGACTCGCCGGAGATCATGAGAGTCAGGTCGGTCTGCATCAGACGCGCCAGCACACGGTAAATTTCCTGCATGGCCGGCGACCGGCCGACCAACGGGATTCCTTCAAACTCTTCGCTTTTCTGATTTGCCGCACGCGGCTCTTTCGGCTCTGCCAGAGCGCGGCCCACAATGCCAATCAGTTCCTTGAGATCGAAAGGCTTCGGCAAATATTCATAGGCGCCCCGCTCCGAAGCACGAATTGCTGTCATGAACGTATTCTGCGCGCTCATGACGACGATCGGTAGGTTAGGACGGGCTTTGCGAATACGCGGAATCAGATCAAATGCATTCTCATCGGGCATGACGACGTCGGTGATGACCAGATCGCCGTCGCCTTGTGCAATCCATCGCCAAAGAGTAGCCGCGTTGCCGGTCGAGCGCACCTCGTATCCGGCACGCGAAAGAGCTTGATTGAGCACAGTGCGGATCGCTGCATCGTCGTCGGCAACCAGAATGCTTCCAGTCGGCATATCTAATCTCACGAATTGGGAACCGGCGATGCGTCGTCGGTGACATTTCCGTCACCGCTGTAGATGGGCATAAGCACGCGAAAGATCGTCCGTCGCGGCTGCGATTCACACTCGATGATGCCGCCATGGTCACCCACAATCTTGGCAACCAATGCGAGACCAAGGCCGCTGCCGCTCTGTTTTGTGGTGACGAAGGGATCGAACAAATGCGGCATCAGATCTTCGGGGACGCCCCGCCCGTTATCCTTGACGCAGAACTCGAGAGGCAGGGAAACACGTGTTTTGCTGCCAGGCACCGACAGCCGCACCCCGGGTCTAAACGCCGTGGTGAGCTGTATTTCTCCGTCGCTCGCGCCTTCCGCGATGGCTTCGGCGGCGTTCTTGAGCAGGTTTAGAAACACCTGAACAAGCTGATCGCGATTGGCGAGGACCGGCGGCAGCGACGGGTCGTATTCCTCAGTGAATTTGATATGTCGCGCAAAGCCCGATTGTGCCAGCCGTTTCACATGATCCAGGATCACATGGATATTGACAGGTTCCCGGTCGATCGGACGCTCGTCCGCAAAAACTTCCATGCGGTCGACGAGCTTCACGATACGGTCTGTTTCGTCGCAAATCAGCTTGGTAAGCGGTCGATCGTCGTCGCCCGCGGATTGCTCCAAAAGTTGCGCGGCACCGCGAATGCCGGACAGCGGATTTTTGATTTCATGGGCGAGCATGGCGGCCAAGGCGATGACCGAACGCGCCGCGCCGCGGTGGGTGAGCTGCCGGTCCATTTTATCGGCGATGGTGCGTTCCTGCAGCATGACGATGACATGTTCCGGGTATTCGGGAAGCGGCCCCACGTACAGATCGACGAGCCGCTCGCCGGGGTTTCGTGGCGTGGCTAAATCGACCTTGTATTCGTTGACGGCCGCACCGCGATGTCTCACCTGCTCGATCAATGTCAGCAAGGGCGAGCCAAATGGCACAAGCTCACGCAGCGAGTGTCGACGCAGCATTGACGTCGACGCATCAAAAAATTGTTCGGCGGCGACGTTGGCGTCGGCGATTTTTCCGTCGGGCGACACCATGATCACGGGATGTGGCAGCGCATGCAGCATCGCGTCAGCCGGTGTATGGACGATTGCGGAGAGAGCGTGCGCCCGCGTCATGCCGCTGCCCTCCGCCCGAAATCGTCAAAAGCCTCGGCCAACATCAGACGCACGCTTCTTGGCTCTTCGGCGGTCAGCACGCGGTTGCGATGGTGCTTGAGCAGTTCGGCCGAGGCTCCGGCGGTGACAGCCGCCGAATTGAGCGCCCAACCTAGATGTTTGCGGGCATGGCGAGGACCGATCGTCAGTCCATGGTGATTCAGCATTTCCTCATAAAGCGCGTCGATGAGATCGAATTGCTCGGCAAGTGATGGCGTAACGGAGTGTGCGCCGGTTGCGAAGTACCGCGCGATTTGACCAGGCAACCAAGGGCGCCCCTGAACGGCGCGGCCGATCATGACCGCGTCGGCGCGGGAATCGACCAGAGCCTGAACGGCATCAGCACAAGAGTGGATGTCGCCATTTACAACGACGGGAATCGCGACAGCTTGTTTGACCCTTCGAACCGCGCGCCAGTCGGCTCGTCCGTCAAAAAACTGGCACCGGGTGCGACCGTGAACTGTAATCAATTTGATGCCGGCGGCCTCGGCACGCTGTGCAAGCGCGGGTGCGTTGATGGTGGATTCGTCCCAACCGAGCCGCATCTTCAGCGTAACCGGTACGCGCACTGCAGACACCGTTGTCTCGATCAGGCTCAGGGCAAGGTCGAGGTCGCGCATCAATGCGGAACCCGCAGCGCCGTTTGTCACCTGCTTGGAAGGGCAACCCATGTTGATGTCGATGATGTCGGCGCCCTGCGCCTCGGCAATGCGGGCGCCTTCGGCCATCCATTGCGGTGCGCATCCTGCGAGTTGCACCACATGGACCCCGACGCCTGAACCCTCGCTGCGGACGGCTGGCTCGCGCCCCCCTCTTGCGAGGCCCGCGCATGCGGTCATCTCTGAGACCACCAGGCCAGCTCCAAGCCTTTCCGCCAGACGACGAAATGGCGCGTCGGTAATGCCGGACATCGGGGCCAAAACAACGCGATTTGGAACTTCGACAGGCCCAATGGCGAGCGGATCGCCAAGGAAATAGTCGATTTTTTCTGCCGCAGGCCTCTTGCCTACCATTTAGGCTGCCCCTTTTATTGCTCACAGGTTAGCCATTTCGCTTCGCAGTGCAAGTGCTGCAATGCAAAAAACCTGTTCATTCCGGCTATTGGTTACTGCGTTTCCGCATTGCCCGGAAAGCGCTAAAGCAGAGCGGAATCAAGGAGCAGCAAATGGCGCGTGTCGCAGCCATCGTTGTAGCGGCCGGTCAGGGCGTACGGGCCGGCGGCGATCTACCCAAGCAATTCCGCCGCATCGGCGGCGATACACTGCTCCAGCATACCCTCTCGGCCTTTGTTGGCGTTCCCGGAGTTTCCCTCGTCCAGCCCGTGATACGACCCGAAGACCTCGCGCTCGTGCGCGCGCTGACCGACGGTATGAATATCCTCACACCTGTTTCGGGAGGCGCAACGCGCCAGGCTTCGGTACGGGCAGGCCTTGAGGCCTTGGAACCGCGCAAACCTGACATTGTGCTGGTTCATGACGCGGCCAGGCCCTTTGCCAGCGCCAACCTGATTGCGCGCGCAATCGCGGCTGCCGAGAAAACGGGTGCGGCAATACCTGCACTACCGGTCACCGACACGGTCAAACGCGTGGACGCAGGCGGAATTATCGAGACGACGCTCGATCGCAATTCGATCCGACTGGTACAAACGCCGCAAGCATTTGCCTTTCCTGCCCTGCTTGAAGCGCATCGGCGCGCCGCCGCGCAGGGTCGCGACGACTTCACCGACGATGCGGCGCTCGCGGAATGGGCCGGTATGAAAGTCAGCGTATTTGAAGGCGAGCCAGGGAATATCAAGCTCACAACGCCAGATGACTTTGCGCGCGCGGAAGCCGCGCAAACCGCTGCTCTCGGTGATGTGCGCACAGGCTCGGGATTCGACGTGCATGCTTTCGGACCAGGCGATCACGTCATCCTGGGGGGCATCCGAATTCCCTGCGACAAGGCTCTCACCGGGCATTCCGACGCCGACGTCGCGCTTCATGCGCTTACAGATGCGATCCTTGGTGCGCTCGCCGATGGCGACATTGGCGCGCACTTCCCACCGAGCGATCCGCAATGGCGTGGGGCATCATCCGACCGTTTTCTTGTTTTCGCGGTAGATCGGGTGCGCGCGCGAGGCGGCCGTATCGCGCATCTCGATCTCACGATCGTTTGTGAGTTCCCGCGCATATCCGCCCATCGCGACACTATGCGCGCGAACATCGCGAGGCTTGCGCGAATTGATACAGAACGCGTTGCGGTAAAGGCGACGACCAGCGAAAAACTCGGCTTCACCGGTCGTGGCGAGGGTATTGTGGCGTACGCAACGGCGACTGTTCGCCTCCCGTGGGGCTAATGCATGCCGGACGAAGAATTGCACAAGGCAGCGGACGCCTTATTGGAGCTTTGCAAAGAAAAAAAGCTGACCCTGGCGACGGCCGAGTCCTGCACCGGCGGCCTCGTGGCCGCAACGCTCAGCGAAATTCCCGGTTCGTCACTGGTCCTCGACCGCGGTTTTGTGACCTACTCCAATGAGGCGAAACAGCAAATGCTGGGCGTGACGCCGGCGACCATCGACGTCTACGGCGCGGTGAGCACCGAATGCGCCGAGGAAATGGCGAAAGGTGCCCTGGCGCATGCGTCGGTCGATCTTGCGATCTCGATTACCGGCATCGCAGGACCGACAGGCGCAGTTCGCGGGAAGCCCATCGGGCTGGTCTATTTCTGCGCCGCTTCGCGCAGCGGCCGCGTGATCGCTCACGACCGCAAATATGGCGATATCGGACGCGCAAATGTGCGGAGAGAGTCCGTCCTGCAGGCCTTGGCTATGCTTCGGGAATTGGCGGAAAAAGAAGAACCACGCCCGCCCGCAGGAAAAAGCTAGTGCGGTTCAGGCAATGGCGTAAGATCGTGACATCGGCCGCCGGCAAGGGCGAGTTTCGAAATAACTGGTGAAATCTCCTCCGGTCGGCGGACCGATATCAACGAGGGGAAACGCCATGAAACGTCGTCAATTCTTGCAAGCCGCCGGCGTCGGGCTGATCAATACGTCCGAAGATCTCAAAGGGCTCAAATTCCGCGTCGGCGGTTTTGCCGGCACCATTCTGACAAGGATCGGCACGGTGCCGCAGCAGCTCGCGGCCGGCGATATCTACCCAGCACTCGAAAAAGGCACGATCGATGCCGCCGAGTGGGTCGGGCCTTATGACGACGAAAAACTCGGCTTCGCCAAGATTGCCAAGTACTACTACTGTCAATCCCCAAGCGCTCCTTCGCCTCGCCGGAAGCGGCGTCCAGTTGCGTGCATTTCCGCAAGCTGTTCTCGAGGACTGCTATAAGGCGGCTAGCGGTATTTACGCTGAGCTTTTGCAGACAAGACCGCACTTCAAGAAAATGTACGAAAGTCTGGTGCCGTATCGTTCAGGCGCATATGCCTGGCTGCAGGTGGCCGAGCTGAGCTTTGATAGCTTCCAGATACGGATGCGTGCTCGTACCTGACGCGCGTTTCTGATGTGATCGGCCCCGGATGATCAGCTCTGGGGCCGTTTGCTTTGCCGCTCAACGAACGTGGCGAAGGCTGCGGCTCACACCATTTTTTGCCGGCCGTATACCTCATCGGCCCGTTGTTCAAATGCGACAGCAAAGCGCCGAAAGGCAGCATCGAACATCGCCCCCATAAGCATCGCGAGGGTGCGGCTCCTGAATTCGTAATCAATAAAGAATTCTACGTCGCACGCATCTTCACCGACCGGATGAAAGCTCCAGCGATTCTGCATCCGTTTGAATGGACCGTTCAGATATTCGACTAAAATCTTCAGGTCTTTCCGATCTAGCGTTACCCGACTTGTAAATGTCTCGCGAACAATCTTGTAGGCAACCGTCATGTCGGCAACCAGGATTGTCTTACCGTCTTTCTCCGCGCGGCTTTTTACCGTGAGCGCGCTGCACAGCGGAACGAATTGCGGATACTTGTCGACGTCTGCCACCAAGTCGAACATATCGACGGCAGCGTGGTGGACACGACGCTTCGTGGAAAATTGAGGCATTGAGCTCTTAGCGAGCAGCGCGCGCGGCTTTCAGTCGCGCAAAGTCCTCGCCTGCATGATGCGATGAACGGGTCAAGGGCGAAGCGGCGACCATCAGGAAGCCCTTACTATACGCAACGGCCTCAAGACTCTTGAACTCGTCCGGCGGCACGAAGCGTTTAACCTCATGATGCTTGCGCGTCGGTTGGAGATATTGTCCCACAGTAAGAAAGTCGACCTGGGCGGAGCGCAGATCATCCATGACCTGCAGGACCTCGTTCCGATCCTCACCCAGGCCGACCATGATGCCGGACTTTGTGAACATCGTCGGGTCGATTTCCTTCACGCGCTGCAACAGCCGCAATGAATGAAAGTACCGCGCGCCCGGCCGAACCGTCAGATAGCGCGACGGCACCGTTTCCAGATTGTGATTGAACACATCGGGTCGGGCTTCAACGACCACTTCGAGCGCGCCATCCTTGCGAAGAAAATCTGGAGTCAGAACCTCAATGGTGGTCTGCGGGCAACGCGCCCGGATGGCGCGGATGGTGTCGGCGAAATGCCGCCCGCCGCCATCGGCGAGATCATCGCGATCGACCGATGTAACAACAATGTGGGCGAGGCCAAGTTTGGCCGTTGCATCAGCGACACGCTCCGGCTCATGGGGATCAAGCGCGCCGGGAAGCCCGGTTTTGACATTGCAGAACGCACACGCGCGTGTGCAAGTGTCTCCCATGATCATGAAGGTTGCGTGTTTCTTCTCCCAGCACTCGCCGATATTCGGGCACCCAGCCTCTTCACACACGGTGTGCAGGGCGTTGTCTCGCATCAGCTTTTGCGTGGCGAAATAGCCTGGTGAGACCGGCGCCTTGACGCGAATCCAGTCTGGCTTCGGCAGAACGGGCGAATCCGGCTTGTGCGCCTTTTCCGGGTGGCGCGGGCGCGGATTGTTTACGAGATCGAGGACAACCGCCATGGCTTTTACTTACGGCTGCGGGCGCGTCCCCGCAAGGTCACACAACTATGCTTTTCTGATCGCACGCCAGATCAGAAGAAATATGACGGCCCCTATCGTGGCAGTGATCAGATTTCCCCAGAAATCCGGAACGACTTCGAGCCGCAGTTTTTCAAAAAGGAAGCCGCCGACGATCGCGCCCACGAGTCCCACGGCGAGATTGTACATCAACCCTCCGCGTCCGCCGAGAATTTGAGTCGCAAGCCATCCGGCAAGCAATCCGACGATGATCCACGCGCTAATGCCCATGGTCTTCTCCCGAATTAAGATGCGACGCGAACCGGAAATCTATACAACTGCGACGAAATGCGAGCACTCCCCGGCCCTTCACTGCCGTTTCCATCAATGCCGTGACGAAAACTCCAAGACGACGTTCGAAAGCGAGCGGCCATGCGCTCATCCTCGGCGTTTACGTCGCCGCAGTGTTTTTGAGCGCGTTGCTGTTGTTTGGCGTGCAGCCAATGTTCACGCGCATGGTGCTGCCACGGCTTGGTGGCTCACCTTCCGTGTGGTCAGTGGCGATGGTCTTCTTCCAATCGATGCTGCTCGCAGGGTACGCTTACGCGCACATTTTGATGAGTTCGACGAACCGTTACGTCGCAATCGTTGTCCATCTTGCTCTGCTGGTACTGGCTGCTTCTACTCTTCCGCTCTCGATTGCGGAAAATTGGGGCGCTCCTCCTGCCGGCGTCGCGGCACCATTCTGGCTGCTCGGATTGTTCGCAATATCGATCGGTTTGCCGTTTTTCGCGCTCGCCGCCAACAATCCGCTCATGCAGGCCTGGTTCGCCCGAATGCGGCATCCCGATGCGCAGGACCCTTACTTCCTTTACGCGGCGTCCAATATCGGCAGTTTTCTCGCGCTGCTGTCTTATCCGATCTTGTTCGAACCGGTCTTTACGCTGCAAGCCCAAAGCCGGTGGTGGAGCATCGGTTTTATGATTTTGATCGCATTGATCGCCGGCTGCGGCGTGCTGATGCTTCGCAACCAGCGCCGCGCCGTCGTGCGCCCAAAAACGACCACCGGCGCCAAACCAGGTTGGCTTCTGATCGGCCGTTGGGTCTTTATCTCGGCCGTACCGTCGGGCCTCCTTGTTGCGGTCACCGCCTATATCTCAACCGACATAGCGGCGGCGCCATTGCTGTGGGTCATCCCGCTATCGCTCTACCTGCTGACGTGGATCCTTGGTTTTCAGCGACGGCCGTTGATCCCCCACAGAACCATGCTGCTGTTGCAACCGTTCGCAATCGCGGGGATCATTATTCTGCTCTACTACACCGCATGGGTTCCGCTGCTCGACAGTTTGGCTGCGCATCTGGTAGCTTTTTTCATCATTGCGATGGCCTGCCACGGCGAACTCGCGCGAACACGGCCGGCGCCGCAACACCTGACTACGTTTTACGTCGCGCTGTCCTTTGGCGGCATGGTCGGCGGCTTGTTTTCCGGCTTGGTCGCGCCCTATGCATTTTCTTGGGTTGCCGAATATCCGATCCTTGCAGCCTTGGCTGTCCTATGCCGCCCCTTCGGACAAGAGAGCTGGAAACCGTATGAGCGCCTGCTATGGCCGCTCGCCCCTACGTATTGGCCGCAGCTCAGTGCGCGGTTTTGGCCCTTCGCTGTTATTATTGCGCTCGCCTTGTTGTTCTCTCGTTATATCGGCTTTGACCTTGACGAAGACCCCGAGCTTCTCAAGGCCATCATTCTTGTGCTGGCAACCGCTTCGTTGGTGTTGCTCCGCGATCCTCCGAAATCGGCATTTGCGGTTGCGCTGGCCCTGGCCATGGTCTGGCTCTACCCCAGCAGCGAGACGCGGCTTGAAACGGTGCGCAGCTTTTTTGGCGTCCACAAAATCCATGAGAGTGGGGACGGACGCTTTCGAATCCTGAAGCACGGATCAACCATCCATGGCGCCCAGCAGATCGAAGACGACAATGGCGAGCCCGTGACCGGTCGGCCGAAGCCTATCACCTACTATCACGACAAATCGGCGATGAGCCGGGTGATCGAGGCTGTTCGCGCACGAAAAGACGCGCCGCTGCAGGTTGCCGTTATCGGGCTCGGGACCGGAACCTTGGCGTGCCTCAGCGCCCCGGGTGAAACCTGGCGCTTCTACGAGATCGATCCCGCCGTGGTTGAGATTGCCCGTGACCCCAACCGCTTCACTTTCCTGTCGTCTTGCGCTCCGAATCTGCCGATCGTCATCGGCGACGCCAGGCTGACTTTGGCAAAAGAGTCGGATCATCAATTCGATCTCATCATCGTCGATGCCTACTCGTCCGATGCGATCCCGGTGCATCTGGCGACGACAGAAGCGATGGCAGTCTACAAGTCCAAGCTTGCGCCCCATGGCGTCGTCGTGATGCACATCTCAAACCGGCATCTGGAATTGCGCAGCGTGGTTGAAGGCATCGCCGCCGCCAACGGGCTGAAAACCTGGATCTGGAGACGCGACAAGGATGAGTCCGATGATGGAAATTATGTCTTCACGTCCGATGTCGCGATTTCCGCGCAAAATGACGGGGACATCGGCGCGTTAGCGCGTAACGGATTCTGGGTCTGGAACACACCGGACCCCGCGGTACGAGTCTGGACCGATGATTATTCTAACGTGGCCGGCGCGCTCTGGCGCAGGTACACCCGATAACGATCGCGGATCAAACGTTCAGTACCCGGCCGTAAGCATCGAGAACGGCCTCCTTCATCATCTCCGACAGAGTCGGGTGCGGGAAGATCGTGTGCATAAGCTCTTCTTCAGTGGTTTCCAGGTTCATCGCGACCACATAGCCCTGGATCAATTCCGTGACTTCTGCGCCAACCATATGTGCGCCGAGTAATTGTCCTGTCTTCCTGTCGAAGATGACTTTAACCAAGCCTTGGTCTTCCCCCAGCGCGATCGCTTTGCCGTTCCCCATGAAGGGGAAGCGGCCGACGCGCACGTCAATTTTCTTCTCTTTTGCAGCCTGCTCGGTCAAACCAACCGATGCGATTTGCGGCGAACAATAGGTACAGCCCGGGATCATAAGTTTGTTCATGGGATGCGGGTTGAGACCTTTGATCGCCTCAATGCACACGACGCCCTCATGCTCGGCTTTGTGCGCAAGCATCGGCGGCCCTGAAACATCGCCAATCGCATAAATTTCCGGAACGTTCGTCTTGTTGAATTGATCCACGATGATAATCCCACGATCGGTCTTAACGCCGAGCTTTTCCAATCCGAGATTCTCGATATTGCCGACGACCCCGACTGCCGAGATGACGCGTTCAACGGTGAGCGACTGCGTCTTGCCGCCTTCCTCGATAGTGGCAGTCACGCTGTCGGCCTTTTTATCGAGCTTGGTCACTTTTGCGTTCGTATGGATCTTGATTCCCTGCTTCTCGAAGCTCTTGCGCGCAAAAGTCTGAATCTCGTGGTCTTCGACTGGGAGGATCTGCGGCAAGACTTCAACGACCGTCACGTCCGAGCCGAGCGTCCGGTAGAACGATGCGAATTCGATCCCGATGGCGCCGGAGCCGATGACCAAAAGTGATTTTGGCACGCGATCGGGAGCCATCGCCTCGAAGTAGGTCCACACCAACTTCTTGTCGGGCTCAAGACACGGCAACACGCGCGGTCGCGCACCGGTGGCAATGATGATGTGCTTTGCCTGGTATTGACCCGCGCCAAGCGCCCCTTTTGGTGCTTCGCTTTTCGAGGCTTTCACCGAAACCTTGCCGGGCGCGTCGATCGAGGCTTCGCCCCAGATGATCGCAACTTTGTTCTTCTTCATCAGGAAGCCGACGCCGTCATTGAGCCGCTTCGACACCGCGCGCGAACGTTGCACCACCCCCTTGGCATCGTAGGCGACGTTGTCGGCCTTCAGGCCATAATCCTTTGCGTGCTGGAGATAGTGAAAGACTTCCGCGGAACGCAGCAGTGCCTTGGTCGGAATACAACCCCAGTTCAGGCAAATGCCGCCGAGATAGTCGCGCTCTACGATCGCCGTCTTGAAACCGAGTTGAGCCGCGCGAATGGCCGTGACATAGCCGCCAGGGCCCGAGCCGATGATGAGGACATCAAAATTCGTGTCAGCCATAGGCCCGTCCGCCTCCTTTGCGAATGTAGCTCAAATTAGGCATGTAATGACTGCCATAACAGGGGAGACGTCATGAGCAGGACAATGAGCCGCCTTGCGGCTATCGCAGTCTTTCTGATCGCGCAAGCGGGCTTTGTGAACGCCGCTGAAGTCAAAGTCTTCAGCACCATCGGCGTGCAAGCCGCGCTCGAAGAATTGGTGCCAAAATTCAAGCAGGCGACCGGTCACAAGCTCAGTATCACTTGGGCCACGGCCGCTATCCTGGTCAAACGTGTGCAAGCTGGCGAGACCGCGGATCTGATGGTTTTAACCAAGCAAAGCCTCTGACGAAGGACAGCAAGGCGACCGTGGGCACCGATGCCGTCTTCGCGAGTTCGGGCGTGGCCATGGTCGTCAAACAAGGCGCACCCAAGCCGGACATCTCCACACCCGACGCCTTCAAGCAGGCCCTGTTGAACCGAAAAGCATCGCATATTCCGATCCGGCCCATGGAGGCGCGAGCGGCGTTTATTTCGCCAAGTTGCTGGAGCGCATGGGGATCGCGGACGAGATGAAAGCCAAGACCAAGCATCCGCCGCCGAGCGGCAACGCGGCGCATCTCGTCGTTGCAGGCGAAGTCGAGCTCGCCATCCAGCAAGAACCCGAGGTGATGTCGGTGGCAGGCGTCGACATGGTCGGCCCGCTGCCTCCTGATCTCAACAACATCACGGTTTTTGCAGCCGGTATTGGCGCCGGCAGCCAACAGGCCGATGCAGCGACCGCCCTGATCAGGTTTTTGCATACCCCGGAGGCGCAGGCCGTCTTCAAGGCAAAGGGTCTCAAGCCGGCGGATGCGCCGAAAGGAACCTAGCCGGCGGTTATACGGCGTATTGCGCGATACCGTTGCCGAACGACCAATTCTCTTTCTCCACTTCAAGGAGATTGATGAACACATCCTGTGGCCGCAATCCGGGCTGCTGCGCGAGTAATTCGACGATGCGGGCGAAAAGCGCCTTTTTCTGATCGACGTTTCGTGAATTGGTGACGGTAAGTTGAAGTATCACCAGGTCGTCCGTGCGTTCGATGTTCAAGTAGCTCTTGCTGTAGAAAAACCCGTCGTCATCGTGCTCGGTCACGAGCATGAAGCGGTCTTCGTCCGGCACGGTGAATGTCTCGCGCATCGCGCGGTACACCGCATCGCCGATAGCCTTCTTGTACGCGGCTGATTTTCCTTTTCGCAGGTCGATGCGAACAAGTGGCATCGTCAGACCACCATCATCACCGGATTTTCAATCAACGTCTTGAAGGCGCGGATGAGTTCGGCGCCGAGCGCGCCGTCGATCGCACGGTGATCGCAAGACAGCGTGACGCTCATGATCGTTGCGGCCTCGATCTTGCCGTTGCGCACCACGGCCCGGTCCTCACCCGTACCGACCGCCAAAATGGTCGACTGCGGCGGATTGATCAGAGCCGTGAAATCCTTGATGCCGTACATGCCCAGGTTCGAAACCGACGAGGTTCCTCCCTGATATTCGTTCGGCTTGAGCTTGCGGTCGCGCGCGCGCGCAGCGAGATCGCGCATCTCATTGGAGATTGCCGACAATGATTTGCTTTCTGCATTGCGCACGATCGGCGTGATAAGCCCGCCGGGCAACGCGACAGCCACGCCTATATCAGAATGCTTGTGCTTGAGCAAACCGGCTTCAGTCCAACTGACATTGGCATCCGGTATGCGCTGGAGCGCGAGCGCGAGCGCCTTGATAACGAAGTCATTGACCGAGAGCTTGTAGGCAGGCTTGCCGTGCTTGTCCTTGGGCGCGGCGGCATTGATCTCCTCGCGCGCGACCATCAGCCGGCCGATGTCGCAGTCGATCGTCTCGTAGAACTGCGGAATGGTCTGCACCGACGCTGTCAACCGCTGCGCAATAGTTCGCCGCATGCCGTCATGCGGAATCAGTTCGTACGAGCCATCTTCGTAAAGCGAACGGATCTGCGCGTCCGACATCGCCGGCGCGATCAGTCCGCCGCCCGCAGGGGCACCGCTGGGCGCCCGCAATCCCTTGCCGGACTTCGCCTGCTCAATGTCGCGCGCAATGATGCGGCCATGCGGGCCAGAACCCTGCACGCGGTTGAGGTCAAGATTGGACTCTTTTGCCATCCGACGTGCCAGCGGCGAGGCGAAAATCCGGTTGGCTCCCGTGGGGCGAACGCTGTCGCCTTTCGGTGCGGCGCTGATCGGCGTTTGCGGCACCGGCGCAGGTCGCATTTCAGCGGCTTGAGCCGACTGTTTTCCGTCAGGCTTCTTCGCTTCTTCCTTCCTGAGGGGCGGCGCTTTGACCTCGGCGCCGGCTGCCGCCTTCACGTCCTCGCCTTCGTTCGCGAGCACGGCAATGACGGAATTCACTGCGACGTCCTGGGCGCCTTCAGGCACCACGATCTTGGCGAGCGTGCCGTCGTCGACGGCCTCGTACTCCATGGTTGCCTTGTCGGTCTCGATCTCCGCAATCACGTCGCCGGACTTGATCTTGTCGCCTTCCTTCTTGAGCCATTTGGCGAGATTGCCCTTCTCCATCGTGGGCGACAGCGCCGGCATGAGGATATTGGTGGGCATTGCGCGGCTACCGGTAGCAAACGGCTTTGGCCGCCTCGACGACTTCGGCAACCGACGGAAGCGCCAGCTTTTCAAGATTGGCGGCGTAAGGCATCGGCACGTCTTTGCCCGATACGCGCGCAACGGGCGCATCGAGGTAATCAAACGCATGCTCCATGATGCGCGCCGCTATCTCGGCGCCAACACCGCATTGTTGCCAGCCCTCCTCCACAGTGACCAGGCGGCCGGTCTTCTGGACGGACGCAACGATGGTTTCGGTGTCCATTGGCTTCAGCGTGCGCAGGTCAATTACCTCGGCATCAATGCCTTCGCTGGCCAATTCTTGGGCGGCCTTGAGGGCATAGTTCATCCCCATCGACCAGGAGACGATCGTCACGTCGTTTCCCGACCGCGCAATCTTCGCCTTGCCGATCGGCAGTACAAAATCATCGAGCTTCGGCACCGGCGAGGAGTGGCCGTAGAGAATTTCGTTTTCGAGGAAGATTACCGGATTGGGATCGCGGATTGCAGCCTTCAGCAGACCTTTGGCATCGGCAGCGGTGGACGGCGTAACCACCTTCAAGCCCGGAATGTGCGAGTACCACGCCGAATAATCCTGGCTGTGCTGGGCGGCGACACGGGCGGCGGCTCCATTCGGCCCACGGAACACAATCTGGCAACCCATCTGACCGCCCGACATGTACAAGGTCTTCGCGGCGGAATTGATCAGTTGGTCAATCGCCTGCATGGCGAAGTTGAACGTCATGAATTCCACGACAGGCTTTAAACCTGCGAGAGCCGCGCCGATGCCGAGACCAGCAAATCCGTGCTCGGTGATCGGCGTATCAATGACGCGTTTGGCGCCGAATTCCTGCAACAGACCCTGCGTCACCTTGTACGCACCCTGATATTCGGCAACTTCCTCGCCCATCACGAAGACGTCTTTGTCGCGTCGCATCTCTTCGGCCATCGCGTCGCGCAATGCTTCGCGCATGGTCATGGTCACCATCTCGGTGCCTTCGGGAATGTCGGGATCGCTTGTCACCTGCGGCGCCGGTGCTTCCGGGGCCTTTGCTGGCTTTGGCGCGGGCGCATCTTGCGTCTTCTGGCTTTTCTCAGCTTTGGCCGGGGGGGCGGATTCTGTCGCTTTCTGCTGCTGCGCCGGCTTTGTCGCCTTTATCGCGGTCTTGTCCTCGCCCTCGCCAAGAATGACGGCAATGGGCGTGTTGACCGCGACATCGGCAGTGCCCTCCGGCACCAGAATTTTCCCGAGCGTGCCTTCATCAGCCGCCTCGACTTCCATCGTCGCTTTGTCGGTTTCGATTTCGGCAATTACGTCGCCGGATTTGACCTTGTCGCCCTCTTTCTTGAGCCATTTGGCGAGATTGCCCTTCTCCATTGTCGGCGACAGCGCGGGCATGAGGACTTCGGTCGGCATGGGGCTTTATTGCTTTCCGGACAAAAGAACTAGCGATAAACGTCGGTATAGAGCTGGGAAACGTCAGGCTCCGGATCGTGCGTGGCAAATTCCGCCGCCTCGTTGATCACGTCGCGCACCTCACCGTCGATTTTCTTGAGCACGTCCTCGCTGGCAAATTTTTTCTCCAAGATGCGATGGCGCGCCATATCGATCGGATCATGGTGGGTACGCACCTCGTCGACCTCTTCGCGCGTGCGGTACTTAGCAGGGTCCGACATCGAATGCCCCCGATAGCGATAAGTCAGCATTTCAAGAATATAGGGGCCTTTTCCTGATCGGCACCATTGTGCCGCTTTTTCGCCCGCCGCTTTCACGGCGCGCACATCCATGCCGTCCACCTGGTCGCCGGGAATATTGAACGACAGGCCGCGCCGGGACAGGTTCACTTCCGCGGAGGATCGGGTGATCGAGGTGCCCATCGCGTAGCGATTATTCTCAATCACGTAGATGACCGGCAACTTCCAGAGCTCCGCCATATTGAAGCTCTCGTAGACCTGACCCTGGTTGGCCGCGCCGTCGCCGAAATACGTGACCGAGATGTTGTCGTTGCCGCGGTAGCGATTGGCAAAGGCAAGACCGGTACCCAGCGGCACCTGCGCCCCCACGATGCCATGGCCGCCGTAAAAACCTTTCTCCACGCTGAACATGTGCATGGAACCGCCCTTGCCTTTGGAATAGCCGTGGGCGCGCCCGGTGAGCTCGGCCATCACGCCCTTGGCTTCCATACCGGTCGCGAGCATGTGTCCGTGATCGCGGTAGCCGGTAATGACCTGATCGCCCTCCTTGAGGACCATCTGCATGCCGACGACCACCGCTTCCTGCCCGATGTACAGATGGCAAAAGCCGCCAATCAGTCCCATGCCGTACATCTGGCCCGCTTTTTCTTCGAAGCGACGGATGGTCAGCATGAAGCGATAGGCGGAAAGCTCTTGCTCTTTGCTGAAATCGGCAACGGGCTTGGTGTCGGCGCTGGGATTTTTCTGGGCGACCGCCATTGGCTCTCCCTGCGAAAGCGTCCGGCTATTGTGACGGGGCGTCGGTGGGCTTTCCAAACTCCCAATAGCTTAAATCGCCGGGCGACGAAAGCGCGACACCGTCGCGGGAATTGCGCAAAAAAGGTTGAAATTGGCCGAAAATTTCAACCCGCGCCTTGGATAACGCCTATGCCCGGTTGCAGTTGCTATCGAGGGCGCAACAGGAGGGTCAGATCGCGCGGATCGGCGTAGCCGACCAGCGCGCGGGCGCGCTCGTCCAGCATGTCAGGATCGATGCTGTCGGCACGCAAGAGCGCAACCCGACGTTCCCAGTGCGTCCGCTCAGCCTTGAGCCCGGCAAGCTCGGTCTTCATGGCGGCAAGCTGCTGTTCGAGGTCCTGTTGCGCGCGCAGCCCATGATTGCCCGTAAATGCGTTTGCGGCGAAGTAGCCTATGAACAGGGCGGCAAAAATATAGAGAACGAGGACGGTCAGAACGGTGCGGCGGCGACGATGGGTGACCATGGTCCGGCAAGATCGCCCAAGGCCGTTAAAGCGCCTTTAAATTCCCGAACTTTGTGATGCCTTTGAAGATGACAAATCTTACCGGTCAGGCTGCGCGGCCCTGAATACCGCCCGGCAGGTCCGGTGTTATTGCTATAAAGGGGGCATCGACAACGGAGGCCGACCATGTCTCGCATGATTTTTACCGTGGCCGCTGTCTTTGTTTCGTTACAGCTCGGCCCGACATCCGCGATGGCGCAGTACTACACCTCGGCGCCCTGGTGCGCGGTGATGTCGCTAGGAGCCGGCGACGTTCACTGGAGTGCATTTACGGTCTATCGACCAATGTCGGACGACCATCCTTGCCGGCAATCGAGGATTCTGCAATCCGAATCCGTATTTTGCCGGAGCCGCGGACCCACGGCGTACGCGTCGCGCCCGCCCATATTGATTGCGTCAGATCCTGTAACGAATTTCGTTGAGAACGAAATTGCCCAACCGCTTGCCACGGTTGCGGAGAATTTTCAGCAGGCCCTGGTCGACAAAATAGGTCAGCAGAATCGAATCGCGCGTTTTCACACGGTTATGAACGGGGTCTGCAGAATGCCAGGTATCGTTACCGACCGCAAAGGCATAGCCGGTGTTAGGCACAAATCGCATTTGCGCTTTCTTCGGCATCGAACTGTCGGGCAGTCTCTCGTGAAAGATCGTGCCGATGTCGGTGTTGGCATCGTCCTTCGGCAGGTAAAGCTGGACGGTGATGCCTTTCCAATGGGTGTCGGTGTGCGGCGTGATGAGATATCCGGGGATGTCGCGGGTCAGGATCGGGATCGGGTACATGCCGACCTTGGCGAACTGCTCGCCGAAACGTTTTGAAAGCCCTGGTGCAAGGCACCGTATGAATGCCTGCTTGACCGGCTCAGAGCACAATGCACGCCCGACCACATCCCATAGAGCGCGTTTCTCCGGCGGCAGGTTTCGAATGTATTCGGGAAACAGATCGATCTTCACGCGCGTGTGGGTGCCATCTTTGAGATCGTGGCCCTTGCTGCGGCCATGCATCGGCCGATAGTCGGTCGACTCCGGCATCAGAGCCAGGATCTGCGCGTAGACGTCGTCGGGAAACACGCGATCGAATTCCAGATGAAAGAATGGCTTTTCGACTGCGCGCGATCCATCGATCGACACGACAATAAAATTGGCCAGGCGCTCCGCGGCGCGGCGGCGGTCGTAAGCTGAAAGCGTCGTAGTCTGGTCCATCACGGCAACTCAGGTTTGGGTTTCGGGAGCAATTTGCGGCGAAATCGCGGTCGAAGGCAAGCTACCAAGCGTCGCAATTACCGCCGCGACCTCAGCGCTCCGCGCCCGGCATATTTCGCCTGCGCGCCGAGTTCCCCCTCTATCCGGAGCAATTGATTGTACTTGGCCGTTCGATCGGACCGCGCAAGCGATCCCGTTTTGATCTGGCCGCAATTGGTCGCAACCGCCAGGTCGGCAATGGTGGAGTCTTCAGTTTCGCCGGAGCGGTGCGACATCACCGCCGTGTAGCCCGCCTTGTGTGCCATTTCGACGGCAGCAAGCGTTTCGGTGAGCGTGCCGATCTGATTGACCTTCACCAAGACGGAATTAGCGATGCCGTCATTGATCCCTTTGGCCAACCGCGTGACGTTGGTAACGAATAGATCGTCGCCGACGAGCTGGCACTTTTCCCCGACGAGATCGGTCAGAATTTCCCAACCCTCCCAGTCGTCTTCCGACATTCCGTCTTCGATCGAGACAATTGGATACCGTTGAACCAGGTCAGCCAGATACTTTGCCTGATCCTGGCGCGAACGCTTCTTGCCTTCGCCCTCATAGACGTATGTCCCGTCCTTGAAAAATTCCGTCGCCGCGCAGTCGAGGGCCAGCATTACGTCGCTACCGGCCTTGTAGCCGGCTTTGTCGATCGCCTGCATGACAAAATCGAGCGCGGCCTCCGCCGATTTCAGATTCGGGGCGAAGCCGCCTTCGTCACCGACATTGGTGTTGAGCTTGGCCGCGTGGAGCTGCGCCTTGAGTGTATGGAAGATCTCGGCGCCGGCGCGCAGGGCCTCGGCAAACGTCGGCGCCCCCACTGGCATGATCATGAATTCCTGAAAGTCGATCGGATTGTCGGCGTGCACGCCGCCGTTGACGATATTCATCATCGGCACCGGAAGTGTGCGCGCGGCCGTACCCCCGACATAGCGAAAAAGCGGCGCCTTGTTGGCGGCGGCCGCCGCTTTCGCAACGGCAAGCGAGACACCGAGAATTGCATTGGCGCCCAGCCGCCCTTTGTTCGGTGTGCCGTCGAGGGCAATCAGGGTTTCGTCGATCTTGGTCTGCGCTTCGGCATCCATCCCGCCCACCGCGTCGTAGATTTCGCCGTTGACCGCATCGATCGCCTTGCCAACGCCTTTGCCGCCATAGCGCGCCTTGTCGCCGTCACGCAATTCGACCGCCTCGTGCGCGCCGGTCGAAGCTCCCGATGGAACGGCGGCCCGCCCTTTCGAGCCGTCTTCCAGGATGACATCGACCTCCACAGTCGGATTCCCCCGGCTGTCGAGGATTTCACGGCCGAAGATGTCGGTGATGGCGGTCATTGGCGGGCCCGGTATTGGTGATGTTGCGCTTCTACAGGATCGATTATCCAGTGATTATCATTGTTTTCATTGGAGAATTTCCCGCATGTCCCGTGTATGTCGCGTTGCTAGCACCCTCAGCCGATCAATAACTTAAGACACGACAAGAGGACCACTAGCCCCAATGTATTTTCACGCCAGCAGCAGCTTTTCCGCTTCCGCCATTTCACGCCGTGGAAATAAGTGGCCGTAGACATCCGTAATCAATCCAATTCTCGGCGGCCTCGGCGACCGTGAGGCTCTTGCTGTGCGGTGTGTGAATGCCCTTGCCCACATCCACCCTTACCGTGGCGTGGTAGTCGTCCGCGTCTTTCTTGCGGTCGAATGTCCGAATGTGTCGGTCGCCGCCTTGATCGATGTAATCAACAATCCAAGATTCCTTTTGTTCGCCCTTTCGGGTCGTCCAACTGCGTTTGCGTACAGACATGGTTGTCCCTTTCGTTATGGCCTTGCGTGTTGTTGGTCGAGTTTTGCGCGTTGTGCCTTGGTCGGCGGTTTGCCGAGTTTCTTAATCAGCGCCGCAATGATGGCCTTACGGTCTTTCGCTGGAATGCGTTTGCCAAAGGGCTTCAGCCGCTTCTCGATACGCTCCCAGATGAAACGTTGCTGGGCCGGTATCTTTGTCGCGCTCTCTGTAAACCCAGCCAGATAGGCGATGTGCCGTTGCCGTGGCTTGCCATCAATACGCGCGCTCTCAACAAGGACCGCTCGCCAATGGGTGTCGCTCTCATGGGAATAGCGACTAAATTCAGCATGCTTTCGGTGCCGTGACTGCCATCGGATAAACATGGGACGTAGTGTATAACTCTAGCGGCGAGCCGTCAAACTTTATGCACTACCGTCCGTCGCATTCAGAATGGGCCGGGTCTATAATTAGGCCCCTCATGCCCCGCGACGGCGCAATCATATTCAGCGATCTCATCGGCAAGCTCGATGTGCTGCGCGTGGCCTGCGCCAAGTGCGGGCGCGATGGCAGTTATCGGCTGGATGCTCTCATCGAGAAGCGTGGCCGCGACGCCAAGCTCATCGATTGGCTCGATGAACTGACAGCCGAATGCCCGAAGAAGATTGCGCACAACACATGAATGAAGTGAGTGGCGTCAATATTCTTGTTCAAGCGATGGCGACAACGGAGTTTTGGGTCAAAATGGCCTTCATCCTCGTATTCGGTGGAGGATGTTTTGCTTGCTACAGGGCAGCGACAAAAGCGGAGCGGGACGGAAACAAACGCAGGGCCATAATTCTCGGTATCGCCAGCATCGCCATCCTGATCGCAGGGTTCGTTATCGAAGACCACTTTGACATTTTTTCAGACGACGACGACGACGATGGCGACGACGATGGCGACTAATTAACGACAATGGCCGGATTAGTTTGTTCTATCCATGCGGTGCACGGTGCCGGGATTTGGCGAGGGTGTTGTAACGGCAAAATAGGCTGCCCGATTAGTGTGGGTGAACGCGATGTTTCCGGGTCTGCCTTTGCTCCGCGTACCCAGCGACGTAGTACGAGCTCGGATTGCAGAAGCCACGATTGCCTGCCAAAATATTGCTTCTGCGGTAGCAATCGTCGAACGAGCTATACTGGCAGTCCCAATACACACTACCTGTGCCTAGGTTGATCGCCGCGCACCACGGAGCCGCGGCGCTCTCCGCGTGTCCTACCGATGCAAGAGCAGCGGCAGCGACCAAAATCGTGCGTATCTCATCTTTCAACCTCCATGCAGGGGTTAATAATAATAACACCAAGGAGGCTGTCGCTATTTCAATATGTCGTGGCCGCTTAAGCTTGCCATAGGGATTAGATCAGAAGCCCCCGTCGATAATGCGCGGGCCAGCCGGTGCCTTCGGATTTTTCGCTTTGATCCAGGTTTTCGACGGACCCGAGCGATAGGGTGCGTCCAGCTTCTTAGAAACAATTCCCTCCAGTTCGAGATTGCAGGCGGCGGCGAACATTTTGTCGCCACGGCCGTTCGCTGAGATGGGGCAACGATGATTCAGGACCCCGCCTTTTGGGCCGCTTTTTGTAATGGTATGGCGAGTCCGGTTTCGTTATTTTTGTGAAACCGGCTCCCGACTACTTTGCTCTTCGGCAATTAACGCTTGCCGAAAGCTTTGCCCAAGTAGGTATGTCCTTAACCCAGGCAACGTCCCCCGATGATGACGGAAAGCCCGAAATCGCCGGCGCAATCGGAAAGGCCTCCAGAGCCTTCAGCAGACCTACGGGTTGAAGCAGCGTCGCCTCAAGCAGCTTCGCCACAGATTGCCCGTCGGCCAAACCCAAAGTTGGCGTCTGGGCAACGAGTGACTGCTGCACCGCAGGCCCAGCTAACGCTTCCGGGTATTTTGCAGGAGGGACAACATTGGACCGGAGCATATCCTCCGCCAGAAGCGGTTGAAAGATACGAACGCGTTCTTCAAGGCTCGTTCAACCGGATGGTCACCATGGCCGAACAACTTCAGGCTCAA
>DATDLC010000011.1:0-5312 GCA_036519515.1 Pseudolabrys sp. | reverse complement strand
TCGGCGCTGCTGCAAAGTTGGCTCGGCAGCTCGACCGGCGGCGTGCAATTGACCGTGTACAGCCTGATCCTGATGGCGGTGATCCTGTGGCGGCCGACCGGGATCATGGGTTTCATCACCGAAGCCTATGGACGCCATGTGCGCGCCCACGGCGGCGGCGTGAAGGCGGTCCTCGATGCCTGAAGCACTCATCATTCGCAATCTCAGTAAGCGGTTCGGTGGGCTGCGCGCCGTGCAGGATGTCAGCTTTTCAGTGAACGAAGGCGAGACGGTCGCGCTCATCGGGCCGAACGGCGCCGGCAAGACAACGAGTTTCAATCTGATCACGGGCTTCTATCGGCCCGACACAGGTTCGGTATCGGCCTTCGGCCGCGAGATTGTAGGATTGCGGCCGCATGACATTTGCGCGCATGGTCTGGCGCGAACATTCCAGGTCGCCAAGCCTTTCGGTGCGATGACAGTGTTGGCCAACGTTATGACCGGCGCATTTCTGCGCAATAAGCATATCGATGTCGCGCGCAAAAGCGCTCGCGAGGCGATAGCGTTCGTCGGTTTGTCGGCGAAGGAGCATTCACCGGCGCGTGACCTCACGACGATCGACCAGCGGCGGCTCGAGATGGCGCGCGCACTGGCGACGCAACCGCGGCTTCTGCTTCTAGACGAGGTCATGGCCGGGCTGAATCCGTCGGAGGTTGACCAAGCCGTCGCGCTCGTTGGAAAGCTGTCGAAACGCGGACTGACCATCGTTATCGTTGAGCACGTAATGCGCGCCATCATGGCAGTTGCCCGGCACATCGTGGTGCTCGATCACGGGCAGAAGATTGCAGAAGGCAATCCCAACGAGATCGTTGCAAACCAGGACGTCATTCGCGCTTATTTGGGAACCGGGTACGCCCATGCCACCGGTTCGGGAGGCACCTGAGTGTTATCGTTGTCTGCAGTGAGCGCCAGTTACGGATCGGTGCCGGCCGTCGGCAATGTCAGCATCGAGGTCGGCGAGGGTGAGGCCGTCGGCCTACTGGGAGCGAACGGGGCAGGCAAAAGCACCACGCTGCGCGCGATTTCCGGTCTCGTCAGGCTGACAACCGGCATCATCACGTTTTTGGGCACGAACATCGCATCGTTGCCGCCGCACAGGATCACCGAACTCGGGATAGCCCACGTCCCCGAAGGCCGTCAGGTCTTTCCTGAAATGACCGTGCAAGAAAACCTCGAGATCGGGGCCTACGTCCCGAGCGCGAAGGCTGAGCGCAGCCAGTCGCTCGATCTCGTTTTCGGAATCTTCCCCGTGTTGGCCGAGCGCCGCAGGCAGCTCGCCGGCACTATGAGCGGCGGCGAACAGCAGATGCTCGCTGTAGGTCGCGCTCTGATGTTGAAGCCACGTTTGCTGATGCTCGACGAACCTTCGTTAGGGCTTGCCCCAGTCGTGACCGATGTCACCTTTGAGAAAATCCGGGAAATTCATGCCATGGGCACGGCGATTCTGCTGGTCGAGCAGAATGTGAGTCGCGCACTGACTTTGGTGCAGCGAGCCTACGTGTTGGAGAGCGGTAGTGTGATCATGCACGGCACCAGCACGGAACTCGCAAACAACAGGCAAGTGCAGGCAGCTTACCTCGGCATGTAAAAGGGGAAGCCGACAAAATTTCAGTGAATTTCGAAGCGCCATCATCCGATGGTGGCTCTTAGAAAGATACCCGCTTTTGGCACAAAGCAGACATTACTCATCGTCCGACCAATGTCCGCTTTCGGGGGTAAAGCGGACATGGCGATTGCACTGCGAAATGTCTGCTTTTGACCCAAAGCGGACATAGGCTGCGCGGGGTTTGCGGAACGAAACCTTATCTGAGAATTTTTTTTGGACTGTGAGGCCGTTCACACATTCTTTGAATGAAAAAAGTGAACGCGCGCCAGAGAGGAGCCATAGGAGGTTCACATGCGGTGGCTAAATATCGCTTTTGCCGTTATAGGCGTTTCCAAAGGGTAGCGCGCGAGATCGTTGGAATGATGTGCGGATGAATCTTTCCTCTGGTGATTGGGCAATAACGACCAGTGACAGACCCCCATTACATTAATGAATGTCAATCCGACTTATCACGACGCTCAACCATCTTGGGGTCTCCTTTGATCACTTCAAATACTGTCTGCTCTCCCTCGCGCCAAAAGCGAATGTCCAGCACATGCTTGCCGATGCGAAGATCATGCGCCGTAAGGTCAGGCAGCCATGTGGGAAGGTATGGGTGAACGTAGAGCTTGTTGTGCGGCGCATCCGGCATGAATCCCAGTAGCGCCTGTGTGAGCATGAATACTGAGCCGGCCGCCCAAGCCTGCGGAACATTCGCACCAATATACTGCACCGGGAAATTCGACTCGTCGCGCTCGGACGCGGTGTAAAGCTCCGGCAGTTGATTAAGGAGGAAGTGACTCGCCGCTACGCTAATGTCGTGGGCGATCCGCGCCGCCTCCACGTGAAAGCCATAGCGCTTGAAGCCCATAGCGATGATGCCGTTATCGTGCGGCCAAACCGAGCCAGTCTGATAGTTGTATGGATTAAATGCCGCGTGGTCGGCGGATAGCGTGCGAATGCCCCATCCTGTCCACATGTCCGGCGCCATCAGCCGGTCCACCACCCTTTTGGCGCGTTCGCGAGGAACGATGCCGGACCAAAGGCAATGCCCGGCATTGGATGCAATGGTCAGAACCTTGTTCTTGTCGCCATCGAGTGCATAGGCATAGAACCCGAGTTCCTCGTCCCAGAAAACTTCGTTGAACCGCGCGAATAGGGCAGAGGCCTTGGCGCGCAATTCAGTCGCGCGCTCGGGCTTGCCAAGCGCATCGAACACCTCCGCCATGCGTACCCAAGCATTGTAAACATACCCCTGAAGCTCGCAGAGCGCCTTAGGCCCCTTTACTGGTGAGCCATCAGGATGCATGACCGCATCGCCTGAGTCTTTCCAGGCCATGTTCTCGTAACCTACCGGGGAGCGCGTCTGATATTCCTGGAATCCATCGCCGTCGCGGTCGCCATATTTGTTGATCCAGTCAAGACATCCTTCGGCCGTCTGCAGATGCTGCTCCAGCAACCCTCTGTCGCCGGTTGCGCGCCAAGCTGCGTGCAGCGTGATCAAATAAAGCGGCGTCGCGTCCGCTGTGCCGTAGTACGGTGTGTGCGGGATTAGCTTAAAGTGCGCAAGCTCGCCGTAGCGCAACTCGTGGAGGATCTTGCCCGGTTCGGCATCGCGGTATGGATCGTCTTCCTTTGCCTGCAGCGAGCCCAAGATCTCCAACGATCCACGCGCGAACTCCGGGTAGATCAGGATATTCTGCAGCGAAACGAGGAGACTATCTCGACCAAATGGAGCGACAAACCAAGGCAGTCCAGCCGCAGGCATGAAGACCATATGGCTCGTGCCTCTGATAGGCAAACGGAGCGCGGCCATGTCTTCGAGCGCTTGATGAAAGAGACGGTAAAACTCTTCGTTGCTTGTCTTAATCTTTACCACGGTCTTCAGCCATTGTGACATCGTCTCAAACTGAGGAGACTTGTGGCTGCTCTCAACACAGTCGTCAGGCGCATAGAAGCGTTGCTCGCCATCCTCGAGCGTGTAGAGCAAGCAGGCGTGCCAAATCTCGTTTGGTTGAAGCGCCACCTCCAGACTGAGCCGGCCGTTGGCAGAAACAGCCTTCCGCGGGGCACGCACCACTGAAATTGTCACTCCGCGGCGAAAGTCTCGGTTCAAATACACATTGTGAACCTGTTGCCGCCGCTCCGACCATGCAGTAGTGATCTTGCCGCGGCGTACGATGTTTCCCGACTTGACCTCGAAGATGTCGGCAAAGTCGCTTCGAAAGGCTACCTCAAGCTGAAAACGCACCGGTTTCATGCTGTTGTTGGTGATGTCGAGATCTTCGTGCAGGCCACCGCTGAGAGATCGACTGATAGTAAGGCCGACGGTGCGCGGAGGGATTGGGCCATCTTCGGTGAGGATGGACTTGTTGGTGAGGTAGATGCGCGCTGCGTAGTAGCTAATGGGACCGCCGTTCAGCAGTTGCCAAGGCACGCCGTTAGCATAGATCGCCCAGTTGCTGATGATCCGCGTGTCGAGGAAGTATAAACCCTTCTCGCTCGGCCAAGTAATTGTCCCATCCGGGTCGGTTAGGAGCACTGTCTGACCCTGATGAATGGCAATCTGGGGTGGGCCAACTTGAACTTTGAACGCCATTACGTGCTCCTCAATGGCTCACTTTCTCATCTACTGTTTCGCTATTGGCATCAGCAATCAAGCGACTAAGGCTGTACTCAGTGTGCTACGCCGGCAATGCTGAGAAATCCAATTGCGCTGCCGAAGTTTCCAAAGATAAGGCCAAAGAATGTGGTACCGAGTGACTTTCCGGGTTCACTGAACGTCGCCCGCAAGTGAGGAGAGTGGAATTTTCGACAGGGCAGATGGATTCGTAACCCATCTTCGACAAGCGAAGGATTACCTTGCTCCAGTGTGCGGCGTTGCCCCAGACCCCATGGACCAAAACGATGCGGACATGCGGTCCTCACTTAGGCCGCTTGGGTAGTACGAATGCGCTGGATGATGCCTGCTTGCGCTGCGCTTCTTGATGCGATGGTTTTGTGAAGCGCCGCTGGGCGCGCCGGGGAGCGCGGTCGGCGAGGCCGTCCCGTCAGTGGTTGGTGAGGCCATTAATTCAGGCACAGATTTCGGCCGCACGCCCTCGGCCACTACGTGCACCACGTTATAGCCGTTCGCCTTCAGCTCCTTGAGAAGGATCGGTAGCGCCATCGCCGTCTTGCGATGGATGTCGTGCATCAAAATGATGCCGCGGCCTTTCGCGTTCAGCCGTCGCATGGCGCGTTGCACGATCGCTTCCGGATTGCTGCCACGCCACCAATCGTCTGTGTCCACATCGGCGCTCCAGATGACAAGCTGTTTGCCCTCCAGGAACCGTTCAATCGCATTGGTGCGGCCGAAGCCCGGCAAGCGGAAGAAGGGCGAGAGCGGCTTAGCGTCGCCGAGTGCGGCCGTGACAGAATTGATGCCGCTGTCGACTTCGCGCTCAACCCGCCGCATCGACAGGCGCTCGAAGGCGTGTGGATGGCTCTGGCTGTGAGTGCCGATGGTATGGCCTTCGTTGTAGATGCGCCGGACGACGGACGGATAGGCACGCGCCATCTGGCCGACCAGGAAATAGGTGGCCTTCACGCATTGCGATGCCAACGTATCGAGAATGATGTTGGTATAGGGCGGCAGCGGGCCGTCGTCGAAGGTGATCACCACCTCGTGGTCCTTCAGCGGCAGCGT
>DATDLC010000010.1:0-2566 GCA_036519515.1 Pseudolabrys sp. | reverse complement strand
CTTGAACGCTCGGATCATCATAAGGACGATCCGAGAGAAGCTCGGAGTATGCCCAGCGGGCGCGGACTTCCTCTGCGGAGACTACGGGTTCCATCTTCTTGTCCCGGCCGGCTGAAATTCAACATAGCCGTTAGCTGGATGGCGGCTGATATGCACGCTTTGCCGCTGCTCAGTGAGCAGCAGTCGCCACCGCCGCGATTGCGTGCCAAAAGTTTCTATACCGGCACCAGCGGTTCCGGCTTCTTCAGGTAGCGCTTGATGGCATCCGCGGTCCAATAGGCGAGCGCGCCGACAGGGCCGGTTGGATTCTTGCCGGCGTTTTGCGGAAAAGCGCATGCCCCGGTGACGAACACATTCGACACGTCCCAGGTCTGACAATAGCGATTGAGCGCGCTGGTCTTCGGATCGGTCCCCATTGCCGCGCCCCCGGTGTTGTGCGTGCTTTGATAGGGGACGATGCTGTAGCGCTGCGGTGACGCGCGCCGCACGACGCGCTCGGCACCCATCGCCTGCCCGATCTTCACGCAGATATCGGCAATGAAGTTTGCCTGCTTCTGCTCGTTGGCATGAAAGTCGAATGTCATGCGCAGCAGCGGTCGGCCGTAACGATCGCGATAGGTCGAATCGAGATCGAGGTAGTTCTGGCGATAGGCCATGACGCTGCCCTGGTTGTTGATGGCCAGTGCATGGTTGTAATGACGCACGACCGCCCGCTTCCACTCCGTGCCCCAGGCTGGCGTGCCGGGCGGCACGGGGCGAAAGCCGATCGGCCGGCCGCCGGCGCTCGGGGTCGAGATACCACCGCCGCCGATAAAACCTTCCTTCGCGTGATCGAAACTGCCGGTGTTAAAGTCGTCAATATTGACGGCCAGCGCACCGGCGCCCATGAACGGATTCATCCAAGTCTTCTCATCGAAGAAGACGGTGGCGCCGCTGCCGATCTGGTAGGCGTAATTGCGGCCGATGACACCGTCGCCGGTCGCCGGGTTGTAGGGCTTGCCGATGCCTGACAGCAGCATCAAATGCACGTTGCCGAGCGCATAGGCGCAGAGCACCACGAGGTCGCCCGGTTGCTCGAATTCGCGACCCGCGGCATCGATATAGGTCACGCTCTCGGCTCGCGTCTTGGCGGTGTCGAGGTTGACCTTCATGACGCGCGCGTTGGTGCGCATCTCGACGTTGTTCTTCTGCGCAGCAAGCGGGATGACCGTGAAATGCGCACTCGCCTTGGCGTTCACCTCACAGCCGAAACGCTCGCAATAGCCGCAGTAGTGGCAGGTGCCAAAGGCGACACCGTCGGGATTGACGTAGGGTTGCGACATGTTGGCGGACGGTCCGGGAAAGGGGTGATAACCCAGGCTTTTCGCAGCCTTGTCGAACAGCGCTCCCGCGTGGGTCTGAATCATCGGCGGGTTGGGATATTCACGCTGGCGCGGTCCCTCGAACACGTTGCCGCCCTCGATCTTCTGCCCGCGCAGATTGCCGGCCTTGCCCGAGACCCCACAAAGATATTCGAACTTGTCGTAGTAGTGCTCGAGCTCGTCGTAGGAGACGCCCCAGTCCTGCAGCTGCATGTCGGGCGGAATGACGCTTCGGCCGTAGCTACCGAGCGTCAGCTTCAACGGCTCATGGTCCCACGGCAGCCAGCGCCAGGTAACGCCATTCCAATGGACGCCGGCTCCGCCCACGCCTTCGCCCGGCAGAAACGAGCCGAGCTGGCGCATCGGCAGTGCAGTCTCATTCGCGTTGTTACGGAAGGTCAGCGTCTCGCGTGACACATCCTGCATCAATTGATGACGCTGCGCGTAGCGCAGCTCATCGTGAATGATCGGATACATGAAATCCGGATTGGTGTCGCGCGGCGCGCCGCGTTCCAGCACGACAATCGAGAGGCCAGTGTCGGCGAGCTCCTTGGCGAGAATGCCTCCGGTCCAGCCGAGCCCGACGATGACGATGTCAGCAGATTTGAGTTTCGTTGCCATGGTCGCGCGCTCACTCAGCTCAAGTCTTGGATCGATTTCGGTTCGACGTCGTAGCGCTTGTTGCGATATTTCTCGATGACATCACCATACATCCCGATTGCGCCGGGAAAGCCGATCATCTTCCACACCGCGTTGTTGCGATTGCCCCCGTACATCGGGTCGGCAAAGAACCCTTCCATGGTGTTCTGCAGCAGGATGCTGAAGAAGCTGCGCGCTGGAACCTGGGCAAATTCCGCCTGTCCGGCTTCAACCGCCTTGAGCGCCGCAGTGCGATCGGCAGGCGATAACTGGTCGAAGGCCTTTCCACCACGCGTCTTCACGCACCAAGCGTTGAGGTCGGCAATGCCGATGCGATAGAGATCGGCGGGTGGCAGGGGCAGCTGGTAGCCTTGCTGCGGCGTACCTTGGCCGAACGGTCCATCGAGATACATTCGCGCGCCTCGGCCATAGGCGCCAGCCAATTCGCGATCGATGAAGATCGGCACGCCGACTTCGACACCGCCGGGTCCGACGTCGTCCTTCGGAATCAAGGTATCGACCAGTGCGACCACGACCGCGGCCTCGAGCGGAGTGAAGAAGCGGAA
>DATDLC010000009.1:0-17187 GCA_036519515.1 Pseudolabrys sp. | reverse complement strand
CGAACGCGGCGTGAAAAATCTCGCGGTCATAACGCCCGGATTTTCGTCCGACTGCCTCGAGACGCTCGAGGAAATCGCGATGGAAAATGCCGGGATCTTCCGGCACTCCGGCGGGAAAAACTTTGCCGCGATTCCTTGCCTCAACGATACGCCCGGCGGCATGGCGGTGATCCGCGATATCGTCACGCGCGAGTTGAGGGGCTGGCTGATCAGCAAGCCCTGATCATTTGTCGCCAAGCAGGCGTCGCAACTCGGTGCGCAGCTCGGGCGCGATATCGGAGCGCTCTAATCCGTAGGCGACGTTGGCTGCAAGAAAGCCGATCTTGGAGCCGCAATCGAAGCTGCGCCCTTCAAATTCCAGACCGTAAAACGGCTGCGAGCGTGACAGCGCAAGCATGGCGTCCGTGAGCTGGATTTCGCCGCCCGCGCCGGCGGCCTGCTTTTCCAAGAGTTCGAAGATCTGCGGCTGCAGGATGTAACGGCCGGTGATCGTCAGGTCAGACGGCGCTTCGCTCGCTTTCGGCTTCTCGACCATTTTGGTGATCGCGAAGGCCTTGCCTTTGCGCTCGCCGATGCCGACGACGCCGTACATATGCACGCGCTCCTTTGGCACCTTCTCGACGGCGAGGATATTGGCGTTGCTGTCCAGATTTTCCGCAACATCGATCATCTGCGCGAGACAACCGCGACTGTGCTGAACGAGCACGTCCGGCAGGAGCAGGGCGAATGGCTCATGCCCGACGAGCTCACGCGCACACCAGACCGCATGTCCAAGGCCGAGCGGCGATTGCTGGCGCGTAAAGCTCACCGTGCCTGCCTCGGGCAGGTCTTCCGATAGCAGCGCGAGCTCGGTCTTCTTGCCGCGCTCCATCAAGGTTAACTCGAGCTCGAACTGGCGATCGAAATGGTCTTCGATCACGCTCTTGTTTCGACCGGTGACGAAGATGAAGTGCTCGATACCGGCCTGCCGCGCCTCGTCCACCACGTGTTGGATCAGCGGGCGGTCAACCACCGGCAGCATTTCTTTGGGCATAGCCTTGGTCGCCGGCAGGAAGCGGGTTCCAAGCCCGGCCACGGGAAAAATGGCTTTGCGGATGCGGGTCATACGGCGCTTTTCAAGCCATGCGGATAGCGAATACGTTGAGGCCGAGAAAGCACGGGCCGGGATCGGGGTCCAGATGTGAGATGAACAAAATTACACCATTAACCCCACTGAAATGATATCGGGTCACCCATAGTTTTGGGATAATGGGCAGAGACGGGAAAGGCATGCATAAAGCGTGGTCTATATTTATTGCGGCTGGGGTCGCGGTTGTCGCGTGCGGCATTGCCTTTGGGCAGGGCGCACAGGACCGTTCTCCGGCGACGACCGGCGCGCTTCCGCCACCGACCGCCCAACAACCACCACCGCCCTGGAGCGGCGAATCGGGCGCTTCGGGTCATCCGCTGATGACCGCCGACGCAATCCGGACAGCGGCGACACACTTTCATACCTGCATTGACAAGTTGTGGCCGCAAGCGGCGCGGCGCGGCATTTCGCGAAGCGTGTTTCACAATTACACCGCTTCGCTCACGCCCGATCTGCGGATCATGGACTTGCTCGACAACCAGCCGGAGTTTACCAAAACCTTCTGGGACTATCTGGACATCCTGGTCACGAATGAGCGCATCGAGCAGGGCCGCGCACTGCTTGAAAAATATCGCACTGCATTCGACTCCGTCGAACGGGCCTTCGGTGTCGATCGCCACATCCTTGCGGCCATCTGGGGTGTCGAAACCAAATACGGCACGCTCATTGGCGAACGTCCGGTACTCCGTTCCACCGCGACCCTCGCATGCATAGGGCGCCGGCAGGACTATTTCCGCGAGGAATTCCTGTCGACGCTGGAGATACTCCAGCGCGGCGATGTCCGGCCTGACCGCCTTGTCGGATCCTGGGCGGGCGCCTTTGGACCGACTCAGTTCATGCCGACCGCGTTCAAGAAATATGCTGTGGATTTCGACCGTGACGGACACCGCGACGTCGTCGACTCCGTGCCTGATATCCTCGCGTCCACTGCGAACAATCTCAAAAAGGATGGCTGGCGCACCGGCAACACCTGGGGTTACGAGGTTGTGGTGCCTGCCACGTTCAATTTTCTACTCGCCGATCACTCGCGGCCTATGAGCCTTCGCGAATGGGAGCGCCATGGAGCCCGCCGCGCGAACGGGCAGCCGTTTCCGCGGCCTGACGAGCAGGCCTTCTTGCTTGTGCCGGCGGGCGTGCAAGGGCCCGGCTTCCTGATGCTAAACAACTTCAGTGTCATCATGAAATACAATCCTGCCGAGGCTTATGCGCTCGCCATCGGACACCTGGCCGATCGGCTGCGGGGTGGTGGGCCTTTCCAGCAAGATTGGCCGCGGTACGAGCGTGTGTTGTCACGGACGGAGCGGCTGGAACTTCAGGAGTTGCTGTCGCGCCGCGGGTATGATGTTGGCGAACCGGACGGTCTGCTTGGCCTCAAGACGCGCACGGCGATTCGCGATTTCCAGGCCAAAAACGGTCGGATTCCGGATGGTTTTGCGTCCGCGGGGGTCCTTGATCAACTGCGTTCGCGTTAACATGGTATTCGGTCGACCTTTGAGTTGACATTTTTCGAGCGCTGTTAGTCCATGGGTCGTGAGGTTTGCGCGTTCTGCAGGCGACCGCGCATCGGGTTGGGCATGATTGGCAAATACAAGGTTTCGCGCTGTCTCGTCGGAGCGGCCCTTTTGGCGGCCGTGGATTTTGCCGGCGCCATCGCCGTTGACTTTGCCCTGACCTCGCCCGCGCAGGCGCAGTTCTTTGGTAACGACCGCATTCCATTTTTCGGCCGACAACAGCGTCCGCGATCAGGCGGCGGTGGTGGTTTCTTCGGAGGCTTCTTTGGGGGCGACCGATACGAGAACCCCGAGCAGCCACAGGCGCCAGTCGACAATTCGCGCGCGCCACCCCCGCGCAAGGCGGATCCGAAAGCCGACCCTGTCACGACGACGACGTCAGTTGTCGTATTGGGCGACGCCATGGCCGACTGGCTTGGCTACGGTCTCGAAGATGCATTATCCGATTCCCCGGAAATCGCGGTTGTCCGCAAAAACAAGCTTCACTCAGGCCTGGTGCGTTACGAGGCGAAGAGCGATCTCGATTGGTGGCGCGTTGCGCGCGATATCCTTGCGCAGGAGAAAGCCAACTACGTCGTCATGATGATGGGCGTCAGCGATCGCCAGAGCATTCGCGAGCGCGACCTCGCCAAAGATGCCGACAAGAAGAAAGGCAAGGAACAGGCAGATAAGCCGGCCGCCGAGAAAGAAGCGCAGAACAAGGAGCAGTCCAACGATCAGGAGCAAGCGCCCGTTGCGGCGCCTGAAGCTCCCGTGGCGAAAAAGACCGGCGGGACGGTCGAGTTCCGCACCGATCAATGGGCGGAGATCTATTCCAAGCGCATCGATGAGACGATCGCTGCAATGAAGAGCAAGGGCGTGCCCGTGCTTTGGGTCGGCCTGCCCTCGATTCGCGGCACCAAGTCGACCGCAGATGTGGTCTATCTGAACGATCTCTATCGCGCGCGCGCCGAACGCGCGGGGATCGTCTACATCGATATCTGGGATGGCTTCGTCGATGAATCCGGAAAATATTCGAATTTCGGTCCGGATTACGAAGGCCAGATGCGGCGGCTTCGTTCAGCCGACGGCGTCTTCTTTACAAAGGCGGGCGCGCTCAAGCTTGCCCACTATGTCGAGCGTGAAATTCGCCGCCACATGAACAGCCGTGCGACCCCTGTCGCGCTGCCGATGGGTCCACTGACGCCCGCGACGCCCGACGGCAAGCCGGCGGCGCGCCCGATCGCCGGTCCGGTGGTGCCGCTCACTGTGGTGCCCGGCAATACAGATGAATTGCTCGGCGGTGCCGGCAACAGCTCTCCGCATGCCGATGCCATTGCAACGCGCGTTCTCGTCAAGGGCGAGCCGGTACCCGCGCCGGCCGGCCGCGCCGACGATTTCATGCTCCAGCGCAGCAACTACGAGCCTACGCCTCCGGCGTCCGCGATCCCTGCAGGCGCCGTTGCCTCTGCACCGGCCGAACCCGCGCCTATTCCCGAGCAGAAGCCGTCTGCGCCGCAAACCAACAGCAAGGCGACGCAGACGACCCAGGCCGCTCAGACCAGTCAGGGGAACCAAGGGGCCAAGCCGAAGCCGCAGCCGCAGCGCACCCAGCATCGCGATGACGTGCCTCGGCCGCCGAGAGGCATTTTCCCCTCGGGCGGCAGCCCGTTCGGACTTTTCCGCTTTTGATCAGCGCGGCAGCGTCGTCGTACCCATCAAGAATTTATCGACCGCATGCGCCGCCTGGCGGCCTTCGCGGATCGCCCACACCACCAGCGATTGGCCGCGTCGCATGTCGCCGGCGGCAAACACCTTCGGTATCGATGTCTGATACGAAGTTGTGTCCGCTGACACGTTGCCGCGCTGATCGAGGGCAAGGTCGAGGGCTTTCAGCATCCCTTCATGCACCGGATGCACGAAACCCATGGCGAGGAGAACGAGATCGGCCTCGATCTCGAATTCCGTCCCCGGCACCGGCTTGAACTTCGCGTCGACGTGCGTGCAATGAAGTTTCTTCACCTGGCCGTTTTCGCCAGTGAATTTCTGCGTCAGCACGGCGAACTCCCGGGTGACGCCTTCTTCGTGGCTCGCGGAAATGCGCAGCTTCAGCGGCCAATCCGGCCAGGTGAGCATCTTGCTCTCGTGCTCTGGCGGCTGCGGCATGATCTCGAAATTGGTGACCGACTCCGCTCCCTGACGGATCGATGTGCCGATGCAGTCGGAACCCGTGTCGCCGCCGCCGATGACGATGACTTTCTTGCCGGTCGCGAGAATAGGTTCGCCACCGACCTGCGGCTCGTTGCTGATGCGTCGGTTCTGCTGCGGCAGGAAATCCATTGCGAAATGAATGCCCGCGAGCTCGCGCCCCGGAATCGGCAGGTCGCGGGGCTTTTCGCTGCCCCCGGTCAACACGACGGCATCGTGCTCCTTCACCAGTTTGTCGACCGGGACGCTGACGCCGACATCCGCATTGTAATGGAAAACGACGCCTTCGCCCTGCATCTGCTCGACGCGGCGGCCGACGTGGATCTTCTCCATTTTGAAATCGGGGATACCATAACGAAGCAGGCCCCCCGCTTTCGCCCAGCGCTCATAGACGTGCACTTCATGGCCGGCGCGCGCGAGCTGCTGCGCGCAGGCAAGACCGGCCGGTCCTGATCCGACGACCGCCACCTTCTTGCCGGTCTTGTGTTGCGGTTTGTCGGGCTTGAGGCCTTGCGCGATTGCGCGGTCGGCGATCTCGCATTCGATCGATTTGATGGTGACCGGGTTCTCGTCGATGTTGAGCGTGCAGGACGCTTCGCAGGGCGCCGGACAGACGCGGCCGGTAACCTCCGGGAAATTGTTCGTCGAATGCAGATTGCGCGCGGCTTCTTCCCAATTGCCGCGGTAGACCAGGTCGTTCCAGTCCGGAATCTGGTTGTTAACGGGGCAGCCGGTCGGCGCGCCCGTGATGCGACTGGTGCCGTGGCAGTAGGGCACGCCGCAGTCCATGCAACGTGCCGCCTGGTCGCGAATTTCCTTTTCCGGCAGTGGCAGCACGAATTCGTGCCAATGCTTCACGCGCTCCGCGACCGGTTGGTAGTCACGATCCTCACGCTCGATTTCGAGAAACCCGGTGACCTTACCCATACCTATTCCGCGGCCTGCATCGTAGCGGCCTTCTCCTTAGCCATTTCGGCGAGCGCGCGGCGGTATTCGACCGGCATCACTTTGCGGAACAGCGGCCGGTAGCTATCCCAGTTGGCGAGAATCTCGGCGGCGCGCTTCGAACCCGTGTGGCGCGCATGGTTTGCGATCAACATGTGGAGCCGTTCGGCGTCCTTCGTGGTCAGGTCCGACATCACGTCGACACGGCCGTGGCTTTCCAGATCGTTGTAGTGGCCGAACTCCTGTTCGGCGACCTGCTCTTCCTCGGGGACGGGCTCGAGCTCGACCATGGCCATGTTGCAGCGCGACTTGAACGTGTTGTCCTCGTCGACGACGTAGGCGATGCCGCCCGACATGCCGGCGGCAAAATTGCGTCCGGTGCGCCCCAGCACCACAACGACACCGCCCGTCATGTATTCGCAGCAGTGGTCGCCCGCGCCCTCAATGACCGCAATGGCGCCCGAATTACGGACGGCAAATCGCTCGCCGGCGACGCCGCGGAAATAGCACTCGCCCTCAATGGCGCCGTACAGCACCGTATTGCCGACGATGATCGATTCTTCCGGCACGATCCCGGAATCTGCCGGCGGCCGAATGATGAGGCGCCCGCCGGACAATCCCTTGCCGACATAATCGTTGGCATCGCCATCAAGTTCGAAGGTGATGCCGCGCGCGAGCCAGGCACCGAAGCTTTGTCCGGCCGTGCCGGTGAAACGAACGTGGATCGTATTGTCGGGCAAACCTTCATGGCCATAACGCTTGGCAACTTCGCCCGAGAGCATCCCGCCGCAGGCGCGGTCCGTATTGCGGATGACGGACTGCAGGCGAACCGGCGCGCCGCGATCGAGAGCCGATTGCGATTCGGCGATCAGCTTGCGGTCGAGGATCTCCTTGATCTTGTGATCCTGTGGCTCGCATTTGAAGATGGCGGTGCCCTTCTCCGCGGGCGGCTTCGTGAACAGCTTGGAGAAATCGAGGCCCTTGGCCTTCCAGTGTTCGACAAGCTTGCGGCGATCGAGCATCTGCATCTGGCCGACTATCTCATCGAAAGTGCGGAATCCGAGCTCGGCCATCAGTTCGCGGACTTCCTCCGCGACGAAGAAGAAGTAGTTGATGACGTGCTCGGGCTGGCCCTTGAACCGCTTGCGCAACACCGGGTCCTGCGTGGCGACGCCGACCGGGCAGGTGTTCAGGTGGCACTTGCGCATCATGATGCAGCCGGCCGCAATGAGAGGTGCTGTTGCAAAGCCGAACTCGTCGGCTCCGAGGAGCGCACCCACCACGACGTCACGGCCGGTGCGTATTCCGCCATCCACTTGCACGGCGATGCGGCCGCGCAGCCGATTGATCACCAGCGTCTGATGGGTCTCGGCGAGCCCGATTTCCCATGGACTGCCGGCATGTTTGATCGACGTCAGTGGGCTTGCGCCGGTGCCGCCTTCGAAGCCGGCGATGGTGACGTGATCGGCGCGCGCTTTCGAGACGCCGGCGGCCACCGTGCCGACGCCGACTTCCGAGACGAGCTTCACCGAAACGTCGCCGGTGGGGTTGACGTTCTTGAGGTCGAAGATCAGCTGCGCCAGATCCTCGATCGAGTAGATGTCGTGATGCGGTGGCGGAGAGATCAGGCCGACGCCGGGCGTCGAGTGGCGCACCTTGGCAATGGTCTTATCGACCTTGTGCCCCGGCAACTGACCGCCTTCGCCGGGCTTTGCGCCTTGCGCCATCTTGATCTGCATCATGTCCGAGTTGACGAGATACTCTGCAGTGACGCCAAATCGGCCTGACGCAACCTGCTTGATCGCGGAGCGCATGGAATCGCCATTCGGCAATGGCTTGAAGCGATCGGCTTCCTCGCCACCTTCGCCGGTGTTCGACTTGCCGCCGATGCGGTTCATCGCGATGGCAAGAGTCGTGTGGGCTTCGCGCGAGATGGAGCCGAATGACATCGCGCCCGTCGAGAAACGCCGTACGATATTCTTCGCCGGCTCGACTTCTTCCAGAGGCACCGGCTTGCGGCCATCTTCGTCGGCCTTCTTGAGCCGGAACATGCCGCGGATGGTCAGCAGCCGCTCGTTCTGCTCGTTCACGACTTGCGCAAAGGCGCGGTAATGGTCCTGCGAATTGCCGCGCACTGCGTGCTGCAGGCGTGAGACGGTTTCCGCGGTCCAGACGTGGTCCTCGCCGCGCACGCGCACCGCATAGTCGCCGCCGACGTCGAGCATCGAGCGGTAGATCGGCGCGTCACTGAAGGCGTCGCGGTGCCGGCGGACAGCCTCCTCGGCAATCTCCGCAAGGCCGACACCTTCGATACGCGTGTGCGTTCCGGTGAAATAGTTGTCGACGAAATCCTGGCGCAGACCCACGGCGTCGAAAATCTGCGCGCCGCAATAGGATTGATAGGTGGAGATGCCCATCTTGGACATCACCTTGAGCAGACCCTTGCCGATCGCCTTGATGTATTTCTTGATGACTTCCTTGTCGTCGGTCGGCTTGCCCGGCAGATCGTCCTTTATCGCGATCAGTGTCTCGAAGGCGAGATACGGATTGATTGCCTCCGCGCCGTAACCTGCGAGGCACGCAAAATGGTGGACTTCGCGCGGCTCGCCCGTCTCCAGCACCATGCCGACCGAAGTCCGCAAGCCATTGCGGATCAGGTGGTGATGCACGGCCGCGCAGGCGAGCAACACCGGAATCGGAATGCGGTCGGCGCTCGCTCTACGGTCTGACAGGATGATGATGTTGCAGCCGTTGCGAACTTCTTCTTCCGCCCGCTCGCAGAGTTCGGCCAGCGCCCAGCCCATGCCATCGGCACCGTGCTCGGCGGGGAACGTGATATCGAAAGTATGCGACTTGAAATGGTCGCCGCTCATTTCCGAGATCGAGCGGATCTTCTCCAGATCCTCGTTGGTGAGGATCGGCTGGCGCACCTCAAGCCGTTTGGTCTTCGAGGTGCCTTCAAGATCGAAAATGTTCGGCCGCGGCCCGATGATCGAAACGAGGCTCATCACCAACTCTTCGCGGATCGGATCGATCGGCGGATTGGTGACTTGCGCGAAATTCTGCTTGAAATACGTGAACAACGACTTCGGCTTGTCGGACAAGGCCGAAATCGGCGTGTCGTTGCCCATGGAGCCGACCGCTTCCTCGCCGGTCGTGGCCATCGGCGTCATCAGGAATTTCAGGTCTTCCTGCGTGTAGCCGAAAGCCTGTTGACGATCGAGCAGCGATAGATTCGAGATCGGCGCTTCGTTCGCGGTGCCGGGCAATTCCTCGAGCACGATTTGCGTGCGCGCAAGCCATTCCTTGTAGGGGTGGCTCTTTGCCAGCGTCGCCTTTAATTCTTCGTCCGGAATGAGCCGGCCCTGATCGAGGTCGACGAGCAGCATCTTGCCCGGTTGCAGGCGCCACTTCTTGACGATGTCCTTTTCCGGGATCGGCAGGACGCCCATCTCGGAGGCCATCACGATGCGATCATCGCGCGTCAGCAGGTAGCGCGCCGGCCGCAGTCCGTTGCGATCGAGCGTGGCGCCGATCTGGCGGCCATTGGTGAAGGCAATCGCGGCCGGGCCGTCCCACGGCTCCATCAGTGCGGCATTGTACTCGTAGAAAGCGCGGCGTTCCTCGTCCATGAGCGGATTGCCCGCCCAGGCCTCCGGAATCATCATCATCATGGCGTGCGCGAGCGAGTATCCGCCCTGTACGAGGAATTCGAGCGCGTTGTCAAAGCAGGCCGTGTCGGACTGGCCTTCGTAGGAAATGGGCCAGAGCTTGTTGATGTCCTTGCCGAACAGCGGCGAGGACACGGAAGCCTGTCGCGCCGCCATCCAGTTGACGTTGCCGCGCAGCGTGTTGATCTCGCCGTTGTGGGCGATGTAGCGGTACGGATGCGCCAGCGACCAGGTCGGGAACGTGTTGGTCGAGAAGCGCTGGTGGACCAGCGCGAGCGCGCTGTCGAAATCCGAATTGTGCAGGTCGGGATAATAAGCGCCGAGCTGATCGGCGAGGAACATTCCCTTGTAGATCACCGTGCGACACGAGATCGACACGGGGTAGTAGCCCGCGGTGCGCCTTTCGCGACGACGGTAGATCGCGTTGGAAATCGACTTGCGCAGGATGTAAAGCCGGCGCTCGAACTCGTCCTCGGAGAACTTCTTTTTGCCCCGACCGATGAACACCTGCATGTGCTTCGGCTCGGTCGGCTTGACCGATTCACCGAGCGTCGAATTGTCGGTCGGAACATCGCGCCAGCCGAGCAGCGTCAGTCCTTCGCGCGCGATCACCTCGGCGTAGATGTCGCGCACGATCTGACGCCAGTTCGGATCCATCGGCATGAACAGATAACCGACGGCGTATTCGCCCGGCTTCGGCAACTTGATTCCGAGCTCGGCCGTTTTCTTGGCAAAAAATTTGTGCGGGATCTGCACGAGAATCCCGGCGCCGTCGCCCATGCGCGGATCAGCGCCGACCGCGCCGCGATGTTCGAGATTGCAAAGAATGCGCAAACCATCTTCGATGAGCTGATGCGACTTGCGACCCTTGATGTCGGCAATGAATCCGACGCCGCAGGAATCCTTGTCGAGCGCGGGATCGTAAAGACCCTGCGCGAGCGGCGTGCCTGGATCGGCGGTTGAACCGCGTCCGGCGAATTCTACGCTGCGCTTCTCCTCGCTCATCTCATCCTGCCTCGCCGGCGCACATGATGCTCCGGCGCACTCCGCACCGCGAGGCCAGCGCTCGCGGTCAGCACGTAACTGATCTCGAGAAAGGACAACCTTGTCCGGCTCGTCGCCGCCCGTGGCTGTTCCCTTGCTGGGCGCCACCGATGTCTGCCCCGCTTCCAGGCCGCCACCGAGGCCACCCGCCATTAGGACAGCATTGCTGTCCTAATGGACAATGCCAAATTTTGCCCCGCCGCACAAGGCCGGTCCACGCCGGAATGCGCTAATTCTTTCCTTTTGTTGCGGCGGCAGTTGTGAGCCGAGCAAGAACAGGACCACGGCGGGGATGTCTGCGCAATGCCGTTGCGGCGAGACCAGTTCTTGGACCCGGAATACGGCTAGCCCGCTGCGGTCGAAAGCCGCCATTCGCGAAACCGGCTGCATGATAAAACGAAAGCGCCCCGGAAGGTTCCGGGGCGCTGCCGGCCTTGCTATTCGCGCTGGCGTTAGGCCGCGGCTTTGGTGTCGACCACCTGGGCCTTGGCCTTGTCGTTTCCGATCGGGATCTGGCGCGGCTTTTTCGCCTCGGGGATTTCGCGGACGAGATCGACGTGCAGCAAGCCGTTCTCAAGGCTCGCATTCTTGACCTGCACATGATCGGCAAGCTGGAAGACGCGCTCAAAAGCGCGGGCAGCGATGCCCTGATAGAGCACCTCGCCGTCCTGCTCTTCCTTGGTCTGCTTGGAGCCCTTGATCGTTAGCGTATTTTCTTTCGCCTCGATCGAAAGCTCGTTCTCGCCGAAGCCGGCAACCGCGACGGTTACTCGGTAGTCGTTCTCACCCGTGCGCTCGATATTGTAGGGCGGGTAACCCGGAGCAGTCTCGAAACCGTCCAGCATGGAAAACAGACGGTCGAAGCCGACGGTGGAACGATAAAGGGGAGCAAGATCGAAAGTTCGCATTGGCATATCCTCCATTGTTGAGCGACATGCGGCGGCCCGCCGGAATGGCCGGACCAAACCGTGCGCAGCCATATGGCCTGCGCATTGCTGATATAGGGGTCGGTTCTTGCGCTGCAAGGTTCTGCTATCCGGCCATAAGCATATGATTTTGTTGTTTATTTCAGGACGGTTCGGCTTTGCATTGAGCGCGTTTGCCACCCTGCTATAAGCCGAAAGCGCTGCCGCACGGCTTCTCCTGCCTCATGAAACTTGTCTCCATCCCCGCCAATCCGGTGCCCGATGACGTGGTGACCGGCGCGATCAAGACCTCCGACGGGGTCAATCTGCGCTTTGCGCGTTGGGCGCCGCCACCGGGGCGCAAGGGCACCGTCGTCGTCATGCAGGGGCGCGCAGAGTTCATCGAGAAATATTTCGAGACGGTGCGCGATCTGCGTGCGCGAGGATTTGCGGTGGCCACGTTTGATTGGCGCGGGCAGGGTCTTTCCGATCGCCGGTTGTCCGATCGCCACAAGGGCTACGTCAGAAACTTTGCGAACTACATCACCGACCTCGAGGCGGTGATGGAGCAGGTGGTGTTGCCCGATTGTCCGCCGCCGATTTTTGCGCTCGGCCATTCCATGGGCGCGGCTGTGGCCATTCGCGCCTGTCACGATGGCAGCCGCTGGTTCGATCGCGTTGTGCTGTCGGCACCCATGATCGCGCTGCCACCCGGCCGCCTGACGAATGTTGCCGGCCCGCTCGCGCGGTTCATGCGCTTCCTTGGACGCGGCGGCGCGTACGTTCCGACCGGCGACTCCTCCGTCATGGGCACCGAAAATTTTGTCGGCAACGTTTTGACATCGGATCCGGTCCGATACGCGCGTAACGCTGCAGTGCTGGAGGCGGAGCCTGAGCTTGGCCTTGGCGCGCCGACGGTAGCCTGGGCGGACGCGGCGCTACGACAGATGAATCTGTTCGCCGAGCCCGCGTATTCCGCCACAATTCGTCAGCCTATTCTGATGGTCGCGGCCGGCCGCGACGACGTTGTGTCCACGCCGGCAATCGAAGTCTTCGGACGAAATCTGCTCGCCGGACGCCATCTGATTCTGGCCGGGGCCAAGCACGAAATCCTGCAGGAGCAGGATCATTACCGGATGCAATTCTGGGCGGCCTTTGACGCCTTCGTGCCGGGAACGCCGCGCTACTGATCGGCGAGAACGTCCAGCGCCGCCTTATGGACGCGCTTGTCGCCGGCGACGATGATGCGGCCGCCGCTTTGCGCCGGGCCATTCTCCCAGGTCGTGACGATGCCCCCGGCGCCGACGACGATCGGGATGATGGCGACGATATCGTATGGCTTGATTTCGGTTTCGATGATCAGGTCGATCAGGCCGGCGGCCAGCATGCAGTACGCGTAGCAATCGCCGCCGTAGCGCGACAGCTTCACTTTGTTCTCGAGCTTTCCGAAAGCCGCGCGATCTTTGGGCTTCATCAGCAACGGGCTCGTCGTATACATCAACGCGTCATCGATGCTCGCGCATTCGCGCACATGCAGGTCGCGGTTGCCCGCCGGCCCGCGATAACGCGCGGCCCCGCCGTCGCCGGAAAAGCGTTCGCGTGAGAAGGGCTGATGCATCAGCCCGAACACCGGTTCGCCGAACCGCATCAGGCCGATCAAAGTGCCCCAGGCCAGCATCCCGGATATGAACGATTTGGTGCCGTCGATCGGATCGAGAACCCAGACATATTCGGCGTCGGTATGCTCGGAGCCGTATTCCTCGCCGAGAATTCCGTGATCTGGAAATTGCTTGCGGATGAGCGTTCGCATGCTCTGTTCCGCCGCGCGATCCGCCGCCGTCACGGGATCGAACCCGCCGACTTTCTTGTTCTCGACTGCAAGAGCAGTGCGAAAGAAGGGGAGTATTGTTTCGCCCGACGCGGTGGCGAGCTGATCGACGAAGCTGCTGAAGTCGATGGCCGTCATGCCGCCTGCCTTTTTGTGGTCTCTCGCTATCGAAGAGTCGGTCAGCCGGCAACCACGTGCCAGAATCGAATCGCGCCCAGCACCGACGTTTCTGTTGCGCTGCGGGATTTCAACCTAGAACGTTTTCGCATTAGACCCTTTACTAGCGCCTATCTTGGGAGGCAGCCATGCAAAAACAGCATGGGAAAGGCATCATCGAACCTTGATTTTTGTGCGTCGCGATGTACCTTATTGCGGTGCGGTAGCGAGAGCTGCCGCTGCCCTCCTTGGGCGTTTCCTCCCTAGACTTGGGCCGCTCGCACCCGCTAGCGGCCCTTTTTTTGCAGGCTCCGGGTTTACTCAGCCGCGGCCCGGAAGGGGCGGAGCTGCTCGAGGGGGATTTCGCCCAGGCGTCGCGCCAACGTCTCCATATCGGCTGCCAGGCGATTGAATGTCGAGGAACGCTGATACTGGCGTTCATCCATATAGAGGGCGCGGTTGATCTCAAGCTGGATCGCATGCAGCCCGACGGCCGGGTTGCCGTAATGCTCAGTGATGAAGCCGCCAGCGTAGGGCTTGTTGCGGCTGACGGTATAGCCGAGCGCCCGTAGAGTCTTTTCGACCGTTTCCCCCACCACGCCGACGCAGCTGGTGCCGTAGCGATCCCCGAGCACGAACTCCGGTCGCGGCCTTTCGTCCCGGTGGCCGGCTGTCGACGGCATGGAATGACAATCGACCAGCACGGCGGCGCTGAATTCCCGATGCAGGCGCGTAAAGAGCCGCCGCAGTGCGCGATGATAAGGCTTATAGAGGCTCTCGATGCGCTGCAGGGCATCGTCCACCGGGATGCGCTGGTCATAGATTTCCTGCGCGTCTCCGACCACGCGCGCCACTGTTCCCAGTCCGCCCGCCACCCGCATCGAGCGTGTGTTGGCGAATGACGGCAGCCGGCCCTCGAACATGCGTGGATCGAGTTCGTATGGTTCGCGGTTCACGTCCACAAAGCAGCGCGGAAAATGCGCGCGCATCAGGGGAAACCCGCCATGGACCACGCCGGCTATCAGTTCATCGACAAAGCTGTCTTCCGAGCGGCGCAGCGTGGCGATGTCCAGCCGGCACGCTGCCAGAAAGGCGCGCGGATAGGTCGAGCCGCTATGGGGCGAATTAAAAAGAACCGGGCCCCGCCACGTCTTGGGCTCAAGTACCTCGAATGGTGGATCGAGCTCGTCGCGGATTTCGCTCATGAAGTGAAGGCCATAGGAGGGTGTCTGGTCCCTTGCGATCGGAATGGGGTCTGGCACTCCGTTATACCGTCTATTGTTCATGGCTGGGCCATAAAGCCAAGCCATGCTTTGGTTCACTCGTTATTTACCGGGCATAAGTCTTAATCAGCCGGCTGAGGGTGTGGTGGCCGGCGCGGCCGGACCGGGGTGTTGAGTAGTCATGTCCAAGATCCTGTTGGCTGAAGACGACACGGATATGCGGCGCTTTCTCGTCAAGGCGCTCCAGAATGCCGGTTTCGAGGTCACTTCCTATGACAATGGCCTGTCGGCATACCATCGGCTGCGTGAGGAGCCCTTCGAGCTGTTGCTGACGGATATCGTGATGCCGGAAATGGATGGCATCGAGCTTGCCCGCCGGGCGGCCGAACTCGATCCCGATATCAAGATCATGTTCATTACCGGCTTCGCCGCGGTCGCGCTTAACGCGGACTCAAATGCGCCAAAGCAGGCCAAAGTCTTATCGAAGCCGGTCCACCTGCGCGAACTGGTGAACGAAGTCCAGAAACTGCTTGCGGCGTAGCGGTGAAGTTTTCCGCTCATTCCCGCGCAAGCGGGAATCCAGCATCTTCTCGAGGATTCATATGGCCCTGGGTCCCCGCTTTCGCGGGGACGAGCGGATGCGGGCGGTCTTGCCTGACCCGGTTGGAGCCGATAGATCAGTCTCGGTTTAAGGGCGCGTAGCTCAGCGGAAGAGCACTACCTTGACATGGTAGGGGTCACAGGTTCGATCCCTGTCGCGCCCACCATTATTTATCCCAATTAAATCGAATCTTTTTTGATCTTTGAGTGACTGCGGCGACGTCGATCTGCATCCTACCGGAAGCATACCGGAAGCATCCGGATCGAATTCGAGCGGGCCATAACTTTGATAAAATCGCGCCGCCGCATGTGCCCCCCGTGAAGACCACAGGCAACGCCGGCTGAGGTGCATGGGCAATCTGCTTTGCATGGGGTTGATCCTCTGATTTCTGTCGATCCCCACCCCCCGGGGGGTCTCGACCATGCCGACGATGGCCTGGCCGCCTTCGTGCACGTGGACGTGCTCGACCGTGACTTTCTGCTGTCCCTTGCCGCGGTGGCGATGCCGACGGTGCACCGACAGCGCCCACCGCATTGCACAATTCGGGCCTACGAAGGCCACGTTTCTAGGGTTTCTAGGCGCGAGGCAACGGTACCGGTCGTCGGCGATGAGGCTGCCTATACGTGGGGACGGACGGCAGCCTTGTTGCCTCTAGGGGACGTCGGCGACCGGCTCCCAATAGATAGGTGCCCAAAGAGCAGGTGGGAAGGCTGGCCGGGGGCGTCTCACCGCCCCAGGTTTTTGAACGGTTTGATCCGAGGGTGGCACGCCTCGATCGAGGAATTCCTGGCAAGCCACAAGGCTAAGCTTGTGAACGAAGCTCCCAATCCCGTCGAGATCGAGCGCAAACGCCTTGGCTTTGCTCCCAGCAACGGCAGGCAGCGTTGAGCAACGAATGCCTGTTTTCATGAAATTTTGCAGCGTCGCCGCCATCGCCCTGCTCGTGTTCGCCCATTTGGGTCCCGTCGATTGGAAGCCCCGCACAGGGCTCAGTGGGCACATCGACCACTTCCTCGGCTATTTCGCGGTCACGTCGATTGTCTGCCTCGCTTGGCGTCGGCCGTTCGTGGTCGGCGCGGCCCTCATGGCCTTCTCGGCGCTGCTGGAGGGACTGCAACGTTTGACTCCGGATCGCACGCCCAGTCTTCTGGCTGCATTCTACGGCGCAGGCGGGGCGCTGGCGGCGGCTGCGCTTGCTGAACTCTTCATCCGAGTGGCCGCCTCTACGGCATCATCGGCTGCCTGAACTGTTCGAAGAAGGGTCCAAGTTCGGATAGTCATAGACTGCTAATGATTCAAAACATTGAGCTTTTTGCCTCTGAGTTCTGCCTCGCTAACGATCCTAAATCGGACAGTTGCCGTAGCTCACAGGTAGTCGAGCGCTGAGACCGATTGAGACCGGTTGAATCCTTGACGCCCTCAAATCGGTAAACGGGGGTAAGCCCCACCGGGAACCGCCTAATACGATTGGAGTCTTTCCCGCACATCGAAACTGACAGGTTTGTTGGATAGACTGATTTAGTCCGCGAATGCACTGCGGGGGATCGCGATGGGCGCCATCAAGCCACTACACGAATGGACCGATAAGGAATTGGCCGAAAGGGAGCGGATTTATCCCCTTGGTGTCGATCCCCTTCATGGCCCGAGCCTTGGGGCGGAAATTAACCGCCGCAATAACCAAAGGAACAGACGCTACACTTTGGCAAGCGTCATATGCGCAGCGATAGCGGCGTTCGGGTCAATGATCGCGGCAATCGCAAGCTTGCTAACAATCTATTTGGCGCACCGTTGACGGCAAAATCCATAATCGGGTCCCGGGGCAAACGGGGGCCACCCCGCCTATTAATTCGGAGTCCCGCGATAATACTTTAATGCCTGCCGACACTTCCCTTTCAAACTTTCAAAATCTCAACTCAAAAAAAATTACCAAATAGAAAAACCCATTCGTGAGACAAGTGCCTGCGCGGAGCTCGATGACGTGCTGAGA
>DATDLC010000008.1:0-97115 GCA_036519515.1 Pseudolabrys sp. | reverse complement strand
CCGTCGTCCGCGGTAAGTCGAGCGGCATGGTCGACGAAGAAATGCGCAGCCGATTGGCGTTGATCGTGCCGCACGTGCGCCGCGCCGTGCGCACGGGCAAAGTTATCGATCTCCGACAGGCCGAGGCTGCCACCTTTGCAGATATTCTCGACGGGCTCAGCCCGGCCATATTTCTTGTCGATGCCGAAAGACAGATCGTCCACGGTAATTCCGCAAGCCGGTCAATGCTTGAGCATGGCGATCTGCTGCGGGCCGTGCATGGGCGTCTGAATGCCAGCGATGCACAGGAGAACTTGCTGATCGTGGTCTGCTCAGGCGGTCCCTTGCATGTGCAGTTTGTCCTTGGGATTCCCAACGCGTTGCCGGCGCGTCGCCGCGTGCTTGAATTCCTGATTGCAGAACTTAAGGACATCATGCGAGACGCGACCTGGACAGCCGCGGTCATCGGGCGACATCAGCTGGAGGTCAACCGATGGGCGCTTGAGCTCGGCGGACATCTACGCACAGGTCTCGAAGACAACATCAAGTTCGATCGCGAACGTCTTGCTAAAAGTAATGCCGAGCTAGTCGCTCGCCTGCGTGATTTGTGCGGCGAGTTTGGCCGTCATGCCGCGACTGCGCCGGAAGCGCGCCGAATTCTCGGATTGGTGGCGGGCTAGGCTACATTTCGCGTCGCGATCTTCACCTGATGACGGCGGATGCGATCTTCGTCGACATCGATACCGAGACCGGGTCGATCGAGGCTGTCTACATGACCGTTGGTAGTCGCAAGCGGTTGGGCGACAACGTCATCCGAGATTCCCGTGTGGGTGAGGGTCAAGCCCCAAGCGATATTCGGGATGACTGAAGCCACATGTATCGCTGCCGCGCAGGCGACGCTCGACTCGCCCGTCTTGCACGAAATATTCACGCGCATGCCAAGACTGTCGCAAAGTTTTCCGGCCTCGGTCACCGCTCTTAGGCCGCCCAATTTGATAGCCTTCAGGCTCACACCATGCGCAGCCTTGCGCTCGTGGTGACGTCTTATGTCTTCTGACGAGTGAATCCCCTCATCGGCGCCGATCGCGATATCGGTTGCGGCTGCCACGGCCGCCATTCCCGCGAGATCCTCAGCTCCGACCGGCTGTTCGAAAAAATCAAGTCCCGATCCTTTTACTGCACGCACATAGGCGATGGCCTGTGCAGTGCTGAAGCCTTGGTTGGCATCGGCTGAAATGAGCATGCCTCTCCCAAGGGCCTTGCAGATCTCGCGTGTGCGCGCTGCGTCGTTTTCCGCCGTGTCGATACCGACCTTGACCTTGTAGGCGGTCACACCCGTCGCCTTTTTCTTCTCAGCGTCACGCAAATCGCCCTCACGATCTCCGCCTCCGATCACGCCCAACAGAGGCATACGGCTTCTTTTCTTCCCGCCAAGCAATGCGTGCACGGGCCTTGCGGTCGCACGGCCGGTGATATCGTGCAGTGCGATTTCGATGGCGGCTTTGGCGCCGTGATTTCCGTACATGCGTCGATCCAGGGCGGCGAGGGCGCCAGCAATGTCGGTCGGATCGCGGCCACGTAGCGCAGAGTTCAGATAATGTATGGCGGACACAATGCTCTCGAGCGTGTCGCCTGTCATGATGGGGGCGGAAGCAGCTTCGCCCCAGCCGACAACACCATTTTCTGTTTCGATCCGCACCAGAACATTATCGGCGCGTCGGACTTCCTCTCCCGCCATGATGACGGGCTTGAGCATCGGTAGGCTGACCGCGATCGGCTCGATTGTCTTGATTTGCATGCAGGGTTCCAGCCGGTGACAAGCATTCTACAGTTTCTGAATCCCCGCCTGGTCGATGATGCTCCTGAACAGATCGATTTCCTTGGTTACGCGGGTCCAGGCTGCATCAGCGCCCTTTGGCCGCACTTGGAAACCCGCCTGATAAAGCTTCTCCTTCATTTCCTGAGTGGCGAGCACCTTGAGCGTTTCCGCCTCCAGCCACTTCACGATTTCGGGCGGTGTCTTGGCGGGCGCGAGCAAGGTGGTATCGGTCGCGAAAACAAAATCCTTGTAGCCGGCTTCGACCATGGTCGGAACGTCCGGCAGATCCGGCCAGCGGTTTTCGCCCGTGACCGCAAGGCATCGCATTGTCCCGGCCTTGATGTGCGGTGCGGCTGGTGGCAGCGAACCGGAGCTAAGCTGCGCGGTTCCACCCAGGAGGGCCTGAATGGCGTCGCCGCCACCCTTGTAGACGACGTTCTCCAGCTTGGGCAATTTTTCGCGGATTTTTAAAACCTCAAGCTGAATCTGTGGTGTCGTGCCAATCGGCGGCGTCGCGCAGTTGAACTTGTCGGGGTTGGCCCTCGCCAGCGCAACAAATTCCTGCATTGTCTTTGCCGACAAGTCCGACTTGACGACGAAAGTATTGGGTGACGTCGCAAGTTCGCTCACGCCGACGAAATCCTTGAGCGGATCGTAGGGAATCTTGTTGTACAGGCTGACATTCACCGACCATGCATTGGTTGCAAGGAGGATCGTGTAGCCATCCGGTGTTGCATGCGCGGCGTTACCAAAACCGATATTGCCGCCGGCGCCGCCGATATTTTCGATGATAAAGGTCTTGCCGGTTGATTGCTGAAGCGCGCCTGCAGTGATGCGTCCGACAATGTCGGACGGGCCGCCCGGCGTATTCGCGACGATTATTTTCACCGGCCTGTCAGGATAGGCCGCATAAGCCGAGCGGACGCTTAGAAATGATGAAGCGACAACGCCCCCAATCAGTGCGCCTGCGCCCTTTACGATGCCGCGCCGTGATGGCGCGGAATGTCCGTTTAATTTCCTCATCGTCCTCCCCTTGAGTTTCAGCAATATTTTCTCATTAGCGCCGTTATGTCTGTTAGGCTAAGCTTTTGCGATTACTCGAGCAATGGCCTCAAACGAGTGCCGGTAGTTTGATCAAGAACAACACGATTTCCGTTAGTGTACCGGGTCTTCCCAGCCATGACAGAAAGTCAAACGCGCGCAACCACCTGGCACGAGACCATTCTCGCAACCCTGAAGGCGAATGATGTCAAGCTCATCGTCTATGTTCCCGACCGGGTTTTCACGCCGCTGATCAAAGCGCTCCACGCCGATTCATTTTTCACTACGTTTGCCGCCACCCGCGAGGAAGAAGCGCTCGGCATCATAACCGGTGCATGGATGGGAGGATTGCGCGGTGCAGTATTAATGCAGACCAGCGGCTTCGGTACGATACCGAACGCACTCGCCTCGCTGGTTGTGCCTTGCCAGATTCCGGCGCTGATATTTGTGTCGGAACGTGGAACGCTCGGCGAGTTCAATCTCGGTCAAGCCCTGGTATGCAAGACCCTGCGACCGGTCCTTAACTCACTTGCGGTCGAGAACATCACGATCACGCGCCATGACGAACTGGCATTTACGGTCGATCGATCGATCAAGCAGGCTGTGGCGACGCAGGCGCCGGTCGCATTTATCCTCTCGCCGTTGCTCACCGGCGGCAAAGTGTTCGAAGGGTGACGCCGTGATGAGCACAGAATCTTGGGGAGCTGGGCGGGCGCATAATGCCAAGGTCATGAATCGCTTTGAATTGACCAAACGGCTCGTCGGGCAGCTCAAGGCGGAGGAAGCGGTCATCGGTGGAATTGGCAATGCCAATTTTGATCTGTGGGCCAGCGGTCAACGCCCGCAGAATTTCTACATGCTTGGCAGCATGGGCCTTACCATACCGATTGCCTTCGGCGTTGCCATTGCGCAACCTCGCCGTCACGTTATTGCGCTTGAAGGCGACGGCTCCCTTTTGATGCAGCTTGGTTGTCTTGCAACCGTTGGCGAGCGCGCGCCGAAGAATCTCACGGTCATTGTCTGGGACAATGGCATCTACCAGATCACCGGCTCGCAGCCGACGGCAAGCCCGACGGCAGATCTTGTCATGATCGCGCGTGGTGCCGGCATCGCGAACAGCGTCTGGGCTGCCGATGAGGCGGACTTCGACCGCTTGGTAACAGCAGCGCTAAAAGGCGAGGGGCCGAGCTTGATTGCCGCACGTATCGACAACAAACCGGCGGTGGCAACGACGGATCGTGACCCTGTCCAAATTCGCGAGCGTTTCATGCACGGTCTTGGGGTAAGGCCGCCAGCGCATAGCGGGGCTGCATGACGGACTTCGACGGTGTCGTAATCGGAGCGGGTCACAATGGCCTCGCTCTTGCCGCCTATCTATCGCGCGCCGGAATGCGTGTTGCCGTACTCGAGCGCAACAGCCGTATCGGCGGGGGTTTGAGCACCGAAGAACGCATTCTTCCCGGCTACAAGCTCAATTTGCATGCAAATTTCTATATGGGCATCGGGTTTTGTCCGTTGCTGCGGGATCTCGAGCTTCATCGGTATGGCTTTTCCTATATCGAGCCGCCCATTCAACAAGCCGCCGTCTTCCGCGATGGCACCGGCATTGTCATTTACAAGGATCTCGATAAAAGCTGTGCGTCGCTTGCGCGCTTCTCCCGGCAAGACGCCGAGACATTTCGGGCGCTGTGGCACACCTATTGCGAGGAAATGCGACCGCTGCTGGTGTCCCTGCTTTACAACGCGCCGATGCCGCGCGAGCAACTCGTCGACCGGTTGAGTGGACCAAAGGCGAAAGAACTGCTTTCTCACGCCCAGCACGATCTCTTCAGCGTCGTGCGAAAGCATTTTGTCGACGAGCGCATCCGAACACTGTTCACGTCCTATATGCACGTGATTACGACCGAGAACGTGCCAGGCGCCGGGATCGTCTTTCCGGCCATCTTTGCCAACATTGCAAGTTTTACGTTGCCGGTTGGTGGCGCGGCCTCACTGGCACTTGCGCTGGCGCGGGTGGTGGAGGCTGGTGGCGGTGAAATCGTCACGAACGCCGATGTGAAAGAAATCAAGGTCGTCAATGGGCGCGCTACAGGGGTTAAGCTCGCTGATGGTCGCACGATCGGCGGTCGCAAGTTCGTGGCGAGCGCGATCGATTTTCCCACGACCATGCAAATGGCCGGCGAAGAACTGTTTCCCGAACCTGTTCGGGAAAAAGCGAAATCGTGGCACTGGGGCAACCACAGTCTGGTGACGTTGCACCTCGCGCTCAGGGACCCACCGGCGTACCGCGCCGCTGTTTTCGATCCCGATGTTTCGCGCGCCTACAATATCTTCTTCGGCATGGATCATATCGACGATGTTGCGAGCTGTTTCGAAGACTGTGCCGCGAAAAAATTTCCCAAAGTGCTAATGGGCAATGGTGCGTGCAACAGTCTGTTCGACCCGAGTTACGCGCCTGATGGCAAACACGTTGCGTTCTGGTGGCCGTTCGCTCCTTACTCGGTTGACGGCTCTCCGCAGGAATGGGAATGCAATCGCGCCGATTATACCCGCCGTGTCCTGGATTATTGGCGTATCTACGCCTCCAATCTCGAAGGTGACAACTTGATTGGGACTTATCTGTTCACACCACTCGACGTCGAAAAGCTCAACGCCAACATGCGCCAGGGTGCCGTGCGGGTTGGCGCGTATATACCGAACCAGCTCGGTATCAACCGGCCGCATCCAATGATGCCCGGGTCACGCACGCCCGTGGAGGGGCTGTATCTCTGTGGCTCATCGTCGGGCAATGGCGGGGGCATCAACGGCGCCCCGGGCTACATCGCCGCCAACGCGATCGTCGAAGACCTCAAGCTCAAGCGCTCGTGGACGCCCGTGCCGACGCCCGAATGGAAGCACTAAGCAGCTCCGGCGGCTACCACGGCACATGCTGTGACGATATCGTCTACGCTGGCGCCGCGCGACAGGTCGCTGATTGGCTTGGCAAAACCTTGCAGGATCGGTCCGATTGCCTGCGCGCCACCGAGCCATTGCGCAAGCTTGTAGGCGATATTGCCCGAGTCGAGGTCGGGGAAAATCAGGACATTCGCCTGTCCGGCGACCGCGCTTTGCTCCTTCACTTTCTTCTGTGCAACGCTGGGCACCAAAGCTGCATCGACCTGAAACTCGCCGTCAAGCTCTGGTGCGCGTTCGCGCACAAGACTCATTGCCGCCCGCACCTTGTCGACCCGCGGATGCTGTGCACTGCCTTTTGTTGAAAATGACAGCATGGCGACGCGTGGATTTTCCCCTAGAAGCGCCTGCGCGCTGTGCGCCGAGGTGAGGGCGATGTCAGCGAGCTCGGCGGGCGTTGGGTCAGCGTTGACCGCACAATCGGCGAAGATGAACGACTTTCGACCTTGTCCGAGAAAATCCGGAACGATCATCAGAAAATAGCTGGAAGGTAACGTGATGCCATCGGCTAATCCGACTGTCATCAAGCCGGCTTCAATCACGCGCCGTGTCGGGTTGGCGCAGCCCGCGACCATCACGTCCGCTTGGCCTTCCCGAACCATCATGCCGCCGAAATAGATTGGCTTCGACACGAGCCGAGTGGCCATCGACGGGGTCATCGAGCCACGCGCGTCCGAAAGCGCCGCGCCGTAGCTCTGCAGTCGTGAATCGCCGCGCGGGTCGACGATCTCGATCCCGGCGAGCGAGACCTTTTGATCGCTTGCAATGCGGGCGATTTCGTCGGCGACGCCAAGCAAGACCGGGCGAGCGATTTTCTCGCCCGCGAGGCGTGTACCAGCGACGATTATGCGCCCGTCATTGCCTTCCGGCAAAACGATTTTGCGATCGCGCTGCCGTGCGATATCAAAAAGCTTATTAAGCAAATCCATGCTTCTCACCGTGTGAGAAAGACGTGAAGCTGCGAGCGAGGCATCAATGACCGAAACCGTCGAAGCGATCAAGATTCAACGCGGTCTGAAGGGCGTTTACTTCGATCGCTCGCCTTGTACTTTCATCGACGGCAAAGCCGGTGAATTGCGCTACCGCGGCTATTCGATTCACGACCTCGCCGAGCATTCAAGTTTCGAGGAAACTGCCTGGCTTTTGCTCAACGGTGAGTTGCCCAGCAAGCAACAACTTGCCGTTTTTGGTGACGATCTCAAGGCGGCGCGCATGCTACCCGCACCGGTGCTCGACATCATCCGCGCCGTCAAGTCGGCGCATCCCATGGATGTCCTGCGTACGGCAACATCGGCTCTTTCCGCGTTTGACCGCGAAAGTGCGGACAATTCGCGTGAGGCGACGCTGCGCAAGGCCGTGCGGCTGACTTCGCAGGTACCGATGATCGTCGCTGCGCATTCGCGCATTCGTGCCGGTCAGGATCCTGTTCCAGCCGATCCGATGCTCAACCACGCGGCCAATCTGCTCTGGATGCTGAGCGGCAAGAAACCAAGCTCGGAGGCCGCACAACTTATCGACCGTGATCTTATCTTGCATGCGGAGCACGGCTCTAACGCCTCATCTTTCGCCGCACGGGTTGTAATCGGGACCGAAGCCAATCTGCATGCCGCCATCGTTGCAGCAATTGCCGCCTTGTCGGGTCCCGCGCATGGCGGTGCTGCCGAGGACGTAATGAAGATGGCGGAGGAGATAGGCGATCCATCGCGTGCCGCAGACTATGTGAAAGAAAAGCGCAAGGCTGGAGTGGCGGTTACCGGCTTCGGTCACCGTGTCTATCGTGCAGAGGATCCGCGCGCGCGCCATATGCGTGCGGGCGTGGAACGCCTGTCAAAGGAAATGGGCCAGCCGAAGTGGTTCGAGATCTTGCAGGCGGTGGTTGCGGCGATGGGACCCTACGCACGTCATGGTGTAAACGTGAACGTCGATTTCTACTCCGGCGTCGTCTACCACCTACTCGGCATAAAGCGGGACCTGTTTGTACCGACCTTCGCGATCGGCCGCGTGCCCGGCTGGGTGGTCCAGGTGCTTGAGCAGCTCGAGAACAACATTCTCCTGCGTCCGCTCACGCTTTATAACGGGCCTGACGCGCGTCCTTACGTGCCGCTGGAGCAGCGATAGCGGCATCGCGCCGGTGCATTGTCGCGTCAGCGCCGGGCCGCCTGCCAGCAATCGGTGAGATTAGAAATCCCACCGGGACCACCGCGTCGAAAATCGAATTCTCATACAACGAGCCATGACGCCTCGAATTCACCCTTGCGGGGCCGAGGCCTTCTGTTAGCGTATTGAGAACAATGGTCTCACAAAACGAGACTTCGCCACGTCGGTAGTGTTCAGCACTTCGGCGATCAGCCGGCAAACATAAGCCGGACCAGCATCCCTGCCGGGGCCCGGCCGCGGGCAGGACATGCAAGCAAGCGGCCGGTTGGCAGGGAGGAGTCGATGCGTTCGACCACGCGAAGCTTCACGATGCTTATGGCGCTGGCTATCGGTGCCACGCTGTTCGGCGGCAAGGCCGTTGCGGCCGGGTATCCCGAGCGACCGATCGAACTGATCGTCCCGTGGGGCCCGGGTGGCGGCGCCGATCAGCTTGCGCGTCTCGTCAGCAAGCTTATGGAGCCAATGCTCGGGCAGGGCATTCCGGTTGTGAACGTTCCCGGCGGTACCGGTGCGACTGGTATGGCGAAACTTCTCGCGGCGCCAGCCGACGGTTACTCGATGGCGATCTATATCGCCGACAGCCACGCTCTGCTCGCCGGAAAAAGTCCGCGCTGGACCATGAACGACATCACGCCAGTCGCGGTGATGATCAAGGGCCCGTCCTTCATTTTCGTGAAGCAGGACAGCCCATTCAAAACCTGGGACGACTTCGCCAAAGAAGCGAAGGCTAATCCGAACAAGCTGAAAGTTGCGACACTCGGTTTCGGCAGCGTCGATGATTTCTCACTGACCGTGCTCGACCGCGGCGGCATCAAGGTCGTCCAGGTACCCTTCTCCAAGCCAAGCGAGCGTTACGTCTCGATCCTCGGTGGTCACGCCGACGCGCTCTACGAACAGGCCGGGGACGTTGCCCAGTTCCTGAACGGCAAGCAAATGCGCCCCATTCTGTTGTTCGGTGAGAAACGCCTGGACGCGTTCAAGGACGTGCCAACATCTTTTGAACTCGGGTACAAGGTCGCCCTTCCGCAATTTCGTGCGATCGTCGTGCGCGCCGGCACGCCACCCGACATCGTGAAAAAACTCTCGGATGCACTGGCCAAGGTCTACGCCTCGCCGGAATACAAGAAATTCCTCGAGGAGCAATACGCGGATCCGAACAGCTTCGAGGACGCAACGAAGGCCCCCGCCTTCGTGAACGAGCAACTCGAGGACATGAAAAAGACGATAGCGACGAACTGACGTCGCCGGACAACGTCCATGGACAAGGCGCTGCTCCGTTCGATCGTGCCCTATGCGGTGGGTCTTGCCGTCGCGGCCGCGCTGTATCTCTACGCGGGCACATTCGAGTATGCGCATCGGCCCGGGCAACTCGGGCCCGAGATGTGGCCGCGCCTTGCGGTCTTCCTGATGGCCGGCTCTTGCCTGTTTGAGATTTCACGTCGGCTCATCATCGGTAATCAGGATGCCTCCGGATTCCTGGAGGCATTCGACAGAGAGCCGGAGATCGAGGAGAAACAGCCTGTCTATCCGCGGTTGTTGATCGGCGGGATTGTTCTGATGGCCATCTATGCTGTGCTCGTGCCGGTGCTCGGGTTCATCCTCGGTACGTTCCTGTTCCTGGCTGCGTTCATGTATGTCGGGGGCTATCGCGCGCACGGCGCCATTTGGGGCGCCAGCGCCGGAGTGACGATCTTCTGCGGAATTCTGTTCCTGCGCATTGCCTATGTTTCGTTGCCGCGTGGCGTTCCGCCGTTCGACCGCGCCACCGACATCTTCTTTGCGATCCCGAGCCTTTGGTGAGCGCATGATCGACATCCTCGCTCAGCTTGCCTCCGGGTTCGTGCACTGTCTGACGCCACTCAATCTGGCGATGCTGGTGATTGGCATTGTTATCGGTCTGCTGATCGGTGTGCTGCCGGGCCTGACGCTGGTGATGGGTGTCGCGCTGGCGTTGCCGTTCACCTACAAGATGGACGTCACCGCCTCGATCGTGTTGCTCACCGCCATGTACGTGTCGGGCACCTACGGGGGTGCCTTCACAGCGATTCTGTTCCGTATCCCCGGGGAGCCGATCGACGTCCCCATGCTGTGGGACGGCTACACCATGGGGCGCAAGGGCAGGCCAGCCAAGGCGCTCGGTTGGACGCTGGTCGCGGCCCTTGGCGGCGGGCTTCTCTCGGCGGTTGTCATGGTGGCGCTCACCGAACCTCTTGCCAAATTTGCACTACGCTTCTCCTCGCCAGAGTATTTCGTGATTATCATGTTCGGCCTGCTCAGCGTGGTGGCCATCGGCAAGGGGTCGCTCGCCAATGCCTTTATCAGTATGAGCGTCGGCATTCTGATTTCGACGGTCGGCACGGATCCGATCTATGGCGCCTACCGTTTCACCTTCGGTTCACCAATTCTTGCCGACGGCATCGAATTTCTCGTGGTCATGGTCGGCGCCTACGGGGTAGGCGAAGTGCTTACGCGTCTCGAAACAGGCTTTGCCACCAAGCCGCTCGACAAGATCTCAAACGCACGCACGGAACTGCCGACACTCAGGGAGCTCAACGACATCAAGGGCATGTTTTTTCGCTCTTCGGTTGTTGGCGATCTCATCGGTCTGTTGCCGGGCGCCGGCGCTACCATCGCGTCATTCGTGAGCTATGGAATCGAAGCGCGTTTCGGCAAGCGCAAGGACCAGATGGGGACAGGGATTGCCGAAGGGATCGTCGCGCCGCAGGCGGCGGCGACGGCTTCGGTTGGCGGTGCCATGGTTCATCTTCTTGCGCTTGGTATTCCCGGCAGCGGAGCAACGGCAGTCATTCTCGGCGCATTTATGCTGCACGGAGTTCAGCCGGGCCCGCAGGTTCTCGTCAGCTCCGCGCCACTTGTCTACACCGTGTTTGCTTCATTGTTCCTCGGTCTCGCGCTGATGTGTGTGCTCGGCTATTTTGCGATCCGTCCGCTTGTGAAGATACTCGATTTTCCCGAGGCAGTTGTTTCGGCCTACGTGTTGATCCTCTGCTTTATCGGCGCCCTGTCCATCCGCAATAACATCACGGATCTTTGGCTGATCATCGGCTTCGGTGTTCTCGGCTATGGCTTTGAACGTCTTAAGTTTCCGGTGGCGCCGCTGGTGCTTGGCGTGATCCTCGGTCCGATTGCCGAAGAGGCGTTCATGAATACGATGATCAGTTTTTCCAATGACTGGACCGTATTTTTCACGCGGCCAATCTCGGGAACGATCGCCGCGCTGACCATTATCGTCCTGCTGCTGCCGTTTGTGCAGCGTCTGCTCAGAAGCCGCCTGATGACAGTCCAAAGTGGGATTAGGTAGGTGACCCATGCGTAGCAATCTCGGACTTGACGAAAGGACCGCTGGTACCCGCCCTCGACGCAATGTGCGCGAACTCAAGCCGCATCTAAATTCCTCGAAGACCGGTGTCGCTCGCGAGCATAAACTTGGTGCTACAGCACGGTCCTTCGCCATCCTCGAACATGTTGCAAGCTCACGTGCGCCGGTCGACGTACTCGACATTATTGCTTCAGTTAAATTGCCGAAGGCGACGGCCTATCGACTGGTCGATTGGTTCGTAACGCAAGGCTATCTGGCGCGCGAGCCAGGACGGCGCCGGCTTATTGTCGGACCAAAATTAACGAATCTTGCCTTCGGCGCGCTGTCGTCCTCGATGCGGCACGACACGCCGCACGTCGTGCTTCAGCGCCTTGTTCATACGCTCAACGAGACCTGCAATATCGGCACGCTTCTCAATGGAGAGGTGGTCTATCTCGACCGCGTGGAGGCCGAGCATTGGCCGCTGCGGTTGCACTACACCAGCGGCTCGCGCGTGCCGCTGCATTGCAGCGCCATCGGCAAGTTGTTCTTGGCGCTGACGGCTTCGCCGCGCCGCAAGAGGCTACTGCAAAGTCTGGAGCTGCGACGTTATACCGATAACACCATCACCGACAGTGCGCGGCTTGACGCCGAGCTGCGCCAGATTCGCAAGGAACAGGTCTCTTTTGACCGGCAAGAGTATCTTGTTGGCGTTGTCTGCATGGCCGTTCCGGTAACCGGAACCAACGGCGAGATGCTCGCTGCTCTCGCTATCCAGGCGCCCGAAGCACGCATGAATGTTCAAACGGCGCGCCGGCATTTGCCCGCATTGAGAAACGCCGCCAACGAGCTAGCCAAAATTTTCCAGGACAAGACCTGAGCCGTCAAACGGCAGGGTTGAGAGGACAGCACTATGAAGATGACCACAGAAGAAGCATTCGTGAAGGTCTTGCAGATGCACGGCATCGAGCATGCGTTCGGTATTATTGGCTCGGCATTCATGCCGATATCCGACCTTTTTCCAAAGGCCGGCATTACATTCTGGGACGTTGCGCACGAGACCAATGGCGGCCTGATCTGCGATGGCTACACGCGATCGACCGGGAAAATCGCCATGGCGATTGCACAAAACGGCCCGGGCATCACGAATTTCGTCACCGCCATCAAGACCGCATACTGGAATCACACGCCGATGCTGCTGGTGACGCCGCAAGCGGCGAACAAGACGATCGGGCAGGGCGGCTTCCAGGAAGTGGAACAGATGGCGCTCTTTCGCGACATGGTCTGCTATCAGGAAGAAGTGCGCGACCCGTCACGTACGGCAGAAGTTCTCAATCGCGTTATCACCAAGGCCAAGCGCCTTTCGGCTCCCGCGCAGATCAACATACCCCGCGATTACTGGACGCAGGTAGTCGACATCAGTTTGCCCGCAATCGTCGAGTTCGAGCGGCCGGCGGGCGGTGCCCAGGCCGTGGCGGAGGCAGCGAAGCTGCTGTCGGGCGCCAAATTCCCGGTCATTCTGTCGGGTGCGGGGGTCGTGCTCGGGGATGCAATCCCCGAATGCGTCGCGCTTGCCGAAAGGCTCGATGCGCCGGTTTGCAACAACTACCAGCACAACGACAGTTTTCCCGGCAGTCACAGACTTGCCGTTGGCCCGCTCGGCTACAACGGATCGAAAGCAGCGATGGAACTGGTGGCCAAGGCCGACGTGGTGCTGGCACTTGGTACAAGGCTCAATCCGTTTTCGACCTTGCCGGGCTACGGCATCGACTACTGGCCGAAGACCGCTAAAATCATTCAGGTCGACATCAACGCCGACCGCATCGGTCTGACCAAGCCAGTGACCGTCGGCATTTGCGGCGATGCCAAGCTGGTTGCCCAAAGCATTCTCACGCAGCTGTCTCCGTCGGCCGGAAATGCCGGACGCGAGGACCGCAAAGCGCTGATCCACACCACCAAGTCCAAATGGCTACAGACTTTGTCCAGCATGGATCATGAAGACGATGACCCGGGTACGACCTGGAATGCGGATGCGCGCAAGCGGGATGCGGACCGCATGTCGCCGCGGCAGGCTTGGCGGGCCATTCAGGCCGGACTGCCCAAGGATGCGATTATCTCGAGCGATATCGGCAATAATTGCGCCATCGGCAATGCCTATCCGACATTCGACAAGGGCCGGAAGTACCTGGCGCCCGGACTCTTCGGGCCCTGCGGTTACGGTTTTCCGTCCATCATAGGCGCCAAAATCGGCAACCCAGACACGCCCTGTGTCGGTTTTGCCGGCGATGGCGCGTTCGGAATTTCAATGAATGAGATGAGCTCAATCGGTCGCGAGGAATGGCCAGGCATTACAATGGTGGTCTTCCGCAACTACCAATGGGGCGCTGAAAAGCGCAATTCGATCCTTTGGTTCGATAACAATTTCGTCGGCACCGAACTCGATCCTCATCTCAGCTATGCAAAGGTGGCCGAAGCCTGCGGTCTCAAGGGCGTAGTAGTAAAGACGCCGACGGAATTAACGGAGGCGCTTCGACAGTCCTGCGAGGCGCAAAAGAAACGCGTCACGACGTTCATCGAGGTGATTCTCAATCAAGAGCTCGGCGAGCCGTTCCGGCGCGACGCCATGAAAAAGCCGGTGGTCGTGGCCGGCATCAGGCGCGAAGACACGCGACCCCAACAAGTTGCAAACGCGTGAAGTGGCTACGCCAGAGGCAAATGCGGAGCTGATGAGATGACTGTCGCGGTGAAACCGACGGCCGATTCGAAGGCGGCGACTGCGGTCGAAGAGCTGGTGCGGCGTGGCCGCGCGGCGCTGGCGTCATTTGCCGAGGCCGATCAGGCCCGCGTGGATGAAGCAGTCACCGCGCTCGCCTGGTCCCTTTACAACCCCGTGCATGCAAGAGAGCTAGCCGAATTGGCTGTCAAGGACACTCAACTCGGCAATGTGCCTGACAAGATCATCAAGAAGCAGCGCAAGACCTTCGGCACGCTGCGCGATCTCTTGCGCGTCAAATCGGTCGGTATCATCGAGGAGGATGAAAAGCTTGGGATCGTCAAGTATGCGAAACCGGTCGGTCTCGTTTGTGCCATCACCCCGTCGACCAATCCAGGTGCGACGCCGGTGAACAAGGCAATGATGGCGATCAAGGGACGGAACGCCATCATCATTGCAGCTTCGCCCGCCGGACTGAAAACTACGGCGAGGACGGTCGAATACATGCGGGCGGAGCTGAAGAAAGTCGGGCTGCCCGAGGATCTGGTGCAGATTCTCCCGCCGCCTGCGTCGAAGGATATGACGCAGGCGCTAATGCAAACGGCCGACCTGGTCGTGGCGACTGGCTCGCAGGACAACGTGCGACGCGCTTATTCGAGCGGTACACCAGCGATCGGCGTCGGCACCGGCAATGTCCCGGTGATCGTCGATGAAACGGCCGATCTCGACGACGCGGCGAAGAAAATCTGCGCTTCCAAGATCTTCGACAACGCCACCTCGTGTTCGTCGGAAAATTCGGTGATTTTGGTTGATGCGGTCTATGACAAGTCGATTGCCGCGCTCGAGCGCGCAGGCGGCTACATGGCCTCCGCGCCGGAGAAAGCAAAAATCCAGGCCGCGCTGTGGCCCGACGGCAAGCTGAGTCGTACGCTGATTGCGCGCGATGCCGATGTGTTCGCGCGGGGCTGCGGTCTGCCTGCCACGGCGGAGTCGAAGAAATTCTTCATGGTTGAGGAGACCGGGGTCGGGCGCGGCTACCCGTTTTCCAGCGAGAAGCTGTCGCTGGTCCTGACCGTCTATCGCGCGAAGGACTTCGATGCCGCCGTTGTGCGCGCGAATGAAATTCTCGCGCATCAGGGCCGCGGACATTCTGTGGGGTTGCATACGAAGGACATGAGCCGTGGGCGAACACTGGCCGAGCGCGCGGATGTTGTGCGTGTGTTGATCAATCAGGCACACACATTCGGGAATGGCGGTGGATTCGATAACGGCCTCAACTTTACGCTGAGCATGGGTTGCGGCACCTGGGGCGGCAACAGCATTACGGAAAACCTGAACTACAGGCATTTCCTCAACATCACCCACCTCGTCACCACCATTCCCGAAGACAAGCCGAGCGAGGAAGCCTTGTTTGGCGCGCACTGGAAAAAATACGGACGTTGATATGCCCCGAATTGTGCCCACTCGGAACGATGCGGAAGCCCGACGATGAACTTTGAGGAATACGCGGCGAAGTCGTTGGTCCTGGACCCTTTAGGCATTCCGACGCTGCGTGGCACGCTTTGCACCACGGCCGCCGAGGCTGCGGCGGTGGCGAAGAGCTTCGGACCCTGTGTCGTCAAAGCCCAGGTACCCACCGGCAAGCGCGGAAAAGCCGGCGGGATCAGACTTGCTGATACGCCTGAGGAAGCGCGGAAGGCCGCCGAACAGATCCTCGGTATGAGCATCGGCGGCTTCACGGTCGAACGCCTGCTTGTCGAGGAACAGGCTGATATTACGCGCGAATTCTACGCTGCCGTTCTGCATGACCTTGTGGCGCGAAGACCGTTGATCCTGTTCTCCACCGAAGGCGGCACGGACATCGAAGAGATTGCGGCAGCGAAGCCCGCCGCCATCCGACATTTGCTGCTCGATATTGATGGCAGGCCGAATGCGGCCGACATCACCCTCATGCTCAAAGGACTCGATCTTGGCCCGGCGGAAGCACATATCGCGCAAATTCTCGATCGGCTCTATGCGGCGTACCGCACAAACGACGCCGAACTCCTCGAGATTAACCCGCTGGCGCTGTTGGGCGATGGTCGCGTGGTCGCGCTCGATTGCAAGTTTGTGCTCGACGACGCGGCGGTTTACCGCCAGCCGGAACTTGCCAAGGGCGGCGCGGCCGGGTCCATGACGGCCCTTGAAAAGCGCGGAGCCGAAGCCGGTCTCAAGCTGATTCAGCTTGACGGCAACGTCGGCGTATTGGCGAACGGCGCCGGTCTCACCATGACCACCATGGACGTGATCCGGCACTATGGCGGCAAGCCTGCAAATTTTCTCGAAATTGGGGGCGAGGCCTACACCAAGTCGGAGATCGCGCTCGATCTGGTGCTCTCCAATCCCGGCGTGAAGAGTCTGGTGATCAATTTCTGCGGTGCATTCGCGCGTACGGACGTGATGGCCGAAGGCGTGGTGCGCGCCTGGCACAAGCTTGCACCTCGTGTGCCCGTGTTCTTTTCCATCCACGGCACGGGCGAAGAGGAGGCGGTGGCGCTGGTCCGCCACGAGCTCGGCATCGAGCCATATGACTTTATGGAGGATGCCATTCAGGCGGCAGTGAAGGCGGCGCAATGATCGTTCGCAAAAAAGACCGTGTGGTCGTGCTCGGTATTACCGGCAAGCAGGGCACTTTCTGGAGCGAAAAAATGATCGCCTACGGGACCAACGTGGTCGCGGGCGTCAATCCAAAGCGTTCCGGTGAAACTCATGTCGGCGTGCCGACCTTTGCAACAACCGGCGAAGCGGTTGCCAAGGCCGGAGGCGACGTCGCGGTTATGTTCATTCCGCCGGCGATGGCAAAAGATGCTGCTGTGTCTGCGGCGCAAGCCGGCATCAAATTGCTGGTGGTGCTAACAGAGCACATTCCGGCGCAGGATGTCATGGCAATGCATGCCGCGGCGGCGAAGCACGGTACACGCATCGTCGGTCCCAATACTGCGGGTCTCGTGACGCCGGGCGAGTGTTTCGTCGGCATCATGCCTGCGTTCGTGCCGAGCGTATTCAAACCCGGTCGTATTGGCGTGATTTCGCGCAGCGGGAGCCTTGGCACGCTGATCTGCCTCAACCTTACCCGCGCCGGACTTGGCCAGTCGGCCTTTATCGGAATCGGCGGCGACCCGATGCTCGGCACGACAACACGGAGTGCGCTGGAGGCTCTCGACCGGGATGCCAACACTAACGCCGTGGTCCTCGTTGGTGAGATCGGGGGCGTGACGGAGGAAGACGCGGCAACCTATGCAAAAAAGATGACCAAGCCGATCGTTGCGTTCATCGCCGGTGCGGCCGCGCCTGCCGGCAAGAAAATGGGCCATGCCGGCGCAATCGTCACTGGGAATGCCGGCAGCTACGCTTCCAAACGTCAGGCGCTTGAAGCGTCTGGCGTCGCCGTCGTCGATACGCCATCGCAAATTGCCGCCGCGGTTTCTGCGGGCCTCAAAGCCAGTCAGGCCGGCGAGAAGCTTGCCGCAAGCCAATAAGGAATTCGGCGTGAGCGCAGAAAACATGCAGGCTTTGCGGCCATCAGTGTCGGCGGCGACTGCTCTTGCTCCGGGGGTTGCGCTCTCGGCGATCGTCGCGGCCATTGGCTACTTCACTGCGCCCTACGTTGCACGGTTCGTCCCCATCCCGAGCATGGTGATTGCGCTTGTCGTCGGGATAGCGCTCAATCCACTCTCCGTGCGGCCCGCGGTGCAGCCGGGCATGCAGTTCTGCGTTACAACCCTGCTGCGCTGGGCGGTGGCACTGCTCGGCCTGCGCGTCGGCCTTGGCGATATCGCGGCCCTCGGTGCGCAAACCGCGATATTGATTGTCATCGCGATGGCCGCGACCGTGGCTTCGGGCTTTGTTTTCGCCCGATGGAGCGGCCAGGCGCCCGGGTTCGGTGCGCTTGTGGGCGTGGGCACCGCGGTGTGTGGCGCCTCCGCAACGCTTGCTACATCTACGGTCGTCCCGGAGTACAAAGGCAAGATAGCCGACATCGCCTTCGTGGTGGTTGCCGTCAATGCGCTGGCCACTGTGGCGATGCTGATCTATCCCCCGCTTTGCATCCTGCTTGGTTTCGATACGCAGACCACCGGGGTCATGCTCGGCGGGACGATCCACGACGTCGCGCAGGTGGTTGGCGCTGGCTACGCCGTGTCGGGTGCGGTCGGCAACACGGCAGTGATCGTCAAAATGTTCCGGGTGTTCTTGCTGTTGCCGATGGTGCTTGGCGTGGGCTGGTACTTTACGCGCATAGGCATGCGGCACGGCGAGGCGCACGTGCCCGTGCCCGTCTTCGCGATCGTGTTTTTGCTGTTGTGTTTAGTAAACAGCGCAATACCGCTGATGCCGTCGTTGGCGCCAAACTATGCGCCGGTGAAAAGCGTCCTGGTGGAAGTCTCGACCTGGGGTCTGCTACTCGCCATCGGGGCGCTCGGTCTCAGCACGTCGGTGAAGACCATCATCGGCCTGGGTTGGCGGCACATCATGACGGTGCTTGGCGCATCAGCGGTGATATTCGCCGTTGTGACGGGTGGTCTGCTGCTTGCCGGATGATTTGATTCTGCCTGCGGGCCAGCGTGACCCTCCCCTTATCGCTCGGTCTTGCCCGAACTGGTCAGGATGCCAGCCGTTATGGCCATGCGGACCAAGTCGGAGAGACTTTTGGCGGCCATCTTGGTCATTACGTTGGCGCGGTAAATCTCGACCGTACGAGGGCTGATCCCGAGGTCGAACGCAATCACCTTGTTGGCCTTGCCAACCACCAGCCCTTCGAGCACTTGATGCTCACGGTTCGACAACGCTGCCAGCCTGTCGTGAATGTCGGATATCACGGCTTTATTTCTAGCGGTGTCCGCGCCTTTGCTAAAAGCGGAACGCACCGATGAGAGCAGCAGGTCGTTGTCGAACGGCTTTTCGAGAAAGTCGACCGCGCCAGCCTTCATGGCCTCCACGGCCAGCGAAACATCTCCGTGTCCTGTGATGACGATTACGGCGATGTCGACCTCACTTTCCTTGACGCGGCGCAGGAGGTCGATCCCCGTGATCTCGGGCATACGGACGTCGGTGATAATGCAGCCGGATTTGATATGTGGCAGCTTTTCCAGAAACCTCTTGGCGGATTCAAACCCGAGAGCCTCGATTCCGGCAGTCTTGAGCATGAATTCGAGCGACTGCCGGGCGGCATCGTCGTCGTCGATCACGTAGACGATTTGCTCAGGCTGCACTGTCGACATCCCCGTCGGTCACGGCTGGGAGCGTAAAATGAAAAATGGTGCCTCCGGAAGGGTTTTGTTCCACCCAGATTTGCCCAGCGTGAGCTTCGACAATCGTGCGCGATATTGAAAGCCCCACGCCCATGCCGTCACGTTTCGTCGTTACGAATGGTTGGAACAGCTGTTTGGCAACCTCGGGGGCAATTCCGGAGCCGGTGTCGATGACACTGATACGGATGTAACCTTTGTCGATCGGCGTGATTGCGATCCGGAGATCACGTTCGTGCGAAGTTTCCATCGCGTCCATGGCATTGCGGATCAGATTCAGAAGCACCTGCTGGATTTGCACCCGATCGGCCAGCACCAGGTCAACCGACGGATCGAATTTAAATTGTACGTGAATGCCGCGATCCTTGACGCCCACCAACGCCAGGGCGCTGGCCTCTTCGACCAGTTTGCTGATGCTCTCGGCGCGCCGTTCCGTCTCACCGCGCGAAACAAAATCGCGGAGCCGGCGGATGATCTGCCCCGCACGCATCGCTTGATCAGCCGCTCTATCCAGCGCGTTTCGTATTGTTGTCGAGTTTTCATCGCTGCGGCCTTCCAGCAGGTTTCGTGAGCCTTTGAGATAATTGGAGATTGCTGACAACGGCTGGTTAAGCTCGTGCGCCAGGGTTGAGGCCATCTCGCCCATGGCCGTCAATCTCGAAATATGAACGAGCTCTGACTGCAATTCCTGCAGACGCGCTTCCGTCTTCTGCCGCTCGGTAAGATCGCGAATGAACCCGGTGAAGAAACGACGATTCCCGGAATTCATCTCGCCGACTGCCAACTCCATCGGGAAGGTCGAGCCATCCTTGCGCCGGCCGACCACCACGCGTCCGATACCGATGATGTGCCGCTCACCGGTGTGCATGTAACGCTGCAAATAGCCGTCATGGTTTTCACGATAGGGCGTCGGCATCAGAATCTTCACGTTCTGTTCAAGCGCTTCATCTGCGCGGTACCCGAACAGCCGTTCAGCAGCGCTGCTGAACGATCGCATGATGCCGCGCTCGTCGATGACGATCATTGCCTCCGGGACTGTGTCCAGAATTGACTGCAAATGAGCTTCGCGCGCCAATGCATCGCGGGTCATTGCCATCGTGCGGCGCCGGCTTTGGTGCAACAATTCGCCGCCCCACGAAACGACTGCTCCAATAAGGACAAAGGCGACGCCGTTGGCGATCGACGGCGTCGCCAAGTTCGGAGCGCCGGTAAGCAGGAAAGTTGCAGCAAGAACACTGAGGACAGTTGCAACGAGACCGGGGCCGAGTCCGCCGAACCAGGCTGAGACCAATACCGAAGGCACGAAATAGGTATAGACGGTTTCGCTCGTCAGGACGGGGGCGAGCAACGAGCGGATCGCGAGCCCGAGCGCGACCATCATCGGCGCAACCCCGTAGCGCACCGCCCAGCCGTACTCGAAGAGCGATAAACGGCCTTTGTTTTCAATGGTTTTGGCCATGGAGCCTCGATCCATCCCGGACTTGCTTTACCGCGACAGCGCCGCCGATTTCGCCTCCGGTAAATCCCCTAGGGAGATTATCTGAATTTGGGCCGCACGAACCGGCGGGTATCGATTGATCAAGCGAATTAAGCGAGGACCAAGGCCATGCTCAACCAATCGATGATCAAAAATTCAAGCTCTGCCGCAAGAATTATGCCGGCGACGTACCCGCTGACGGGCGCGATTGAGATGATGGGCGCGGTTATGCCCTTTGCGCGCAATTCAGAAATATACGGCGAGAAAGAGCGGGCCGAGTACCTATACAAGGTCCTCAAAGGCAGCGTGCGCACTTACAAGGTGCTCCAGGACGGTCGCCGCCAAATCGGGGCCTTCCATCTGCCGGGCGACGTCTTCGGCTTCGAAGTCGGCGACGAACATACCTACTCGGCAGAGGCGATTGTCGATTGCCAGCTGCTCTTGGTCCGCCGAACGTTGGTTGCAGCGCTGGCCGCTCGTGACGGCTCGGTTGCCCGCCAACTCTGGGCCATGACTGTCGCTGAACTGCAGCGCGCGCAGGACCATATCATGTTGCTGGTCAAGGGCGCGCAGGAACGTGTCGCAGGATTCTTGCTGGAAATGTCCAAGCGGTCGTTCGACAGCGATGAGATCAATTTGCCGATGTCGCGTCAGGACATTGCAGATTATCTCGGATTGACGATCGAGACTGTATCGCGCTCGCTGACACAACTCGAACATGCCGCGGCTATTGCGTTGCCGAGCTCACGCCATATCGTTCTGTGCAATCGCAAGACGTTAACCCGCCTAAATTCATAGGACCGCATTGCTTTCGCGGACATGGAGGATCGCCATGAAAGCCAGCGACATCATGACACCGGACGTGATTTCGGCAGACCCTGATGCGACGGTGCTTCAGGCGGCACGCTACATGCTTCAGCATCATATCAGCGGTCTACCGGTCATCGATAAGGCCGGAGCACTCGTCGGTATTCTGTCCGAAGGTGATTTTTTGCGTCGCCGGGAGACTCACACAGACCGAAGGCCATCGCGCTGGCTCGAATTTTTGATGGGGCCCGGCAAGATGGCTGCCGAATATACCCACACACACGGCAGCAAGGTTTCCGAGGTGATGACCACCAAGGTGCATACGATCAGCGAGGATACGCCACTCGAGAAAATTGTGGAGCTGATGGAGAGACATCGTATCAAGCGTGTGCCTGTCCTGCATGGAAATAAGGTCGTCGGCATTGTCGCACGCTCAAATCTTATGCACGCGATGGTGGCCTTGGCGCGCATCGAGCCCAAGGGGGCAAAGGGCGATGGCGCCATTCGTCAAAAACTGTTGTCAGAATTGAAGAACGAAAAGTGGGCGCTGGCGTCCATGATAAATGTCGTGGTGCACGACGGCGTGGTCGAATTATGGGGCGCGATCGTCGACGACCGGCAGCGTGAGGCGATGATAGTTGCAGCCGAAAACATTCCGGGTGTTAAGGAAGTGAAAGATCACCTGGCGTGGGTCGAAACGACGTCCGGAGTGATCATTGAGCCGAGTGACGAAGTTCGGACCCGCTGACTGCGCGGCTTGGCCGGCAGGTCATTTGACCTGAATCAAGGCGAGAGCGCGATCTTAGGGAATAATCGTCGGCAAAACGGCCTCAAATTTTTCATAGACGGATCAACAGCATGGCGAATGCTCTCGACCACCGGAAACTTATGACGATCGGTGAGGGAGGGTCGGCACTTGCCTTCGCAGCCTTGGCAATGTTTTCGATCGTTGTTGCTGCGAAGGCATTCACACCGGAGTTCGCGTTTCACGCCTATCTTTTTGCCGCCGCCAGCATTGCGGCGGTATTCGCCATCATTAATCGCTATTACGAGCGTCCTAACGAAGCGACGCCACTGATCGTCGACGACAAGCCCAACTACAATATGGGGCCGGTCAAGTTCGCAAGCATCGCTGCGGTTTTCTGGGGCATTGCCGGGTTCACTGTCGGTCTCATCATTGCGTTACAGCTCGCATTCCCGGCTCTCAATTTCGACCTGCCCTGGATGACCTTTGGACGTTTGCGGCCGCTGCACACGTCGGCCGTGATCTTTGCCTTTGGCGGCAACGTGCTGATCGCGACTTCGATGTATGTCGTGCAGAGAACTTGTCGCGCACGGCTCGCCGGCGATATCGCGCCCTGGTTTGTCGTGCTCGGCTACAATTTCTTCATTGTCATCGCTGGGACCGGGTATCTGCTCGGTATCACGCAGTCGAAAGAATACGCCGAACCCGAGTGGTATTCGGACCTGTTCCTCGCGGTCGTGTGGGTGACCTATTTCCTGATCTACCTCGGCACCATAATGCGGCGTACCGAGCCGCACATTTATGTCGCCAACTGGTTTTATCTCGCCTTCATCGTCACCATCGCCGTCCTGCATCTTGGAAATAACGCATCGGTGCCGGTATCGGTGTTTTCATCGAAGTCCTACATCGTCTGGTCCGGTGTGCAGGATGCCATGGTGCAGTGGTGGTACGGCCACAATGCGGTCGGCTTCTTCCTCACCGCCGGCTTCCTCGGCATCATGTATTACTTCATTCCGAAACGCGCCGACCGCCCGGTTTATTCGTATCGCCTGTCCATCATTCACTTCTGGTCGCTGATCTTCCTTTACATCTGGGCCGGTCCGCATCACCTGCACTACACCGCGCTGCCCGACTGGGCGCAGACCCTCGGCATGACCTTCTCGGTGATGCTGTGGATGCCGTCTTGGGGCGGCATGATCAACGGAATCATGACGCTCTCGGGCGCATGGGACAAGCTGCGCACCGATCCGGTGCTGCGCATGCTGGTTGTGTCAGTTGCGTTCTATGGAATGGCGACCTTCGAAGGCCCCATGATGTCGGTGAAGATCGTGAACTCCCTTTCGCACTACACCGACTGGACGATCGGCCATGTTCATTCGGGCGCGCTCGGTTGGGTCGGCTACATCTCGTTCGGCGCGCTCTATTGTCTGGTGCCATGGCTCTGGAACCGGCCGCTCTATTCACTCAAATTGGTCAATTGGCATTTCTGGATTTCGACGATCGGCATCGTGCTGTACGTCAGCGCGATGTGGGTGTCGGGAATCCTGCAAGGCCTGATGTGGCGCGCCTACACGAATCTCGGGTTCCTCGAATATTCGTTCGTCGAGACGGTAGAGGCGATGCATCCCTTCTACGTCATTCGCGCGATCGGCGGTCTGTTGTTCCTCGTCGGCGCGCTGCTGATGGCATGGAACCTCTGGAAAACCGTGACCTCGGCGGCTTCCTCTGCACCGGTCAGCCTCAGGCTGGCGCCGGCTGAATAGCGGGGGAGTGCAAATGTCGTTCTGGTCAAGACACGCCATCTTCGAAAAGAACTCGATCGTTCTCGTCATCGGCATACTGATCGTGATTGCGATCGGTGGTCTCGTGGAAATCGTGCCGCTCTTCTACTTGAAGAACACCATCGAGAAGGTCGACGGCGTGCGGCCCTACACGCCGCTCGAGCTTGCGGGCCGCAATATTTATGTGCGTGAGGGCTGCTACGTCTGTCATTCGCAGATGATCCGACCATTGCGTGACGAGGTCGAACGGTACGGTCACTATTCGCTCGCGGCCGAGAGTATGTACGACAAGCCGTTCCAGTGGGGGAGCAAGCGCACCGGACCGGATCTTGCCCGCATCGGAGGCAAATATTCCGACGACTGGCATCGCGAGCACTTCAAGAATCCGCGCTCTGTAGTGCCCGGCTCGATAATGCCGGACTATTCATGGCTCGCAGCGACCGATCTCGATTTTGCGCACATCGGCCAGGACCTTAAAGTGCAGGCGACGCTCGGCGTTCCCTATACGCAAGAGATGGTGGAGAAAGCCGCGGCCGATGTTGTCGCACAGGCGACCAACGACAACGCCGATGCCGTCGAGCTCATAAAGCGCTACCCGAAGGCCAACGCTCGTGATTTCGACGGCAACCTGACCCGCATCACTGAAGCCGACGCATTGATTGCCTATCTGCAGATGCTTGGAACGCAGGTCGACTTTAAGCTGTACGACGACAAAGCCAACATAAGGTGAACGCCTTGGATCCCACCTATCGAGCCGTGGCCGAATTTGCTCAGACCTGGGGCCTCGCATATTTCGTCATCGTCTTCGCGTTGATGCTGCTCTACGTGCTGTGGCCCTCACGCAAGAAGAAATTCGATGAGGCAGCACGCATTCCACTGCGGGAGGATTGAACAGTGGCCGAAGAGCGCAAAGACATCGATCCGGTGACCGGCATTGCGACGACCGGGCATGAATGGGATGGCTTGCGTGAATTGAACACACCATTGCCGCGTTGGTGGCTGTGGCTGTTCTACCTCACTATCGTCTGGTCGATCGGTTATTGGATCGTCTACCCGACCTGGCCGCTGCTGACAACGTCCACGCAGGGTGTGTTCGGCTATCACACGCGTAGTGCCGTTACCGAGGATCTCGAAGCGCTCAAGCTGCAACGCGGGCCAATGGTGGAAAAGCTAGCGACTGCGTCGCTATCGAGCGTCGTCGCCGATCCGCAGCTGCTCGACTTTGCCCGAGCGCAGGGGCGGGTAGCCTTCGCCGACAATTGCGCTCCCTGTCATGGTGCCGGTGGCGGCGGCACCATGGGCTATCCCAATCTCAACGACGACGATTGGCTTTGGGGCGGCAAGCTTACCGATATCGAGCATACGATTCGCTATGGTGCACGCGCCGGCGACGACAAGGGACGGGCAGGCAATATGCCGGCTTTCGGCAAAGACAATATTTTGAAGCCAAACGAGATTTCGGCCGTTGCCGACTACACCCGTTCACTTTCCGGTCTGACCACCGAGCCCGGAACCGATCTTGCCCTTGGGAAGAAAGTGTTCGCGGACAACTGCGCCGTCTGCCACGGGCAAGAGGGCAAGGGCAATCGCGAGGTCGGTGCGCCAAATCTCACGGACAAGATCTGGCTCTATGGTGCCGACAAGCAGACCATTGTCCAGGGCATCCAGACCGGGCGAGGCGCCGTCATGCCTGCGTGGGGCGGCCGACTGAATGAGTCAACAATCAAGGCGCTCACCGTCTACGTCCATACTTTCGGCGGCGGAGAAAAATGAAAGCGCAGGTGGCGCAATGACGCTCGATCACCCGGTAGCCAGCGGGCCGACTCTCGCGCGGTTGGTGGCGGAGGCGGAAGTTGGTGGCGGGACGCCCGACGAGGACATTCCGCTCTACGCCCCGAGGCGCAAAATCTATCCACAAAGCGTGCACGGAAAATTCCGCAATATCAAATGGGCGGTGCTCGTCTTCACGCTTGCGATTTATTACCTGCTGCCCTTTGTCCGCTGGGATCGCGGGCCCAATGCGCCGTCGCAGGCGGTGTTGCTCGATTTTCCCAACCGGCGCTTCTACTTCTTCTTTATCGAGATTTGGCCGCAAGAGGTTTACTACCTCACCGGCCTGCTCATTCTCGCTGCTATCTTGCTGTTTCTGATGAATGCAGTGGCTGGCCGCATATGGTGTGGCTATCTCTGCCCGCAAACGGTTTGGACTGACCTTTTCTTCGCCATTGAGCGAGCGGTCGAGGGCGACCGGCGTGAGCACATGCTGCGCGACGCCCGGAAATGGACGGCCGACACCTATATCCGCAAGGGCACCAAACACTTTCTCTGGCTAATGGTGGCGTGGTGGACCGGCGGCGCGTGGGTCCTCTATTTCGCCGATGCGCCTACGCTGGTGAAGGAACTGGCCACAGGCCAGGCTCCGTTCGTGGCCTATGTGTGGATCGGCATCCTCACGTTTACAACCTATTCGCTTGCTGGCCACATGCGCGAGCAGGTCTGTCTCTATATGTGCCCGTGGCCGCGCATCCAGGCCGCCCTTACCGACGAATACGCGCTCAATGTCACCTATCGTTACGACCGCGGTGAACCGCGCTGTTCGGTCAAAAAGGCTGAGCAACTGCGCGCGCAAAAGCAGCCTGCCGGCGATTGCATCGATTGTCTGCAATGTGTGCACGTCTGCCCGACCGGCGTCGACATCCGCGGCGGCGCCAATCTCGGCTGCATCCAGTGCGGGCTGTGCATCGATGCCTGCGATGCGATCATGAGCAGGTTGGGACGCGCGACCGGACTCATCGCTTATGACACCGACCTCAACATAAAGCAACGCGTTGAAGGCAAGCCGGTCTTCTACAAACTCCTGCGAATGCGCACTGCGCTTTATGCCGGCGTCATCGCGGTCGTCGGTGGCGTGATGCTGTATACGCTTGCGACCCGCGATACAGAGGGCATCAGCGCCATTCACGACCGCAACCCGATGTATGTGCGACTGTCCGATGGCGCCCTGCGCAACGGCTACACGATTCGCATCGTCAACAAGCGGCTGAAGTATCGCGATTTCATCATTGGCGTGGATGGCCTGCCATCGACATTGGTTGATTTCGTCGGTCTGCCCCCACGCGCCGACGGACGCCAGCTCATCACCGTTGGGCCTGACCAGACCAAAGAAGTCCGCATAGTCGTGACGGACTACAGCACCACGCCGCCGCCGCCGTCGACCTCGATACTGTTCAAGCTGATTGACATCGACTCCGGCGAGACCGCCGAGGTGCGTGACCATTTCTTCGGACCTTGAGGACGACAGCAATGAGCGGCACTCCTCAAAAAACCCGCGAGCTGACCGGCAAGCACGTGCTGTTTTGGTTTTTGGGCTTTTTCGCCTTGGTATTTGCGGTCAACGGCGTATTGGTGAAAGCGGCGACCTCTACCTTCGGCGGGGTGGAAACGTCGAGTTCGTACAAGGCGGGCCTGATGTTCAAGCAGGACATTGCGGCGGCTGAAGCGCAGGACGCTCTGAATTGGCGAGTCGACGGCAAGATTGTGCGCAACGGCGTCGGCGGGGCCATGCTCGATATTTCGGCGCGCAACGACAAAGGGGCGCCGCTCGGCGGGCTCAACGCGAAGGCACGGCTCGCCCATCCGGCCGACGAGCGGCTCGACCACGTGGTCACACTCGACCGCGTTGGCCCCGGCCAATTTCACGGCGAAACGCGAGCAAATGCCGGCCAGTGGGAGCTGATCATCAATCTTTACCGGGATGACGTCCGCATGTTCCGTTCTCGCAGCCGCGTGACGTTGAGGTAGTCAATGAACGAGGCGCTGGACCTTTCGCTGTACGCGAGGCCCGCCGGTGACGGCACACTCGGCATGGAGCTCGCGATCGATGGCATTGCCTGCGGTGCCTGCATTGCGCGCGTCGAAGGCGCAGTAAAGCGGGTACCAGGGGTAACCGAAGCGCGGCTCAATTTTACGAACCGCCGACTGCATGTTGCCTGGGCTGACGGTGCGGTGAAGCCTGCGGAAATTTTGCAATCGCTTGAGGCAAGCGGCTATCACGGCCATCCCTTCATCCCGTTACGCGCCGAACAGGAAGAGGCCGCCGAGGCACGGCGGCTCACGCGTTGCCTGGCGGTGGCCGGCTTCGCCACCATGAACATCATGCTGCTTTCGGTATCGGTATGGTCTGGCAGCGTCACCGACATCACGCCCGAGACGCGTGACTTTTTTCATTGGGCTTCGGCACTAATTGCGTTGCCGGCCGCAGCCTACGCGGGGCGGCCATTCTTTGCGAGCGCCTGGCGTGCGCTTAAATCGCGTGCCCTCAACATGGACGTGCCGATCTCGCTCGGCGTCATTCTTGCACTCTCCATGTCGCTGGTGGAAACGGCCAACCATGCCGAACACGCTTATTTTGATTCCGCACTTATGTTGCTGTTCTTTCTTCTGGTGGGGCGCGCGCTCGATCATGCTATGCGGCGCAAGACGCGCGCGGTTGCCGGCAACCTGGCGGCCTTAAGGGCGGATACCGCGCATCGCTTCATGGGCGGTGAGCTGGTTAGCGTTCCGGTCGCTGTGCTGAAGTCCGGCGATCGGCTATTGGTCAAGCCGGGCGAGCGTGTGCCGGCTGACGGGATTGTTCTCCGCGGCAACTCAGAGATCGACGAAAGCATTGTCACGGGAGAAACGGCGCGGCGCAGGATTGGTCCGGGAAACACTGTCTACGCCGGCTGCACGAATTACTCCGGCGCGCTCACGCTTCAGGTGACGGCCGCAGGCGGGTCGTCGCTGATCGACGAGATCGAGAACCTCTTGAACAAGGCTGCAAGCGCGAAATCGCGCACCATGCGACTCGCCGATCGCGCCTCACGTATCTATGCACCGGTTGTGCATCTGACCGCGGCGCTGACACTGGTCGGGTGGCTGATCGCCGGCGCGTCGATACACGACGCGCTGATTACCGCGATCGCAGTGCTCATTATAACTTGCCCATGCGCGCTTGCGCTGGCAATTCCGGCGGTCCAGGTGGTCGCTTCAGGCGCGCTCTTCAGATCTGGCGTGATCCTCAATACCGGCGACGCGATCGAACGCTTGGCCGATGTTGACACCGTTATTTTTGACAAGACTGGAACGCTGACGTTGCCGGAGCCGCGCGTTATCAATGCTGCAGTACTCGATACCAGTTTACTTCAAGAAGCAGCGCGGCTGGCTCTGTCAAGTCGGCATCCGCTCGCGGTCGCATTGGCGCGCGAGGCGGTAACGCGTGCGCCATTCGACGGCGCGATTGAACATCAGGGGCAGGGCGTGTGCACGGTCATCGACGGCGTTGAGGTGCGTCTTGGCAGCCCCGAGTTCTGCGACGTCGTCGAGACACATCGATCGGACGCATCGGTAATCTGCTTCCGTCATGGCAAGCGCTTTGCCACCATTGCAATCGCTCAGAAGTTGCGTCCTGATGCAGTAGACGTGGTGAGGTCGCTGCGCGAACGCGGGCTCGATTTTTACATTCTCTCAGGTGACCGCGCCGAAGCAGTCGCGCCCATCGCGAAAGTTCTGGGAATCGATTGTTGGCAGGCCGGGCTCAAGCCGGCAGAAAAAATCGCGCGCATAGAGGAATGGAAGGCCCATGGATGCCGGATTGTCATGGTCGGTGATGGCCTCAACGATGCGCCGTCACTCGATGCTGCGCACGTGTCACTTTCGCCGATCAGTGCCGCTGACCTGACGCAGGCACAGGCCGATGCGGTATTTCTGGGCGAACGGCTCAAGCCGGTGCTGGATGCTGTCAGCATCGGCAGCCGTGCACGCTTGCTGATGGCTGAAAACCTGTGGCTGGCTGCGATTTACAATGCCATTGCCGTGCCCATCGCCATCGCAGGAGGAGTGACGCCGCTGATCGCCGCGCTCGCGATGTCCGGGTCGTCCCTGCTGGTAACCCTGAATGCACTCCGGGCCGGAGGTCGAAAACAATGAACGTGCTCGTCTATCTCGTGCCGATGGCGCTGGGGCTTGGACTTCTTGGGCTGTTCGCGTTTTTATGGGCTCTGCGCAGCGGCCAGTACAGTGACGTCGACGGCGCGGCACTGCGCATGCTTTCGGACGATGATTTGAAGGAGTAGCTGAACCCGCCGTTCGGTGACCGAAACGCGCTCAGCCGCCATTCATTTCAGGGTGACTGTCCCGAAATCCGCCGGCAACACGATCTCCAGCAACTCGCAATCGTCGGAATAGCCACGGACGGTGTGCTTGATCTTTGGCGGTTGGATCCAGCACGAACCGGCGTGGAATGTATGGACGCCTTGTCCTTCGAACTCGCTGCTGAACCAGCCCTTGAGCACGTAGACCATCTGGAAGTCGACGTCGTGGTAGTGCGGGATAGCCACTTCTTCCGCACGGAACGGCTTGGTCATCCGGATGACATGGGCCTGCACCATGCCGTCGGTCGCCTTGGCAATCCCGAGATCGCGATAGGCTGAATAGGGACGCAAGCCGTAATCGAAATCTTCGTCGCGGTGATGGCTTACGGTGAAGCGCTGCGGTTTACGCGCCCTGGCCCGCGCGGCGGATTTGGCGGCGGCCTTCGTTTTGGTCTTTTTGGCTTTTGCCCTGGTTGCCTTCGCTCTGCGTTTTGCTTTCGCCATGAGGGCCTCCCATGCAAGTGAAAGTCACTCCGCCGCTTCAGTGGCTCCGCCATGCGCTTTCGACCAGCCGGCGGGATCGCCGATGAACTTCTCCACCTCGACCAACATCTTCGGCTCGAATTTGCCGCTCGCCTTGGCCACCGCCAGCACGTCTTTCCAGGTGGTGAGGGCGTGCAGCGTGACGCCAAGGTCGCCAAGGATTTTCTTGCCCTGCGGGTAGATGTCGTAAAAGAAAATAACGAAACAGTGGTCGCAGGTGCCGCCGGCCTCGCGTATTGCGTTGATGAAATTGACCTTGCTTTTGCCGTCGGTGGCAAGATCCTCGACCAGAAGTACGCGCTGACCTGGAAGCAGTTGACCCTCGATCTGTGCGCCCCGGCCGAACCCTTTCGGTTTCTTGCGCACATATTGCATCGGTAGGTGCAGGCGATCGGCGACCCAGGCGGCAAAAGGAATTCCGGCGGTTTCTCCGCCAGCAACCGCGTCGATCTTCCCGCGCCCGATGTCGCGCTCGATCGAGTGGACTGCGAAATCCATCAAGGTCGAGCGCACGTCCGGAAACGACATCAGCCAGCGAGAGTCGTTGTAGACCGGGCTCGCCCAGCCACTTGTGAAAATGAATGGCTTGTCGCTCATGAAGCGGACCGCGCCGGTGTCGAGGTACATCCGTGCGGTGAGTTCGGCGATGGTCTTCTTGTCGAGAAGCTGGTTGGACGTCATGTCGATTGCGGCCCGAAGCGTTCGGTCGCTATGTCAAAGCACAAATTCCCTCAGGCCGCCATGCCGCAGTGACGCGCCAATTCACAGGCAAGATCGAGCAACGCCTCGTCGCCGCCCGCCCAGCCGATGAAGGACAGGCCGATGGGGCATCCGTTGATTGTGCCCGCGGGGATGCTCATTTGCGGCAAACCGGACACGCCGGAGGTGCACGTCAGACGCATGACTCGCACACGGAATTCTTCCAGTTCTGCGCCCGAAATTTCGACCTTCGGTGCGATGCTCGGTGCGGTCGGCAATGCGAGAATCGTGCCCGGAACCGCGATCTGCCGAATGTGCTCGCGCGCCTTGAGTTGTACGCTCCGGGCGGCATCAGCCTGGGACTTGGTGACGGTGGCCGCAAATTCCATGCGTTCGCGCACCCCCGGGCCGATTTTCGGTTTCTGGGCGGTGACAAATCCACCGAATGTCTGCCAGGTTTCGTAGGCCTGCACGATCCTGAACGCTTCGCGCCAGGGATCGAAACCCTCGGGCGCAATCCGCCCGTGCACCATCTCCGGCAGATCGTCGCTCATGAATTCGAGCACGGTCCGTAGAAGGTCGGCGACCGGCTCTTCTGCCTGGGCGAAGGCATCTTCCAATACAACGACCCGTTCGATCTTCGCAGCCACGCCGCGACTATCGAGCAGCACCGGACCGACTTTACGGAATACGCCCGGGGTTGCAGCAAACCAGCCCGGCACGTCGAAGGTCGGCGCCATGTCGGCGACACCCGTGTGCTCGATGCGTTCGTGCGTCGGCCGTAGGCCGTAAATCCCGTTGAATGAGGCCGGGACGCGCACCGAGCCACCCGTGTCACTGCCAAGTGCGAAATCGCACAGTCCGGCCCCACAGGCAGCGGCCGAACCGGCCGAGGAGCCTCCCGGCAGGCGGCCCGGGGCGCGCGCATTCGCCGGCGTACCGTAATGCGCGTTCGCGCCGCTCACGCTGTAGAAGAATTCGTCGCAGACGGTCTTGCCTGTGATCGTCGCGCCGGCGTCAAGGATCTTCTGCACCGGCGGACAATTGCGAGTCGCCGGCGCATGGATTGCGAGCCATTCCGGGCTGCCGCAACCGGTGCGCTCGCCCGCGATGTCGTACATATCCTTGACCACTGCGCTCAATCCGGCGAGCGGCCCGCTTGCGGCGCCTTTGATCGGCACGGCTATGTCGTGCGGAACGAAGCAGCTGCGATAGGCTTTCGGCGTCATTTTACGGTGCGTCTCTTATTTGCGCGCGGCGAGATACCAGTCGAGGATTTTCGCGCCATCCCAGGCGACCACGCCCTCATGCGAGAGTAGCTCGGCAAAGGTCCGTTCGACGTGGCCGATACGATGCGGCACGCCGGAAAGATACGGGTGACATGCCATTGCCATGACTTTCGGCCGCTCGGCCGATTCTTCGTAAAGCGTCTTGAAGTGATCGAGCGCCCGGCTGTGCCATTGGTCGGACGGAAGGTGTTGCAGCGCCATCATCACGATGTCGTGGATCTCAAAATTGTAGGGCAGCGCTACCACCGGCTTATGGGTCGTTTTCAGCGTCACCGGCTCGTCGTCGAGTACCCAGTCGCCGATGTATTCGACACCGGCTTCCGAGAGATAATCGAGGGTGTCGAACGTCTGGGTCAGTCCCGGACCGAACCAGCCGCGGGGGCGTTTGCCGAAGAATTTCTCGATCACGTCCATCGATTTCATGATGACGGCACGTTGATCGTCGAGTTTGTGCATCGGCACCTGGTCGTAGCCGTGCGCGTTGAGCTCCCAGCCATCGTCGACGCAGGCTTTCACGACCGTTGGATAGGTCTCGCAGACTCTGGCATTGAGCGTGACGGTTGGCGCCATGCCGAGCTTCAGCATCATTTTCCGAAGCCGCCAGAAGCCGACGCGCATACCATATTCATGCCAGCTCCAGTTCGGATGATCGGGCAGCATCGGCTGGCCCTGCGGCGGCGAAATTACCATGCGCGCCATTGGGCGCGACATGTCCCATTCTTCGAGCGCGAGCACCGGCCAAATGACCAGCCGCACCCCTTTTGGAAATTTCAGCAACGGACGGCCCTCGATCGGCGAATAGGCCAGTCGTTCGCGTGGATGCATAGGCATGGGGGCTACGCGGGCTTCGGGCCGACCTTCATATACCAATCAGCAATCTGCGAACCGGTCCAGAACAGCACGTCGCGTTTTTTGCGGATCTTCTCGTAGATCTTGCGGAAATATTTCGCCCGGTGCGGCGCGCCCATGATGTAGGGGTGTACCGATATCGCCATCACGCGCGCCGAGCCCTTCGCGTCTTTATATATCTGCTCGAACTGGTCCAGCGCCCGCTCGTAGAATTCCGACGCCTTGTGATGCTGAATCAGCATCATGGCGACGTCGTTGCATTCCTGTGTGTAGGGAATGTTCAGGATTGGTTTGCCGCGCGTTTTCATCCACACCGGTTGGTCATCGAGCACCCAGTCGGCGAGATAGTCGTAGCCTTCCTCTGCAAGAATATCAGGCGTTTCCCAGGTCTCGGTGAGGCCCGGTCCTAGCCAGCCGCGGGGGCGCTTGCCCGTCGCATTTTCCAGCACTTCGGCGCTCTTGCGAATGTCAGCACGCTCGTTCTCGACCTTTTGCATGTTGCGCTGGGTGTAGCCGTGACCGATGAATTCCCAGTTGCGATCGACGCACGCCTTCACGATATCCGGATACGCCTTCGCGGCGACGCCGTTGACGTTCATCACACCGGGAATCTTGAAATCGTCGTACACCTGAAGCAGGCGCCAAAATCCGACGCGATTGCCGTACTCATGCCAGCACCAGTTCGGAATGTCCGGCATCGGTGAGCCGCCGGCCGGCGGGGTCAGCACGGTGCGCGGCATGGTCTGGGTCGGATCCCACTCCTCGACATTGGTGATGGTCCACACCACCATGCGCGCGCCCTTCGGAAGTTTGAGGGGCTTGCGTTTGGTGATTGCGGAGTAGTCGAGACGATCGTTCGGCAACATGCCGACGGCGAGCTTCGGGAAATTCATACGCGACATTCCTCGGGATGATCAGCGCACGCTGAATAAGGATGGCAGTTTTGCAGGTGCGCCGGTTATTGTACAGGCCATGAAACTTGTCCGTTACCGTTCCACAACCGGCGAGACGCCGGGCCTTATGCTCGACGGCGAGGTGTTCGACCTGTCGGGGAGCTTCACGGCTTTAAATCGCCGCGCGCCGACGCTTGAGGATGTTTCCGCCATCGCCGCAGTGCTGATGAAGTCCCTGTCGAAAGTGAAAGCCGGCACGCCGCTCGGTCCGCCCTTGCGCGGCATCGGCAAAATCATCGGCGTCGGGCTGAACTATCGCGACCATGCCGAGGAAACCGGCTTGCCTCTGCCGAAAGAGCCGACGCTTTTTTTGAAAGCGACCAGCGCGCTCTGCGGGCCCACCGACGATCTCATCATGCCGCGCGAGGCGAACTGCGTCGACTGGGAGGTCGAGCTCGGCGTGGTGATCGGCAAGCCGGGCATCTATATCGCCGAGCGCGAGGCGTTCGACTACGTGCTCGGCTATTGCGTCGGCATCGATTTTTCCGAGCGCGATTTCCAGTTCAATCGCGGCGGGCAGGGCTTCAAGGGCAAGAGCGCCGACACTTTCGCGCCGCTTGGGCCTTTTCTCGCCACCCGCGACGAGATCGCCGATCCGCAGAAATTATCAATGCGCCTGAGCGTCAACGGCGCGACGAAGCAGAGCGGCTCGACGCGCGATATGATCTTCTCCGTCAGCGAACTCGTATCCTACATCAGCCGTTTCATGAGTCTGCAGCCAGGCGATGTGATCCTCACCGGCACGCCGGCTGGTGTGGGCTTCGGCCAGAAGCCGCCGATTTATCTGCAGCCTGGCGATGTCGTCGCCGCTTCTATCGAAGGTCTTGGCGAACAGACGCACAAGGTGGTGGCAAGTACGTGAAATAGATTCATCCTCCATTCGGATGATACACGTCTCAAATCGGCGAAAATTCGACGTTACACACAATGTGCATGTGATTTCTCAGCCGATCGGGTGATGCGCGATTTGCAAATCGCATTTAATTTTTTTTCGGAAACACGCTCTCGTGCGATTCTTGCACGAGCCATTTAGGCGCAGTTCATTCGCACACGTCTACGTTGCGTGCAATCGATGCGCTGGTACGCCGCTCATGAGAGCGACAACTGAAGAACGGTGCAGCCGCACTTTGATGTTTCGAACCGATAACGCCTGCAACACAGACATAAGGAAGATTTAAAATGCGTAAAGTTCTAATCGTCGTCATCGGCCTCGCGAGCTTCGGTGCTCTCGTTGGCGTACAGCAGGCCTCTGCGGCCCAGACCTGTCAAAAGGTGTTTGTGTGCGATGACCCTATTCCGGGTGGTTGCAAGGCAGGACACTACGTGTGCAAAGCGGGCGGCATGAGCCAGGACGGGGGCCGATGACCCTTAAGCAGAAGGGCAACCAGCGCGCCAACTAACGCGGCTGATCGGCGGCCTCTCCAATTCACGGAGAGGCCGCGCTGCGCCCAATAAATCGAGACATGCTTCCAGCGAACAAAATCAACATCAGGAATTCGAAATGCGTAAAGTTCTCATCATCGCCATCGGCCTCATGAGCGTGTGCGTTTCGCTGGAGACAGCAACTGCAGCCAAATTTGAAAGGTGGTGGCCGCCAGGATTCGTAACCACCTGGGCCCCTCCGCAGCTGAGGGCGATCATGAAAATCGACCGCGACGGGCAACAATCGCATCGGGCAATCCACCTCTGTCTTGACCACGATGAAGAAGAAGTAGGTCGGAAAGATCCATGGTCCGTCGATTTCATGCCGATGCTTGAACCGACACCGCCGCAGTCATTCGGCGATTCACAAACCAACAGCGCGTAATGATTAGGCCCGGACAAGACAGGAGATTCCAATGCGCAAGGCTCTCATCGTCGCCCTGCCCCTCGTAAGCTTGGGTGTTCTCGTCAGTGTGGAGTCGGCCGCGGCCCGCATAACCTGCGAAGAGATATGCACGCAACGAGCACCGGCCGGCGGTGGCTACGCTAAGTGTCTGCACGCCAAGAAGGTGTGTAGCAATCAGGGCCCTGGAGCGCCGCGAACAATCCAAGAGCAGAAGACCACGCGGACTAAATAGGTCGCGAGACCATTTGCAGTGAACGTCTTCAAACAAATCAGGAGATCGAAAATGCGCACCTCTTTTATCATTGTCCTCGGCCTCGTGAGCTTCGGTACTTTTGCTGCCCTGCAGCCGGCGTTCGCCGCCAAAATGCGTGCCGGTCTGTCATACATACTACGGTAGCGGCGGCCCGCATCGCTCGTGCCAGCGGCGGTGCACGTCTGAAGGGCCCAGAGCGCCGCAAACCATTCAGGATCAGAAGAACAAGCGGATGAAAGCAGGATCAGCTTCCCTTGTCGTCGTAGATTTCGGGGAAGAAGTAATCCTTCCACGACTCCGGCTTGGTCTTGAGTGTGCCGACCTCGGCCATGAAGTCCGCGTATTTCATGGTGTTTTCCGGCGTCATGGTCCAGCGCACCTGTGGCCCGGCGACGATCTTGCCGACCATCTCGATCGGCAATTTCGATTTTGAATCTTCGATCCAAAGCGCCGCGGCTGCCGCCTTGTCCTTGTTGACGATCTCGGTCGCTTCCTTGAGCGCTGCGACGAGCGCTTTGTAAAGCACCGGATTGCCTTCGCGGAATTTCGCCGGCGCCCAGACGGCGGTAAACGTGTGCGAGCCGCCCATCACGTCGAATGAATTCAGGACAGTGTGAACCGCCGGGTCCTCGAGCTGCTGATACTGGAACGGCGGCACGCTGAAGGCGGCTGAGATCTGCGCGCCGCCCTTGAGTAGGGCGATCGTGGCGTCGGGCGGCGTCATCGACACGGTGAGCGGGTCGAGCTTTGCGAACTCCTTCGTTCCATAGGTTTTGGCTGCCGCCATTTGCAGTGTGATCGCCTGCACCGAAGAGCGTACGGCAGGCACCGCAATGCGGTCCGTGTCCTTGAAGTCATTGATGGCCTTGATGGCGGGGTCGCGGCTGTTGAGCAGGAACGGCTGCGAGCTCAGCGCGGAAATCCCACGGACTTCCTGCGGCGTTCCTTTGCTGCGCGACCACAAGACCAGCAGACCCGGCACGCCGCCCGACCCGACGTCGATATTGCCGGAGATCAAAGCCTCGTTGACCGCCGTCGGTCCGTTAAACGTGAACCAGGAGACCTTCACATCGTTGAGGCCGAGCGCCTTGGCGTGTTTCTCGATGAGTTGCTGATGCTCCATCACGTTGAGCTGCAGGTAGCCCATGGAAAATTGCCGGGCGAGACGGATTTCCACCGCGTTGGCCGGCAGCATGCCATGCAGCGCCAACGCACCGGCAAGCACCGCAAATGTCAACCTGATGCGCATATGGATCCTCCCTGCCGCCGTCGATCTTTTGTTCTTGCCGGCGGCGGCTGAGGCTATGCGGCAGCCTCAACCTTGGCAATGCTGCGGTACCAGTCGAAAATCTGATCGCCGTTCCAGTGCAGAACGCCTTCGTGCTTGTTCACGTAGTCGTAGATCTGCTCGAGATATTTGATGCGGTGCGGCTGCCCGCTGATATAGGGGTGGATCGCCAGCGCGCAGATTTTCGCCCGCTTCGCGCTCTCGGCATAGAGGCGGTCGAACTGGTCGATCGTGCGCTTGAGCAGGTAATCGCTCTCGTGATGCTGGATCAGCATCATCGGAATGTCGTTGAGCTCGACCGTGTAGGGCAGGGTGACCAGCAGTCCCTTCGTGGTGCGGATCACGGTCGGTTCATCGTCGTAGACCCAATCGCCGATATATTTCAAACCCGCAGCGGCGAGCAGGTCCGGCGTATCCAGTGTCTGCGTAAGGCCGGGCCCAAGCCAACCGACCGGCTTCTTGCCGGCGAACTTGGTCAGGATGTCCATGGTCCGCTTGATCATTCCGGGCTGGTCGGCCTCCTTGTGGATGGGCCCCTGCTCGTAGGCGTGACCCATGAACTCCCAGCCATCTTTCCTCGCTTCCTCGGCGACGCGCGGGTAGTCCTCGCAGATGCGCGCATTGGCGGCGAGCGTCGGCTTGATGCCGAGTTTTTTGAACAGTTCGTGGAAGCGCCAGCAGCCGACCCGCATGCCGTATTCATGGAAGGCCCAATGCACGACATCGGGCATCAGCGGAACGCCCGTCGGTGCCGGAAGCAGCTGGCGTGCCATCGGTTTGCCGATGTCCCACACCTCGTAGTTAACGATTGTCCAGAACACGATGCGGGCATTGCCCGGCAGCTTGAGCGGCGGGCGATCCACGATCGCGGAGTAGTCGGAGCGTTCGCGCGGAATCATCGGGTCGGACATGACTTGTTCCTGTTTCAACCTTGCAGGCGGCTAGGATGTCATGCCGTCGCGGCCACGCGCAACCCAACCAGACGTTCGAGCGTGGCAGTGTCCTTCTGCAATTGAGCCGAAGGCGCGCAGTGCGCCACCGCTCCGCGCTCCAATACGATGGCCTCGGCGGTCAGCTCCAGGGCGATATCCGTGTGCTGTTCGACGAGGATAATGGCGATGCGACGGTCCGACAGCATCGTCTTCATCGCGGCAGTAAGCTCATCGACGATGACCGGGGCCAGGCCTTCGAAGGGCTCATCCAGCAGCATGAGCGCCGGATTGGTCATTAAGGCGCGGGCAATGGCGAGCATTTGCTGCTCGCCGCCAGAAAGCTGGTTGCCCATGTTGCGACGGCGCTCGAAAAGACGCGGGAATAGCTTGAAGATCGCGTCGAGATCCCATGGACCCGCCCGGGCCGCGACGGTGAGATTCTCCTCAACCGACAGCGAGGGAAATATTTCGCGTTCCTGCGCCACCCAGCCGATGCCATTCACTGCACGCCGGTTGGGCGGAACGCGCGAAATATCCTGTCCGCGCCAGATCACATGGCCGGCGCGCAATTGCGTATAGCCCATGATCGTCAGGAGCAGGGTCGACTTGCCGACCCCATTGCGGCCAAGTACAGAAAGGCTGCCGTGTTCCGGCAGGTCCAGCGAGATTCCGTGCAGCACCACGGCATCGCCATAGCCGGCGGTCACGTTGTCAAGCTTGAGCAGCGAGTCAGCCATGTTTGCGTTTGCCCAGGTAGACTTCGCGTACGCCCGGATCGGCGGCGATCTCGGCCGGCGGGCCTTCCGTGAAAATTGCGCCGCCGACCAGCACGATGATGTGGCTCGCGAAGCGGAATACCACGTGCATGTCGTGCTCGATGAAAAGCAGCGTGAGATCGTCGGAAAGACTCGCAACCGCCTCGAAAATATCGCCGCTTTCCTCTTGCGGCACGCCGGCCGCCGGCTCGTCGAGCAACAGGACCTTTGGCTTGGTGGCGAGTGCCAGTGCAATCTCAAGTAGCCGCTGGCGACCGTACGGCAGCTCGCGTGTGACCTGATAACAGCTGTCGCCCAGACGCAGCCTGACGAGGATATCGTGCGCCTCCTCGATCGCCTCGCGGTGCACGGCGACGTTGCGCCAGAATTCGCCGGCGATGTTGCGGCGCTCGCAGACCGCGAGCGTCACAGCTTCCAGCGCGTTGAGCCCCGGAAACAAGGTATTGATCTGGAAGGTGCGCGCAAGCCCGCGCCGCACCCGTTCCTGCGGCTCCAGCGCCGTAACATCCTCGCCGCCGAGAAAGATTTGACCGGCATTCGGCTTCAACATGCCGGTCATCAGATTGATCAAGGTTGTCTTCCCGGCCCCGTTGGGGCCGATCAGCGCATAGCGCGCGCCTTTCGGCAAATTCAGTTCGATGTTGCGCGCGACGACCAACGATCCGAAGTTCTTGTCTAGGCGGCGCGTGGACAGCACGATTTCCGTCACTTCCGCCTCCATCGTGCCAAAATCTTCGACAGACCGCCGAGGATGCCATTCGGCAGCAGCATTACGACCACGATCAGTAGGATACCGATCCAGAAATACCAGTATTGGGGTGCGATGCCGGAAAATTGGTCGCGCGCGATCATGAATATGATTGCGCCGATCAGACCGCCGTAAAGGCGGCCTGCACCACCGAGCACCAGCATCACCAGCACGTCGGCCGAACGCTGGAAACTGATCGATTCAAGCGCTGCAGATTCCGTCGTTTGCGTAAGAAGCGCGCCGGCGATTCCGGCGACGGTCGCAGCAATGGTGTAGGCCTTGCGGATATGCGCGCGGCTCGCAGCGCCAATTGCCGGCATGCGCACGAGATTTTCTCGAATGCCGCGCAAGGCGAGCCCGAACGGCGAATTGACCAGCCGGCGCATGCCCAAAAAAAACAGGAACAGTGCAGTCAACGAATAGCTGTACGCCGTGTAGCCGTAGAGGTCGAACTTGAAGATGCCGAATAGCGGCCAGATGCGAACGCCTTGCAGTCCGTCGGAGCCGCCGGTCAACCAGTGAGCGCTGTTTGCGACTTCGAAGGCCAGAAGCCCCAAGCCAAGCGTCAGCATGATCAAGGTAAGGTGGCGGAAACGGCAGATAATGAAGCTGGTGGCATAGCCTGCGAGGCCGGCGAGCAACGCCGCCACCAACAGGCCCGAAAACGGCTCGCCCCAGACAAATTTCGAGAAAAGGCCAGCGCTATAGGCACCTATGCCGAAAAACGCTGCATGGCCGAGTGAAACCACGCCTGCGTAACCCAGGATCAGGTCGAGCGAGAGCGCAAAAAGCGCGGTAATCGCAATCTGACTCGCCAGCGAGAGATAGTTGGGAAACAGGAAGAATGGCAACAGCGTCGCGAGCCAGAATGCGATCTCGATCGCGCTCCAGCGGCTGAGCGACTGAAGATAGAGTTGAGGAGCGCTGATGGTGTCCGTCGGCGCCATTTAGCGCCTCCCGAACAGACCGGCGGGCCGCCACATCAGGATCACCACCATGACAAGATAAATGAGGAAGGCGCCAAGCTCAGGGAAGTAATACTTGCCGGCGATATCGCTCACCCCGATCAGGATGGCGGCCGCGAATGAGCCCGCAATCGACCCCAGACCGCCGACCGACACAATGATCAGCACGTAGACGAGATAGATGAAGGAGAAGTTTGGATCGAGGCCGACGATTTCGATCGCCAGCGCGCCGCCGAGGCCGGCGAGTCCCGAGCCAAGCGCAAATGTGACGGCGAAGGTACGTTCGACATTGATGCCAAGCCCCCCGGCCATGCGCTGGTTATCAACCGCGGCCCGCACCTGCGCGCCGAATCGGGTGTACTCGATGCCAACCACCAGCAGGATCGTGACAACTAGCGCGATGCCTATCAGGAACAGCCTGTACTTGCCGAGACTGAGACCAAGAAAATTGACCGCCCCCCGCAAGAGCGGCGGGGTCTGTATGGGCTGCTGCGCAGTGCCAAACAGATAGGCAGCTATCGCCACCGACACGAACGCGATTCCGATGGTGAGCAACACCTGATCGAGGTCGCTTGCCCGATAAAGTCGGCGATAGAAAACGCGCTCGAACGCAATGCTCGCCGTTGCCGCGGCGATAAATGCCACAGGCAGGGTCGCAAAAAACGACCAGTTGAAATCGTTGACCAGCGTGGCTGTCAGGTAGCCACCGAGCATAGCGAAGGCACAATGCGCGAGATTGACGAAATTCATCAGCCCGAGCGTCACGGACAGGCCGACCGACAGCACGAACAGCAACATGCCGTAAGCAATGCCGTCGAACAGGACACCGAAGACGGGAGGTAGCATGGCGGCGCGCTAAGCCTTGGTTTGCTGGCCTGATTGTTCCCGCACTCGAGTCCAGCCTGCGACTGGCTCGAGCCCAAGCTCCAGCGGAGGCCCAGAATCAAAATCGTAAACCTTGCCGATCATATCATTGGATTCCCGCTTCTACGGGAATGAACGGACGGTGCGGCCACATAAAGATGGGGCGACCGCAGCGGATCGCCCCATCCGTAAGTGAAGTGGGCGAATCGGTTATTTCTTCATCGCCGCCTTGACGGGGTCCTTCACGTTCTCGACCTTGTCGAACTCGACATTGACGATGTCGTTGCCGACCTTCTGGACCCTGCGGATATAAACAGTCTGCACGACGTCGCGAGTTTCGGGATCGATCCAGATCACTCCGCGCGGGCTTTCCCATTTCATGCCCTTGATGGCGGCAATCAGCGCATCGCCATCGGTGTTGCCCTTTGTCTTCTTGAGAGCCTCATAGATGAGGTGCATCCCGTCGTATCCTCCGACGGCGAAGAAGTCGGGATTGCGCTTATATTCGGCATTGAACGCCTTTACGAAGTCGGCGTTCATCTTTGATTTGTGATTGAAATCGTAATGCCAGGCGCTGATGCGGTCGAGCGCGAGATCGCCCATGCTCTTGATTGCGGTTTCATCAACCGGTTCGCCCGTGCTGAGGAGCTTCACCTTCGTCGGGTCGATGCCGCGTTCGGCGAACGCCTTGCCAAGCGCCGCCGGTTGCGCGCCGCCCGGAATGAACACAAAGATCGACTCCGGATTGAGGTCTTTTGCACGTTGCACGAAGGCCGAGAAGTCCGGATTGGCAACGGGCATACGCACGGATCCGACGATTTCGCCGCCGGCTTCCTTGAAGGCCTTCTGGAAGGCGCCTTCTGCGTCTATTCCCGGTCCGTAGTCGGACACCATGGTGTAGGCTTTCTTCGTGCCGCCTTTCTTCACAGCCCAGGTGGCGAGGGTGTCGGCGATCTGCGGCAGCGTCAGGGAAACGCGCACAATGTAAGGCGACTTGGTGGTGACGATCGAAGTCGCCGCATTCATGACCACCATGAGTTTCTTGGCTTCCTCGGAGACGCTGGCCGCACCGAGCGCTTCCGGCGTGAGCGTGAAGCCGGCCAGGATGTCGGCCTTGTCACGCACGATCAATTCCTGTGCGAGACGCTTGGCAACGTCCGGGTTCGGGCCGCCGGTATCTTTGCGGATAATCTCGATCTTCTTGCCGGCGACGGTGTCGCCATGTTGCTTCATATAAAGCTTGATGCCGTTGTCGATCTGGGCACCGGTGTCGGCAAACTGTCCGGAATAGGAATTGATGACGCCGATCTTGATTTGGGCATTGGCGCCCGCCGGCAGCATGACCGCCGCAAACAAGGCGGCGCCGACGAATAGCGAGCGTTTCATTGTGGTCCTCCCCTGAAAGTCGATGCTTCTATTGTTGTCGTTAGAATGCCTGAGGTCAGAGGTAAAGAAAAGCGCCGCGAACACTAGGTCCGCGGCGCGTTTGGTTGGACGTCTAACTATTAGCGTACAAACAGATTTGTCAGGCCAGTGAAAGGGTCGCGCGCTCATATTGGGCGCTACCCATCTTGCCGTCCGGGAAGATCCCGTGGGCGGCAATCCACTCGAACGATTCCTCATAGACTTCCTTGGTGTAGGGCTCGAACACCAATCGCTCGCCAGGGCCCCAGCGCCGCGTATCCATTTTGGCATGGAAGCGGTCAGGAAATTCCTTCTTGTAATAGTGTGTATAGAGCTCCGGCCGCAGGTCGATATCGCGTTGGGCCTTTCGCAGGGCACGGAAAAACTTGCGCAGGTCTTCCGGATCGGGATCGCCGTGGATCATGGTGCCGATCATGAAGGTGGCGTCGATCACCTTGCGGAAGCCCAGTTGCTCGGCAAAATAGTAAGGCCCGCCAAACAGGTGCACCGCCGGCGCCTTGCCTTCAAACAGTTTTTCCATCCGGGCAAACAGCATGCCGTCCGAATAGACAAGATTGATCTGTTCCGGCTTGAGGTACTGTTCGAGCGCCTGCACCGTCGAATAATGACTGCCCGACTGGTAACCGACGGAGACCGGGACGTCGGCGAGATCGGACGGATCCTTTATTTTCGAATCGCCGGCGACGAAAACTCCAGCGGGTGCTACCGAGTAGACGTCCGTGTACATCTTGCCGTGCCCGTTGGAGGCCGCGACGTTGACGGTCCAGTGGCAGGCACAGCTAACGTTTGATTTGCGACCTTCCTCAAACGACTGATAGGCGCCGACTTTGTCACCCTTGTCGTGAATCTTGCCATCAGTTGCGCGCATCAGTTCGCGGAATTCGTATTCGAGACCTTCCTTGCGGAAGTAGTCCTTCTCTTCGGCCACCCATTCCTGCAGGCGGAAATGCGGTTCGATGAGGAATTTCGTCATGTTCGTCCTCCCTAAATCAGCAACAGGATTGCCCTTCACCGTGCTCGGCAACGCGTCGGGCACGGATCATCTTCACGTGATCGTCCATGAGCGAGCGCGCCCCCGCGGCGTCGCGCAGTTCGATCAGATCGGCGAGTCTGGTGTGGATTTCCAGGATGTGTCGCGCCAGTTTCGGTGTCGCTGTGACGTTGCGGCGTGGCCAGGAAACGTGTTCGAGGGATATCAATTGCACGACCAGCACGCGGTTGTGCGAGGCCTCGGCAACGGCCAGGTGGAAATCGCGTGACAGCCGGGTGAACAGGTCAAGGTCGCGGATCGCGTCTTCAGCGTCGCGCAGAAGCTGACGCAATTTGGCAAGATCGTCGGGCGTCGCATTTTCCGCGGCGAGCTCCGCACCGAGCGTTTCGATTGCGCGCTGCGCGTCCATGATTTCCGCGGCGCTGACTCCGGTAAGATCGAGTTGTACGGCGAGAGCTTCGGCGAACAGGCGCGGGTTGCCTTGCGCGATGCGGGCGCCTCCACCCTTACCCATCCGGATTTCGACGATCCCGAGCGCTTCGAGGGTGCGCAGTGCGTCGCGAGCCACGATGCGGCTGACGCCGAAACGCGCGGCGAGATCCTTTTCAGTGCCGAGAAAATCGCCGGGCTTGAGTTTTTTCGCGAACAGCGTGTCGCGTACCCAGGTCACGATCTGAGCCGACAGTGAGGAGGAGCGGCCGGCAAACATGATACGCGCGGTGAGATCACCGCTCATTGTCACCGGCTGCCGTAACACCGTCCGCGGCATGTGTGCGTGTCCGCTGGGAGACGGCAAGTATGTGCTGCCTTCTTAAAATAGTAAAGATACTATCTTTAACGATCGGCTATTTGGTCAATGAAATGGCGGCCGGCTCACCGCCCACCCGAGTATGACTTGTTTCTTGTCCGGCCTGCGGTTGGAAACGGCTCGCAATAACGTAAGTTCCGCGTTGGTCGTGGGGTACCAGCATGCGCAGGCGTTGGATGCCGAGTCGCCGGCTCATTGGTTCGGCATCACACTTTTTCTCCTGCTTCCTGCGTTTTTCATCAGAGGCGCGTTCGATTGCGCTCGTGCCAAGCCCGGAATTTTTTGCTCAATCGTTCGACTTGCATTCGACGACACTCCAGGTCGTCTCTAGGCCTGGAAAAACCTTACTGAGGTTTGAGATCGTCCCGACGGTTGACAGGTGAAGCGTTAGCGGAAAAAAGCGAACGATGAGTGCCAAAGCTGCCGAAGTGATGCAGGCCGTCCACGGAACCGATGTCTTTGCGAACTACGGTTCGTTTCTTCCGCTCGACTTGCAGGGGTGGAACAGTGGGCACGAGGCGTTCCGTGACATCATCACAAAGAACCGGCCCCCCGTTGTGATCGATGTGGGAGTCTGGAAAGGCGGCTCGACGCTTTTCCTGGCCAACCTTCTACGCGAGACCGGCACCAACGGAACCGTGATTGCAATCGATACATTCCTCGGAAGCTCTGAGCATTGGGACCAAAGCAAGGAGCACAGGAACCTCATGCCGTGCAAAAACGGCCGGCCTCTTTACGAACAGTTTTTGACCAATGTCGTGCGTACCGGAATGCAGGATTTGATCGTTCCCTTGCCGCAGAGCAGCGAAAACGCGGCGATCATTCTTTCGCGTCTAGGGATTCGGGCCGGCCTGATTCATATCGATGCGGCGCACGAATATGAGCCGGTCATGCGCGACGTGCGTGCTTATTGGGAACTGCTCGAGCCGGGTGGCTACCTCGTCGGCGACGATTATGTGGACGTTTGGCCGGACGTCATTCGTGCTGCAGACGAATTCGCACGATCCGTCAATCAGTCAGTGACGGTCGCTATTCCAAAATGGATTCTGCTAAAACCGCGATGAGCGCCAACGGCAACGCAATTCAGGCAACCTTCTTGCCCCAAAGCCTCGCCGACGCGATGTCGGCTCCTTGTCGGATCGCCGCGAGCTTGAGCCACACCGCAGGTTCGATCACCCACTCGCGATTGGTGAAGGTTCCGAAACCACAATCCGTCGAAGCGATCACACGCTCGCGATCGCCAACAGCGCGTACAGCCATTTCAATGCGGTGCGCGACGACTTCGGGATGCTCAACAAAATTGCTGGTCGTTTCGACCACGCCCGGAATGAGCAGCATCTCTTTCGGGAGTGGATGTTTTTTGAGCGCATCGTATTCGTGCGCGTGGCGCGGATTGGAAAATTCGATCGACAGTGCACCGACCTTTGCCTGATACAATGCCGGCAAAATTGTCGCGAGCGGAACATCGTGGATGTGCGGGCCTTCCCAGTTGCCGTAACAGACATGCAGCCGTACGCGATCGCGTGGAATGCCTTCGATGCCATCATTGATCGCCTGCACGTGCCGCTCCACCGCCTTGACGAACTGCGCGTCGGTCAGGTCGCGGTACATCATGGTGCGGTCCATAGCGAGGTCAGGCGCGTCGATCTGCAGCAACAGGCCGGCCTTGTGAATCGCGTGATATTCGTTCTTCATTTCGCGCGAAATCGCGGTGAGATATTTGTCCTGTGAACCATAGAAAGCGTCGAGCATCGTCGATGAAATGATGCCAGGCGAGGGGGCGGTCATGAACCGCTCGGCGAACTTGCCGTCGGACATCGTCTTGAAACGCGCGATTTCGTTCTCGATCGGCTTGATGTCGAGATATTTCAATTCTCCCTGGCATTCCGGCGCGTTTTGCTGCTTGCTGACATGCGGAAAACGCCGCATCAGGCTCGCCACCAGTTCGGGGAATTCCTCGAACTCGCGCCCGCGCCGGCGCTTCGAAATGCCCGCGAAACCGCTCATGCGCTGTGGAACGTAGGTCTGGAAGCCCACCCGTTGCTGCTCGCCGTCATTGCCGATGTCGATCCCGGCCGCGAGCTGCTTCTCAACCACGTGGCGGACTGCCTTGTCCATTTCCGAGGCCATTTCCTTCGCGTCGAATGCTTCGCCCGCCTCCTGACGGACCAGGAGATCTGACAGTTTTTCATTGCGCGGCAGGCTGCCGACGTGGGTTGTGAGAATGCGATCCCGGCTGAAAATCATGAAAAAACTCCGACGGTCGGTGTAGTCGCGGCCGCACGTGTCCCGGCCATCATGTCTTCTTTATAGCAAGATGCGGATGTCCGGCATCAATCTAGGCATGATGAAACGTGGGACCGCATTGCGGCGTATTGGCAGCGTCTGCATACTATGAATGACTTGGGAGGAATAACAATGACAGTCGCGGAAGCACACGCGGCAGAATCGGTTGCAGGTGTGCCCGTGGGCGCAGTCCCACGTAACTACAATTTCGCCGCCGACGTTCTGCAAGGCAATCTCGCCGCCGGTCGGGCCAATAAGGCGGCCTACATCGATGCGCGCGGTACTTTGACCTACGGCCAGCTTGCTGATCGCGTAGCGCGTTTCGCAGCTGCGCTGCACGGGTTAGGCATCAAACGTGAAGAACGTGTGCTGCTGGCGCTGCTCGATACCATCGATTGGCCGACCGCCTTTCTGGGTTGTCTGAAGGCGGGCGTCATCGCCGTTCCTGTGAACACCCTGCTTACCGAAGACGACTATCGCTTCATGTTGGCAGATAGCCGCGCGAAATGTCTCGTTGTATCGGACCCGTTGTTTTCGAAATTCGAGAAACTGATCAAACAAAGCCCTGACCTCGAACACGTCATTGTTTCAGGGGGCAATCCGCTTGGTTATCGCTTGTTCGAGGACCTGATCGGCGCCAACGAACCCGAGTCTCACACGGCGCCAACCACCGCAGACGACATGGCGTTCTGGCTCTACACCTCGGGATCTACGGGCAAGCCGAAAGGTGCGGTGCATGTCCATGCGAGCCTGAAGCTCACGGCCGATCTCTACGGTACGCCCGTCGTCGGCCTAAAGGAAAGTGACGTGTGTTATTCGGTGGCGAAATTGTTTTTCGCCTACGGTCTTGGCAACGCCATGACTTTTCCGATGACGGTCGGCGCAACGACCGTGCTAAACGCGGAGCGACCGACGCCTGACGGTGTTGCGGCCTTGCTGCGCAAGCATCCGGTTACGGTGTTTTACGCGGTGCCGACCTTCTATGCGGCGTTCCTCGCCAGTCTCAATGCTCCGCAGAAGTCGGAGGTGAAGATTCGCCGCTGCATTTCCGCGGGCGAAGCATTGCCCGAAGAAATTGCGCGAAGATGGAAGGAACGCTACGGGGTCGAAATCTCCGACGGGCTCGGTACGACCGAGATGCTGCACATATATCTCACTAACGCGCCGGGTGCGACCAAATACGGCACCACCGGCAGGGCGGTGCCGGGCTACGAGATCAAGCTCATCGGCGATGATGGTCAGTCGGTGAAAAAGGGCGAGATGGGCGAGCTGTATGTGCGAGGCCCGACCAGCGCCATCATGTATTGGAACAACCGCGAGAAATCGCGCTCGACATTTCAGGGCGAGTGGACCCGCTCCGGCGACAAATACATCGAGGATGATGACGGGTATTATGTCTGCTGCGGACGGCAGGATGACATGTTGAAAGTGTCGGGCATGTATGTTTCGCCGTTTGAGGTCGAGGCTGCGCTGTCCTCGCATCCGGACGTACTCGAGGCTGCGGTGGTCGGCTGGCACGATGAACAAAAACTCGTCAAACCGAAGGCGTTTGTGGTCCTCAAGTCGCCGGAAAAAGCCAGCGATGCGCTGATTTATGCATTGCAGGAGCACGTCAAGGCGAAGCTCGCGCCTTACAAATACCCGCGCTGGATCGAGTTCCGCAAAGACTTGCCGAAAACAGCCACCGGCAAGATTCAGAGGTTCGTGTTGCGGGCCGAAGGGAAGCAATAAAAATAGTTTGCAATGACAAACCTTCCCGATTCCGGCTTTCTCGACATCGGTACGCAACGATTGGAATACCGGTTAATTGGTCCGCGGCCCGATTCAGCGCCGACGGTGGTTTTGTTGCATGAAGGTCTCGGCTGTGTTGGCCTGTGGGGCGACTTTCCGGAGAAGCTCTCGGCGGCAACGGGCGCGGGTGTGTTCGTCTATTCGCGAGCTGGTTACGGCAAATCATCGCCAGTCGTATTGCCGCGGCCACTTTCTTACATGCATGACGAGGCGCGCGAGACGCTGCCGCGCCTGCTCGATGTGATCGGATTCACGCGTGGCGTGCTTATTGGCCATAGCGACGGCGCCTCGATCGCGGCCATCTACGCAGGCAGTCATCAGGATCACCGCGTCGGTGGCCTTGTGCTGATTGCGCCGCATTTCTTCACCGAAGATCCGGGCATAGCTTCGATCGTCGAGGCGAAGAACGCCTACGAGACTGGCGACCTGCGCGCGCGGTTGTCGCGGTGGCATGCGGACGTCGACAATGCGTTCAAAGGATGGAATGGCGCTTGGCTCGATCCTGACTTTCGCAAATGGGATATTACCGAGTTCCTCGCCTATATCCGCGTGCCTGTCCTGATTGTGCAGGGTGCGGACGACCAGTACGGTACCGTGAAACAGATCGAGGGCGCGCAGGAAGAATGCTACTGCCCGGTCGAGGTCGTGTTGATGCAGCAAGCGCGCCATTCGCCACAACGCGAAGCACCGGAGCCGACACTCAAAGCGATTTCAGAGTTTGTGGTCCGGCTGTTGCGCGCAAATGATTGGGTGAAGGCAGCGTAGTCTTCCAAACGAAGTGGCCGGCACGAGGCCGGCCATTTTAGCATCAGATAACGGAGACTCTATTCGGCCGCCTGCTTTGCGGCACGGCCGTGCTGCGACACGAGATAATCCATCGCCGCCTGCACGCCGCCTTTCTTGTGCGGGACATTGGCCAGCGCCAGCGCCATTTCAGTTGCGGCAAGCCCGCCCAGCAACATCGCGTCGTTAATGTCGCCGAGATGACCGATACGGAACATCTTGCCTGCGAAGCGGCCGAAGCTTGTGCCGTATGAGATATTGAATTGTTCGAGCGCCAGCGCGCGGAAGGCGTCGGCGTCGTGGCCTTCGGGCATCAATACGGCAGTGATCGTCGGCGAATAATACTTCGAATCGCGGCAGATGATTTCGAGGCCCCACGCCCTGATCGCACGCCGGGTCGCTTCCGCGAGCCGATCATGGCGGGCGAAGACGTTGTCGAGACCTTCTTCGTGCAGCATCTCGATGCCTTCCGCGAGGCCATGCAACATTTGCGTCGCCGGGGTATAGGGGAAGAAGCCCTGCTTGTTCATCATCAGCATTTCGTCCCAGGCCCAGAACGATTTGGTGAGTTTGGACGTCTTGTTCGCTGCCAGCGCCTTGTCGCTAACCGCATTGAACGACATGCCGGGGGGTAGCATCAGACCTTTCTGTGCGCCGCCGACTGATACGTCGACGCCCCATTCGTCGTGCCGATAATCGGCCGAAGCCAGAGAGGAGATGGTGTCCACCATCAGCAGTGCGGGATGGCCGACCTTGTCGATCGCCTTGCGGATTTCTGCCACCGGCGAAAGGCAGCCGGTCGAAGTTTCGTTGTGCAGGAAACAAACCGCCTTGATCTCTTTGCCCTTGTCGTCGCGCAGCCGTGCCTCGATCACGGCCGGGTCGGCGCCAATGCGCCAGTCGGTGGAAATGAACTCCGGAACGAGAGCGAGTTTTTCGGCCATTTTCTTCCATAGCGTGGCGAACTGCCCGGTTTCCACCATCAGGACTTTGTCGCCGGGCGAGAGCGTGTTGACGAGTGCGGCTTCCCAAGCACCTGTTCCAGTCGCGGTATAAATGATGACAGGATTGGTGGTCTTGAAGATGGTCTTGATGCCTTCCAGACATTTCTTCGCAAGCCGGGCAAACTCAGGTCCGCGATGGTCGATAATGGGCGTGTCCATCGCCCGCAGGATCCGATCGGGGAGCGGCGAGGGGCCCGGAATGTGCAAGAAATGGCGCCCGACCGTACGCGAGGAATTCTTAGCCATGGACAGTCCGCTCCTGAACGGCAGCTTTTAAGGGATTTTCATTGTTAAGCCACAGGCGCGGCCAATCCCGGGCGGCGCTTGTGGCGTTGAACTATGAATGCAACATTGCGGTCAAGCGGTTTTCCGCAAGACAAACCATTCAAAATGCATAGGCTTAGCTCAGCCCAAAAAGGATAAAAAACGTGGCCGTAGTCATGCCCGGTCTGGAACGTCGGCTGAAGGCCGAATTGACCGGAGAAGTTCAATTCGACCGATTCGCGCGCGGCCGATACGCCACCGACGCCTCCCACTACCAGATCATGCCGATCGGCGTGGTCGCCCCACGCACAATTGAAGAAGCCGATCGGGCGATAGCGATTGCCCGCAGCGAGGGTGCAACGGTTCTCGCTCGTGGCGGCGGAACCTCGCAGGCCGGCCAGGCCGTCGGCAAATCGCTCGTTGTGGACTGCGCCAAATATCTCACGAGAATTCTCGACCTCGACGTCAAGCGCGCCCGGTGCACGGTCGAGCCCGGCATTGTGCTCGACGACCTCAATCGTCAGCTCAAACCCCATGGTCTGTGGTTTCCGGTCGACATCTCGACCTCCTCGCGCGCGACGATCGGCGGCATGGCCGGCAACAATTCGTGCGGCGGCCGCTCGATGCGTTATGGCACAATGCGCGACAACGTGATCTCGATCGAAGCTCTGCTCGCCGACGGCAAGCTCGCGCATTTCGGCCGCATCGGGGGAAATCTGAAGGACGTCCCGGCACCGCTCCGCCCGCTCGCCAAGGACCTGCTCGCCATCGGCGCGCGTGAAGCCGACGAGATTGCCGCGCGATTTCCGAAAGTTCAGCGCCGTGTCGGCGGCTACAATCTCGACGCGCTGGTGCCGGGCAAGAATGACATCAATCTCGCCCATGTGCTGGTTGGCGGCGAAGGGACGCTCGCGTTTTCCACGCGCATCGAATTGAAGCTGTCGCCGTTACTCGGCCGTCGCGCCGTCGGCGCCTGCCATTTCGGTAACTTTCATGAAGCAATGAATTCGGCGCAGCACATCGTGCGCCTCAAGCCGATTGCGGTCGAGTTGATAGATCGCACCATGGTCGAGCTTGCGCGTCAGATTCCGATTTTCCAGCCGACATTGGAAAAGTTTGTGCGCGGAACGCCCGAAGCCATTCTCCTCGTGGAATTCGGTGAGGACGACCACGAAGTCAATCTGCGCATGCTGCAGCAGCTCAAGGACCTGATGGGTGACCTCGGGTTCGGCTGGGACAAGAGCGGCGCGAAATGGGGCGGTGTAGTCGAGGTGCTCAATCCCGATCTGCAGGCCGCGATTATCGAAGTACGCACAAGCGGTCTCAACATCATGATGTCGATGAAGGAAGAGGGTAAACCGGTCTCTTTCGTCGAAGACTGCGCGGTGCCGCTCGAACACCTCGCCGACTACACCGCGCGCCTCAGCGCGATCTTCGAGAAACACGGTACGCGCGGTACCTGGTACGCGCACGCCGGATCGGGTTGCCTGCATGTGCGGCCGATTCTCAATCTGCGGCAGGAAAAGGATGTGCATGCCATGCGCGAAATCGCCGAGGAGGCGTTCGCGATGGTGCGCGAGTATAAAGGCTCGCACTCCGGCGAACATGGCGACGGGCTCGTGCGTTCCGAGTTCAACGAGCCGATGTTTGGTTCGCGGCTCGCCCGTGCTTTCGAGGAGGTGAAGGATCGTTTCGATCCGAACGGTTTATACAATCCGGGCAAGATCGTACGCCCGCCCAAATTCGACGACGCCAATCTGTTCCGATACGGGCCCGGCTATCACGGCGAGCAGTTAAAGACCCATCTCGATTGGTCGCCCTATCCCGGCGTGGGCGGCGGCCTCCAGGGCGCCGTCGAGATGTGCAACAACAACGGTGCCTGCCGCAAATTGACGGGCGGCGTTATGTGCCCGAGCTATCGCGTGACCCGCGATGAGCGGGACGTCACACGCGGACGCGCCAACACACTGCGACTCGCCCTCACCGGACAGCTCGGGCCGGCGGCGCTCATTTCCGATGAGATGGCCGAAACGCTGAAGCTCTGCGTGTCCTGCAAGGCGTGCCGCCGCGAGTGCCCGACCGGCGTCGATATGGCCCGCATGAAGATCGAGGTGCAAGCTGCACGGGCCGCAAAATTCGAGCTGTCGCTGCATGAAAAACTGGTCGGATTTCTTCCCCACTACGCACCCCATGCGGCGCGTTGGCATCGTTTTTTCAATATACGGGACCGCAGTGCGATCTTGCGCAAGGCGTCGCAGGCTGTTGCCCGTTTTGCCTCCCGTCGCAGCCTGCCGAAGTGGCGCAATGACATTTACCGTGATCGCTCGGATTGGCGCTACACCACGGCGCAGGAGAACGCTACGGCACGCGAAATCGTATTGTTTGCCGATACGTTCAATCGTTATTTCGAACGTGAGAACCTGGACGACGCATTGAGCGTGCTGGTTGCGGGCAAGTATCGCGTCTATGCGCCGCAGCCGCCAGATCCTGACGAGCGGCCATTATGCTGTGGCCGCACGTTTCTTTCCGTCGGTCTGGTCGATGAGGCACGGCGCGAGATGCGGCGTACCATGGATGCGCTCGCCCCTTACGTCGCGCGCGGCCTGCCGATCATTGGTCTTGAACCGAGCTGCCTGCTCACTTTTCGTGACGAATTGCCTGCTTTGTTCAAAAGTGAACTTGCCGAGGCGCTGGCTGCGAAAGCATTTCTTTTCGAAGAATTTCTCGCCCGCGAACAGGGGGAGGGAAACCTAAATCTGCCATTGGGGCCGCTGCCAAAAAAAGCCTACCTGCACGGTCACTGCCATCAAAAGGCATTCAATGCGATGGGAGCGGTCGAAAGTACGCTCCAGCTGATCCCGCAGCTTTCCGTCGAGCCGATCGAATCCAGTTGCTGCGGCATGGCCGGCTCGTTCGGCTATGATGCTGAAACGATCGACGTCTCGCTCAAAATGGGCGAACTGTCGTTGCTACCGGCCGTGCGCAGGGCGGAAGCTGACGCGCTGATCGTTGCTGACGGTACATCGTGCCGGCATCAGATCCATGACGGTAGCGAGCGGGGGGCTCTGCACGTCGCCCGCGTCCTCAAGTTGAGTCTTGAAGCCGCACAATGACATTCAACGTCATGGTCGAATTAACGCAAGGCATGAAAGTCGGGAGGTCGGTTCATGCCTCCTAAACTTTTCCCGACGTCTCTCGTCGGCTCCTACCCTCAGCCGGAATGGCTGATCGATCGCGCGCGGCTATCGAAGATGGTGCCGCGCGTTCGGATGAATGATCTCTGGCTGATCGACCCGAAGGAACTGGAAGCGAAACAGGACGAGGCGACGCTTCTTGCGATCAGAGATCAGGAGCGGGTTGGCCTCGATATCATCACCGACGGTGAGCAGCGGCGCGAGAGCTATTCCAATCGCTTTGCCACGGCGCTCGAGGGAGTTGATACCGAAAACCCCGGTTCGACACTCAACCGCAGCGGCAAACCAATCCCGGTGCCGCGTGTCACCGGAAAGATCCGGCGAAAACATCCGGTCGAACTGCGCGATCTTCAGTTCCTGCGCGCCAACACGAAAAGATCCGTGAAGATCACGCTGCCTGGACCGTTCACGATGTCGAAGCAGGCGCAGAACGAGTTCTACGAGTCCGATGAGGCCATGGCGCTCGACTATGCCGCCGCCGTGAACGACGAGATCAAGGATCTGTTCGCTGCCGGCGCGGACATCGTGCAGATAGATGAGCCGTGGATGCAGCAACATCCCGAGAAGGCGCGGGCATACGGTCTCAAAGCGCTCGATCGCGCACTCGATGGCGTCAGCGGGACCGTCGCCGTGCACTTATGCTTCGGTTATGCGGCAGTCGTGCACGACAAGCCAACCGGATACTCGTTTCTGTCCGAATTGGAGGGGTCGAAGGCCGCGCAGATCTCGATTGAAGCGGCGCAACCGAAGCTTGATCTTGGCATCCTGGAAAAGCTGCCGTCGAAAACCATCATCCTTGGCGTGATCGATCTGTCCGACATGAAGGTCGAAACGCCGGAAACGGTGGCAGGACGCATCCGCATGGCGCTGCCGCATGCGTCGGCGGAGCGGGTGGTGATTGCGCCTGATTGCGGCATGAAGTATCTGCCGCGCGATGTGGCATTCGGAAAAATGCAGGCAATGGTGCGGGGCGCGGCGATCGTTCGTCTGGAGCAATCCGAAGATTAGACCCCGTCGGCGGCTTGAACTTGGGCCCAATACCCGCAAAATGGGCCTAATAACAAACAGCGGTTCCCACTGCTGAGGAACCGGAAAATCACCTTAAGGGAGGATGCGATGAAGAATTTCGTTGTTGCCGGCACGGCCGTTGCGGCCATCGCGCTGGCAAATGTGCCGGCAATGGCATGGGAGCCTACGAAGCCGGTTGAAATCGTGGTGGCTGCTGGTGCAGGCGGCGCTTCCGATCAGATGGCACGCATGATTCAGGCCGCCATCCAGAAACACAATCTGATGAAGCAGCCGATGGTGGTGTCGCTCAAGGGCGGCGCGTCCGGCGCTGAAGCGCTGATGTACATGAAATCAAGTGACAGCGATCCGAACAAGGTGCTCATCGCCTATTCGCTGATCTACATGCTGCCGCTGTCCGCGAAGATTCCGTTCAACTGGCGCGAGCTGACGCCCGTGTCGGTGATTGCGATGGACCAGTTCGTGTTGTGGGACAACACGACGCTGCCGTACAAGAACGTAAAGGAATTTGTCGACGCGGCGAAGGCTTCGCCGCAGCCGTTCAAAATGGGCGGCACTGGTTCCAAGCGTGAAGATCACGTTCTCACAGTCTTCATGGAAAAGAAGACCGGCGCGAAGTTCGCGTATCTGCCTTATAAGTCGGGCGGCGAGGCGGCGACCCAGCTGGTCGGCAACCACACCGCGTCGAACGTCAACAATCCGTCGGAGAATCTCGAAGTCTGGCGCGCCGGTCAGGTGCGCGCGCTGTGTGTGTTCGACAAGGAGCGCATCTCGTACAAGACCAAAGTGACAGATACGCAGTCGTGGAACGATGTCCCCACCTGCAAGGAGGAGGGGCTCGACGTACAGTACCTGATGCTGCGCGCCATGTTCCTGCCCGGCAAGGTCACGCCTGAGCAGACGGCGTTCTACGTCGATCTGTTCAAGAAAGTGTCGGAGACGCCGGAGTACAAGGACTACATGGAAAAGCAGGCGCTCAAGCCGATTTTCCTGACCGGCAAGGACATGGTCAAATTCCTTGAAGAAGACGACAAGCTGAACTCGAGCCTTATGGAAGAAGCGGGCTTCGTCGCAAAGTAAGCATGACGTTGGCCCCGGGCCGTACACCGGTTCCGGGCCCGGAATCCAGAAGCGTTGTGTGTCGCTCTGGATTGCGGGTTCGGGCTGTGCACGCCCGCAATAACAAAGACAGGTAGCAATGTCCTCCGAAACCGAAATCGCCGTCGAGGATCCGACCGCGCCGGCCGAAGATTCTCCGCCCGTCACCAGCACGCGGGTCATTGAGATCGCCGTTTATCTTGTCCTTGCGGCACTGGCATTGCTACTCGGCTTCGACAACTGGCGCACCGGTATGGGCTGGGCGTCGGACGGTCCGCAGGCCGGCTATTTCCCGTTCTACCTATCGGTCATTCTCGCCGGTGCCAGTCTCTACGGCCTCGGCACCATGTTCTTCAATCCTTCCGAGGGGAGAGAGCCGTTCGTCACGCGCGATCAGTTGCGCCGCGTCATGCAGGTGTTCGTTCCGACTTTCCTGTTCTGCCTGTTCACCCAATGGCTCGGGCTCTACGTGGCGAGCTTTGTGCTGATCGCCGGCTTCATGTGGATGGTCGGGCGCATCGCTTTGTGGAAATCGCTGCTCACTAGTTTCGTGTTTTCGATGATCATGTTCGTCACCTTCGAAATTGCGTTCGACGTGATCATGCCGAAGGGCCCGATTGAAGCCCTGTTTGGGTACTAGCAGCCATGGAAGCTTTCACGCTCCTCGCCCACGGCTTTGCCGTCCTTCTGACCTGGAAAACGCTCGCCCTGATGATGGTCGGCCTGGTGCTCGGCATTTTTGTCGGCGTGCTGCCTGGATTGGGTGGGCCGAACGGCGTTGCCATTCTGTTGCCGCTGACCTTCACGATGGATCCGACCTCCGCCATCGTGATGCTCTCGTGCATTTACTGGGGTGCGCTCTTCGGCGGCGCAATCACCTCGATCCTGTTCAATATTCCCGGCGAAGCCTGGTCGGTGGCGACGACGTTCGACGGCTACCCGATGGCTCAGCAGGGGCGTGCCGCGGAAGCTCTTACCGCCGCATTCACGTCTTCCTTCATCGGCTCGCTGTTCGCGGTGCTTCTCATTACGTTTCTGGCGCCCGGCATCGCTTCGTTCGCGCTACAGTTCGGCCCGCCGGAATTCTTCTCCGTCTATCTTTTGACCTTCTGTTCGTTCGTCGGGCTGGGGCGGGAGGCGAAGCACAAGACCATCATTTCCATGGCCCTCGGTCTGCTGCTTGCCGGTGTCGGCATGGACACCGTTTCCGGCCAGTTGCGCATGACCTTCGGCTTCAGCGATCTGCTGCGCGGGATCAATTTCCTTGTCGCTGTCATCGGGCTATTCGGAATAAGCGAAATCCTGCTCACTATGGAGGAGCGACTGGCGCTGCGCGGCCACTCGGCGCGCATCAGCCTGCGCGTGCTCTGGAATGTGTGGAAAGACATGCCGCGCTACTGGATCACGCTGCTGCGGTCCTCGGCCATCGGCGCTTGGCTCGGCATCACGCCGGGCGGCGCGATCGCTGCCTCGTTCATGGGCTACAATCTTGCCAAGCGCTTTTCGAAGGACCCCGAAAGCTTCGGTAAGGGCCGCATCGAAGGCGTGTTCGCGCCGGAGACTGCGGCACATGCCTCTGGCACGGCCGCGCTCCTGCCGATGCTGGCGCTGGGAATTCCCGGCTCGGGGACTGCTGCCATTTTGCTCGGCGGACTGATGGTGTGGGGCCTCAACCCCGGGCCTCTGCTGTTTGTGGAGCACAAAGACTTCGTCTGGGGCCTCATCGCATCGATGTATCTCGGCAATATTGTCGGCCTGGTGATGGTGCTTACGACGGTGCCCGTCTTTGCCGCGGTGCTGCGGGTGCCGTTCGCTGCGATCGCTCCGATGATCGTCGTGTCCTGCGCGATTGGCGCCTACGCCATCCAAAATGCCATGTTCGACATCTGGCTGATGCTGCTGTTCGGCGTCGTCGGCTATGTTTTCAAAAAAATCGGGATTCCGCTGGCGCCGTTCACGCTTGCGCTTGTGCTCGGCAGTCGCGCGGAAGACGCGTTCCGGCTGGCAATGATCGGCGCCGGCGGCGATCTGCGCGTCTTCTGGTCGAACGGTCTCGTGGGTTCGATCACGACATTGGCGTTCATCCTCCTGTTCTGGCCTGTGATCAGCAAAGCCGTCGGGCGGGTCAGCGAACTGCTGCAGCCCGCCAAGCGAACGGGTTGATCCGCAGTTTCTATTCCGCGGGCCCTGGCTCGGCGGCGTGTGCGCGATCGGCCGGCGCGGTTCGGCGCACGGTCGGCATCACAAGCCGTGCCAGGGTTGGGATGACGAGCAGGCTGCAGATCGGCGACAGGAGCATGCCGCCGACGATCACACAGGCGAGGGGCTGCTGTACCTGCGAGCCGATGCCGGTCGAAATCGCCGCCGGCACAAGGCCGATACAAGCTGAAAAACCGGTCATGAAAATCTGGCGCATGCGCGCCTGGGCAGAACCGATGATGGCTTCATCCTTGCCGAATCCCTCGTCAAGACGGCGGCGTATGTAGGAGACGAGCAAGATGCCGTCCATTGCCGAGACGCCGAACAAAGAAATGAAGCCGACGGCTGCCGACACGCTGAAGTTCAGGCCGAACACGTAAAGCCCGAGAATTCCGCCGCAGACGGCGAACGGAATTCCGGATAGTGCCAGCAGGCTGTCGCGTATGGAATTGAACAGGCTGTAGAGCAACATCATGATCAGCAACAGGCTGAGCGGGACGATGATGGCGAGCCTCTTTTTTGCTTCGACGAGAGCACCGAACTCTCCGGACCATTCGAGCCGGTAACCTTCCTTCAGTTGCATGTTTTTGGCGATGCGCGCTTGGGCGTCAGCAACGGTCGATCCGAGATCGCGACCGCGAACGCTGTATTTGATCGGAACGAAACGCTCCGTATTCTGTCGATAGATGTAGGCGGCGCCGGTCTCCAACCGCACTTCGGCGACGTCGCCCAGCGCAATATAGGCCGTCGGCGATTTTGGGTCGGAATTGGGCAAAGCCACCGGGACCGAGCGAATGGCATCGATGTTGTCGCGGTATTGCGGCGCAAGGCGAACTGTCAGCGCGAAGTTCATCTCACCTTCGTAGATGCGGGTGACTTCCTGCCCGCCGATCGCGGCCTGAACCACCGTGTTCATGTCGGCGACAGTGATGCCGTAGCGGGCCGCCTTGGCGCGATCCACCTGGATCACCAGATTTGGCTGACCAAGCAGATTGAAAGCGCCCGGATCGGTGACGCCAGGGACTTTCGCAAGCTCTTCTTTCACCGCTTTCGACAGGCGTTCGAGTTCGCCGAGATCGCGTCCGAAAATCTTGACCGAATTCTCGCCTTTTACGCCGGAGACGGCTTCTTCGATATTGTCCTGTATGTATTGCGAGAAATTGTAATCAATACCGATGAACTCGTTTTCGAGCCGCGTAGCCAGCTCTCGCACGAGTTTCGGTTTGGTCAGGCCCTCGGGCCATTCTTCAAACGGCTTGAGCGGCACGAAGAATTCGGCAACGAAGGACCCGTCCGGGTCGGTGGCATCTTCACCGCGACCCTGCTCGGAGACGACGGTGCGCACCGGCGGATAACTTGCGATCACGGCGCGGATCTTGTTGACGGTGTCCCGGCCCGCATCGAGCGTAATCGTGGGCGGAAGCAGAGCACGGATCCAGAGATTACCTTCCTCCAGCTTGGGCAGAAATTCTGTGCCGAGGCGCATGCCGAGCGCGCCGCAAAGAATAAGAAAAGCGAACGCGATCGTGGCCGCGACACGGGCGTTCTTCACCGCCAGAACGAGAACGCGCTCGTAGACGCTGCGAATGTGGCGCACGAGGAAGGTTTCAACTTCGGTCACCCTCTCGGGCAACAGAAGTGAGGCCATAACCGGAGTCACCGTGAAGGTCGCGATCACCGCACCGAGCAGGGCGTAAGCGTAAGTGCGCGCCATGGGTCCGAAAATCTGTCCCTCGACGCCCTGCATCGTGAAAAGTGGCAGGAACGCCGCGATGGTGATGACCACCGAAAAGAAGATCGGCTTGTCCACCTCGACGGCCGCCGCGAGGATCCGGTGCAGGCGATCGCCGCGACTGCTATCCGTCGGATGTCGCGCCGCGTGATGCGCAAGGTTGCGGAAAATGTTCTCCACCATGATGACGGTGCCGTCGACGATGATGCCTAGGTCAATCGCGCCGACCGACAACAGGTTGGCGGAGTCGCCGCGCATTACGGTGATGATAACTGCAAGAAACAGGGCGACGGGAATTGTCGCGGACACGATCAGCGCGCAGCGCAGGTTCCCCAGGAATATCCATTGAATGAGAAAGATCAGCGCAATGCCGAACAGCATATTGTGCAGCACCGTACGCACGGTGATCGCAACAAGGTCGCCGCGGTCGTAATAAGGCTCAATGCGAACGCCGGGCGGCAAGCTGCCGTCATTGTTGATGCGCTCGACGGCTGCGCGGACGCGCGTCACGACGTCCATTGTCCGCTCCAGCTTCTGCATCAGGACGATGCCGAAGAGGATGTCATCCTGGTTGTCGCGAGCTGCAATCCCCAGCCGCGGGGTAAAGCCGACCTGGTTGTGCGCGATGTCGGACAACACAACCGGCAATCCGCCCTGCTGGCTCACGACGATATTGTTGATGTCGCTGATCGAGCCGAGCGCACCGACGCCGCGCACGTTGACCGACTGTTCGCCGACGGCAATCGTCCGGCCGCCGACGTTGGCGTTGCTGGTGGAAATAGCACTGATGATCTGCGGTAGGGTAAGTCCGAAGGACCGCATCCGGTCGAGATCGATCTCGACTTGGTATTCCTTGGTCTTGCCGCCGAGCGGGGAAATGTCGGCAACGCCCGGAACGATGCGCAGTTTGCGCTCGACCACCCAATCCTGGATGGTCTTGAGCTGGATCAGGTCCATGCCGGGCGGACCTTTAAGCTGGTAGCGCAAAATCTCGCTGATGCCGCCGGCCGGGGATATGACCGGCGTTACTGTCGGAGGCAGCGTCGCGTCTTTTAGGCGGTTAGTGACCTGCTGGCGTACGAAATTGTAGTCGCGACCATATTCGAATTGCAGCCGGACAAAACCGAGAGCGAATACGGTGTTCGAACGGATATATGTAAGACCTGGCGTGCTGGCGACAGCAATCTCGAGCGGGATGGTCACATATCGTTCGACTTCTTCCGGTGACTGGCCCGGATATTGCGCGATGATTTCAATGATCGGTGGCGCAGGGTCGGGATAGGCCTCGACGTTGAGCGCCGTAAAGGCAACGTAGCCAACGGCTATAAAACCGATGAAAGCGACCAACGCCAAGGGTCGCCGCGACAGGCTGAACGACATCAGACTGCGCAACATGGATGCGTCAGCTTCCTGCGGCAGCGCGGTCGACGAACAAGCTGCCTTTGCTTACGACGTTCTCGCCCTCGCGAAGACCGTCCAGGATCTGGATCATCTGTCCATTGGACAAGCCGGTTTTGATTTCGCGGCGCTCGACGGATTTATCGTCGCGCGCAATCCAGACGCGGGTTGTTTTTCCGTCGTAGATGATCGCCTCACGCGGTATCGCCGGCGAGCTATCTCCTTCTCCGGTCAGGATGTTCACGCTTGCGAACATTTCCGGACGAAGCAGCCGCTGCGAGTTGTCAATCGTCGCGCGTACCAACAGGCGCCGTGTTCCCGTGTCCAGCGAAGTCGCGACATATGAGATATTTGCCGGGAATGTGCGGTTTGGATATGCGAGAACGCTGAAATGTACAGCCTGTCCCACGTGGACACTGGGCGCGTCAGATTCGCGTACATAGGCAACCAGCCACACCGTCGACAGATCACCGATAATGAACGTCGGGTCGCTGGCGCTCGTATTCTGCGAAGACGTGTTGATGTACTGACCGGGTCCGACCTTACGCTGAATAACGGTGCCACCGATGGGCGAATAGATCGTCATCTGCGGACTGACAGCGCCCGTATCGCTGAATTTCGTAATTTCATCATCTGTCATCCCAAGGATACGCAAACGATTGCGCGTCATCTCCAGCAAGGTCTGCGCAGAGCGGACGTCATTCTCGGCGGCGCGCGAGTTTGCCTGGGAGGTCTGCAGGTCGCGTAACGGGCCGGCGCGCGAGTCGTAGAGTGTCTTGTTTTGCTGCTCGACGATTTTGGCCAGTTCCTGTGCCGACTTGCTTTTGTTCAAGTTGGAGATGGAGGCAATGAAATCATTCTGTGCCTGAACCATATCCGGCGCTTCGACGGTGAAAAGCGGCTGGCCGGCCTTCACCATATCACCAGGTTTGGCGAGCAGTTTGATCACCCGGCCCGAGTATGGAGAGAACACCAGCGTCGCGCGGTCTTCATCGATGGCGATCTTTCCCTCGGTGATATGTTCGGTTCGGAATACGGCCGTGGTGACCGGCGCAGTCGTCAATGATGCCCACTGTTTGGGGGGTGGGTAGTAAAGTTCGCCTACACGGCGACCTTCGGTCGAGGTCTGTTCCTCCCCATTCGCGTGAGGTGCCCGCGTTGTCGTAGCGACAACCAGCCATGTACATATGATGAGAACAACGGCGGCTATGGCGCCATTGCGCGTGACCTGCGGCCGCAGCTTCAACCGCGCTATAAACGTCCCAAAACGCTCCAAGACTTGCTTCCCGGACATCTTCTCTTTGCGAGCGTTATAGTGAATTGGCGACGCGTTTCGGCATAACCGCGAAATAAACAATTCACCTCGGTAAATCGACCCGTGACGCAAAGGCCTAATTGTCACTTGCAGTCGATTTTGCTCAGATGGCTTTGGCCTGTGAAATGTGGAGATTTGGGGTATTTGGCCGCAATTTTTCTTATGGGAAGGCGCTTTTCCGCGGCTATTCTTCGCACTCGCACTTTGGGGGAGGTGGGGTCATCCGCCTGTCAGCTTTCCAGGGTCATTTTAGAGATCCAGCCGCCCAGGGATGGTGGTTCGGTGCAGAAGAAGCCGGCAGGGGGCGGATGAAAGCGCGGCGCTACTCATTTCCTTGTGCCTTGATTGCGCTCGCTTTCGGCGCGGGACCGCTATGGGCGCAAAGCGCAGCGCAAAGCATCGGGATTACCGAGCCTTCGATCGCGACGAGTCTGCCGCAGTACGGCGATCCGTTCGGGACCCGCAAATGGCTCAATGATCGTGGCATCACATACAGCCTGATCTACACGAACGATGTACTGGGGAATCTGTCGGGCGGCATTCGAACCGGCACGATCGATCAGGGCAAGCTGGAGACCCAGCTTTAGTCGATCTCGAGAAACTTGCCGGGTGGAAGAACTGGAGTTTCTACGCGAATGCGTTTGGAATTTACAATGATGGCCGCATCCGCCGCGACTACGTCGGAGGCATGAACACAATTGCGGCAATTGAAGCCACTCCGACAGTGAGACTATCCGAGTTGTGGCTGGAGCGCTGGGCTGGACCCGTCAGTTTCAGATTTGGTCAGCGTGCCGCGGATGCTGAGTTCTTTTACAGCATTGGCCGACGATCGCGGCGGTCAATTTGCCGGGCGGTGGGCCGGCGTATCCGTTGTCGGTTGTCGGTGCGCGAATAAAATACGAGTTTCCCAAAGACGCATCTCTTCTGCTTGCGATTTTCAACGGCGATCCGTCAGGGCCCTGTTCCGGCGACCCTGACACATGCAATCGCTACGGTCTCAGTTTCCGTGTCACCGACCCAGCGTTCATGATCGGCGAGCTGCAATTTCGACGCAATCGCGGCAAGCACGACACCGACCTCGCAACGACGCTGAAGATCGGAGGCTGGACGCATCTCGGACAATTCCCCGACAAACGATACGACAACGTGGGCGTTCCCCTGGCGAGTCCTGCAAGCAATGGCATGCCACTCCTACATCGTGGCGACTACGGCATTTACGGAGTCATCGACCAGCAGCTCTATCGCCCAAGCGGCGGCGACGGCGACAGCGGCGTATCGGTTTTCGCACGGGGGTCGGTAAGTCCGTCGAATCAAAATCTGGTCAACTTCTACGTAGACGGCGGAATTGTATTTGGCGGGATGATACCGAACAGACCGTGCGATCGTTTTGGCGCCAGCGTTATCTACGCACGCTTTTCCGACAGCGTGCGGGGTTTCGATCAGGACCAGATCAACTTCGGCACTCTGTTCACTCCACCGCGCGACTATGAGACCAATCTCGAACTGACCTATGTTGCTCAGATCGTCCCCGGCTGGACGGTTCAACCGGTATACACGTCCATCTGGCATCCGAGCGGCACAGGCATCCGTTATCCCGACGCACAGGTCACCGGCATTCGCTCGGTCGTCAGATTCTGAATGAAGTGACCCGCCCGGACGGGGACATTGCCGGGCGGGTCTTCCAGATCGGCGCGAGGATGGACGGGCAGGCGCCGATCCCAGCGGATCAGTAGTAGTTGCAAACTTGGATTATGCGCGCATTGCCGAAGCGATCGTAACGCGTGACCAGACGGCAAGATGGACCTGTCACGTAAACGGGGGTGGCGTAGGCGTTGGAAACGGCCGCGGCTCCGATCAGCGCGCCGGCGGCGATACCGATGCCGACGCCGGTGCCCCAGTGAGAGTGAGCCTGCGCGCTGCCGCTGGTGGCGGCGAGACTGCCGGCGAGTGTCAGTGCGGTCAATGCGACTGCGGTGATCTTGGACTTCGTCCGGTGGTCTCCATCCGGTTTAAAGTGGGGCGGCCTCAACGCCGCGATACTCATAGGTCGCGTCGGGTGGGAAAAAGGTTCAAACGGGGATTGCGGATGGTTGCGCGGTCCCCCAAAACGGTGACAAACTGCAAAAATGCTAAGAATTACAACGGTTTTGATGCTTGTCGGAATGGCGCAGGCGCAGCCGCTCGACCGGGTCGTATTCGGCACCAATTGGGTCGCCGAGGCTGAGCACGGTGGCTTCTTTCAGGCCCTCGCGGACGGCACTTACAAAACGTACGGGCTTGATGTGGTCATCGTGCCGGGCGGGCCGAACGTGAACAACCGCACCCAGCTTTTGGCGGGCAAGCTCGACTTCTTCATGAGCGCAAATTCGCTGCTGTCATTCGATGCCGTTACGAACAACATTCCGACCGTGGTGGTGGCGGCGAGCTTTCAGAAGGACCCGCAGGTTTTCGTTGCTCATCCGGACGTGACGAAATTCGAAGACCTGAAGACACGGACGCTGTTCGTCTCGAAGGAGGGCATGACCACGTATTTCCAGTGGCTCAAGTCGGAGTTCGGCTTCAATGAATCGAAGGTGAAGCCCTACACTTTCAATGCCCAGCCTTTCCTCGCCGACAAGAATTCAGCGATGCAGGGCTACGTGACATCGGAGCCCTTTGCGATCGAACGTGAAGGCGGATTCAAACCGGTCGTGTTCCTGCTTGCCGACCAGGGGTTCGATGCGTACTCAACGCTGATCGAGACTCGACGCGAGGTCGTGGAAAAGAAACCGGATATGGTGCAACGCTTCGTCGATGCTTCCGCGATCGGTTGGTATCACTACATCTATGGTGATGGGCGTGCGGGAAACGAACTTATCAGGATCCAGAATCCGGAAATGACCGATGCCCTGTTGGCCTATTCGATCGCGAAAATGAAAGAGCACGGCATTGTCGATTCCGGCGACTCAGTGAAGCTTGGAATTGGCGCCATGACGGACGCTCATTGGAAGAGCTTCTTCGACAAGATGGTGCGTGCAGGGGTGGTGGAGGCGGGCCTCGACTACAAGCGCGCCTACACTCTTCAGTTCGTCAACAAAGGTGTCGGCGCGGACTTACGGCCGAAGTGACGATATCTGCTATTCCGCGGGGACGGCAGATGAGCGATATGCTCGCGCGGTGTGTTCCCGCCGTACCACCAGCCAGCCGAACAGCAGCATTGCTGCGAACACCGTCAGCGATCCGGTGATGGCAAACGGCTCGCCGACGTCGTGGCCGGTGTGAATGAGGCCAACGCCAATCGTGAGGACGACCGTACCGATGATCCAGGCGGTTACCTGAACAAGCGCGGCCCTGCTTCGGTCGATCGCAGGATGCAGGTGATAGAAAATTCCGAACAGGAAAAGCGAAACCCAGCCGAGCAGATTGAGGTGGGCATGCGCCGGCATGGCCGAGTGATCGCGGGATATAGCCATGATGATTCCCCAGATCATTCCGGCGATCACCGCGAGAACGGCAGCCGGGAAGCTCACTGACGACGCTTTCATTGCCACCTCCGCTCCAAAGCCTAGCCATTTGCGGCTGAATTCCATTGCACAAACCTGTGTAATTAAAATCTTGCCTGCCGTCAATATGAGAGTACAGTACTGTGCAATGAATAGGAAACGCCCCTATACGTTGAAGCGCCGCGCCGAGAATCAGGCGGAAACGCGCCGGCGCATCGTCGAGGCGACCGTTGACCTGCATGCCGCGATGGGACCTACGCGCACAAGCATCAGCGCCATCGCAGAGCGGGCGGGCGTGCAACGGCACACGGTTTATGCTCATTTTCAGACTGATCGTGAGCTGTTCCTTGCGTGCTCCGGGCTGGCGATGGAGCGCGATCCTCTTCCGGATGAGCACGCCTTGCGCGCGATCGCTGACCCAGAGCAAAGGTTGCGCCGAGGTCTCGCCGAGCTTTACGCCTGGTACGGTCGGAATGCCGAGCTTGCCAACAGCGTCATGCGCGACGCCGAAGTCGACCCACTCACGCGCGACATTGTCCGGTTGCGGATGGGCCGGCGCATAGACGCTTTGCAAATCGTGCTTGCGCAGGGTTTCCCGCCCGGGCGGACGCGCGACGCCGCGCTCGGCCTTGCGCTCAGCTTCCACACCTGGCGGTCGCTCACGAAAGACAGCCGACTGAGTATCGATGCAGCTGTGGAATTTGTGGTGCGCGCGATACGTTGTAGTGTCGAAAGACGTAAGTGATCCGCCCGACTTTTGACAGGCGCGCCAATTGGCTACCTCTCCGCCGACCGGTCTTTCGCAAGGCACCACCACAATCGTCGCGTTACGTGGCGTCGAAAAAGATTTTGCCAACGGCGTGCGCGCGCTCGATCGATTTGATCTCGATGTCCGGGCCGGTGAGTTCGTTTCGGTGCTGGGTCCGTCGGGCTGCGGCAAGTCGACGGGGTTACGCATTATCGCGGGCTTGAGCCCACCGTCCGCAGGAGAGGTCGAATGGCCTGCAGGAGCAGTGCCGATCGGCTTCGTGTTCCAGGAGCCAACATTGATGCCGTGGGCCGACGTAGCCGATAATGTTCGGCTACCGCTTAGGCTTGCGGGCAAGGATGACCCTTCCGCGGTGGCGCAGGCGCTGGACCGGGTCGGACTTAAAAACTTTGCGCAGAGCTACCCTCGTGAATTGTCGGGGGGCATGAAGATGCGCGTCTCAATTGCGCGCGCTCTGGTGACCGAGCCGCAATTGATCCTAATGGACGAGCCTTTCGCCGCGCTTGACGAAATCACACGCTTCAAGCTCAACAACGATCTTTTGGCGGTCTGGCAGGCCCTGGGCCGCACGGTGATCTTCGTGACCCATTCGGTATTCGAGTCGGTCTATCTGTCGCAGCGCATCGTTGTGATGACGCCGCGCCCTGGTCGGGTCTTTACGCAGATTGCCATCGACGGGCCGTATCCACGTGACGAACGGTTCCGGACTTCACCGGAGTATGCTGGGTTCTGCCGCGAGGTAGCCGACGCGTTAGGCAAGGCTATGCGGGTTGGGAATGTGCCATGAACCAGCGCCTTCTCCGCATCGGATTGCCAATTGTCGTACTTGCTCTCGTCATGCTGTGCTGGGAGCTGCTGGTGCGCGCGTTTGCGATTCCGCCGTACGTGTTGCCCAGTCCCGGGCTCGTGCTGACGACGCTGATCTCGGATGCCGGTCTCTTGTGGCACTCGTTGTTGGTGACGCTAAGGCTCACTTTCGAGGGTTTCGCGCTCGCCGCAATTGGCGGCATCGTGCTGGCAATCGCGTTCAACCAATGGCGGCTGGTCGAATATTCGTTTTATCCATATGCCGTCATTCTTCAGGTCACGCCGATCGTCGCCATCGCACCACTTTTGCTGATCTATCTGCCGCAGCCGCTCGCAGTACTCGCCTGCGCATGGATCGTTGCGTTCTTCCCGGTTCTGGCCAACACGACGCTTGGGTTGAACTCGGTCGATCACAATCTTCTCGCGCTTTTCGAGCTCTACAAAGCATCGCGCTGGCAGGTGCTCTGGAATCTGAAGCTGCCATCGGCCCTCCCGCAAATACTCACGGGCCTGCGCATCGCCGGCGGCCTGTCACTCATCGGTGCGGTTGTAGCCGAAATTGCCGCAGGGTCAGCAGGGGCGGGTTCGGGACTCGCCTATCGCATTGCCGAATCCGGTTATCGACTCAACATCCCGCGTATGTTTGCTGCGTTGCTTTTATTGTCGCTCGCCGGCGTCACGATTTTCTTTACGCTATCGGCGATTTCGTATCTTGCGCTGCGGCGCTGGCATGAGAGCGCGATCGATCGCGAATTCTAGGCTCCAAGAAGAAGTTGCACGAGCGCGCCCAGCGCCGCCATCGCCACCACCACTTCGATCAGACTGCGGTGCAGACCGAATGCCAGCGCTGCCGCAATGGCGGCCAATGCGGTCGCGCGAAGATCAAGGGCGAGCGGGTCGAATGCATACCAGCGCAAGGGTCCTGCATGCATCTCGGTGACCTTGCCGAAAAGGACATGCAGTGCGAACCACACCGACAAATTCAGGATCACGCCAACCACCGCCGCCGTGATCGCCGCGAGCGCGCCGGAGAGTTGGCGGTTGGCGCGCAGCGGCTCGACGAATGGTGCGCCGGCGAAGATCCAGAGCATCGACGGTACAAAGGTGACCCATGTCGTCATCGCCGCACCCAGGACTCCGGCGGTGGTGGGTGAGAACGGGGCCGCGTCGCGGAAAGCGGCAAGAAAGCCGACAAATTGCGTGACAAGAATGAGGGGTCCGGGGGTCGTCTCTGCAAGGCCCAGACCGTCGACCATTTCCGGCGCCGTCATCCAGCCATACGTCTGCACCGCTTCCTGAGCCATATAGGCTAGCAAGGCATAGGCGCCGCCGAAACTGACGACGGCGAGCTTCGAGAAGAAGATGCCGATGCTGACAAGGACGTGTTTGGGGCCAAGGATGAGCGCGGCAAGCGCGATTGGCACGCACCACACAATGAGGCCAACGATGGAAGCGATGGCAAACTGACGCCAGCGGTCTTCCGCCGGAGGCGCCACACTTTCGGCTTTTGCCGCAAGCCCAAGCTGACCCGGAGCCTGGCGCGCGACAAAATAGCCGACGAATGCGGCAGCTGCGACAATCAGTGGGAAGGGAAGTGCCAGAAAAAAGATGCCAACAAAAGCAGCGGCCGCCAATGACAGCAAAAGGGGCGTCTTCAGCGCGCGCCTGCCGATGCGGATGAGCGCCTCGATGACAATCACAAGGACTGCGGCTTTGATGCCAAACAACGCGCCGTCTATCGCCGAAATTCCGCGGCCGAGTGCATACATCAGGCTCAGGCCCAACATCACGAGCGCGCCCGGCACCACGAACAAAATGCCGGCCGCAAGGCCGCCGCGTACTCCGTGCATCAGCCAGCCCAGGTAAGTGGCCAACTTTTGGGCCTCGGGTCCGGGCAGCAACATGCAGAAATTCAAAGCGTGCAGGAAGCGCGCTTCGTCGACCCACCTTTTCTCGTCGACCACGACGCGATGCATCAACGCGATCTGCCCGGCCGGTCCGCCGAAATTGATGCAGCCGATTTTCAGCCAGACCAGGAAAGCTTCGCCAAAGCTGGGCCGGGCAGTCGTTTGAGTCGCCAACATTTCCGTCATGCGGCTTTGGCCGGCCAGTTGTGTCGCTCTTCGGCGGCAAAGCGCAGCCACGCGAAGAGAGCATCGTAGACGACGAAACCGCGCTTGAGCAGTCCGTGATCGTCATCGCCTGCGAGCGCCGACAAGCCCAGCGAAACGGCATGCAAGCCGGCGGCTTCCGCGGCAATATCGGGCCGCGCCGTATCGGCGCCCCGCACTATCAAGGCGAGCCTCGCCAGTGAGGGTTCGCCCTCCAGCCCGAACAGTTGAAGCATTGTATCGAACGAGCAGCGTTCGCCGACGTGACTGAGTTCAACATCCTTGATGTCGAACGGCACGCCGCGGCTTTCGCGCGCGACAGCAACCACCTGATCAGGATCGACAAACAGAATGCGCGCGTGCGGATCAAGGAAGCGGCGGATCAGCCATGGACAGGCGATGCGGTCGATCTTCGGACGGCGCCTTGTCACCCAAATGCTCGGCCGGCGTGTAGCGATTCGCTCAAGCTCCATTTTGGCGACAAAGGGCAGGCCTGCCTTTGTCCAACCTTCATAGCCGCCTTCCAATACGCGCGCGTCGATGCCATTGGCACGAAGCTGCGCGACGGTTGCTTGGCTCATTTCATGGCCGGCCTTGCAGGCAGCGATGATCGGGCGAGCCGGATCGAAGTCGCTTTCCCATTGCTGGGCTTTGCTGGCATCGCGCCAGAGTGCGCCCGGTAACAAGTGCGGCGATTGTTCGTAGGCGTCACGCCTCCGAACGTCGATGATCTGCGGCGCCATTTGCGTCGCAATCGCATTCCAGAGATCTTGCGGAGAGATTGAATAGCCTGGAGACAGCATGGGTCCCCTCCGTTAACGAAGGAGACGGTGCTTGGGCTCACAAAGCCTTGGAGGGCGGGGCGACCGTCGCAGGCCCCACATGTCAATAGTAGTTCAACGCATCGGCGCGATCAACGCCACTCCCGAAAAGAGTAACAGCAGCAGGATCATCTTGCGGAATGCGGCATCGTTGAGCTTTCCATAAAGGCGTAGGCCACACCAAATGCCGAGAATAAGTGCGGGGAGCGCAAGCACGTAGAGCTTGAGCGTTTCAACACTGAAGGCGCCGGCCGAGCGAGATCGCACTCATCACGAAGGTCGCGAACATCACCGGCTGAAAGATCGCGCGCTGCGAGTCCTTGGGTCCGCCACGGAGCTGACACCAGATGGTGACTGCAATGCCGCCCAAGCCGGTCAATCCACCGATGAGGCCGTTCGCAGCGCCAACGCCAAGGTCAGCCGTGACGCCGCCGTGAACCTGTTCAACGGTGGGCCTGATCAGGTTGTAGAGGCTGTAGAGGACCAACAAGATAGCGATAGTGAGCCGAAGCGTCCCTTGATCAACCGTTTTCAGGAGCGCTGTGCCGGCGGGAACGCCCATTGCTCCGCCAATGATGAATGGCACCACGGTTCGCCAGTTCATGGCGTGGCGAACGCGCCAGACGCCGGAACCTTGCGTGACGAGACCGCATAGTACGATCAGAAGTGCGTTCTGAGCAGGCGAAATGATGTGCAGCCAGACACCTGACACGACGAGTCCCATGGCAAAGCCGGATACGCCGGATGTCAGGCCACCGAAAAAAGCCGCGATGAGAAAAAGCAGGAGATTCAGTCCATCCATAGTCGTCGCTCCCGAAGCGAAAGGAACGCAGCGCTTGGATGAATGTCATCTGACGGGGAGGCGGCATTGTCTCCGGCCTTCGCCGAATGGGCTTACGCGATCGCATGTCCACAAGCAGCAAAGGTCCCCTCCACTATCGGAGGAGACGGTGCTTGGGCTCGCGTGCCTTGAAAATGCGGGGCGACCGCCGTTGGCCCCACGTCATTGTTTTTATTACAGGTCGTTAGGCCGCGCAAGGCTTTACGCATTACACACCCGCATATTCGTCACTCGCCATGAGGCGCTGTCTTCGCTAATCCTTCTGCGGGAGGCGGCCATGACCAATAAAATTGATCTCAGTGGACGCAATGCAGTCGTCACTGGCGGGGCACAAGGTATAGGCCGGGCGATCGTCGAGCGCTTCATCGAGTCAGGAGCGGCCGTAGCAATCTGGGACCGCGATATCGCGCTGGCAAAAAAGACGGCGACTAAATTGCTAAAACAGGGTCGCGTCGTGTCATTTGCCGTCGACGTCACCAACTATTCCAATGTGGAGCGGGCGCGAGACGAAACGATCAAGGCTCTGACCCGCGTTGATATCCTCGTGAACAATGCCGGCATTGCCGGACCCAACACGAAGACCTGGGAATATCCACTGGACGCATGGCGCAGTGTTCTTTCCATCAATCTGGATGGACCGTTTCACTGTTGTCGTGCCTTGGCACCGGCGATGATCGCGCAAAATTACGGCCGTATCGTCAATATCGCCTCCATTGCCGGCAAAGAGGGCAACCCGAATGCGCCGGCCTATTCCGCGTCGAAGGCCGGACTTATTGCGCTCACGAAATCGCTCGGCAAAGAACTCGCGTCATACGACATTTCGGTCAATTGCATTACGCCGGCCGCTGCGAAAACCGCAATCTTCGATCAGATGACACAAGAGCATATCGACTTCATGCTCTCGAAAATTCCCCGCGGACGCTTTGTCACCGTGGAGGAAATCGCAAGTCTGGCCGCCTTCTGCGCGTCGAGCGATTGCTCGTTTACCACCGGCGCCGTTTTCGATATTTCCGGTGGGCGGGCGACCTATTGAGCGATCCGTTACAGCAACGCCGTCAGAGACTGACCGGCATCGCGCTGATGTGCGGAGCGGTTGCGACGTTTTCCTGTCTCGACGCGACCGGAAAATATCTGCTGGGGTACATGGACCCCCTGCAGGTCGTGTGGGCCCGCTACTTCGGTGCCTTCCTGCTGGCACTTATTTTTCTCAACCCGATCACCCGACCCAAAATGATGACGACGGCGCGGCCATTCCTGCAGATCGGCCGATCGACGCTGCTGCTCGGGTCCACCGCGCTGAGCTTTTTTGCCCTGCGCTATCTTCAGCTTGATGAAGCGCTTGCCATCCTGTTCTCGACGCCTTTTCTGGTTGCATTACTCAGCGGTCCGTTGCTTGGCGAGTGGGTCGGCTGGCGGCGATGGACGGCGATCGGCGTTGGCTTCTTCGGTGTTCTCCTGGTCGTGCGGCCAGGTTTCGGCGGGATTCATCCGGCCGCGCTGCTGACGTTTTGCGGCGCCGTCTGTTACGCACTTTACGTGATCACAACCCGCGTGCTCGCGCGTAGCGATTCCAGCGAAACGACGTTGTTCTATTCGAATCTGGTCGGTGCCGTCGCGATGCTACCGATCATCCCGTTCGTCTGGACGTCGCCAGCCAACGCTCTGGTGGTAGCGCTCATGGTGCTCATTGGTGCGCTCGGCAGCGGAGGGCACTATCTTCTGATCCTTGGCCATCGACTGGCGCCGGCGTCGGCGTTGGCGCCGTTCATCTATACCCAGATCGTCTGGACAACCGCGTTGGGCTTCCTGGTGTTCGGCGACCTGCCGAACCGCTGGACCATCATCGGGGGACTGATAGTGGTCGCGTCCGGCCTCTACCTGCTCAACCGTGAACGCAAGGTGGGCAAGCCGGAGCCTTCGGCACCGGTTGCCTAAGCGTCGTGCGGGGCGCTAAGTTGCCCCCGCTTATCAAGGATTTTCGAGGATATTCATGGCCACAGCAAAGGACCGTGCGCAAGCGAAGGCCGGCTCCGGACTGAATGACGATATTGGCGAGCAGAAACGGCTCGAACTCTACCGGACGCAGGTTGTGATCCGAGAGGCGGAACAGCGCGCCTACGATCTGTTCCTGCAGAACCTGGTCAAGGGAACCAGTCATCTCTCTCTTGGACAGGAAGCGGTGGCAGCCGGTTTTGCCGGCGCGATGAAGCCCGGCGATCTCTCGTTCTGCACATATCGCGGTCATGCTCATACGCTGGCTCGCGGCGTGCCGGTGGAAAAAGTGCTGGGCGAACTGATGCAGCGCGACAACGGGCTGATGCGCGGTAAGGGTGGCTCGATGCATCTGACCTCGGTCGATCACGGCGTGATGGGTTCATACGCCATAATCGGCGCCCATCTTCCCATCGCATGCGGCGCCGCGTGGCGCGCGCAGTACAAGGGCGATAAAGACGTCTCGGTCTGCTTCTTTGGCGATGGTACGACGAATATCGGCGCTTTCCACGAAGCTCTCAATTTCGCCGCGGTGTGGAAACTGCCGGTGATATTCGTCTGCGAAAATAATCTCTATATGGAGTATACGCCAATCAGCGATGTGACGGCGGTGCCGCAGCCGGCGGCCGATCGCGCTTCCGCTTACGGGCTGGAGCGTATCCTGATCGATGGCAACGATGCCGACGTCGTTTACCGCGCGGCGCAAAACGCTTTCGAGCGGGCGCGCGCGGGTGAGGGGCCATCGCTCATCGAGTGCCTCACGTATCGGTACAGCGGGCACTCGCGCGCCGACCCGGCAAAGTACCGGCCTGAGGGCGAACTCGATCGTTGGAAGTTGCGCGACCCGATCAAAATCTATCGCGAGCGGTTGCTGCAGTTTGGCGTTGCGGAAAAGGTGATCACCGACATCGATGCGCAGGTGCGCAAGATCGTCGACGACGCGACGGAAGCTTGCAAGGCCGCGCCACCACCCCCGCTCGATATCATCGCCACCGACGTCTACGCCGATGGAGGGTGGGCATGGCGGAACTGACTTATCGCGACGCGGTTATCCGCGGCATTGCGCAGGAAATGAGCCGGGACCCCGATGTTGTGTTCCTGGGCGAAGACGTGGCCAAAGCCGGTGGCGTGTTCAAGGCGACCGTCGGGCTTTACGAACAGTTCGGTCCATTGCGCGTGCGCGATACACCAATCTCCGAGCAGGCCATTCTCGGCGCCGCGATGGGCGCGGCGATGACGGGCCTGAAGCCCATAGCCGAGATCATGTTCTCGGATTTCTTTGCTGTTTGCTTCGACTACATCGCCAACGAATTTCCCAAGAGCCGTTATATGTCGAACGGGCAGGTCAAATGCCCGCTGGTGGTGCGTACGGGAAATGGCGCGGGTTCGCGCTTCGGCGCGCAGCACAGCCAGAGCGTCGAGAACTGGTGCATGATGATTCCCGGGCTTAAGGTGGTAGCGCCCTCCAGCCCACGGGATGTCATTGGGCTTTTGGCGGCATCCGTGCGCGATCCTGACCCGGTGATTTTTCTCGAGCACAAATCGCTTTATCCGACAAAGGGCGAGGTTCCTGACGGGGAGATCGTCGACACGCTGGGGACAGCCAAGGTTCTGCGCTCGGGCAAAGATGCGACGATCTGCGCATTGGCACTAATGGTGCCGCGCTCTCTCGAAGCCGCCGAAAAGCTCAAGACGCAACATGGTATTGATTGCGAAGTCGTGGACGTGCGGTCATTGGTGCCGCTCGACACGCAAACCATCCTTGGTTCGGTCGGCAAGACGCACCGGCTTTTCACGGTCGAGGAAAATCCGCGGCTATGCGGCTGGGGTGCCGAGATCGTTTCGATTGTGGCTGATGAAGCGTTCTATGACCTTGATGGTCCGCCCGTTCGTATTACGACACCGCACATTCCGCTGCCGGCCGCCGATATCCTCGAAGACATCGTATTGCCGACGCCGGACCGCATTGCTGAAACCGTCAGGCGGAACTTGCAGAGTTAGCTGCCGTCGTCGTCTGTGCCGGCGACCTCACCTGGAAAGGCACCACGCCCCAGACGAGATGGCCGGGAGAGTCGGCCACGACATCGAGAGTAAAAGGAAGTCCCATGTACGAAAATCTTCTCGCCAACGTTCCAACCGATCTCTGGATTGGGGGTAAATGGCGCAAATCCTCCGATGGCGGCCGCTTTGACGTGATCGATCCGGCAACCGAACGGAAGATTGCCTCGGTTGCCAGTGCAACGGTCGATGATGCAAAGGCCGCGCTTGATGCTGCCGAGGGTGCTTTTGAAGGCTGGGCTGGACGCAAGCCGCGCGAGCGCGCCGAGATTCTGCGCAAAGCCTACGAGCTGATCATGCGGGACGCCGAACGCTTCGCAAAACTGATCACGCTCGAGAATGGCAAAGCCCTGCCGGATTCGCGCGGCGAGGTGGCCTATTCCGCCGAATTTTTCCGCTGGTATGCCGAGGAAGCGGTGCGCAATATCGGCGAGGTATCGCGTGCGCCGGCATCAGGCGCGCGAATTTTTGTTCACCATAAGCCGGCCGGTATCGCCGTGTTGGTAACCCCGTGGAATTTCCCGGCGGCGATGGCGACCCGCAAGATCGGGCCAGCGCTTGCGGCAGGCTGCCCGGTTGTTCTCAAACCTGCGTCGGACACGCCGCTCACCATGCTGGCGTTGATGCCAGCCCTGGAAGAAGCAGGCGTTCCTGCAGGCGTGGTCAACGTCATTCCGTCGCGCTCGTCGGGCAAGGTCGTCGGCGCCATGCTGCACGACCCGCGCGTGCGCGTTGTTTCGTTCACCGGCTCGACAGAAGTCGGGCGCAAGCTACTGCACGAAGCCGCAGACAATATCGTCAAGCCGGCGATGGAGCTTGGCGGCAACGCGCCGTTTATCGTATTCGACGATGCCGACATCGATGCCGCTATCGACGGCGCCATGATTGCGAAGATGCGAAACATGGGTGAAGCCTGCACTGCGGCGAATCGTTTCTACGTGCATGAGAAAGTGCACGACGAATTTGCCAAGAAGCTCACCGCCAAGATGGGCTCGCTGAAGATGGGCAATGGCCTTGACGAGGGTGTCAATCTCGGGCCGCTCGTGAACAAGGATGGCCGCGACAAGGTGATCGAGTTGGTCGACGACGCCGTCAAGAAGGGCGCCAAAGTGTTGGTCGGCGGAAAATTGCCCGAAGGGCCAGGATTCTTCTATCCGGCAACCGTGCTCACCAATGTTCCGGATTCAGCTAAGATGCTGAACGAGGAAATTTTCGGACCTGTCGCTTCCATCCAGACATTCAAAACCGAAGAAGAGGCGATCAAGCGCGCCAACGATACCGAATATGGTCTGGTGGCCTATCTTTACACGAAGGATCTGAGCCGAGGCATGCGCGTTTCCGAGAAGCTCGATTTCGGAATGATCGGACTAAATCGGGGACTTGTCTCCGATCCCGCGGCTCCCTTTGGCGGCACAAAGCAATCCGGCCTCGGCCGCGAAGGCGCACATGAAGGCATGATGGAATTTCTCGAGACACAATACGTCTCTGTGACTTGGTGAGGTAAGGCGCTGCGCGCCAGTTCGGTGATGACAGGGAAGGGATAACGCGCGTGGACGTTCTGATGCCGCAGCTCGGCGAAACCGTTGCCGAGGGCAAGATCACGAAATGGTTCAAGGCGGCCGGCGATGCGGTGAAGCCGGGCGACACCCTTTTCGAAATCGAAACCGACAAGACCTCGATGGAGGTGCCGTCGACCACAACCGGCACGCTCGCCGAAATTCGGTTCAAGGTGGGTGAGGTCGCCAAGGTCGGGGCTGTGGTGGCTGTGATTTCAGGTCCCGGCGCCACGCAAAGTCCGGCGGCGGCACCCGCGCCGGCCAAAGCCCCGGCGGCTCCAGCGCGCCCTGCACCTGTGGCGGCAGAGGCAGTCGCGCAGGCGGCGCCGGTCCCGCGAACCGCACCGATGGATCCTTTTCGCGAAGTGCGGACGCCCGAGCGCAATTATGGGCCCGGCAGACTGGCCGGCGGAACCGCAGTTACGCCCCTGGCGCGGCGGCTTGCCGGCGAACGTGGCATCGATCTGTTACGCGTCTCGGGCTCGGGCCCGCATGGTCGCATTGTTGCACGCGATGTGGAGCGGGCCGCGCCCGGTTCGGCAATTTCGGCGATCGCGGGTGGAGTCAGCGCCGCGCAGATAAAGGCGCTGTACGAGGGGGTTGCCTATGAAGAGATCCCTCTCGACTCCATGCGCCGTACCATTGCGACGCGCCTGGTCGAGGCCAAGCAAAGCATTCCGCATTTCTATTTGACCGCTGACCTTGCTGTAGGTCGCCTGATTGCAATGCGCGAGGAAGTGAACGCCGCTGCGCCGAAAAGTAAAGAAGGCGATCCGGCGTTCAAGCTGTCGCTCAACGACTTCGTCATCAAGGCCTGGGCTGCGGCCCTGCAGCGCATTCCGGCAGCCAACGCAGTATGGGCCGGTGACTGCATCCTGCGTTTCCGCGGTTCCGACATCGGTGTTGCGGTTGCGCTCGAGGGCGGGCTGATAACGCCGGTCATCCGCAACGCCGAAACAAAGTCGCTGACGGCTATTTCAACGGAGATGCGCGATCTCGCGGGCCGCGCACGTCAAAAGAAGCTCAGGCCGAACGAATATCAGGGCGGCTCGAGCGCAATCTCGAATCTCGGCATGTATGGGGTGCGCGAGTTTTCCGCCATCATCAATCCGCCCCATGCCACGATACTGGCGGTCGGCAGCACGCGACGCGCGCCCATTGAGGGTGACGACGGCAGCGTGAAATTTATCGACCAGATGACCGTTACATTGTCGTGCGATCATCGCGTCGTGGATGGTGCGCTGGGTGCCGAATTGTTGGCAGCATTCAAGAAATTCGTCGAGGCGCCGGTGACGGCGCTGGTTTAAGCAAGGAGAATACGAATGGCTGGCGATAAGCCGGATGTTTTGATGGTCGGTGCTAAGAAGCCCGTGATGATGAAGGGCTTTGAAGGCAAGGTGACGCTTCACCACTGGCTTGACGCCAAGGACAAGGACGCTTTCGTCAAAGACGTTGGCAAGAAGATCAAGGCGATTGCGATTGCCTACACCGCCAATAAAGTCGATGGGAATTTTCTGCAGCAATTTCCTAATCTCGAACAGGTTTCGAGTTTCGGCGTTGGTTACGATCACATCGACGCCAAATGGGCCGGCGAGCACGGTATTGTCGTCACCAACACGCCGGAAGTTCTCAACGAGGAAGTGGCGGATACCGCTTTAGGCCTGCTGCTTTGTACGGTGCGCGAGCTGCCGCAGTCGGAGCGCTATCTGCGCGCTGGCAAGTGGAAAGACGCACACTATCCGCTCACCAAGGCCACGCTGCGCGATCGGACCGTCGGAATGGTCGGCATGGGCCGCATCGGCAAAGCGATTGCGCGCAGGCTCGAAGCATTCGGTGTGCCGGTCGTCTATCACAGCCGCAACCCCCAAGCTGGTGTCGACTATAAGTACTATCCGAAACTCATCGATATGGCGCAGGACGTCGATACGCTGATGGTGATCGTGCCCGGGGGCGCGAGCACCAAAAACATGATCAATGTTCAAGTGCTCAAGGCACTAGGCCCGCGCGGCGTGCTGATCAACATGGCGCGCGGTTCTGTGGTCGATGAGCCGGCCCTGATCGAGGCATTGCGGAATCGAACGATCTATTCCGCCGGACTCGACGTGTTCGCCAACGAGCCCCATGTACCGAAGGAACTGATCGATATGGATCACATCGTGCTTTTCCCGCATCTCGGCTCGTCAACCGAGGCGACGCGGGCAGCGATGGATCAGCTTGTAGTCGATAATATTCTGGCCTGGGCAGCTGGTAAGCCGGCACTCACACCGGTTCCCGAAACGCCGGAGCCACGGAAACGTTAGTGGGCGGCTGGGTTCCGCAGGTGTTATAGTTTGACCATGACCCGTCTCGTGATTGGTCTCGGAGTCGTTTGTCTTGCCGGTGGCGCGTTTGCACAAACGCCGGCAACACTCAGCGACTCAGCCAGACGGGTGATCGGCAGTTGGGAATTCTCCAATGCTGATCGGGACAAGACCTGTACCGCCACCCTCAAGAGCGATCCTTCTCCGGGTGGCCTCAAGATCGAGTTCGACGCCAACTGCGTCAATATTTTTCCGCTGGTGCGCGATATCACGGCGTGGAAATTCCCGGAAAACGATCTGCTCTATTTCATCGATGCACGCGGCAAGACGATCGTGGAGTTCAGCGAAGTCGAGGACGGGATCTTCGAGGCGCCGACCCCCGGGGTCGGCGTGCTTTTCCTGCAGAATGCGGCGGCGGCTGGCGCGCCGCCAAAGCCGCCCGAGCAGGTCGCAGGCGACTGGGCGATCGTGCGCAAGTCCGGTCCACCGGTCTGCATGCTGACGCTGGCGATGACGAAAGCCAGCGACGGTTTTGCTGTTGCAGTAAAGCCGGGTTGCGACGCGGGCATCGCCCGGCTCAATTTTACGCAATGGCGCATCGATCGCGATCAACTGATGCTGGTGCCCGCGCGCGGCAACCCCTGGCGCTTCGAGGAAGTCGACAACACGGTCTGGCGACGCGTACCCGAAAGTGCCGATCAGACCACGCTGGTGCGGCAGTAGCCGTCAGATCAACCGCAGGCTCTTGAAGCTCGCGTGGCCCTCCTTGCCGACCACGATGTGATCGTGCACTGCGATCCCGAGGGGATGGGCAACGTCGATAATTGTCTGCGTCATCTGAATGTCGGCGTGTGAAGGGGTCGGATCGCCGGACGGATGATTGTGTACAAGGATCAGTGCCGTGGCGGAAAGCTCAAGCGCGCGCTTAACCACTTCGCGCGGATAGACCGGCGTGTGATCAATGGTGCCGACCTGTTGGACCTCATCGAGGATCAGTTGATTCCGCTTGTCGAGGAAGAGCACCCGAAACTGCTCCTCGTCAGCGAAGGCCATTGCGGTTCGACAGTAGCTGCCCAGGATGACAGCACCGGCCGCTTCTTGACCTACCCCGAGCCAGCCGGTTTGCCGCGGCGTGTACGACCTTGGTCTCAGTGATGGCGGCTTCGCCGATGCCGTTGGTTTCGGCCAGCCGAGCCCGCGGCGCCGAGATCACTTCGGGAAACGATCCAAATCTGGCGATGAGGTCCTTGGCGAGCGGCTTCACATCGCGCTGCAGAATGGCGCGAAACAGCACCAACTCCAACAATTCGTAGTCACTCACCGCTTCGGCGCCTGCTTCGCGGAAGCAGCAGCGCAGCCGTTCGCGGTGGCCGTAGTAGTGGGGCCGCGCCATGGAAAGACCGGTTCTTAAGCCCGATTTGTCAGGCTTTTTCGTCATGCACGTGCATTCTGTATCTACAAAACAATCTGCGCCGGAAATCTAGGCCCTTGAGCTCTGGGGGTGGCGCCTTCAGCGCTTGTATGGCGGCTTATGCAGCCCGGCCGGGGAGAATGTAAACACCTCGACGCCGTTATTGGTGACGCCGACGGTATGCTCGAATTGCGCCGACAATGATCGATCGCGCGTTACTGCGGTCCACCCGTCGGATAGAACCTTCACGTGCGGACGGCCGAGATTGATCATCGGTTCGACGGTGAAAAACATTCCCGGCTTCAACACGATGCCTTCACCAGGCCGACCAACGTGCACGACATTTGGCTCGTCATGAAACAAACGCCCAAGGCCGTGCCCGCAGAAATCGCGCACCACACTCATATGTTGCGCTTCGACGTAGGTCTGGATGGCATGGCCGATGTCGCCGCTTGTCGCGCCGGGCCGGATCGCGCCAATACCGCGCATCATTGCCTCGTGAGTAACGTCGATCAGCCGCTCGGCACGGCGTGGAATCTCGCCGATCGCAAACATGCGGCTCGAATCACCGTGCCAGCCGTTGAGGATCAACGTCACATCGATATTGACGATGTCTCCTTCCTTCAGCGGCTTGTCGCCGGGAATTCCATGACACACCACGTGATTGAGCGACGTGCAGGTCGATTTTCTGTAGCCGCGATACATCAGCGTGGCGGGGAGGGCACCGTGGTCCATGGCATAGTCGAATACGAGCCGGTCGATCTTCTCGGTCAGCACGCCAGGGCCGACGTGTTCGGTCAGCATATCGAGACAGCGTGCGACGAGCTGACCGGCCTTACGCATGGCCTCGAACGCGGCAGGGCCGTGAATCTTGATCTGGCCGGTTTTTCGTAATGGAGCGACGGCGGCGTCGACGTAGGTCATAGAGTTCAATGTAAGGTTTGCGCCGGATGATGCAAGCACGGTTGCTGGCCTCGAATGCTGTGCGCCTCAATTTACGATCCGGCCTTCCAACTCGTCCTCGATGTGCGCGCGAATTATGTCATCAAAGGTCGCCTCGGCCTGAAATCCGAGATCGCTTGCGCGTTTCGCATCCAGTCGCTCCGCCCACCCTGAAACGATTCGCTGGACGAGTTCATCCGGCGCGCGGCGGATGCGCGCCGCCACCTTGTCGCCTGCGACACGGCGCAGCGCGTCGATTTGCTCGCCGACCGTGCACGAGACGCCGGGCATCGCGAGATTGATGAGCGGCCCGAGTTGGTCTCGCGTCAATCCTGCAGCATGGATAAGAAACCCGACTGCGGCGCGCGGGCTTGCGTGCGTATGTCGCACGGCTTCGGAAACCGGCAACAATGCCTCCTGCCCCGCCAACGGCTCGCGAATGATCCCGGAAAAGAAGCCGGATGCCGCCTTGTTGGGTTTGCCGGGCCGCACGCAGATCGTCGGCAACCTGATACCGACACCATCGAGAATCTCGCGCCGGTTGTAGTCGGCGAGCAGCAATTCGCAGATCGCCTTTTGCGTACCGTAGGATGTGAGCGGCGTAAGGTGAAACTCGTCGGCAATCGACGCAGGAAATGGCGCACCGAACACAGCAATTGACGAGGTGAACACCACTTTCGGTTTGTAACTGGCGGCCCGGATTGCCTCGAGCAACGCGCGCGTACCGTCGAGATTGACCCGGTAGCCTTTGTCGAAATCAGTTTCCGCCTCGCCCGAAACGACGCCGGCAAGGTGAAAGATCACGTCCGGTTTGCCTGCAACCGCTTTTGCTGCTGCACCGGGGCTGGAAAGGTCACTCGCCGAGAGCTCGGCAATCCCGGCAAAGCCGGCAGGTTTTTCAGGAGCAACGACGTCGATAAGGGTGAGCCGATCGATCTTTTGTCCGTTGAGTTGACCATCCTTGACCAACCGCGCACTGAGTTTGCGGCCGATCATGCCCGCGGCTCCGGTAATCAAAATATGCATCACGCCCTCGTTTGTTCCCGATCGGCCGGTTCGTAGCGGTCGATCCGACGCAGATCCGGAAATAGCATCATCCAGATCCCTGCGACCAGAAGGGAGCCGAGCCCCCCGATCACTACGGACGGCACCGCCCCAAGCCAGGCGGCGACCAGACCTGACTCGAACTCGCCCAGCGTGTTGGAAGAGCCGACAAACAGGTAGTTGATAGCGCTGACGCGGCCGCGTTTTTCGTCCGGGGTTTCGATCTGGACCAGAGAAAAGCGGATGACGATGCTCACCGCGTCGGAAGCGCCAAGGATCGCGAGCGCCAGCAACGAAACCGGAAACGAGTTCGACACTCCGAAGACAATCGTCGCGATACCGAAGATTCCGACCACCGCGAACATTTTGCGGCCGATATGCCGCTCGATCGGGTGCCGGGCCATTACGATCGACGTGATCAATGCGCCGACGGCAGGTGCTGAACGTAGCAGACCGAGACCGACTGGCCCGACCGCCAGAATGTCACGGGCGTAGACAGGCAACAGCGCGGTCGCGCCGCCGAGAATGACCACGAACAGATCAAGCGTTATGACGCCAAGAAGGCGATGCCGGCTGCGGATGTAATGGAAACCGGCGAGCACCGAAGCGAACGTCGGCGGGTCGCGCGGGGGTGCCGGTCCGCGGGCCCGTACCAAAGTGATCAGCGTGATCGAGCAGGCGAAGAAGACCAGGCAGATGACGCCGATCAGCACCGGACTTATCGCATAAACGAGTCCACCGAGCGCGGGTCCGCAAATCACGGCTGTCTGGTTGGCCGAAGTCCAGGCGGCAACGGCGCGCGAGATCAAGGGCGATGGAACCAGCGTAGGGGCAAGCGCATGCGCGGTCGGCATCTCGAACGCACGGGCGCAGCCGATGATGAACACCGCGGTGAACAACAGATCGCGACCGAGCGTTTCGGTGAGCAGCGCCGTCGTGATCATGGCCGCAGCGAGCGCGTAAACGCAGTGTGCGGCACGTACAATCAGTCTGCGGTCATAGCGGTCTGCCGCATGGCCGATCAGCAGCGTGAGCACGACCGCCGGTACGAACTGAATCAGTCCCACCAGGCCGAGATCGAACGCGCTGTTGGTGATTTCGTAGATTTGCCAACCGATCGTCAAAGTCAGCATTTGGTAGCCCATGGTCGAGGCGAGCCTCGCCAGCCAGAAGAGGACAAAGGGCCGCTGGTGGATGAGACCGGCCGATGACGCGGTGGCGGAATTCATTCGGTCAGGGTTTCGGGCGATGCCGCAGATCGTGAAAGAATTTGTTCAATTCGGCATTCGAAACGACACCGGCGAAACTGTCGAACGTGCCTTCTTTTGCAATCTGCTGAGCTGATTGGATAAAGGCATGCATGGCCACGCGCGACAGGGTTCCGCCCACGCTGATACGCCGCACGCCGAGGGAGGTGAGGTCACTCACCGTAAAACCGAACGGACCCGCGTTCAGAAAATTGATCGGCTTCGGCGCGACCGCCTTGACCGTCGCTGCGATCTGCTCGCGGGTCCTGATCCCCGGCGAATACAGGCAATCGGCTCCGGCGTCGGCGAAAGCTTTCAATCGGCGGATGGTTTCGTCGAGATCCGGCCGGTTGCGAATGAATCCTTCAGTCCGTGCGGTCAGAACCACGTCGCCGCCCGCCTTGTCGATTGCATCCCGTGCGGCGCGCACGCGTTTCACGGCCAGGTCGAAGTCATAGAGCGGCTCTGGGTCCCGACCGGTGAAATCTTCGATCGATAGTCCGGCCACGCCCGTATCGATACAGAGCCGGACATTCGCGGCCATCTCGTCGGGATCGTCGGCATAACCGTTTTCAAAATCTGCATTCACAGGGACGTCCGCTGCCTCCGCGATTTCGCGGCAATGGGCCAGCACCATCTCGCGGTTCACGTCGCCGTCGGAATAGCCGTGCGAATGGGCGTAACCCGCACTGGTCGTCGCCAGCGCCTTGAAACCAAGCCCTTGCAGATAGCGAGCGGTCCCGACGTTCCACGGGTTGGGTATCACAAAGCAGCCAGTCTGGTGCAGTGCGCGGAACGTGCGGCGTTTGTCGGCGATACTCATGGGACGATCCTGGAAGCGGCGTGAAAGCGACAATGCCTCCAACTGACATGCAATTGCAATCAGCCGGACTTTTGCGTCCGCTCGTGGCCGGCTCGCGTCAGGACACGCGGATCGACCGCGTTAAACACCCGAACCGCCTCGATATTCCGACACCGAGATGTGATCGATATGACGCGACATTACTTTGCACCGCTGCGGCGATTCGTTATTCGATTGGCCGACACGAAATCCCATCGAGGCCCGTTATGTCATCGCTTCCGCTCAAACTGCTCGCTCTGGTGCTGGTTTCGGCTTTCGCGCTGGCATCGCCCGCCGACGCCAAGACGCGCAAGCACAAGAACACCGCCGTGACTTCGGAGACCGCCTATGGTCCCCACTACTGGGGTACGAACTTGGTTCGTCGCGGTCCGCTCTACTTCAGCAGTGTGTATCTCGGCGACGACCCTGATCCGAACATCCGCTTTCAGATCCTGCGCGATATCAGCGGTCGTTTCGGCGGCGACTCCAACTGACGATTCCGCCGCCGTTTTTGCGAAGGCTCTGTTCCCGTTTGATTTTTTCTGTCTGATCGGGTGAAGTGCCGCCTCACAAGGCGCCCCGCGGCCGTGCCGCAATAGGGCGGCCGCGCCCGGAGGACAGCAATCATGCTTCGCACAATCGCGGCCTTCGACCGCATCGGCGAGGAAAACGCCTTCGCGGTCCTGGCCCGCGCCAACGCGCTCGTGGCCCAGGGCCGGGACATCATCAATCTTGGCATCGGTCAGCCCGATTTCAGGACGCCGGATTTCATCGTCGAGGCGGCGGTCAAGGCACTGCGCGATGGTCACCATGGCTATACGCCCGCCAACGGCATTCCGGCTTTGCGCGAGGCGGTGGCCGCCGATCTCGCCAAGCGTTCCAAAGTCGAGGTTTCTCCGGATAGCGTCATGATCATGCCCGGCGGAAAGCCGACCATGTTCATGTCGATCCTGATGTTCGGCGAGCCGGGCGCGGAAATCATGTATCCGGACCCCGGATTTCCGATCTACCGCTCTATGATCGAGTTCACCGGTGCCAAACCGGTGCCGGTGCCGATCCGCGAAGAGAACGGCTTCGCATTTTCGGCAGAAGAGACGCTGAAGCTGATCACGCCCCGTACGCGGCTGCTGATTCTCAACTCGCCGGCGAATCCGACCGGTGGCGTCACGCCGAAAGCCGAAGTCGACAAGCTCGTGGCCGGATTGGAGAAGTGGCCCGATGTCGCGGTCATGTCCGACGAGATTTACGATCACATGGTCTATGACGGGGAGAGGCATGTCTGTTTGCTGTCATATCCATCGATCCGCGACCGGCTGATCCTGCTCAATGGCTGGTCGAAGACTTACGCAATGACGGGCTGGCGTCTCGGTTACGCGGTGTGGCCGGGAAAGCTCTACGACTATGCACGCAAGCTCGCTGTCAACCTGCATTCATGCGTCAACGCCTCGGCGCAATATGCCGGTCTCGCCGCGCTGAAAGGTTCGCAAGACGAAGTGCACAAGATGGTCGCCGAGTTCGACAAGCGGCGAAAAGTCGTGGTCGAGGGGCTCAACAAATTGCCTGGCGTCTCCTGCGCAACGCCGAAGGGCGCGTTTTATGCCTTTCCGAACGTCAAGCGCACGGGATGGAAGGCGAAGGCGCTGGCATCGGCGCTGTTGGAAGATGCAGGCGTCGCGATCATCGGGGGGCCAGATTTCGGAATTCTCGGTGAAGGCTATGTACGGCTGTCCTATGCCAACTCGACGGGAAATATACTGAAGGCCCTCGACCGCATGCGCGACTTTCTGTCGAACAGGAAGGCAGCTTAGCTCAGAGTTTAAGGAAGGAAGCCGCCATGCTCGACCGCACGTCCGCAGACCGAGGTTTGTCCGAAGAGCAGAGAATGATGCGGCAAAGTTGCCGCGACTTCGTCGACGAAGTCGTGCTGCCGTTCATCAAGCAGAACTGGCAGCTCGAGTGGTCGATGGTTCCGGAAGACCGACTGCCGCCGCGCATTCTGGAAGAGGCCGAGAAGATTGGCATCCGCACGCTCGGCGTTCCGGAAGAATACGGCGGCGTTGAGCTCGAGAAAGGTACGGAGGTGCGTACCTTCGCCATGATTGCGGGGGAGATCGCGCGCGGCGACTCAGGGCTCGCCGACAAGCTGGTGCAGAACTGGAAAGTGTCGGTTCTGTTACGACAGTTTGCGCCCAAGCATCTGCAGGAAAAGTGGTTCAAGCGTCTGGTCGCCGACCCGCAATTCCTGATGGCGCACTGCCTGACCGAGCCGCGCGGCGCCTCTGATCGCTGGCTGCCCTACAACGTGCCGGAAGCGGCCATGCAAACCAAAGCGGTCAAGGCGAACGGCGGCTGGGTCGTCAACGGCCGCAAGCAATTCATCTCCAATGGCTATGACGCCGGCCTTTATGTCGTCTACGCCAACACCAACCCGAAGGTCGGCATGTTGCAGGGCACCTCGTCGTTTCTGGTGCCACGTGAGACCAAGGGCTTTTCGGTGGCGCGCTGCAATGAAACGCTCGGCTGTCGTTTCATGAACAACGGCGAGATGGTGTTCGAGGACATGTTCGTTCCCGACGATCATCTGCTGGTGGAGAACACGGCCTTGGGTTCGGCTGGGGTTTATTTCCGCCCCGGCAAGATCATCCAGGCTGCCAAGAATCTCGGCGTTGGCGTGCGCGCCTTCGAAGCGACCGCCGACTACGTGCAGAACTACGTGCAGGGAGGCCGTATCCTCATCAAGCATCAGGCGGTCGCGTTGCGGCTCGCCGACATGGCGACTCGCATCGAGGCGGTGCGGGCCTTGCTCGATCGCGCGTCACAAGCGGTGGACGACAACGCGCCGGATGCCGAAGTTCTCGTCAACATGGCCAAGATGTTCGCCTCCGAAGAGATCATGAAGGTCGCCCAGCATGCCGTGGAATTGCACGGCGGTAACGGCATCATGCTCGATTTCGGCATCGAAAAAGTGCTGCGTGACGCGGTGATCTTCATGCACATGGATGCGACCGTCGACATCTCCAAGTTCAAGATCATCAAGAACATGTTCCCCGAAACGGCCGGCAAATATGCCGGCCCCGAGGACTAGACGTCCATCATCGGGTCGCGACGACGACATTCCATGGCGTGTGTGGCTCTGGGCGCGCGATCGCAACGTCCTTCAGCCCCGCCTTTGTGAGCGCGCCAATGACGTCAAACGGTGCGCGGCTCGTGAAGATGTCTTCAGGCATTCCCATGCGATCCATCCGCTCTTTCGGAAGGAAGCCTATGGCAACCCGGCCCCGCGGTTTGAGCACGCGATGGATCTCGGCAGAACCGGCCTCGAGTGAAGACCAGAAATAGACGGTGTTGACCGTGCAAACCTTGTCGAACGCAGCTGTATCGAACGGAAGTGCTTCGACGTTGCCCTGCCGAAAGTCCGCACGGTCTGCGTTTATCTCCGTGGAAAATCGGCGCTGCGCCCAGCCGATCACATCGTCCGAGCGATCAACGCCGGCAACGCACGCTGCCGACTTCATCAGAGATTGCAGCGTAACGCCGCCACCGAAACCGATTTCAAGGACGCGGTCAGTGGGCTCAATATTGAGCTGCCGCACGGCGAAGGCATTCATCCGCGCGTTGTGACGATTCATCAGGAATCGGATCAGCGCGCCCATAATTCCGCTTGGACGCGAGAGCTGTCTAGCGACGAAGCGGGGTGCCATCGATTAAATTCCTAAACCGTAACGCGCAACATTCAATTTATAGTGCCGATATTGGTCACCGAACTTCCGCTCGAGATACTGCTCCTCGCGTTTGACCACACCGAAGTGCAAAAGCAGCACGCTCGGAACAATGAGCAACAGCAGCCAGTCGAGGGCGAAGACAAGCGCGATGCCGAACATCACAACCGTTCCGCCGCTGTAGAGCGGATTGCGCGTCCACCTGAAGGTGCCGTCGGTTGCTAATGCCGTTGTCGGCGGAGCGGGCTGACATTTGTACCAAGGCGCGTCAGCAGGCGGCGGCCCGTCACCGCCAGCGAAATCCCCGCCGCGATCGCAAAGACGCCTATCGGCATGCGCCATGACGGGCCAAAACTGGCGAGAAAACCAAGCGGCAATGGCCATTGCAAAAGACAGCCAAGCACGATGGTCGTGGCGAGAATGAGCGGCGGGAAAAACAATGACGCTTGGACGATCCTGTGAAGATACGGTCATAATAAGGATCCTTCTGATTGTCTCCAATGGAGACTTATGGCAATCTGGAATTGCCGGTCAAGGAATGGCAGCCATGCGTGCGCTCTGTAAAAAGGTCTTGGCGGGAGGTATCCGAGGACAAAAATGGCCGTCACTTGGCAAAAAACGCGCAAGACTTTCCGCCACGGAAATCTGGCCGAAGCCCTGATCGATGCCGCGCTTGTGCGTCTCGAGGCAGGTGGCGTCGAAAAACTCAGCCTGCGCGAGCTCGCGAGCGATGCGGGCGTCAATCATCGCGCCGTCTATCGGCACTTTCCCGACAAGCTGTCATTGCTGGCGCGAGTCGCGGAGGAAGGCTGGCGACGCATGGAACGACGCGTCAGACAGCGATCGGCCGGAAAGCCAAAAGGAGATCAGGCGCTTGCCGCGGCGAGCATCGGGTTCTATCTGTTCGCGCGCGACAATCCGAATCTTTTTGCCTTGATGGCCGGGCCACGCATCAACATGAACGGGGCATTCCCCAATCTCGAAACCGCGATGGCTGAAACCATGGCGATGTTCCGCCAGCCTTTCATCGATAGCGGCATGGCCCCGGGCCTCGCGCGCGTCCGGACGGCGGTGTTCGTCTCCGCGCTGCAAGGCATCACGACGCAGATTCTGCATCGCAGACTGCATGTCTCGCGTGAGACGGTCAGAGAGTTTGTCGCGCAGACCTGCCGGATGCTGTTCAAAGGGCTCGGGCGAAGCGTTGGCCCGTCAGCGTCGTAGCGTGACGTGGAAACCCACCAGCACGACCAGCATGCCGACGAATTGCGCGAGGCTTGGAATCACGCCGAGCGCGAGGAATCCGATAACGACTCCGAACATCGGTACCAGCGCGGGAAAAGTGGCGGCGCGTCCGCCGCCAAGCGCAATGACGGCGTGCGCGAATAAATAGATCGGCAGTGAGCCGGCAAGTCCACCCTGCACAATGGCCTGCAGAAGATTTTCGAACCAGCCGTGCTGTGTCAGCGCGCTGATGCCATAAATGAGCAGATAAATCGGAGCGAACACGATCAGCGAAACAGCGCCGACGGCCTTGACGGCGCGCGTTCCCGGCACATTCCAAAGCCGAAGCAGGGTCCCGAATGTCGCCCAGAACAAACCTGCAGTGGCAAACAGGAGATCGCCGGCAACGCCGGATCTGCCGATCGTTGCAAGCGACTCGGCGCCAAACATCAAGAGGCCCACGACAATAATTGCCCCGCCAATGATGCGCTGGATGGTCGGCTTTTCGTGGAGGACCAGCGAAGCGAGGAGCAGTCCGGACAGCGCCGCGCAGGCCGGTTGGATTGTGGTGCCGTGGCCCAGCGGCACGAGAATGAAGCCGCTATAGGCGAGCAACGATTGCGGTGGCCCCGACAGGATGCTCATCACAAAGCCGCGGCCCCAGCCGACACCATCGAGGTCACGCGGGCCGTCGCGGAGGACAAACGGCAACATCAAAAGTCCCGACCAGAAGAAGCGATGAAACGCAAGATCGGCCGGCGAAAAACCGACCTGGATCCCGTGCTTGGCGACCACGAAGCCGCCTGCCCACGCCAGCGCCGCCAGCGTGCCGCACACGATGCCGATGATCATCGTCGGCCTATGGATCTTCTCAGTTGCGGTCATGCGATCGACGAGGTTTAGCGCGGGCAGGGTGACTCCGATACGGCTGATACTCTAGGATCGCCCGCGAAGTCCATTTGCCAATCGACAACACTCATTTCATCGGGATGGAAAGCTCATGGCGAAGTCGCGTAAAGTCATCATTACCTGCGCTGTCACCGGATCGATCCACACGCCCTCGATGTCACCACATCTTCCGGTGACCGCTTCCGAGATCGCCGATGCTGCCATCGGTGCGGCAGAGGCGGGGGCCGCGATCGTGCACCTGCACGCTCGCAATCCGCAGGACGGACGCCCCGACCAGACGCCGGAGGCCTTTGCTCCATTCCTGAAGGTGATCAAGCAGCGCTCCAACGTGGTGGTGAACATCACCACCGGCGGCGCGCCGACTATGACGGCCGAAGAGCGCGTGCGTCCGGCTGCAACCTTCAAGCCGGAAGTGGCGTCGCTCAATATGGGGACGATGAATTTCGGCCTTTATCCGATGATCCCACGTTACAAGGGCAAGTTCAAACACGACTGGGAAGAACCCTATCTCGAAAATTCCAAGAAGGGCATGTTCAAGAACACCTTCGCCGACATCGAGTACATTCTGACGACCTGCGCCGGAAATGGCACCCGTTTCGAGATCGAATGCTACGATATCGGCCATCTTTACACGCTGCGGCATTTCCTGGATCGCGGCCTGGTGAAGCCGCCGCTGTTCGTGCAGTCCGTGTTCGGCATCCTCGGCGGGATCGGACCGCATCCCGAAGACGTCATGATGATGAAGCGTACGGCTGATCGCCTTCTGGGCGACAACTATCATTGGTCGGTGCTCGGCGCGGGGGCCAATCAGATGCGTGTTGCGGCCATCGCTGCCGCCATAGGCGGCAATGTCCGCGTCGGCATGGAGGATTCCCTCTGGATCGGAGCCGGCAAGCTTGCAGAGTCCAACGCTCAGCAGGTCACTCAGGTGCGCAAGATCCTCGAAGGTCTCGGGCTTGAGATCGCGACATCGGACGAAGCGCGCGAAATCCTCTCACTCAAGGGCGGCGACAAAGTTGCATTTTGACCATCAATTGAGCAGCGGCAACGTTTCCGATTGCTCTTACGGGCGCGAGACCTTCCTATAGCGGAAGGAGAATCGCGTAATGGGTTCGCTTGACGCCGTCAGCCTTGCCATATTGCTCGGTAGTTTGCTGGTCCTGACCGGCATCCTGTCGAGCCTTATCGCATTGCGCTTCGGCGCCCCCCTGCTGCTGGTATTTCTTCTGGTCGGCATGCTGGCGGGCGAGGGCGGCCCCGGGGGCATCAAGTTCGACGATGTTGGCGTTGCCTATACGGTTGGTTCCATCGCCCTGGCACTAATCCTGTTCGACGGCGGATTGCGCACGCGCTTCGCGAGCCTGCGCAATGTGCTTGGGCCGGCGGTGACCCTGGCCACGGTCGGCGTGTTGGTCACGACATTGCTCACCGCTCCGGTGGCAAAATTCGTGCTCGGCATCGGCTGGCTCCCGGCCCTGCTGATCGGGGCGGTAGTGGCCTCGACCGACGCGGCAGCGGTCTTCTTTCTGATCAATGCCCGCGGCCTGCGGCTGCGGCCGCGGGTTCGTGCTGTCCTCGAGGTTGAGTCAGGCACCAATGATCCTTTCGCGATATTTCTCGCCCTTCTGCTAGTTGAGATCCTGCTGGTCGGCGAGCAAAGCTGGTCGCATGCCCTGGTGACTTTGCTGCGCGATGCGGTTTTCGGCTGCATCATCGGTTTCGCCGGCGGCCAGATCATAACGCTGGTGCTCAATCGGCTGGCGCTGGCGCAGGGGCTGCATGCGCCGTTCGTGGCGGTGAGTGCGCTGGTCGTCTTTGCTTTCGCAAATGCCGTACATGCGTCAGGTTTTCTCGCGGTCTATCTTGCCGGCTTCGTGGTCGGCAACCAGCAGACGCGCGCACACAACTCGGTGGTCGTGTTCCTCGATGCCGTCACGTGGCTTGCGCAGATCGTGATGTTCGTGCTGCTGGGCTTGCTGGCGTGGCCGCATCGGCTGGCCGAAACCCTGTTCGGCGCGATCGTTATCGCAGTGGTGCTGATGCTGATCGCGCGCCCCGCCGCGGTGTTCCTGTGCCTCGCACCGTTCAATTTTCACTTCAACGAAAGGGTGTTCATATCCTGGGTCGGCCTGCGTGGAGCGGTCGGCATCTTCCTCGCCTCGATTCCGCTGCTGGTCGGCTTGCCGGGGGCTCATCTTTATTTCGACGTTGCCTTTGTCGTCGTGCTGCTGTCGTTGCTGGTGCAAGGTTGGACGGTGGCATTGGCTGCGCGCAAACTCGAGATCGCATTCACGCGGGCCGATCCGATTCCGCGCAGGGTGGAACTGGATCTGCCCGGCCAACTGGCGCGCGAGATTGTCGGTTACCCGGTGCCGGCCAACAGTCCGTTTTTGCGGCGCGGATTGATACCCAACTGGGCGCGCCCGACTCTCGTTATTCGCAACGAGGAAATCCTGACCCCGGCCGAAGCAGCCCCCGTTCGCGAGGGTGACTACATTTACCTTCTGGCGCCGCCGGAGAAGGCGCAGGCCCTCGACCGCTTCTTTGTCAGGATGCCGCCTCCGGCGCTACCCGACCCGCGCCTTCTGGGCGACTTCTTCGTACCGGGAACGGCGACGCTGGGCGCGCTAGCCGATATTTATGGGCTGCAAGTTGCAGCCGATCATACGGACGTGACTCTGGCCGACTATTTCAGCGAGTTACTGAGGCGGAAGCCCAGGAAGGGCGACATCGTCGCGTTGGGTCCGATCGCGTTGCTGGCGCACAAGGTCGACAACAGCGTCGTGACAACGGTTGGACTTAGGCTTGACGAGCCGGAAGGGCAGGGTGGCGACCTGATCGGGCGCGCGAAGACGGTGTGGCAAAGAATCCAGAAATATCTTGGCTAGAGCGCGCGCCGGGATAGCGACGGCATGTGTTGCAAGAGCCAGGCGCCGCCGAACAAGATTGCGGTCCAGAACAGGTCGCCGAGCACCGTTTTGTCGAGGAACGGCAAGGCCGCGATGTAGCACTGCGTTAGACCTTGCCAGGTGAGCGGATACATGCCGCTGAAGGCCCAGACCGCGCCGTTGGACAGCAAAAAGAAAACCAGCGAACAGGCCACCATCGTGCCGGCAACCGGCAAAATACCGTGCCAGCGACGCGTGGCGATGCCGGCCAGCGCCGGAATCGATATCGCGGCGAAACCAACGAACGTGATGCGCCAGTCCTCATTCGGCAGCGCCATATCGCTTAGCGCCATGCCAAGCAACGGTACGATGACCGCAAGTGCCGGAACACGCAGATAGCGCGCCGCGAAGAGACCGCTGGCGGCGACCGGCAGGAATCCGGGTGCATGCGGCAGAAGGCGCGCAGCGACATTAAAGGCGACCAGAAATGCTACCAGGAGCAAATCCATCCACAGATCGGAGCGGGTCTTGTTCGGTTGCATTTCTTCAAGTTCCTGTGCGTTCGCGTCGGGACTTCATAGCACAACCGGCTGCGCATTTCCTACCCTCGGCGGTGCGCCTTTTGCCCAGTCGGAGATGATTCCCGCCAATTGATCGAGCCCGTCGGTGAGCGCTGCCGGCCCCGGCTGGAGAATCAAAGTGGATTTGATCTCGCGCAGCCAGCCACCGTTGACGGCGGGAACTTCGGAAAAGCCGGGACGCGCCGCAACCTTGGCCGGCACAAATTTCTTCCCGCACCAGGATCCGATGATGATGTCAGGCTGGGCAGCAACGACATCGTCGGCTGATACGATGCGGTCCTTCGCGTTCTTGCACGCGGCAAGCTGCGGGAACACCTCGATTCCGCCCGCGGCTTCGATCAGTTCCGATACCCAGGCAATGCCGGAAATCATCGGTTCATCCCACTCTTCGAAATAGACACGTGGCCAGTGCGTCAACCGAAGCGCGCGCTCGTGTACAGCATCGACGTGCGCGGCAAGCGAACTTGCCAGGCTCTCGGCTTTTTCGGTCGCTCCGACCAGCGCGCCGAGGGTGCGGATCATTTCGAAGATGCCGGCGACGTCGCGCTGATTGAAGGCGTGAACGGAGACGTTTTTGCGGATCAGCTCGGCGACGATATCGGCCTGAAGGTCGGAGAAGGTGAGGACCAGATCGGGCTTGAGCATGAGAATCTTTGGCACATCGGCGGAGATGAAGGCCGAGACGCGCGGTTTCTCGCGCCGGACCTGCGGCGGTCGCACGGCATAACCCGATACCCCGACAATACGGTTCTGCTCGCCGAGGAGATAAAGCGTCTCCACGGTTTCCTCGGTGAGGCAGACGATTCGCTGTGGCGGGAACACCTAAACTCCTTAACTATCGACACTTTTTCCCGCTAAACCTCAGGGCGGTCCTTGACTGCACCCTTATCTAGCACTTCTAGGGGCGCGCTGGGGGCGCAAACCGGATTGGGTTGCCATAATATCCCTAAGGCCTTGGGTCTATGGAGACCTCAATTTTTGTCACCGGCTTGGCTCAACAATTTTACCATTATGTCGCCCGCCTTCTCACCACCGAGGATGCAAACGGCAACGGGTCCTGCGCTTGACACATTGCGTATCGAAGAGCGTGCGGGTCTGCCCGTCCCTGCCATCCAGCCGTGCTCTTATTTGGAACGGACGAACGGACGGCAACCGCGGGCGCCAGTTCGTCGTCCGATACGCTACACGCGCTTTGACGGCACGCGCTGGTCAGCCCGCGTCCATGCCGATGGTTCAGTCGATGGCCCCATCCAATTTCAAAGCGAGGGCTAAATTTAGTGATTCTCACGCCACTTTGGACCCGGACCGCGCATGTAGTGCCGCTCAGGATGGTACGCTGTCGCTTTCCAAAGCTGCGATACGGCTGACACAAATGATGAAAGCAGGTGGTACATTTCTTTACGTCCCCTGTAACCCCGCCAACCACAACCATAGACGACCGCAGTGCGGCATCACTATGACCGCACCGCAACATTGGATAGAATTGCGCAGAACCCTAGTCTTTGGCGCGGGAGTGCTGCCTTAAAGCCACAGGTTCTTGAACCGCCGGCGTCAAAAACCGTCCACTGACCTAAGGCACTAGTACAAGGGGGGACATTCTGACCATAGCCGCGAATGAGCAGAGCGCGCGTGCCCACATGGTGTCGGTACTCGTATCTCGCGCTAAGTCCATGCTCTAAGGCGGTCGTGTTGAAACGCGATCCAAAAAGGACATAGAGGTCTTTACAGATCATGCAGACTTCATTCGACTGCTAACTTATTATTTTGTCCTGTATCTAAAGTTCGGGGCCGGTATGGACGATGACGGATCATGGCGCAAAATATTTCACAAACGAGTTCTCTATCCTCATCCTCCGCCGAAAGATCATCCACTAGTCCTGATGCGTAAAAAGCCTGAGGACCCACTTCAACCATAAGCGAACTATCAGAGCGTTGCATGCATAATTCTGATTACTATCGAGAGCAAGCGGTCAAATATCGAGAACTCGCTGAAGGCGAGAAGGACGCCGCCGCCAAGCAAGAATTTTTGGAATTGGCAGCGGCTTGCGAAGAAGCGGCTGATAAGATC
>DATDLC010000007.1:0-3877 GCA_036519515.1 Pseudolabrys sp. | reverse complement strand
TGTGTAATTGCGGGTGCTATTTGTGCCTCCGCTCTCGCCTTCGTACTGCACGCGTTCGCAGGAGCGGTCGGCATCAGCCTATCGTCGACGGCACCCACCTGGCGCGATTCGTCGGCCGTCTTAGTGCTTTTATCCGGGCTTTATCTTGTTTTGGTAGCTTTGGCTACGGTTTTGGTGCCTACATTGCCGCACGCCTTCGCGTCCCGTCGGCAAACACGTCTGATATCAGTGAATTTCGCAACGGCGTCGACGGATTGCTTGTATGGGCATTGGCAACCTTATTGACCGGCTTAATTGCGTTGGCCGTTGCTCAAGCGGCGCCACGCTTGGCCACGCCCTCTGGAAGCTCCGCACAAACGCCGGTCGTTGGTGAAAACATCATCGCATATGACCTCGATCGGCTATTTCGCAGCGAGCGGAGACCGCAAGGCGTAGCGGAAAACATAAATTATCCGCGCGCCGAGGCCGGACGTATTCTATTGACGGCATCCAGCCATCGCGGAATGCAGGCTGAGGACCGAAGCTATCTTGTTCGATTGGTGGCAACGGTGACCGGGTTAGCGCCGCCCGATGCGGAGCGTCGTGTCGACCAGGTCATTGCGCAAGCGAAGGATAATATTTCGCGGGCGCGCCGGACCGGCGTCATTTTGGGCTTCATGGTCGGTGCGGCCGCATTGCTCGGCGCTGCCGCCGCTTGGTATATCGCCAGCACGACAGGGCGTTATCGCGACAGGGGTGAAACGCTTCACCCACTTTGGGATTGGGGCCGGCCGCCGTCACGCTAACTCTGTGCAGCATTGCAAGCCCCGCGTCGACCAACGAATTCGGGTCCGCTGAGTTATGCAGTTGCCGCTGGATGGGGTCTTCATCCCGCTTCGCAATGTCCGCTTTCTCCGCAACGGAGCGGGAAGGCTATTGAAAGCCTCGAGCGCGAGCATCATGGTTTAGTTTGCGCGCCCAGTGTATAAAATCATCAAAACTATGTTTAACGACCTGCCATGGTGGCAACGCTTGGATCCAAGTCAGCCATCCCGATACAAAATCATAAACAAATGCGAACGCTTTAATCGTCAAGAGCTTCTCTCGTCCAATATGAAATATACGTTCTACAATCGTAATTTTGAGAATTTCGCCCACGATTAGGACCAACATGCCGAGCTTAAATTGCCCCGACGCAACGAAATAAGCGCTCAATGGCTTAATAGGTTCTAGCAAAATGAGGGGGATCAAAAACAATGCAAGAGTGGGGTAGGGGCCGAGTGAAGCAACCCACAGTGCGATAAACTTGAAGAGTTTTAAGTTGGCAATTTTTTTCAAGAAAGGTTTTAGGCTCGATAGAGCCAGTGCATCGAGGGCAAAGTAGACGGCGGCCACCACGATGACGAAGGGTTCGAAAATTGTTTTTAAAATTGCTCGACGCGTCATAGGTATTCCCCGATTAGGTACCGTTCTACTCGGTGACAATCCTTCCCGAGGCTTTTTCGTTCCGATGAGGGCGAATGTCCGCTTTCGGGGGTAAAGCGGGATCCGGTCGAAGTTGAGCGTCACTCGGGAACCAGATGATACATTAGAGCAATGAATTGCCGATCCATATCAATGGACAAAAGCGACACGGATGCGCTCCGCAATGCCGTTCAGTTGCTAGAGCATCCCAGCCTAGCCGCGAGCCTTGCAAACATGATTGGTAAGCCTGTTGAACTATTGGGTCGGGCTCTACCTGCTGGTGCGTCTCAAGTTATCGCAGTCGCCACAACAAAAAGCCTTGAAGCTGCCGTCAAGATTGCACTTCTGACAATCCGAGGTGGGCCTCAAGCAAGCTCTCAGATGCTGCACAGAGCTCTAGCGGTTGCCTCAGGTGCCGCTGGAGGAGCGTTTGGAATTTTGTCACTGCCTTTGGAACTTCCCGTCTCGACCATTATTATCTTGCGATCAATTCTCGACATCGCGCGAAGCGAAGGCGAGAACCTCGCTGATCCGGAATCGAGCCTGTCGTGCGTTGAAGTCTTTGGACTGGGCGGTCGGAAAGAGACCGATGACGCTGCGGAGGGTGGCTATTTCATTGCGCGTGGGGTTTTTGCGACTTCCGTCACGGAAGCTGCCCGCTTCATTGCTGAACGCGGCATCGTTGAGGAGGGTAGCCCGGTGCTCGTGCGGTTGATTGCTCAGATCGCCTCTCGGTTCGGGTTCGTCGTTTCACAAAAGGCTGCTGCGCAGACTATTCCTGTCATAGGTGCGCTCGGAGGAGCCGCCATCAACTATGCTTTTATCGACCACTTCCAGTCTGTCGCGCGCGGCCATTTTACCGTCCGACGACTAGAGCGAAAGTACGGCAAAGATATTGTTTTCGATGCGTACGAGCGCCTTCGTCAGGATCTCCGGCGCACCCAAGAAGTAAGCGAGTGAAATGTCCGCTATTGGCACTTAGCGCACATTTAGGTGATGCGGTGGAATGTCCGCTTTCGGGGGGTAAAGCGGACACATGGGCTGGCGCACTGCACATGTCCGCTTTTGAACCAAAGCGGACATCGAGACCGACAATAGATCAGTCCAGAGTCGGCTCGTCGCTAGGGCCGGCGGGCATGAGCCAATCCTCGTGCAGGTCGATCGACAGCGTGTCCTCGCTACTGCCGCCAAACACATCGCGCACCCGGAAGAGCACGCTGCACAGAGGCGGATAGACGCCGCGGTGGTCGATCGGATTGACAATCGACCCATGCAGCACGGTGACGACGCCCCTCTTGCCGCGAATGTAGTGAGGCGTGGGCGGATTGCCGGTGGGGTTCACGCGCTCGACCTGCACGGGGTCGCCGACCCGAAAGCGGTGCGTGGGTTGGGAGGCGGGCATGCTTCCCGGCGCTCAGCGCCCTGTGGTAGCGCCGCGGGGTCGCCGGCGGGCGCCGTGCCGACCAGGCTCTCGATGGTCACGAGCCGCGCCAGCTGCTCCTCGCTCCAGCCGTCAGTGCCCGCGGGTCGGCACGGCAGCACCATCCAGCGCACGTCGCTGGTGCTGTCGTGGACGCGCACCTCGACATGGTCTGGCAGGCGCAGGTTGAATCGCTCCGCCAGCATGCCGCGCGCGTCGCGCACAATTCGCGCCTTGTAGCTGTCGTCGCGGTACCACCACGGCGGGTCCCCAAGGAGGTCGTGCGGATAACAAGAGCAGAGCGTGCACACCACGATGTTGTGCAGCGTCGGTGTGTTCTCGGCGACGCCGAGCTTGCCAAGTCGGCCAGGCGGAATGTTCAGCTCGCGCACCGCCTCGCGGCCCTTCGTGAGCAGGGCCTGCTTAAAGGCGGGGTCGACCCAGGCGCGGGCGACGATGCGGGCACCGTGCCAGGCGCCGCGGCCGGCGAGGAAGGCGCGCTGCTGCTCGATCATCTCGGCCGTCAACACGCCTTTGTCCAGCAGCGCGCGCGTGAGCACGTCCAGGAGATGTCGATACTCGCGTAACTGGTGCTCCAGCCGGGCGATGCGCTCTTCCAGCGAGCCGTCGTGGGACGGCTTGGCAATGCGGAAGAAGTCGTCATAGTCGCCGCGCTCCTTGCGGGTGTCCTCAATCACCGAGGGAAAGCCGGGGCCGTCGAGCGAGATGAGGTTGATCCCGCGGATGTAATCATCGAGACCATCTTCGAGCGCGCGGATGCGGGCTTCGGTGTCGTGCGCGACCGCAGTCGTCGGCGCTGCAGGATGAGCGGTGGCCGTGCGCACAAGGTCGTAGAACGTAAGCACGCCGCGGCGGTGGAGTTGAATGAGACGGGGCTCGAGACGCTTGGCGCGCCAGTACTCGAGATCGGCCTCGACCGCCTCGACGTGGCCCTCGAAGTCGTGCATATGGCTGTGCGCCGCCTGCTTGCTGTGCGCTTGTGCCATCGTTTCC
>DATDLC010000006.1:0-32719 GCA_036519515.1 Pseudolabrys sp. | reverse complement strand
GCATCCCGGCAGCGCGCGCGGGTTGAAAACGGCACCGTTTTCCCGTTGCCGAAATAGATGTCACACAGCATCCAGCCTGTCTTGTTCGCCCAGGGGAGGATGCGAAAGGTCGACGGATCGGCGACCATCACGAAATCGCCTCCACCCTGCATCTCGGTCATTGCGAACCCGCCGCCGGGCGTGAATACCGGATAGACGGTGCGGTGCGCGGTGTCCTTGGCGAGCAGCGTTGTCGTCATCGTGACGCCGGCACGCATGGCGCTTGCGGCTTCTGATGCGAGCAAGGTCTTGCCACGCAATACCCCGTGCTGGTCGGCGAACGAGAAGCGCACAACCTCCAGCTTCTCTTTCTTGATGATCTTCCCGACCTCTTCGGCGGCCTTGGTCTGCGCGCCGGTCCACAAATCGTGGCGATCGACAAAGCTCGAGGATTTACGCAGACGCGGATTCATCGCCGGCCCGTCATGTGATGGCCGGGTTCGCAATGCATCTCAGTTTCCGTTCGTCCAGCTCGCAGCCTGGCGCTTGCTCGTCTCGCTCTTCTGCCAGTAGCCCTGCCAGTCGTCGGCGGGTCCGATGCCGTCGATTGCCGCCGGACCCGTGATGTTCGCAGCCTGTTTCGGATCGAGCACCATGATGGGCTTCTCGCCCTTGCCGGATTGTTCGATCGCCTCCCGCAGCAACTTTCGATAGGCACTGATTGCCTTGTCGGACGTGCCAAGATGTTCGGTCGTGCGATCCTGAATTGCACCCATCGACTCACAGGCCCACTGGTCGTGCACGTTAATGTCGGCACCCATTCCGGTGTAGGTCTCGTGCTCCTGTTCGTGCGGATCGAACCCGTAATCGTTGCTCTTGTTCTTGTTCGGGATGTAATCGGGCAGTTGATAGAGCGCGAGTCGCTGACGGCGCATCTCGTGCTTGTCAACCGGCGCACCGAAGCTCGTGAAGATCGCATACCAATAGTGTTTTTGGTCGTCGATCGGTACGTGCCACTGAGTGATCGTCATCTCCCGACTCATCGGGATGATGAAGGCATTGGGAAACATCAGATTGGTCACGCGGACATGCGTGCTGCGATCGCTGACCTGTCGCAGCGTCACCAAACGAAACCCGAACGGCGTCGGCTCGACCTCGATACGCGGGCGCGTGAACTCACGCATGATGCGAGACATCGGCATGTCGGAGTCGCGCGAGTTATCGCGGAACAATTTTCCATAGGCCTGGCTTGGATCCTCGTCGTGGAAGAAGCGATGCAGAAACGACGTGTGCACCGGATCGATGCCGACCTCGAGCGATTGCAGCCAGTTGCAATCGATCATGCCCTTGAACGCGAACGTATGGCTGCCGGGCGCGACGAAGCAGTCGAAATGCGGAAGGACCGGCGGTTCGCCGGGTCCAAGATAGGCGAACAGAATGCCGTTCTTCTCCGCCACCGGATATGATTTCTGCCTGATGTTGGCGCAGAGATTGCTATCGTCGGGCTCGGCCGGAGTCTCGAGACACTTGCCGTTCACATCGAACAGCCAGCCGTGAAACGCGCAGCGCAGGCCGCCATTTTCCAGACGGCCATAGGCGAGGTCGGTGCCGCGATGCGGACAACGGCGTCCGATCAACCCGTAGCGGCCACGCTCGTCCCTGAAGACGACCAGATCCTCGCCCAACAGCCGCACCGGTTTGACGGGGCGATTGCCGGACAGTTCATCGACCAGCGCGGCCGGCTGCCAATAGCGCCGCAGCAAGCCTCCCGCCGGCGTGCCGACGCCGGTCCGCGTAATGAGATCGTTCTGTTGGATACTCAACATCGCCAACTGTCCTTTTTACGAGGACCGACTTTATACGAAGTCGGTCAAAGACAGGAAGCTGTAGCCCGGACCCCGAAAACGAAGCGGCCGGCGCAATGGCTGGCCGCAAATGCAGTCAACGGACAGATCAGTTGGGATGCCGCGTGGCCAAGCCCGTGTCCATGCGGCGCCGCCAGGCGGTCTGACGCAGACCCAGCAGGCGTTGGGCGGCGGTTTTGGCTTCAGCGCGGCTGGTCGCCGCGCATGTGCGATATTCGAGATCGGCGACGCGCGAAACGAGCGACTGTTTGCGGAAGAGCCGGCTGAAGGCGCTGACGCCATCGTTCAGCTTCAGGTCAGCGAGCGCATTCGCCACGTTGGCGGAATGACCGAAAGCCACAACGCGGCCGGTCATCGTATGACGAACCTCATAAACACCAGGGCCGATCGGCGCTTCGACATGTTCGCCGCTTTGCGCGTCGGGAAATCGCTTCCAATTGCTCCAAGTCTGCACCATGAAAATCCCTCAATATCTCTCAAAAAACAGCGCTCCAGGAACGCGACAAGTAATCATTGGTTCCGCTGGGTCAACTACCGCTGTTGATAAATGGCTAATAGCGGCCGCAATTTGGCGATCGGTAAATCCGCGAATTCGCAGGAAGCGGCAATTAACGCGAATAAGTTAATGGCCAGGCAGGACGATCACTTTCGGCTTTGCCGGGAGACTCGTCTTGGATACTACCAGCGATGGTACCTGCGCCACTTCGACCTCCCAGTCCTGCCGGACGCGTTGAAGAAAACGATCGAGCGTATAAGCGCTGAAATAGTGCATCGGGATCATCAGCGGCGCCTTGAGCGCGTGCAGCACCTCAACCATGCCGTCGAGATCGAGCGTATAGGAGCCGTCGACCGGCACCATAACAATGTCGACGCGGCCGATCTCGTTGAGCTGCTGCTGCGTGAGCGTGTGATGCAGATGCCCGAGATGGGCAATGCACAGATTGGCAATTTCGAAAATGAAGATTGAATTGCCGTGCCTCTCGGTGCCGCCTTCAAACGTGCGGATATTGGTCGGCACGTTGCGCACACGCACATCCTTGTACTGCAGATCGACGCGGGCCGGCCTCTGGTCGTCCGCCCAGCCGTGCAACACGTATTTGATGCCCGGATCCGGCGCCAGGGTGTAGTGCGTGGAGTGCGCGTGGTTCATGGTCGCGATATCGGGCAACAGCGACGGCCTCACATAATCATTGTAGTCGGTGGCGATACGCACCAGTTGCGGGCTTTCGATCAGAAAGGTCGAATGGCCGACGTAAGTCAGGCGCGCCTGATCCCGTTCAAGCGCGGCGAGCCGCAGTGTGGCGTTTTGCAGGAACGGCGGCCGCGCCGCCACCAGGCCCGGGCAGCTTTGCATCATTTCAGGCTTGGGCGCCGGAGGGGCGGTGTCTTGGGCCTGAGCTAGCGTTGCGGTTGCAACCACAACCGCCGCGGCAAGGATCGATGATGCGTGATGCATGAGAACCACCCGCGCAACTGAGCCGCGGGAAATCTGGCACGGTTTTGTTGCGCTTGCTACCGGCTCACGCGCAAATGAAGAGCGGCGCCCCGAAGGGCGCCGCCCATTTGCCATGACCTCAAGCGAGCGTTCAGAATTGTTCGAAATAACGGCGATCGCGCATCGACACGATAATGCCTTTGGGCGTGACGACCAGCCAGCGTCCGTCCTGTCGCTTGATCTGTTCGACCGGACCGAGGCCCGGCAGCGGCGCGCCGGGCACGACCTGATAGATGTCGCCGTGCCCCTGCACGTAGACGAAGCCGTCACGGGTTTCGCGGATCGTCCAGTCGGTTACGATCGACAGGCGCGGCTGCGTTGCAGCAGGTTCAGGGCGCGCGGCCGGAAGCGGCGCGGACGGCGCCACCTGCGATGTCTGCGGCGTAACGGAGCCGGTGACATTTGCGGTCTCGCGGCTCAGCCGTTCGCTGATCTTCGCAATTTGATTGGATGCCGATCGGTTGGCGGCGTCGAGGCTCGCCTTGAGGCTCGTGATTTCCTTGGTGAGGCGCGCAACGGATTGCTGCATCGCCTTGTTCTCTTCAACGGCGGCAACATCGACAGCGGGCGCCTTGGCAAAGCCGCCGTTGGTCGCCGCGCCGGTAACCGCGCCGATCACGGCCGCAATCGCCACCGACGCCGCGAGCAGCGCGTAACGTTTGTGGCGTGGCCGCCACGCGACGCGTGCACGCTTCGGCGCAGTGAATTCGACAAGGTTGAAAGATGCATTCTCCTGCGCGGTCCCGGCAGTCGATGCCTCTGTCGACTCAGCAGAAGCTGCAGTCACGACAGAGTCGGCCGCCTGACCCAACTCGACCGGCGAGATCGAAGGAGATTCCACGGCAGGCAATTCGATCCTGCGCTGCGGTTGTTCTGATGCGTTATCCGGATTTGCCACCGCTTCGCCATCGGTAGCCTCGTTCGACTTACGCTTTTCCATGGCCATACGTCCCCGATTGGTCGTTCACCAATCGGTAACCACGATCGGTTACCAATTGGTTACCAATCGCTTATCGTTGGCCGCACGCCGTGTCTATCAACCGCCGACCTTTCAGCCTGTATAGCGTCGCACCGGGCGACAGCGGTCGGCGTGAGTGCCGGTATCGGCATCTCACACAATCTTTCATCCGCCAATTTCCGAAACCGCGCTCTATACCGGCAGGCCGCTCTCGGCCGCGCGCGCTTTCAATGACACCGCAGGCCGAGCGCCGATGTGCTGAATGACTTCTACTGCCGCAAGCGCCCCCAGTCGGGCGGCGGTACGATGGTCCTTTCCGCGCGCCAACCCCACCAGAAAACCTGCTGCAAAAAGATCGCCGGCGCCGGTGACGTCCGCAACCTGCGCGACCGGCTCTGCCGGCACGGTCTCGATCGCGTCACGGGACACTACAACGCAACCCTTTTCGCTGCGCGTCACCACCGCAAGCCTGGCCTCCTCGCGCAATAGCTTCACTGCGCTGTCGAAATCCGCGGTCTCGTAGAGGCTGTGCAGCTCGCGCTCGTTAGCAAACACGAGATCGACAATCCCCTTGCGGATCAGTTCGAGAAATTCGCCGCGATAGCGGTCGACGCAGAAGGCATCGGACAGCGTGAGAGCGACGCGGCGGCCGCTTTTGTGCGCAATGTGCGCCGCCTTCACGAAAGCTTCCTTTGCTTGCGGCGGATCCCACAAATAGCCCTCGAGATAGGTGAGCGCAGAATTCGCCACCTGCGCCTCATCGATGTCGCCCGGCTTCAAATCCTGCGCGGCGCCCAGATACGTGTTCATGGTCCGCTCGCCGTCCGGCGTCACCATGATGTAGCAGCGCGCCGTTGACGGTCCGCCGTTGGCCGCCTTCGTATCGAAGGCGACATTGGCTGCACGGATGTCGTGCGCGAATGTGCGGCCGAGCTCGTCATCCTTGACCTTCCCGATAAATGCCGCACGCGCCCCGAAGCTGGCAACACCGACAATGGTGTTGGCGGCCGACCCACCCGAACTCTCCACCGCCGGCCCCATTGCAGCATAGATGGCTTGCGCGCGGGCCTCGTCGATCAAGGCCATGGCGCCTTTCTGCATGCCTTGCTTCACGAGAAAATCGTCCTCGGCGCGGGCAATGACGTCGACAATCGCATTGCCGATGCCGAGTACGTCGTAACGAACGGAAGTCATGTGCAATCCTCGCAAATGGCGCGCGCACTATATCGGCGGGACGCGCCGCGGCAAGGCGCGAGCGCATCACAGGTGACGGGCGCTTGCCCACCGGCCTACAGTGACACGTAGAGAATCACTCATGTCGCTGGCACGCGATATCACCACGGTTGGCAGCGGCACCCTGATGTCGCGACTGCTGGCCTATCTGCGCGACGCCTGGATCGCCGCCCTGCTGGGCGCCGGGCCACACGCGGAAGCCTTTTTCGCCGTGCTTCAAGTGGTGAATTTTTTTCGCAGCCTGTTGGCGGAAGGCGCTCTCAACAGCGCCTTCGTGCCGATCTGGCTCAAGCTGCGCGCCGGCGACGACGGTGAGGCCAACGCTAATCGCTTCACCCTGCGGATTCTGCTGGCGATGCTCTGCATTGCCGGATTCATCGCCTTGCTGATGATTTTCTTTGCTCCGACCGTCATCGCCATCATCGCACCGGGATTTGAAAGGGGGCGCCGGTCGCTGGCCGCGTTCCTTCTGTTCATGGTCGCGCCTTACATAGTGCTTGTAGGGCTGGTTGCCGTGATCGCTGCAGCGCTCAACGCCGAAGGCCGGGTGACCGTCGTCGCCATCAGCACGATCCTGTTCAACCTGGTGATGATCGTCGCGCTCGCGATGCTGCCGAGTGGAGCGCTCGAGCAATTTTACGCCATCTCGTGGCTCTCATTCGCGATCAGTGTCGCCGGCTTCGCTCAACTCGTGTTGACGGTGACGGTGTGGTTGTCGAGCGGCAAACGCTGGCAGCGCCCGCGTGCGCACGCTGCCGACCAGACGGAGACATTTTTCAGACGTGCACTGCCCGGTTTGATCGCGACCGGCGTGCCACAACTGAAGCTGATCGCGATAACCGCCATTGCCTCCGCGTCTCCCGCCGCGGTGTCCTGGCTCTATTACGCCAATCGGCTTTACGAGCTGCCGCTCGGCGTCGTTTCCGTCGCAATCGCTGCGGTGATCGTGCCGCGTATCGCGTCCGGTGCCGCCGCCGGCGATGACCGCGCGCTCGCCGCGGCACAGTCGCGCGCCTATGAGATTGCACTCGGCCTCGCATTTCCGGCCGCCACCGGCTTTGCCCTGCTTGCCAATCCGATTGCGGGTGGACTTTTCGAGCGCGGAGCGTTCGGTCCCCAGGATACGGCGGCCGTCGCTGCCGCGCTGGCAGCCATCAGCGCCGGACTGCCCGGGCACGTCCTTGAAAAAGTATTCGGCGCCGTCTCTTTTGCACATGAAGACACTAAAACACCGATGCTCGCGGCCCTATGCGGCCTTGCCGCGGCAATCATCGGCGGCGTGCTGCTGTTCCCCCACTATGGACACACCGGTGTTGCGACAGCGTTCGGGCTTTCCGGCTGGATCGGCGCTGCGGTGCTCGGCAGTGTTCTCCGTCGACGCGGCTGGCTGCGGCTCGACCGTGAGGCCCGACGCCGGCTGCCCCGGATCGCGATAGCGACTGTAGCCATGGGCATTGCAGTCGGCTGTGGTGCCGTCGCCGCGCTGCGGCTGTTTCCGGCGGCCGAGACATCTTCATTCGGCCGTCTCTTCATGCTGTTGGGGTTGGTGACCCTTGGCATCGTCATCTATGGCGCAGCACTGCATGCGCTTGGCGTTGCAAAGCTTCGGGAAATCGCCGCGGAAATACGCACGCGCGCGTAAGGCCCTTGCGCCGCGCGCCTCCGGCGTGGCATGGCTCCGCGCGGAATCGAAGAGGACGGATGATGGCGTTCAAGGAACGCGTATTTTCGGGCGTACAGCCGACCGGCAACCTGCATCTCGGCAATTATCTCGGCGCGATCGTCAAATTCGTCGCGCTGCAGGAGCGCTATGACTGCATCTATTGTGTCGTCGACCTGCACGCCATCACGGTCTGGCAGGACCCGAGTGAATTGCCGCGCGCCACACGCGAGGTCACCGCTGCGTTCCTTGCCTGCGGCATCGATCCGAAGAAGCACATTATCTTCAATCAGAGTCAGGTTGCCGAACACGCCGAACTCGCCTGGGTATTCAATTGCATCGCCCGCGTCGGCTGGCTTAATCGCATGACACAGTTCAAGGAGAAGGCCGGTAAGGATCGGGAGAACGCTTCGGTCGGGCTTTACGTCTATCCCAACCTCATGGCCGCCGACATTCTTGTCTATCGCGCAACTCACGTGCCTGTGGGCGAAGACCAGAAACAACACCTCGAACTGTCGCGGGACATTGCACAGAAATTCAACAATGATTTCGCGGCGTCGATTCATGCGCATGGCTACGGCGAGGCGTTCTTTCCGCAACCCGAGCCGCTGATCCAGGGGCCCGCGACACGCGTCATGTCGCTGCGGGACGGATCGAAAAAAATGTCGAAGTCCGAGGCCTCCGACTATTCGCGCATCAATTTGACCGACGACGCCGATACCATCGCGCAGAAGATCCGCAAGGCAAAGACCGATCCCGAACCGCTGCCGAGCGAGGAAAAGGGACTGGCGCCGCGTCCCGAAGCCGACAACCTGGTCGGCATCTACGCCGCGCTGCACGGCGTGAGCAAAGCCGAAGTCCTTGGACAGTTTGGCGGCGGGCAATTTTCTACCTTCAAGACGGCTCTGGTCGATCTCGCTGTCGCCAAGCTTGGCCCGATCGGCGCGGAGATGAAGAAGCTCGTTCAGGATCCGGTCTATATCGACTTGGTCCTCGCGGACGGTTCGCAGCGCGCGCAGGCGATCGCCGCCGAAACTATGAAGGCTGTCAAGGATATCGTCGGTCTCGTACGCCGCTAGTTGCAGCGCCGAATTCACGCCTTGTCGGCGCGGCAGCCGGCATGCCACCATCGACACCATGAGCAGCAAGCGTCGCAGCTACGAGGCCGGCCACAAGCGAAAGTATCTGGTGGTCATCGACGATACCGAGGAGTGCGACCGCGCGGTCTACTGGGCAGCGAAGCGCGCCGGCCGCACCAAATCGCAGATCGTGATGTTGCGGGTGATCGAACCGGGCGATCGCAATCAGCAATGGCTCGGCGTTGCCGACATCATGATGGCCGAACAGCGGGAGGCCGCAAATGCCGCACTCGACAAATTCGCCGCACGGGCGAAGAAAATCGCGAAGATCACGCCCGACCGCGTGATCCGGGAAGGCGATACCGCGGAAGAAATCGTCAAGCTGATCGACGAGGACGCCGACATCGGCATCCTCGTGCTGGCCGCCGGCACCGGCAAGGAAGGTCCCGGGCCCCTCGTCTCCAACCTGGCCAAGACCGCCGGCACGTTTCCGATCCCGGTGGCGCTTGTTCCGGGCCACCTGAGCGACGAAGAAATCGACGCGAGTTCCTGATTTAACCGCACGAATGCGCGCCAGTTGACCGCGGCGGGCGTAATCGCCATTTATGCGCTATGGTTTCGCTGCCTGCGGGCCTTGAACCCGTCTCTGGCAAGGAGTGCATCCAATGTTCATTCAGACCGAAGTTACGCCCAATCCCGCGACCCTGAAGTTCCTGCCCGGACGCAGCGTGCTTGCAAACGGCACGCTCGACATTCCGTCGAAGGAATCGGCAGCGCAATCGCCGCTCGCCGCTCGCCTCTTCGGCATCCAGAACGTCGGCGGCGTTTTCTTCGGCTCGGATTTTATCTCCGTGACCAAGACTGGCGGCGACTGGCAACAAATGAAACCGGCGATCCTCGGCGCCATCATGGAGCACTATATGTCCGGCGCGCCGCTGCTGACCGGAGACGCGAAACTCTCGGAAACCGCGGCGGATGAATTTTTCGACGCCAAGGATGCGGAGACGGTCGCCACCATCAAGGATCTGATCGAAACGCGCGTGCGACCCGCAGTCGCCGGCGACGGGGGCGACATAACCTTCCGCGGCTACCGGGAAGGCATCGTCTATCTCGACATGAAGGGAGCCTGCTCGGGCTGCCCATCTTCGACCGCAACGCTGAGACACGGCATCCAGAACTTGCTCCGCCACTTCGTACCCGACGTGGTCGAAGTCCGCCCGATGTAATCGAAATTCAGCTCAAACTTGACCTTGCGGCGGAGTAAAGGCGTGGATGGCCGGCACCAGCCCGGTTGTACTGGAATTTAATGCTACACTTGACGCATGCGCGTCCTGGCCATCGATACCGCGCTTGAAGCCTGTTCTGTCGCCGTGCTCGACACCGCGCACGGGGATGTCCGTGTGCACGAATCGCTGCCGATGCAGCGCGGGCATGCCGAGACACTGATGCCGCTGATCGCGCGCGTTCTGCAGCGCGCGCAGATCGACTTCGCCGGTCTTGACCGCATTGCGGTGACCATCGGGCCCGGCAGCTTCACGGGGCTGCGGGTCGGAATCGCCGCCGCGCGCGGCATTGCCCTCGCCGCCGGAAAGCCTGCCGTCGGGCTGTCGACGCTCGCTGCGTTCGCCGCACCATTCATTGCCGCCGATGATTCGCTTCCGGTGGTCGCGGTCATCGATGCACGCCACGACCACGTCTACCTGCAGGTCTTCGGGCCGGGCGGCCGGACCGTTGTGGCGCCGCGCGTCACGCCGTTGCGCGAAGCGCTGCGGGTCTCTACAACCGGTGCGCCGCGCATCGTCGGCACGGCGGCCAACCAGCTGGCGGCTTTGTGGCCTGCCAGCGAACGTCCGCCGAGCGCCGTCGAGCAGCGCGCCGCGCCTCGCGTAGACTGGGTCGCACGGCTCGGCGCCGCCGCGACCGATACCGACACTCCACCGAAGCCGCTGTACCTGCGCGAGGCCGATGCGCATTCGCAGGATGCCGTGCAGCTGGCCCGTCGATGATCGGTTTCTTTGGCAGCCTTTTTTCGCGTGGCGAGCCCGCGATATCGGAAGCGAGCGCGCGTGACTCATCCGCGATTGCCGCCCTGCATGGCGCCTCGTTCCGACGCGGCTGGACCGAACAGGAGGTCGAGGGACTGCTGATCGATCGGCACGTGCTCACGCACCGCGCGATGATCGGCGCAAGGCTTGCCGGTTTCATCATGTCGCGGCTGGTCGAGGACGAGGCGGAAATTCTCTCAGTCGCGGTCGCCCGACGCCAGCGCGGCCGGGGCGTGGCGCGCCGAATGCTTGATTTGCACCTGCGTCGCCTCGCCGGCCTCGGCGCGCACACCGTTTTTCTGGAGGTCGACGAGCACAACGACCCGGCGCTCCTGCTCTACCACCGTGCCGGCTTTCGTGAAGTGTCGCGACGCCCCAATTATTATTCGGGGGCCAAGGGAAAAGCCGCGACCGCCCTGGTGCTGCGGCGCGATCTGTTATGACGGGCCGATAGACACATACCCGACACGGTCAATATGATAGGAAAGGCGGCGATGCCGAACCGTATAGACATCCGAGTTACGCCGTGACCGCAGCCAAAAACATCGCTGAGAAGAAAAATATCGAGTCACTTTGCGCGGCCAAGGGCATGCGCATGACCGAGCAGCGGCGCGTGATCGCGCGCGTTCTGGCGGATTCGGACGATCATCCCGACGTCGAAGAGCTGTACCGCCGCTGCGTCAAGGTCGACGATCGCATCTCGATCTCGACCGTATATCGAACCATGCGCCTGTTCGAGGATGCCGGCATCATCGAGCGGCACGATTTCCGAGACGGCCGTGCCCGCTACGAAACGAGCCCCGACATCCACCACGACCACCTGATCAATTTGCGCAACGGCGAAGTGATCGAATTTCAGTCGGAGGAGATCGAACGGCTGCAGGCCGAGGTGGCGCGAAAGCTCGGCTACAGACTCGTGGATCATCGGCTCGAGCTCTACGCCGTGCCGCTCAGTGACGACAAGACCAAGCGCTGATGTTGCGCGCGGTTTTCATCGGTATCTTCTTCTTCACGATAACGCCGATCCTGATCTCGGCGCAGTGGTTGCTTGACAAGCTCAATCTGCCCGGCTGGGGCTTCATCGCATCGAACTATTATCGCGTGCTTTGCGCCCTGCTGCGGATTCGCGTGAGCGTCGTCGGCGCTCCGGTGCGCGACCGCGCGGTGCTGTTCGTTTCAAACCATGTGTCGTGGGTCGACATCGTCGTCATCGGCTCGATCACGCCGATCGCCTTTGTCGCCAAGCGCGAGGTTTCGAGCTGGCCGCTTGTCGGCATCACTGCAAAAATGCAGCGCACGGTTTTCGTCGACCGCGGTCGCCGCCATCAAACCGGCGACGCAGTCGGCGAAATCATCAAGCGCCTGGCCTCGGGTACGTCTGTCGTGCTGTTCGCCGAAGGCACATCGAGTGACGGCAACCGTGTTCTGCCCTTCCGCTCGGCGCTGCTCGGCGCGATTGAAGATCGCGGCAACGGTGAAAGCATTTTGATGCAACCGATGGCGGTCACCTATACCGGCCAGCACGGCCTGCCAATGGGGCGCCAGCACCGTCCGCTGGTTGCCTGGTATGGCGATCTCGACTTCATGCCCCACATCAAGGCTTTCATCGAACGGGGTGCAGTCGATGCCCTGGTCACTTACGGCGAACCCGTTCCCGCCGACCGCACCACTGATCGCAAGGCGATGAGCAAACGGCTCGAAGGAACGGTACGGCAGCTTCTGGTGGCTGCCTTGCGTGGGCGGCCGATTGCTGTTGAGTCCGCGCCTTAGCGTCTTTTTTTGCTGGGGGGCCATCAGAGCGGTCTTAAAATCGTTGGAAAATCAAATATATGGTCTGGCGGGACAAATCCGGCCACGACAGGCTAGATTGGACCGCGCTTCGCACCGAAACGGCATGAGCAGACCCCGCAAAGTCCACATCAAATCCTTTGGCTGCCAGATGAACGTCTACGATTCCCATCGTATGGCGGACACGCTGGCTCCCGAGGGGTTCGCCGAGACCGCGAGTCCCGAGGACGCCGATCTCGTCATCCTCAACACCTGCCACATCCGCGAGAAGGCCGCCGAGAAAGTCTATTCCGAGATCGGCCGCATCCGCGAGATGAAGGAGGCCGCCGCGCGCGATGGCCGGCGCATGATGATTGCGGTCGCCGGCTGCGTGGCACAGGCCGAGGGCAAGGAGATTATCCGCCGCGCCGGCGCTGTCGATCTGGTTGTCGGCTCACAGAACTATCATCGTCTGCCGGCACTGATTTCGCGCGCAGGAAGTGGCGACAAAGTCGTCGACACTGAATTTCCGATCGAGGACAAGTTCGAGGTCCTGGCTGCGCCCAAACGGGACGCGATCGCCAAACGGGGTATTTCAGCTTTCGTTACCGTGCAGGAAGGATGCGACAAGTTCTGCACGTTCTGTGTCGTGCCTTACACGCGTGGCGCTGAAGTTTCGCGGCCGGTCGAAAAAATCGTCACCGAAGTCGAACGGCTGACTGAAGCGGGCGTCCGTGAGGTGACGCTGATCGGCCAGAACGTGAACGCCTATCATGGGGTCGAAGCCGATGGCACGGCCTCATCGTTGGGACAGCTGCTCCGCCGGCTGTCGCAAGTGCCCGGCATTCTTCGTATGCGATACACCACGAGCCATCCGCGCGACATGGACGACGACCTGATTGCGGCCCATGCAGAGCTGCCGGCCCTGATGCCCTACGTGCATTTGCCCGTGCAGTCCGGATCCGATCGCATCCTGGAGGTCATGAACCGCAACCATTCGCGCGCCGACTACCTGCGTGTGATCGAACGGCTGCGCGCGGCCCGCAGCGACCTTGCCTTCACATCCGACTTCATCGTGGGCTTTCCGGGAGAAACGGAAGCGGATTTTCGCGAGACCCTTTCACTGATCAATGATGTCGCCTTCGCCGGCGCATTCTCATTCATGTATTCGGCGCGGCCCGGGACACCGGCGGCTGACATGGACGACCAGGTGCCGCAGGAGGAGAAAGCCGAACGGCTGCAACGGCTGCAGGCTGTCATCACGCGGCACCAGCGAGAATTCAATAAAGGCTTTGCCGGCCGCGACATAGACGTGCTGCTGGAGAAGCCCGGCAGGCTGCCTGGGCAGCTCGTCGGCCGGTCACCCTATCTGCAGGCGGTCCAGGTCATGGCGCCGGCGACACTGATCGGTTCGATCAGGCGCGTGACCGTGACCGAGGTCGGCAGCAACAGTCTCTTTGCTGCAGTGGCCGACGAAAGCCGCGCGCGTGCCCTTGCCGCGACAGGAGCTTGAAGCAGCCTTGCGCACGACAGATTCCGTGATCCCCCCCGCTGCCGCTTCCGACGAAACGGCTACGGAACAGATCGTACTCGCATTCGAGGACAACAAGCTCGCTTCGGTCCTGTTCGGACAATACGGCCAGAACCTGGCGCTGATCGAGCGGCGCCTCGGCGTGGTGGCGGAACAGCGCGGCAATCACGTTACGATTGAGGGTTCGCGCGGCGCATGTGAGCAGGCACGCCGGGTCCTCGCAGGACTCTACGAGCAGCTCAAGCGCGGCCGTGATCTCAGTCAGGGCGACGTCGAGGGCGCCATCCGCCAGGCGATCGCGCAGGGCTCCCTCTTCGACTACGACCCTGCGGCCCCACGCCCGACCTTCGAGGAAATCAATCTGCGCAAACGTCCGGTGCGTGCGCGCACCCCGGCACAGGATGCCTATATCCGCGCGCTCAAGCGCCACTCGCTCATTTTCGGCACAGGTCCGGCCGGGACAGGCAAGACATGGCTTGCGGTCGCGCAAGCCGTCCAGATGTTCGAGCGAAAGGAAGTCGACCGCATCATCCTGTCGCGCCCGGCCGTCGAGGCCGGCGAACGGCTTGGATTCCTCCCCGGTGACATGCGGGAGAAAGTCGATCCCTATCTGCGCCCGATCTACGACGCACTCTACGACCTGATGGATGCGCGTATCGTCGAGCGCGCGTTGCAGGCCGGCGAGATCGAAATCGCACCGCTCGCTTTCATGCGCGGACGTACGCTGTCGAACGCGGCGGTGATCCTCGATGAAGCGCAGAACACGACCTCGATGCAGATGAAAATGTTTCTCACGCGGCTCGGCGAGAACAGCCGCATGATCGTCACCGGCGATCCCAGCCAGGTCGATCTGCCACCCGGTCAGACCTCGGGGCTCGCCGAAGCGGTGAAGCTTCTCGCGGGCATCGAAGGCGTGGGCCATGTCGCGTTCACCCATGAGGATGTGATTCGCCATGAATTGGTGGCGCGCATCGTCGAGGCTTACGATCGCGGGACGCCCGCACGCGAGGGAAAGGGATGAGGCCAGCGCCGGAACGGCGTATGTCTTCGCCGCACATCGATATTGAGATGCAATCGCCGCTGTGGAATGCGCAGCCGTTGGCTTCTCAGACCGTACGCAACGCGATCGACGCGGCCGCGCGTGCGCTCTCAACAGCGAAGGGAGAAGTGAGTATCGTGCTCACCGACGATTCGGCGATCGCGAAGCTCAATCGTGACTGGCGCGGAATTGATAAGCCGACGAATGTGCTGTCGTTCCCGGCTTCGGGTCGCAAGGCTGGTCAAGGCGAGAGAATGTTTGGCGACATTGTCATTGCTTACGAGACGCTCGAACGGGAATCCAGGAATGAAAACCGTGTCTTTCTTCATCACCTCGCGCATCTCACGGTACACGGTTTTCTCCATCTCATCGGCTACGACCATGAGACCGATGCGCAGGCCGAGGAGATGGAAGGACTCGAAAGCAAGATCATGACGCGCATGAACATGCCCGATCCGTTTGTCGCGCGGGATCCTGACAACGCTTGACCGCCATGCCCGACAGCGATTCACCAAGTTCGAGCTCTGCCAGCGGCACGTCATTCGAGCCGCGCAATCTGCCCGTGCCGGTGCCGCCGGCAGCCGAAGGTGGCGGAAACTGGTTTCTCCGTGCGCTGCGGACGCTGTTCGGCTGGAAGCCGAGCACCGTGCGCGCCGACCTCAAAGACATTCTTGATGTCATGAGTCCCGGTGAGTCCGGCTTCTCGCCGGAAGAAAGCCGGATGCTCAAGAACATTCTGGGGCTCCGCGAACGGAGAGTGGGCGATGTCATGGTTCCGCGTGCGGACATCGTCGCGGTGCAGCAGGACATCAACATCGGCGAACTTGTGCGCGTTTTCGAAGGCGCTTCGCATTCGAGGCTCGTGGTCTACAACGACACGCTCGACGATCCTGCGGGCATGGTGCACATCCGCGACCTCATCGCGTTCATGACGGCGCGCGCTGCTGTCGATCCGGAAAAAAACGCTAAGCGCAAGAAACCGCTACCCGCCGGGCTCGATCTCAAGGCGGTCAATCTCGCGATACCCCTGTCCGCCACCAAGATCGTGCGCGAGATCCTTTTTGTACCGCCGTCGATGCGCGTTATCGATCTTCTGGCGCGCATGCAGGCGACGCGCATCCATCTGGCTCTGGTGGTCGACGAATACGGGGGAACGGACGGCCTCGCTTCAATCGAGGACATCGTCGAGCAGATCGTCGGCGAAATCGCGGACGAACACGATGAAGACGAGACCCCGGCGATCGTCCAGCAACCGGACGGTTCGTATGTTGCCGATGCGCGCGCCACGATCGAGGATGTGGTCGGCACGGTCGGAAATGACTTCGACGTCGGCGACGCCGCCGACGAGGTCGACACGATCGGCGGCTATTTAGTAACTCGTGCTGGTCGATTGCCGGTGCGCGGCGAGATCGTCCCCGGTCCGGGCCTGTTCGAGTTTGAAGTTCTCGATGCCGATCCCCGCCGCGTCAAACGCGTCCGCATTACGCGCTTGAAGGAACGACGCGACCGGCCGCGCGAGCCGCGCCGGCGCGAAGCGGACGTTACTTCCAGCGCAACCCCGCCCTCTGTTCCAAGCACCGACGACGCATCCGTATCCAAGGATGCGAGCTCGCCAGCGGGTGCGCCGCGATCGTGACGATCACCCGCCTCGCCCACACCGTGATCCTCGCCGTCGGCTGGCGGCGCGCGACGATTGCGTTTGTCGCCGGCGCCGCATCGGCGCTCGCAATTGCGCCGATCAATGCGTGGCCGGTCCTGTTCATAACGTTCCCTGTTCTGGTCTGGCTCGTCGACGGCTCGGCCGCCGGCCGCTTGAGCGGCCCGTTGAACGCGGCGCTGGCAGGCTGGTGTTTCGGCTTCGGGTACTTTCTCGCCGGTCTTTACTGGATCGGCTACGCGTTCCTGGTCGACGTAAAGACGTTTGGATGGCTGTTGCCGGTGGCGGTCGCGGGATTGCCGGCCTATCTCGCGCTTTACACGGCGCTCGGTCTTGCGGTTGCTCGCCTGATCTGGGTGCGCGGTCCGGAACGCCTGCTGGCCTTCGCCGCCGCAATGACCGCAGCCGAGTGGTTGCGTGGCCACCTGCTCAGCGGATTTCCCTGGAACACCTTCGGCTATGCGCTCACCGAGCCGCTTGTCCTCGCGCAGAGCGCTTCACTGGTTGGAATCTGGACGCTGACATTTCTCGGCCTCGCCATCTGCGCGATCCCTGCGGTGCTCGCCGACGACAAGACCGACACGCGGCGTCCCTACCGTCCCTTGCTCATCGGCGTGGCGGTCCTGCTCGCGCTCGTCGGTTATGGCGCGGCAAGGCTCTGGTCGCATCCGACCGAGTTCGTGAACGGCGTGCGACTGCGCATCATGCAGCCCAACCTGCCACAGGACGACAAATTCAACTATTCCGCCAAGGCGGCCGTGATGGATCGCTATTTGCGTCTCTCCGACCGCGCTACAGGTCCGCAATCGAATGGTGTGCGCGACTTCACGCATCTGATCTGGCCCGAGGCGGCGTTCCCGTTCTTTCTAACGCGCGAGCCCGACGCGCTGGCGCAGATTGCAGCCTTGCTGAAGCCGTCGACCAAACTGATCACAGGTGCCGTACGCGCGCCGGACAATGCCAACGCACGCAGTCCGCAAGCCTATAATTCGATCTATGTGATCGATGCGGACGGTTCGATCCGCGGCATCTACGACAAGGTGCATCTCGTGCCTTTTGGCGAGTACCTGCCTTTCCAGCGCCTGCTTGAGCGAATCGGCCTCATGCAGCTCACCAAGGTTGTCGGCGGATTCCTCTCCGGCGATCGCCGGCGCGCGATGGACGTCGGCGTCGCGCCGAAGACGTTGCCGCTGATCTGCTACGAAGCCATTTTTCCTGGCGCAGCGGTGCCGCAAGACGAGCGGCCGGGCTGGCTCGTCAACGTTACCAACGATGGCTGGTTCGGAATCAGTTCCGGCCCCTTCCAGCATTTCCAGCAGGCTCGCGTCCTTGCCATCACCGAAGGCCTGCCGATGGTTCGCGCCGCGAATACCGGGATTTCCGCAGTCATCGATCCCGTCGGCCGGATCGTCGGCGCGCTGCCGCTCGGCGTCGAAGGCGTGCTCGACTCTCGTCTCCCGACCGCAATCGCGCCGACAATCTACGCGGGCTACGGCAATTATTTCCTGATTCTTGCCCTCGTAGGCAGCGTCATAATCGTCGGACGACGCCGACTTCGCGCATAGATTGCGTAGTCAAACAATACAATATGAAAGTTGCTGTGCACGCCAATCAACCTGCGCGGGCAACAATCTATGTGTCCTTTAGAATTTCAATCATGGGAAAACTGCGGAAATCGATGGCTTATTTACACTCAATTTCCCGATTACAGAGAATTCGTACATTGCCTTGGCGCGTTCACTTGTGACATCTAGGCGTCAAATTGGGGGCAGGAGAATCTATGGCCAAGAAGGCGCCCAACCCGATCGACAAGCACGTCGGTTCGCGCGTGCGCATGCGTCGGATGATGCTGGGCATGAGCCAGGAAAAGCTCGGCGATGCCCTCGGCCTTACGTTCCAGCAAGTCCAGAAATACGAGAAGGGAACCAACCGCATCGGCGCCAGCCGGCTGCAACAGATCGCGCAGATCCTGCAGGTACCGGTTTCGTTTTTCTTCGAAGGCGCGCCGCACGCACCGGGCCACGGCGGCGGAATGAGCGAAGCCCCCTCGCCAGCCTATGTCGCGGATTTCCTGGCCACGTCGGACGGTCTTTCGCTCACCAAGGCATTTATGCGCATCAAAAGCAGCAAGCTGCGTCGTCGCATCGTGGATCTGGTCGAACAGATTGCAGGCATTGACTGATTTCGGGGGTCGAATCCCATCGATTTCGCGGCATCTGCCCACCTTGCCCGCATCTTGACCTGCTTCCCCGTCGCTGCAAGAAACCCTCCGGATACAACACGGCGCAGCGCACAGCCGCGCCACGCGAGGAGTTGCAGCGGTGGCTCACACCAATTTTCTGTTCACCAGCGAGTCGGTCTCGGAAGGTCATCCGGACAAGGTTTGCGATCAGATTTCCGACGCGGTGCTCGATGCATTTCTGGAAAATGACATCAAGCTCGGCATTGCCGACGACAGTCTCGTCAATACGCGGCTCGGCTGCGAGACGCTTGCCACCACTAACAAGATCGTCATCGCCGGCGAAGGCCGCGGCCAGCCCCCGCTGTTCCGCAAACACAGCGACAAGGCGGTGGTCGATCGCGAACTGATCACGAATATCGCGCGCGATGTCGTGCGGGATATTGGCTACGACCAGGACGGATTTTCCTATTACGGCGCCGACGTCGAAGTGCTGCTGCACGGTCAATCACCCGACATCGCCATGGGCGTGAACGCCAAGAAGAAAAAAGGCGGCGAGGAAGAAGGTGCCGGCGACCAGGGCATGATGTTCGGTTTTGCCTGCACCGAGAGCGAGGTCTACGAAAAGAACTCGTTCATGCCGGCGCCGATCTATTTCGCGCACAAAATCCTGAAAGTCCTGTCCGAGAAACGCCGCTCCGGCCAGCTCTACGACCTTCAACCGGATTCCAAGAGCCAAGTCACGATCCGTTACGTGAATGGCAAGCCGGTCGGTTGCACGAAGGTCGTAGTCTCGACGCAGCACAACGCGCAGAGCCGCAACGGTAAAAAATATACGCCAGGCCTCGTCAAGGAGATGATCTCCGATGCGGTTGAATCGGCATTGCCGAAAGGCTGGATGCCGCAGAAACCGTCCGACTTCCTGGTCAACCCAACCGGCAATTTCGTGATCGGCGGCCCGGACGGCGACTGCGGCCTCACCGGCCGCAAGATCATCGTGGACACTTACGGCGGTTACGCCCCGCATGGTGGCGGCGCTTTCTCCGGCAAGGATCCGACCAAGGTCGACCGCTCGGCCGCTTACGCCGCGCGATACCTCGCGAAGAATGTGGTCGCCGCAGGCGTTGCCGAACGTTGCACCATCCAGGTCGCCTATGCGATCGGCGTGGCCGACCCGATGTCGCTTTTGGTCGATACCCACGGCACGGGCAAGGTCGAAGAAAAGAAACTCGAAAAGATTTTGCCCGAGCTGTTTCGTCTCACCCCGACCAATATCCGCCGCACGCTCAAGCTCAACCGGCCGATCTACAAGCGCACCGCGGCCTACGGTCATTTCGGCCGCGCCCCGGAGAAGGACGGCGGTTTCTCCTGGGAAAAAACCGACCTCGCTTCCGCGATCAGAAGCGCAGTGAAATAAGCGCCCGGCCGCCAGAATCCGGCGTCCCATTTCGTCAGCGGCAACTAAGCACTAAGTTGGCATTGGCGGGCATATAGTTCGAGGAATGGCGGTTTTCGAAACGCCTATGTCCGGGCGATACCGCTTGGGGACCAAGCAGTGCCACATGGATCGCGCTCACCAGGTCGCGGCGCGGCGCGCCGGCCAGGTGATGACAAAGACGGAGCGAAGCGTGCCTTTTTCGGCCGCCGCAAGGGCCATTCGCTCAAGCCGCGTCAGGCGGCACTATTCGATACGCTGCTGCCGAAGCTTGCACTTGACCTGACCAAGCCTGCCGCCGTCGATCTGCGCACTTTATTTGCCGCGCCCGTCGATACGCTGCGGCTCGAGATCGGCTTCGGTGGGGCCGAGCATCTGATCGCGCAGGCGCAGGCGCATACGCGTACCGCCTTCATCGGCACCGATGCTTTCGTCAATGCCGTCGCCAAGGCCCTCGTTGCGATCGACGAGCGCAAGTTGGGGAATATCCGCCTGCATTTCGGCGACGCCAGCGAACTGCTGGACTGGCTGCCCGATGAATCGTGTGCGCAGATCGACCTGCTTTATCCCGATCCCTGGCCGAAGCGGCGGCACTGGAAACGGCGCTTCATCCAGGATGACAATTTGCGGCGCCTCGCGCGCATCCTGCAAAAGGGCGGCGTGCTGCGTTTTGCGACGGACATCGCCGACTATGCCGCCTATGCGCTTGCGCGCGTGATGCGATCGGAAGACTTCGTCTGGGCCGCCGAATGTGCCGACGACTGGCGCAATCCCTGGCCGGACTTTGCCGGCACGCGTTACGAAGCCAAGGCCAAACGCGAGGGACGCCGGCCAGCGTATTTTATTTTCCGCCGCGTATGACTAATCGCCGGTGCCCTGCCGGACCTGCCAGAAGCGGACCACGCGTTGCGCGGTGGTCACCGTCAGCCGTTCGAAATTTTCGCGCGCCACATCGAGCCCGTGCGGCGACGGCTTCGCGCCGGGGCGCGCATTGAGAATTGCCCTCACGGTTTGCCAGCCGAACCCGCTCGCGCGCGCGAGAATCAAAACCGGATCGGCGCGTTCGCCGTTCATGAGCCTGTCGACAACCTCGGCGGGGACCGCGCACAGAATTGCCAAGGCGGCAATCGTTTCCTCGTTCTTTCCCGATCTGGCGAAATTCGCAATGTCGGCTTCGCCGAGCTTGTGCTGGCTGTGCAGACTGCGCACGGTGGCAAGTGCCGCGGCGTAGTTGCGCGGTGCGGCCTTTGCCGCGACCTCGTCGGTGACTTGCGCGAGAACGCGCCGGATCTCGGTCTGAGTTTCTGGCTTGGCCTTTGCAAGCAAGCGCGTCTGCACGACCTCGCTCGCGCGCATGAGAAGCTGACGAAACAGCCGCAGTGGAATGTCGGTACGCATGCCGACCTTCTCGGCCAGCACGCTGTCCTGCTCGGCGCGCTTCACCAGCGTCGTGAATGCATTGTCGGACAATTGTGCGTGCCGATTGTTGGCGATCGAGCGCGCCACCTCACGGTCACCGCGCTCCACAAGAATGTCGGAGAGCGCCTCGTTGATGCCGGGGCGCGTCGACATTGCGAGCAGATGCGCCTGGCTCTTGTTCTCGGCAATGTACAGGAGGTCGCGATCGGCAAGCCTCGCCTGCTTCAGGACAGGACCGGCGACCGCGATGTCTTCGTTTTTCGCAAGCGTGCTGACGACGCCGGCCGGCGCGTTGGCGACCGGCGCGATACGCCGCGCGAGCTCGGCCAGCGCCTTGGCCTCGATCTCCTCGATCAGGCAGCCTATGACGTCGTCTAATAGCGCGATGTGTTCTGCGTTGAAGCCGGAAGCGCCATCGAGAAACAAAGTGGTGATGCGGCGCAAAGTTTCCGCGCGTTTTTCCGCCGAGCCATGCTGGACAACGTCTTCCAGCTCCGGAAGGAGCGAGGCGGGAACACTCATACGAAACCTGCAAAACGCGGTAAAATCCGGCCGCTACCGCCGGTTTTACGCAAATTTAAGCGCAGATTCTGAAGGAAGGGTTATTCGTTAGTGCAGGTCCCGCCCCTTGCACGGGCCCATGAAATCGCTATATTTCCGGCGTTACTTAAGACACCCTCATAACCGAACGGGTTTTGAGAGTGGGTCCCGCGGGGCCCGCTCTTTTTTGTTACCGGATGGCCGAAAGCGACACGTTGCAGACTGATGCGGCTTACGGAGCCGCTCTGAGCGAACCACGGCTGATCGTCGAGCCGGGGCTGCCGGCGCGCGTCGCGACGATTGTCGAGCCGGTCATTGAACAACTGGGTTACCGGCTTGTGAGGGTGCGGGTATCGAGCGCCGAAGGCTGCACCGTGCAGATCATGGCGGAGCGCCCGGACGGCACGATGACCGTCGAAGACTGCGAGGCCGTGTCCCGCGCGCTTTCGCCGGTGCTCGACGTTGCCGATCCGATTGATCAGGCCTATCGACTGGAGATTTCCTCACCGGGAATCGACCGGCCATTGGTGCGCAAATCCGATTTCGAGCGCCACACCGGCCACGTCGCGAAGATCGAAACGTCGATGCCGATCCAGGGCCGCAAGCGTTTTCGCGGCGTCCTTGTCGGAACCGAGGGCGAAGGCGCGCGCATTCGCCGCGACGACGTGGTCGAAGGCGAAGAAGTCGAAATCGTGATCCCGATTGAAGAGATGAGTGAAGCCAAGCTCGTGCTCACCGACGAACTGGTGGCCGAAGCTTTACGCCGAGAGAAATCCGCCAAGCGCGAAGCGCGCGAGGCACGAAAGGAAATAAGACGCGAAGAGAGACAATCCCGGCATCGGCCGCACAGGCCTGCCGCCAAAGGAGGAGAATGAGCTATGGCTGTCAGCGCCAACAGGCTCGAGCTATTGCAGATTGCAGACGCCGTCGCGCGCGAAAAGGCGATCGACCGCGGAATCGTCATTGCGGCGATGGAAGACGCCATCGCCAAGGCGGCGCGGTCGCGCTACGGCGCTGAAACGGACGTGCACGCAGAGATCGAGCCCAAGACCGGCGATCTGCGCCTTACCCGCCACATGCTGGTGGTCGAGGGCGTCGAGAACCCGTCAAATCAGATTACGCTGGAAGAGGCGCGCAAGCGCCATCCGGCCGCGCAGGTCGGCGACACGATCGCCGATCCCTTGCCGCCGCTCGAATACGGTCGCATCGCCGCCCAGTCGGCGAAACAGGTGATCGTGCAGAAAGTGCGCGAGGCCGAGCGCGACCGGCAATATGCCGAATACAAGGATCGCATCGGCGACATCGTCAACGGCATCGTCAAGCGTGTCGAATACGGCAACGTCGTGGTCGACCTCGGCCGCGGCGAAGCGATCGTGCGGCGCGACGAATTGCTGCCGCGCGAAGTGTTCCGCAACGGCGACCGTATCCGCGCCTATATCTACGACGTGCGGCGCGAGCCGCGCGGGCCGCAGATTTTCCTGTCGCGGACGCATCCGCAATTCACGTCCAAGCTGTTCGCCCAGGAAGTGCCGGAAATCTACGACGGCATCGTCGAGGTAAAGGCGGTCGCCCGCGATCCGGGTTCGCGCGCCAAGATCGCCGTGATTTCACGCGATTCCTCGGTCGACCCGGTCGGCGCCTGCGTCGGCATGCGCGGCTCGCGCGTGCAGGCGGTGGTGAATGAATTGCAAGGCGAGAAGATCGACATCATTCCGTGGTCGCCCGACATCGCCACATTCGTGGTGAATGCCCTGGCGCCGGCGGAAGTGGCGAAGGTCGTGCTCGATGAAGACAAGGAGCGCATCGAGGTCGTCGTGCCGGATCAGCAACTGTCGCTTGCCATCGGACGTCGCGGCCAGAACGTGCGGCTTGCCTCCCAGCTCACCGGCTGGGACATCGACATCCTGACCGAGCAAGAAGAATCCGAGCGCCGTCAGGCGGAGTTCGAAAATCGCACCAGGGTCTTCGTCGAGGCGCTTAACCTCGACGAGGTGGTTGGACAGTTGCTCGCTTCCGAAGGTTTCGGTTCGATCGAGGAACTCGCTCTGGTTGATCAGAAGGAAATGGCCTCCATCGAAGGCTTCGATGAGGACACCGCGCGCGAGCTTCAGGAGCGTGCGCGCGAATATATCGCGGCGCAGGAAGCCGAGCTCGACAACAAGCGCAAGGAGCTTGGGGTGGAAGACGCCGTGAAGGACGTGCCGGGCGTCACCACCAAGATGCTGGTCGCTTTCGGCGAGAACGGCGTGAAAACCGTCGAGGATCTCGCGGGCTGCGCGACCGACGATCTTGTCGGCTGGACCGAGCGCAAGGATGGCGAGACCAAGCACGAGCCGGGCTTCCTCGAAGGCTTCAATGTTTCGCGTGAGGAAGCCGAGTCGATGATCATGCAGGCCCGCCTGAAGGCCGGCTGGGTCACGGAGGTGGAGCTCGCGCCGCCCGCGGCCGAAGTGGCGCCGGAAGAAGCGCCGCAGCCTCAGGCGTAGGTAAAACGGTAACAGTGATGCTGGCAGTTGCGCAGGACAGCGAACTCGACCGCGGGGCGACCAGCGTCGCCCCTGGGACGGAACGTACCTGCGCGCTCACCCGCGATGTCAAACCGGCGGCGGAGATGATCCGCTTCGTGATCGGTCCCGGGGGAGAAGTGGTGCCCGACGTCAAACGCAAACTGCCCGGGCGCGGCATATGGATTACCGCGTCCCGCGCCGCGATCGAAGACGCCGCCAAGCGCAACGTTTTTGCCCCCGGGTTCAAACGGGACGTGCGAATTGCCGGGGATCTCGCCGCGCAAACGGATCAATTGATCGAACGTGCGGCCCTCGACGCATTAGCGATCGCAGCCAAGGCCGGCGTTGTGATCAGCGGCTTTACCCGGGTGGAGGCGGCGGTCGGCGGGGAGGACATCCTGGCATTAATTCACGCCGCCGACGCCGGCGACGAGGGCAGGCGCAAGCTGGATGCCGCCCGCCGCCGTCAGGCAACCGAAAAATCGCCGGAAATCGCGGTGATTGACGCGTTTACCGGCGCCCAATTGGATTTGGCATTGAACCGACCAAATGTGGTACATGCAGCCCTGCTTGCCGGGCCGGGAAGCGAGACTTTTCTTACGCGCGTCGCGCGTTTGACGTCTTTCCGGACCGGGATGTCGCCAGATGCAGTTAGCGCGCATGCGCCGACAGGCGGCGCATAAGGACACAGTACGGAATGAGCGAGACCAAGAACCCCGGCGAGAAAAAACTCAGCGTCTCCGGCAAGACGCTGACGCTCAAACCACGTACCGAGACGGGCGTGGTGCGCCAAAGCTTCAGCCACGGCCGCAGCAAGCAGGTCGTTGTCGAAAAGGTCAAACGCCGTGTCGTCGGCGGACCGGGCGAAGCCAAGGTGGAAGCCGCGCCTGCGGCAGAGGCGAAGAAGGCCCCTGCCGGCGCCGGCAAAAAGGCGGCACCTGTTTCAAGAGCCGGCCTTGCACAAGTGGACGCTGCCAAGCCGAAGCCTTCAGGCGTCGTGCTGCGCACGCTGACCGACGAGGAGCGTAGCGCGCGCGCGCACGCGCTCGCCGATTCGCGGGTTCGCGAGGCGGAAGAGCGCAAGATTGCCGAAGAAGAAGCTCGCCGCCGTGCCAGTCGCGAGCAGGTCGACCGTACCGAGCGGGAAGCCGCGGAAGCACGCAAGCGCGATGAAGAAGAGCGTCGCAAGCACGACGAGGAAACCAAGCGCAAAGCAGGCGAGGTCGCCAAGAAGCGCTTCGGCGTCGATGAGACTCCACGCAGCGGGCCGGGCGCCCGTCTTACGCTCGAAGTCGACGAGGATGAAGCCCCGCGTAGCAGGCGCGGCGCCGGACGACCGGCAGCCGCTCCACGCGCAGCGCCTCGCGTTGGCGCCGAGAAGCAGCGCGGACGTCTTACCGTCATCAATGCATTAAGCGCTGGTGAAGTTCGCGAGCGTTCGGTCGCCTCATTTCGCCGCCGTACCCAGCGGCTCAAGGGAGTCACTTCGGCCGAGCCGAAGGAAAAGCTGGTACGCGAGGTCACGATCCCGGAGGCGATCACCATCCAGGACCTTGCCAACCGCATGTCCGAACGCGCGGTCGACGTGATCCGCCTGCTGATGAAGCAGGGCCAGATGGCCACTATAAATGACGTTATCGACGCAGATACCGCGCAGCTCATCGCCGAGGAAATGGGCCACAGCGTGCGGCGCGTGGCCGAAGCCGACGTAGAAGAAGGGTTGTTCGACGTTGCAGACGATCCGGCGCAGCTCCAAGCACGCGCACCGGTCGTCACCGTCATGGGCCATGTTGACCACGGCAAGACATCGCTGCTCGACGCGATTCGATCCTCTGATGTGGCGGCGGGCGAAGCCGGTGGTATCACCCAGCATATCGGTGCCTATCAGGTGACCGCGCCATCTGGAGCCAAGATCACCTTTATCGACACGCCCGGCCATGCGGCCTTCACTGCCATGCGCGCCCGTGGCGCCAAGGTCACCGATATCGTCGTGCTCGTGGTCGCTGCCGATGACGGCGTGATGCCGCAAACGGTCGAGGCCATTCATCACGCCAAGGCGGCGAAGGTTCCGATCATCGTCGCCATCAACAAGATCGACAAACCCGACGCCAAGCCGGATCGCGTGCGCACAGATCTTTTGCAGCACGAGATCCAGGTCGAATCCATGGGCGGCGAGGTGGTGGACGTGGAAGTCTCCGCCACCAAGAAGACAAATATTGACAAGCTGCTCGAAATGCTCGGCTTGCAGGCGGAGATCCTCAACCTCAAGGCCAATCCGAATCGTCCCGCCGAAGGCACTGTGATCGAAGCCAAGCTCGACCGTGGCCGCGGCCCGGTGGCAACCGTCCTGATCCAGCGCGGCACATTGCATCCCGGCGACATTGTGGTTGCCGGTGCTGAATGGGGTCGTGTACGCGCGCTCGTCTCCGACACCGGTGGGCCGGTGCCGAGCGCCGGGCCATCGACTCCGGTGGAGGTGCTCGGCTTCTCGGGCACGCCGGATGCCGGCGACCGCCTGGCGGTGGTCGACAGCGAAGCGCGCGCGCGCGAAGTCACAGACTACCGTGCGCGGCAGAAGCGCGAGAAGACTGCCGCACGGGCTACCGGCATGCGCGGCTCCCTTGAGCAGATGATGGCGCAGGCCAAGACCTCGGGCCGCAAGGAATTCCCACTGGTGATCAAGGCCGACGTGCAAGGCTCGCTGGAAGCTATTATCGGCGCGCTCGACAAGCTCGGCACCGATGAGGTCGCCGCCCGCGTGCTGCACGCTGGCGTTGGCGGTATTTCGGAATCCGACGTCACGCTGGCCGAGGCCTCGGGCGTCCCGATTATCGCCTTCAACGTGCGCGCCAACAAGGAAGCGCGCGAGGCCGCCGAGCGTGCCGGCATCGAGATTCGCTACTACAACATCATCTACGATCTCGTTGACGACGTTAAAAAGGCCATGTCCGGCCTGTTGCCGCCGACGCTGCGCGAGACGATGCTGGGCAACGCCCAGATTCTCGAGATCTTCAAGGTTTCCAAGGTCGGCAACATTGCCGGCTGCAAGGTCACCGACGGCATCGTCGAGCGCGGCGCCAATGTGCGGCTGATCCGCGACAATGTCGTGATTCACGAAGGGAAGCTATCGCAACTCAAGCGTTTCAAGGATGACGTGCGCGAAGTCGGCGCCGGCATGGAATGCGGCATGGCCTTCGAAAACTACCAGGACATGCGGCAAGGCGACGTGATCGAATGCTACCGGGTGGAGCAGATTCAACGCTCGCTGTGAGTCCAAATCTCACAGCGTAGGTTAGAGGCCACACCCATTTCCCAGTCATGGCCGGGCTTGTCCCGGCCATCCACGCCTTACTTCCTTCATGGAGGAAGACGTGGATGTCCGGCACAAGGCCGGGCATAACGAATGAAAGTTCTGAATTATATGGCGCGACATAAACAACATCACCGCGACGCTGCTCCTGGAGGTTCGCAACGTCAGTTGCGCGTTGGTGAGTTGGTGCGGCACGCGCTCGCCGAGATGCTTGTCCGCGGCGACGTGCACGATCCGATCATCGAAGGACACATGATCACGATTCCGGAAGTGCGCATCACCGCCGACCTGCGGCTCGCCACGATCTATGTGATGCCGATGGGTGGCCGCGACGCCGAAGAGGTGGTAGCCGCCTTCGAACGTCACAAGAAATATTTGCGGGCAGAAATCGCGCACCGCGTCAACCTGAAATTCGCGCCCGATATCCGCTTCCGTGTCGACGATCGGTTCGCCGAGGCCGAACGCATCGACAAGCTGCTGCGTTCGCCGGAAGTAAAGCGCGATCTGAACCACGACGAGGACAGCGAGTGAACGAACACGTTTTGAAGAATCTGCATCGCCCTCCTGGTGACGAGGCGCCACGAGTCGTTGTACCGGGACGCCAGGATGAGAGCGGAATGAGACAAAAACAGAAGCGCGACAAGTATGACGTGCACGGCTGGGTCATACTCGACAAACCGGTCGGCATGACTTCGACCCACGCTGTGAGCGTGGTGAAACGTCTGTTCAAAGCCAAACGCGCGGGCCATGCCGGTACGCTCGATCCGCTCGCCTCTGGCGCTTTGCCGATCGCGCTCGGTGAAGCGACCAAGACCGTCCCGTTCGTCATGGACGGCCGCAAGTCCTATCGCTTCACGGTGCGTTGGGGCGAAGAGCGGGACACCGATGATGCCGAAGGCCGCGTCATTTCGCGCAGCGACCAACGGCCCTCGGCTGACGCTCTTCGGGCGTTGCTGCCATCATTCACCGGTCGCATCGAACAGGTGCCGCCGCGCTACTCGGCCATCAAGATCGACGGCGAGCGCGCTTACGACCTCGCCCGTGATGGCGAAGCGGTGGAGCTGGCCGCCCGCCCGGTGGACATCGGCCGACTGGAGCTCGTGGACTGGCCGGATGCCGATCACGCTGTGTTCGAGGCCGAGTGCGGGAAAGGTACCTATGTCCGCTCGCTCGCCCGCGATCTTGGCCACGCTTTGGGCTGTTTTGGCCATGTCAGCGCCCTGCGTCGGGCCGCGGTCGGGCCGTTTGACGAAGAAACCATGATTTTGCTGGAACAATTGGAGGCTCTATGCCATACAGCCGCGTCCGGCGAGGCGAGCCTCGCGGATGCTCTGATCCCCGTTGAGACCGCGCTGGACGACATCCCGGCGCTGGCCGTCAGCGGAGCAGACGCGGTAAGGCTTCAGCGAGGCCAAGCCGTTTTGTTGCGCGGACGGGACGCACCCAATTTCCGCGGCACTGTCTATGTCACGGTATCGGGCCGATTACTGGCTCTGGCCGAACTGGATCGTGGCGAAATCGTCCCCAAGCGCGTGTTCAACCTCGCCGGCCTGTTGGGCAGAGCCGTGCGTAAGAAAGGATGACCGATGTCGGTGACCACCGGCCGCAAGGCCGAAGTAATCAAGACGTATGCCAAGAAGCCCGGAGATACCGGGTCGCCGGAAGTGCAAGTGGCGATCCTGTCCGAGCGTATCAATAATCTCACCGAGCATTTCAAAACCCACGTCAAGGATAACCATTCCCGTCGTGGGCTGCTCAAGCTTGTCGGCCAGCGCCGTCAGCTGCTCGATTATCTGCGTCGCACCAACGAAGCGAGCTATAAAAACCTGATCGAGAAGCTCGGCATCCGCCGATGATTTTTCCGCGCAGGGCGTGTGCCCTGTGCGTTCCGTGCGGCGAATGCGGAGAACGCGTTCGCCCGTTAAGCCGGCGGCGATAGGCGCGGCCGGCGATTAGGCAAGAGCCGATAAGGATCGCCTCTTGCAACAAGGCAAGGTTCGAAACGCCATGGCAGGATCGCCAGACGCTGTTGCTTCCCGCATCGCGGTGACGCGCGGCAGCTTCTCGCCGTCTTGCTCATGGCTTTCGGGGCTCGCCGGAAACCATGAGAGAAAGAAAAAATGTTCGATATGCATCGAGTTGAACTCGATTGGGGTGGGCGCAAGCTAACCCTCGAGACCGGAAGGGTGGCGCGGCAGGCCGATGGGGCTGTGCTCGCCACTTACGGCGAGACCACGGTCATCGCCACCGTCGTTGCGGCCAAGACGCCGAAGGAAGGCGTCGACTTCCTGCCGCTCACCGTCAACTATCAGGAGAAGTTCTTCGCCGCCGGCCGAATTCCGGGTGGCTATTTCAAACGCGAAGGCCGCCCGACCGAAAAGGAAACGCTGACATCGCGCCTCATCGATCGCCCGGTGCGTCCGCTATTCGCGGACGGATGGCGCTGCGACACCCAGGTGATCGTCACCACGCTGTCGCACGATCTGGAGAACGATCCCGACATCGTCGCCATGGTAGCGGCCTCCGCCGCACTGACGCTGTCCGGCGTGCCGTTCATGGGCCCGGTCGGCGCGGCGCGCGTCGGCTTCATCAACAACGAGTATGTGCTCAACCCGCAACTCGACGAGATGGTCGAAAGTCAGCTCGATCTCGTCGTCGCCGGCACCAACGAGGCGGTGCTGATGGTCGAGTCGGAAGCGAAAGAGCTGTCCGAAGACATCATGCTCGGCGCCGTGATGTTCGGCCATCGCCATTTCCAGCCGGTGATCGAGGCGATCATCAAGCTCGCGGAAAAAGCGGCGAAGGAGCCGCGCGAACTCACGCTTCCCGACAACATAAAGCTAGAGAAGGAAATTCTCGGCCTGGTCGAGAAGGACCTGCGCGCAGCCTATTCGATCGCCTCGAAGCAGGAGCGCCATGTCGCGGTCGATGCCGCGAAGGAAAAAGTGATGGAGCACTTCTTCCCCGGCGGCGCGGAGAATCCAGACTACGACAAGCTGCGCGTTGCCGCGGTGTTCAAGGAGCTCGAAGCCAAGATCGTGCGTTGGAACATCTTGGATACCCGCAAGCGCATCGATGGCCGCGACAACAAGACCGTCCGCCCGATCGTGGCGGAAGTCGGTGTTCTGCCGCGCACCCATGGCTCGGCCCTGTTTACGCGCGGTGAGACCCAGGCTTTGGTCGTCGCAACGCTCGGCACCGCCGAAGACGAGCAGTTCATCGACGCTCTGCAGGGAACGTATAAGGAGACGTTCCTCCTGCACTACAACTTCCCGCCCTTCTCCGTAGGAGAAACCGGCCGCATCGGTTCGCCCGGCCGCCGCGAGATCGGCCATGGAAAGCTCGCCTGGCGTGCGATCCACCCGATGCTGCCGAGCTCGGCCGAGTTCCCCTACACCATCCGCGTGGTCTCCGAGATCACGGAGTCGAACGGCTCGTCATCGATGGCCACCGTCTGTGGTTCCTCGCTGGCGCTGATGGACGCGGGTGTGCCGCTCAAGCGCCCGACGGCGGGCATCGCCATGGGCCTCATTCTCGAGGACAAGCGCTACGCCGTGCTCTCCGACATTCTCGGCGACGAAGACCACCTTGGCGACATGGACTTCAAGGTGGCCGGCACCGACCACGGCGTGACGTCCCTGCAAATGGACATCAAGATCGCCGGCATCACCGAGGAGATCATGAAGGTCGCGCTCGCGCAGGCGAAAGACGGTCGCCTGCACATTCTCGGCGAGATGGGCAAGGCGCTGACGGCAGCGCGCGCTGAACTCGGCGAGCATGCTCCGCGCATCGAGATGTTCAAGATCCCGACCGACAAGATCCGCGAAGTGATCGGCACCGGCGGTAAGGTGATCCGCGAGATCGTCGAAAAGACGGGCGCCAAGATCAACATCGAGGATGATGGCTCCGTCAAGGTCGCCTCCGCCAGCGGCGAGTCGATTAAGGCGGCGATCAACTGGATCAAGTCGATCGCTTCCGATCCGGAAGTCGGCCACATCTATGAAGGCACCGTGGTGAAGGTCATGGACTTCGGCGCCTTTGTGAACTTCTTCGGCTCCAAGGACGGCCTCGTGCACATTAGTCAGCTTGCGCCGCGCCGAGTGAACAAGGTCACCGACGTCGTCAAGGAAGGCGACAAGGTGAAAGTGAAGCTCCTCGGCGTGGACGAGCGCGGCAAGGTGCGCCTATCGATGAAAGCGGTGAATCAGGCCACCGGCGAAGACCTCGAAGGCAAGCAGCGCGCCGAAGGCGGCGACCAGCCGCAGGCCGCGCAAGGCGGCGCCGCGGAATAATTCAACGCCGATCACATCGAAAAAGGGCGGCGCAAGGCCGCCCTTTTTATTTTGCCTTGCGTGAAGGGCTTTGACGGGAATCGCTGGCAAGAGTCTGGCTAACAATCTGGCCCAAAGCCACGAAATCATTTTTTCGCGGTGACGTGCGTCGCCATGCCAGACCGATCGTCCGTACTGGTTCAGGCTCGACGAACCGCATCAGCTTTACGCGATCGTCGCGCGCCTCGACCGCGGCAGCGACTTCACGGGAGGAGCGTCACACCGTAGCCGCTCTCCACCATCTGCATCACTGTTGCAAGTGACGTCGCGCCGAGACCGGCCGGCCCTCGCCTCGCGTGGTGCTGCAAAGCGCCAATGCTTGATCGCGCAGGCAGTGTCCTTCTTCGAGCAGAATCAGGCGGCGCTGATCGACGTCTGCAACGGCGACGCGCCCGCGCAACGGTCTTTCATCGGCGGCGGGCACCGCCAGCAGGAACGAGTCCTGGAACAAACGCAACGTCTCGAGGTCGGCATCTTCGGTCGGCAGCGCCAGCATCACACAGTCGAGTTCGCCGCGAACCAGCTCTTCGAGCAGCACTCTTGTCTGCGTTTCGCGCACTTCCATCCGCAGGCGCGGATATTTCGCCTGCAGTCGCGGCAGCATGCGCGGCAGCACATAAGGTGCCAGCGTCGGAATGATGCCGAGCTTCAAGGTGCCGTCGAGCACCTCGCGATGGCGCGCGAAATCGA
>DATDLC010000005.1:0-26858 GCA_036519515.1 Pseudolabrys sp. | reverse complement strand
GGCCTTCCGATGATCCTGAGCGAAATTAAATCGCCTAATGGAGTTGCATTCAAACCGTACAGCTATAGCGGCTTTGAAAAAATCATACAGCAATTGCGCAAGGCAATCGGCTTGCCGTCGCATTTTACACTCGACGCTTGCCGACACGGTGGCATGACCGAGTTGGAAGAGGCCGCGCTAACCGAAGGACAAGGCCGTGCATTGTCGGGCCACAAAACAGCGCAAGCCTATCGCGGCTACGCCAAGGAAACGTTCCACCGCGCGCTGTCGGCCACGCGCAAACGTCATGCCCACAGGCTGGCGAACATAGAGAGGACAAACGGTCAGAATGAAGCGCGGAATAGCGGTCAGAATGAAATCGACAAAAACAAGACAACGGCGGCTAAGTGACGAATGCAAATCATGAAACGCTGGCTGGGGCGCCAGGATTCGAACCTGGGAATGGCGGAATCAAAATCCGCTGCCTTACCACTTGGCTACGCCCCAACAGGTGCCGGAGAGCCGCACCGAACCGTCTCGTACGCGGCGGCCGGACCATAGCGGCGGCGCTCGGCCCAATCAACGCCCACAGCTCATATGCATAAAGCGTGCTTTGACCGGCCTTTGGCCAGGGCTAGATTAGCAGCCATGAGCTACCGCGCTCCAGTTGACGATATCGCCTTCACATTAAAGCACGCCGCCGGCCTGAAAAAAGCGCTGGCCGAAGGTATCTACGGCGACCTTGATGAGGAGACCGTCGATTCCGTCCTGACGGAAGCCGGGCGCTATGCCAGCGACGTGATCGCTCCGCTCAACAGCGTGGGCGACAAGTTCGGTACGCCCTTCAAGAATGGAAAGGTCACCACGCCGCCCGGATGGAAAGAGGCCTACGCGGGTTGGGCCGCAGCCGGCTGGAATGGTCTTGCGGCACCTGCCGATTGGGGCGGCCAGGAATTGCCGCATGCCTTGAACGCCGCGTGCATCGAAATGTGGAATTCGGCTTCGATGGCCTTCGGCATCGGACCCGTTCTCACAATGGCGGCGATCGAAGCACTGCACGCATATGGAAGCGACAAGCTCAAGCAGGAATATCTTGGCAAGCTCGTCAGCGGCGAATGGATGGGCACCATGCAGCTCACCGAGCCGCAGGCCGGATCCGATGTCGGCGCTTTGCGCAGTAAAGCCGAGCGTGCAAGTGATGGCAGCTATCGCATCACCGGGTCGAAGATTTTCATAACCTACGGCGAGCACGACCTGACCGACAACATCATCCATTTCGTTCTCGCGCGTCTCCCTGATGCGCCCCCGGGCACCAAGGGCATTTCCCTGTTTCTGCTGCCCAAGATCATGCCAGACGGCTCACGAAACGACGTGCGGGCGCACTCCGTCGAACACAAGCTCGGCATTCATGCCTCGCCCACTTGCACGATGGTGTACGGCGATCATGGAGGGGCAGTCGGCTTCCTCATTGGTGAAGAACACAAAGGCATGGCCTGCATGTTCACCATGATGAACCGTGCGCGGCTTGCGGTTGGCCTGCAGGGTGTCGGCATCGCAGAGCGCGCGACACAGCAGGCACTGGCGTATGCCCGAGAACGCAAGCAGGGCGCGGCCGGTGCAATCATCGCTTACCCGGATGTCAAACGCATGCTGCTCACAATGCGTGCGTTGACGGGAGCCGCGCGTGCGATCTGTTATGCGACCGGGATTGCCATCGATCGATCAATGCGCGCGAAATCGGACACCGAACGCAAGAGCGCGTACGAACGCGCCTCTTTGCTCACGCCGGTTGCCAAGGCTTTCTCGACCGATATCGGCTCCGAGGTGGCGTCCCTTGGTATCCAGGTGCACGGGGGCATGGGCTACGTCGAGGAGACGGGCGCTGCCCAACACTATCGGGACGCGCGCATCGCCGCGATCTACGAAGGCACAAATGGCATTCAGGCGCTCGACCTAGTGACTCGAAAAGTGCCTCTGGAAGGCGGTAAGACTGTCGAACTTTACATCGACGAACTGCGACGCACCGTGACGTCGGTTCAGTCGAGTAATGCGCCCGAGTTCGGCGAGGCCGCCACGCGACTGGGCGAAGCAGTAGACAGCCTTGAGCGTACGAACCGGTGGTTGCTTGCGCAGAAGGCTTCTGATGCGGCGCTCGCCGGTGCAACGCCCTATTTGCGGTTGTTTGGCAATACAGCAGGCGGATGCATGCTGGCTGAACAGGCTCTTGCCTCGCTTCGCGCCGGCGACGGTATCGCTCGTACCGTCCTCGCGCGTTTTTTCGCCGAAAATATTGCGGTCCAGGCAACCGGCCTCGAGCGCAGCGTCACCGAAGGTGCCGGGGGCATTACCGGCGCACAGGCGGCGCTCGCAGAATGACAGCTGAGGAGACATCACGCCGATGTCGTTAAAAGGCAAAACCCTGTTCATCACCGGGGCTTCGCGCGGAATCGGTCTCGCGATCGCGCTCAAAGCCGCTGCTGAAGGTGCCAACATCGTGGTCGCCGCAAAAACCGTCGAACCGCACCCAAAACTGGAAGGCACGATTCACACTGCGGCGGCTGAAATTGCTAAAGCCGGCGGACGGGCATTGCCTCTTGCGGTAGACGTTCGCGACGAGGCGGCCGTGCAGGCAGCGCTCGATGAGGCAGCCGAGAAATTCGGCGGCATCGACGTTGTCGTGAACAACGCCAGCGCGATCCAGTTAACGCCGGTCACGGCAACCGATATGCGGCGTTACGATCTTATGCAGCAGATCAACGCCCGCGGCACGTTCATGGTTTCGAAGTTTGCCATCCCCTATCTTACGCGGCAGGCGAACCCGCATATCCTGATGCTCTCCCCTCCCCTCGACATGGCGGAGAAGTGGTTCGCGCCGCATACAGCCTATTCGATGGCAAAATTCGGTATGAGCTTGGTTGTGCTCGGGCTCGCTGGCGAGTTGCGCGGGAAAGTCGCAGTCAATGCATTGTGGCCGCGAACGACCATCGCCACGGCGGCGATCAGAAATCTGCTCGGAGGCGATGCGATGATGCACCGCTCGCGGAAACCGGAAATCATTGCCGAGGCCGCCTGCCGCATTTTCGAAAAACCAAAAAGCTTTACCGGGAACTTTCTGATCGACGATACATTCCTCGCGAGCGAGGGCGTTCGCGACTTTGACCAATATCGCGTCGATCCAAACCAACCGCTGCAGGTGGATTTCTTCGTGCCCGACAACAGCCCCCCGCCTGGGGGTGTCAGTCTGGACGCAAAATCGCGATAGGCACTTCCACGACGGCCCGCGAATGTTTAAGTCTAGACAATGTCAACTCTGCTTCTCAGTCATCCGGCCTGTCTAAACCACCTGACGCCAGCCGGACACCCGGAGCGGCCGGACCGTTTGCGCGCGATCGAACAGGTGCTGGAGGACGAGAAGTTTCAGTCTTTGGCGCGCGTCGAAGCCCCGCGCGGCGACATCGATGTCATCGCGCTCTGTCATCCAATGGAATACGTCGAAGCGATCCGCGAAGCCTCACCCGCTGAAGGCCTTGTGCGACTCGACGCCGATACGGCGCTGTCGCCGGGAAGCTACGAGGCGGCGCTGCGCGCGGTCGGCGGCGCGACGCTGGCGGTTGACGAGGTGATGGCGGGTAAGGCGCCGAACGCCTTTGTCGCGACTCGCCCACCGGGTCATCATACCGAAACGGCGCGGCCGATGGGTTTCTGTCTTTTCAACAATGCGGCGATCGCCGCACGCTATGCGCAAAAGGCGCACGGCGTCGAGCGCGCGGCGATCGTCGACTTCGACGTGCACCACGGCAACGGCTCGCAGGACATCTTCTGGGCGGACAAGAGCGTGATGTATTGCTCAACCCACGAGATGCCGCTTTATCCCGGCACCGGCGCGATCGGAGAGCGCGGAGAGTTCAATACGATCGTCAATGCGCCACTCTCGGCCGGCGACGGCGGCGAGGCCTTCCGCGAGGCCTTCGAGACAATCATTCTCCCTCGCCTTCGACAATTCAAACCCGACTTCCTCATCATCTCTGCCGGCTTCGACGCGCACACGCGCGATCCTTTGGCAAACCTGAATCTGGTCGAAGCCGACTATTCCTGGGTCACCAAGAAATTGATGGAAATTGCCGATGCGAGCGCGAAAGGACGCATCATCTCATTGCTTGAAGGTGGCTATGATCTACAGGGATTGTCGCGTTCGGTAGCAGCCCACGTCACCGCACTGATGCACGGCTAAAGAATCCGCGCTATCCTAGCCCCCAGATACAGGTCACGAGTCGCCGGAATTGAATATGGCCGAAAACAATAATGCCGACGTCAAGAAATTGCCCTTCGAACGGGCGATCGAAGAACTTGAGTCGATCGTCAAACGCCTGGAAGAAGGCAAAGTCCCTCTCGAGGAATCGGTGGCAATTTACGAGCGCGGCGAGGCATTGAAGAAGCGTTGCGAGGAGCTGCTACGCCAAGCCGAAGCACGCGTCGAAAGGATTACCCTCGATGCCGACGGTAGACCGAGCGGCACCACGCCACTTGACGTGGATTGACCGTATTTTCTGTATCAGAATTGGACTTCTTGCCGAATTGCCCGCGAGGGCACTTTTGGTGTAAGTGATGCGGCCCAGCCAGTTTTGTGACACTGGCTCGAACCCGCCTCTGATCAAGTCTGTTGGAGTTGCTCTTGTCCGAGTCTTCCAAGACCCCGCTGCTCGACCGTATCCATTTTCCGAGCGACCTCAAAAACCTGTCGGCCGATCAGCTCAAGCAGCTTGCCGACGAGCTGCGGACCGAGACCGTTGATGCCGTCGCCAAGACAGGTGGCCATCTCGGTGCAGGACTTGGCGTCGTCGAATTGACCGTCGCGCTTCACTACGTATTCGATACCCCAGGGGACCGCCTGATCTGGGACGTCGGTCATCAGAGTTACCCGCATAAAATACTGACGGGCCGTCGTGACCGCATTCGAACACTGCGGCAAGGCGGCGGACTGTCCGGATTCACCAAGCGCGCCGAGAGCGAATACGATCCTTTCGGCGCTGCTCACTCCTCAACTTCGATCTCAGCCGCACTCGGCATGGCGGTGGCGCGCGACCTCGAGCGGAAAAAGCATAACGTCGTCGCCGTCATTGGTGACGGAGCGATGTCAGCAGGCATGGCCTACGAAGCGATGAACAATGCCGGCGCGCGCAACGAGCGGCTGGTCGTCATTCTCAACGACAATGATATGTCGATTGCGCCGCCGGTCGGCGCAATGTCGGCCTATCTCGCCAGGCTTATCTCCGGAAAGGCCTACCGGACGCTGCGCGACATCGGCAAACAGCTGGCGCAGCACCTGCCGAAATTCCTTGGAGAGAAGGCCGGGCGCGCCGAAGAGTTCGCGCGCGGCTTCTGGACCGGCGGCACTCTGTTCGAGGAACTCGGCTTTTACTATGTCGGGCCGATCGATGGTCACAACCTCTACCATTTGCTGCCTGTGCTGCGCAATGTACGCGACGCCGAAGCCGGTCCGATACTCGTCCATGTGGTGACGCAGAAGGGCAAAGGTTACGCCCCCGCAGAAACATCCGCTGACAAGTATCATGGCGTGGTCAAATTCGATGTTGCGACCGGTGCTCAGGCCAAATCAAAATCTGTCGCGCCGCAGTACACCAAGGTTTTCGGCGAGAGTCTGATCAAGGAGGCGCGCAAGGATGATAAGATCGTAGCGATCACGGCCGCTATGCCGTCCGGTACCGGCGTTGACCTGTTCGCAACGGAATTTCCCAACCGCTCGTTCGACGTCGGTATCGCCGAACAGCATGCGATAACTTTTGCTGGCGGCCTCGCCGCCGAAGGCTACAAACCGTTCGCTGCCATTTATTCTACGTTCCTCCAACGCGCCTATGATCAGGTCGTGCATGACATCGCGATCCAGGGCCTGCCGGTCCGTTTAGCGATCGATCGCGCCGGTCTCGTCGGAGCCGACGGACCAACTCATGCCGGTGCCTTCGACGTCACCTATCTTGGATGCCTGCCTGGCTTTGTTCTGATGGCGGCAGCGGATGAAGCTGAGCTCGTTCACATGGTTGCCACCGCGGTTGCGATCGACGACCGGCCAAGCGCACTGCGTTATCCACGCGGTGAAGGCCTTGGCGTACCGATGCCGGCGGAAGGCAAGGCGCTGGAAATTGGGAAAGGCCGGATCATCCAGGAGGGCCACAAGGTGGCTTTGCTGTCATTCGGCGCGCGGCTCGGCGAATGCCTGAAGGCCGCCAAGGAACTTACGGCGCTTGGTCTGTCGGCTACTGTCGCGGACGCACGCTTTGCCAAACCACTCGATGTCGAATTGGTGACGCGACTGGCGCGAGAACACGAGGTGCTGGTTACAATCGAGGAAGGCGCTGTCGGCGGTTTCGGAGCTTATGTCTTGCAGGCACTCGCAGAGCAAGGGCTGCTCGATCAGGGGCTTCGTGTACGGTGCATGATTCTTCCGGACCGGTTCATCGATCAGGATACGCCGGCGGCGATGTATGCGGCTGCCGGTCTCGACGCGGGCGCGATTGTCGCCAAGGTATTCGAGGCACTGGGCAAGGATGTCGACGCCGAGACCGTCAGGCTCGCCTAACGGCTTTAGAGCCGCCTTTTCCGGGGTACCTTCTTTCCCTTGCGACGTGCCTCTGAGAGGCCAATGGCTATGGCTTGCTTGCGGCTCTTGACCTTTCTGCCGCTGCGCCCGCTTCTGAGCGTACCCTTCTTGCGCTTTTTCATCGCGCGCTCGACATATCTCGAAGCACCTCTTGAATATCTGCGTGCCATACGTTTGCTCCTCGAACGAATAACCACGGCGCCCTCGGCAACTATCTACGGCGCCACAATTGTAACTGCCGTACGCGGAACTTTGTTCCTGACTCTGCGCGCCAAGCAATGACCACACTGCGTCAACGCGCCGATCGACTTCTCGTCGACCGGGGTCTGTTTGAGAGTCGTGCGAAGGCGCAGGCTGCGATCGAGGCCGGCCTTGTGACCGCAGACGAGCGAATGGTGCTCAAGCCTTCCGAACAAATTCCAACGGATGCAAAGCTGCACGCAAGCACGGCTCATCCCTATGTTTCGCGCGGCGGCGTCAAACTCGCGGCGGCGCTCGACTATTTCGGTTTTGATCCGAAAGATCGGATTTGCCTTGATGTCGGTGCCTCGACGGGAGGATTCACGCAGGTCCTGCTGAATCGTGGGGCGCGGCACATCTATGCGATCGATGTCGGCCAGGGGCAATTGCACAAATCTTTGCATATGCGTCACGAAATCGTCTCGATGGAAGGTACCGACATCCGCACAGTTTCCCCCGACGACCTCGGCGAGCTTCCCAATCTTGTCAGCGTCGATGTCAGCTTCATCTCGCTGAAGTTGGCACTCCCTTCGACGCTCAGGCTTGCCAGATCTCCGGCCCAATTGGTTGCATTGATCAAACCGCAATTCGAAGCGGGTCCCGGGGCCACGAAAAAAGGCATCGTTCGCGATGCCGCTCTGCATGAGGCCGTCTGCGATGATATCGCCAGGTTGGTGATTTCACACGGCTGGCGTGTGCTCGGGACCATCCCCTCACCCATCATGGGTAGTGACGGCAACGCCGAGTTCTTGCTTGGGGCGACGCGTGATTGAGCAACTCACTATCGTGCGGCTCGGGCATCGGGGAGACGGTGTCGCCGACACGGCAAAAGGACCGGTCTACGTTCCATACGCGTTGCCGGGCGAGATCGTCACTGTCGAGCCGGTCGATGGTCATCCGGACCGCCGCCATCTTCTGCATATCGAAAAGCGCAGCCACGAGCGCAGCGGAGTCATTTGCAAGCATTTCGGTGCCTGCGGCGGCTGCGCTTTGCAGCACTGGTCGCTTGCGGAATGTCATCTGTGGAAGCGTTCACTTGTGCTGGAGGCCCTAGCGCAAGCGAATGTGGTTGCACCGGTCGGCGAGCTGATCGACGCCCATGGGGCTGGCCGCCGGCGCGCCGTATTGCACGCAAGACGAGGCGTTCATGATATTCTCGAAGTCGGCTTCACGGCACCGCGTGCGCATCACATCGTCGCCATTGATGCCTGTCCCATTCTTACGCCAGAGCTTGCCCGAGCGCTTCCTGCCGCATGGGCCATAGCCGAAACGCTCAGCCCCACAGGAAAACCTCTCGATATCCAGGCGACTGCAACGGACAGCGGACTCGATATCGACGTGCGCGGTTCCGGTGCGATCAGTGCAGAGCGCCGGACGGCGTTGGCCCGTGTCGCGGAAACCCACAAACTGGCGCGGCTCACGCGGCACAGTGAATTGGTGGTGCAGCGCGCACAGCCGTTATTGCGGATCGGTCGCGCTCAAGTGCCGCTGCCGCCGGCTGCGTTTTTGCAGGCGACGACAGAGGGAGAAGCTACGCTGGCACGGCTGACGCTTGAATATCTCGGAAAGTTCAAGCACGTCGCCGACCTCTTTTGCGGTATCGGGACTTTTGCGCTTCGGCTCGCCGAGACCGGACGCGTAACCGCGGCAGACAGCGACGCAGAAGCCATCAAAGCCTTGCAACGCGCAGCCACGACCACATCCGGCCTGAAACCGATCGAAGCGGAGACGCGCGATCTGTTCCGCCGACCGTTCGTGACGAGCGAATTAAAGCGTTTCGACGCACTTGTATTTGATCCACCCCGTCAGGGAGCTGAGGTACAGGCCCGCGAACTTGCCAAAAGCACGGTGCCGATCGTCGTCGCAGTGTCCTGTGACGCGGCCACCTTTGCGCGCGATGCGAAAATGCTGATCGAAGGCGGCTACAAGCTCGACCGCGTCACGCCGGTCGACCAGTTCCGCTATTCCCATCACGTGGAAATCGTGGCGAAGTTTGCGAAGTAGCTTTCCAGCTACCGAAAGTCGATTCCGCCACCCCAGCGCTCCTGCCACATCTTTTCTCCAATCGTGCAGGACACACGAGGCGCCTGCGACGAGGCCGGAACGACGTGCCCTTCCGGCTGTCGCCCGGCAATCTCGAGCACCAACTTCGTTCGCGTTGCATCGATAAATTTCTCGCGTTCACGGATCGGCACGACAAAGGCGCCCGGGCCACCGATGACGCAATCCTCGTAATAAACGTCGAGTTCATCGATATCCAGCGTGCCGACATAGGGCCGCTTGAGCATGATCGGCAGGCCATTGATAGTAATGCCGGCAGCCAGTACTTCGTCCCGTGTCGGCACGATCAATTGGCCGGCATTGTTGGTGCCGTCGCCGGAGACATCGATCACCCGACGTAAGCCTTTATACCCGCTGTCGTCGAAGAGCGGCTTGGCAAAGTTCAATGCGCCGGAAATCGATGTTCGCGAGGCGCGGCGGTATGGCGCACGGCTGATCTCGGCGGCAACGGCGTCGGCGGACTCCGGGCCGTCGATCAGACGCCACGGCATGATGATCCTCTGGTCGAACTGGCCGGCCCACTCGAAATAGGTGATCGCAATCTTGCCGTGTACACCCTGCCGCAAAGCCTGCAGAAATTCCTTCGACGTGAGCGCGAGAACGTAGCCTTCCCGTTGCAGCGCCTGCTCGTCCGGATCCATCGAATAAGACACATCGACGGCAATCACGAGCTCGACATCCACGGGAATCGCGCTTTTACGCGCATCCGCAAGGCGGGGCGGCGTTGGCGAAGCCGATGCGGCCAGCGCAAGGCCAAGAACGGCAACGACAACTGCAATCGCCAGATTGCGCAAGCTTATTCCCATGGTCGAATGTTGACATGGCGCGGGGACGAAAAAAAGGCCGGTGATCGCTTGCAAACGCTTTCCGGAAATCGTGCTCCGGAAATATCGCGGTCAGCCTTCAATCGGCTCGGTGGCCACAATCTCTATGCCAAAACCACCTAAGCCTACGTAGGTTCGTTTGCTCGACGTCAGCAATCGGATCGAGGATATCCCCAAGTCTTTGAGAATTTGTGCGCCAAGCCCGATTTCGCGCCACTGCCGGGAACGCGCGGCGTCGGCGCCCGTATCGCCTTCGTGAGGAATTTCAGCAACTGGGACGCCAGCCGTACCGTCGCGCAAGAATACGATTACGCCGCGTCCGGCTGTCTTGAATCGCGCAAGCGCGGCGTGGATTGGCTTGGCACCGCCGAACACATCACCGATGACATCGGCCCTGTGCAGCCGCGCCAAAATACCCTTGCCGTCGCCAATATCGCCGTAGACGAAGGCCATGTGATGCACACGATCGAAGGGCGTCACATAAGCGTAGCCGTTGAGCGTGCCAATTTCCGATGCCACATGGAATTCCCCCACCCGCTCGACTAGCTTGTCGCGGTTCTGCCGGTACGCGATCAACTCAGCGATTGAGACCTGCGCCAGCTTGTGTTTCTGCGCAAAGGCGGCGACTTCCGGACCGCGCATGACCGAGCCGTTGTCGTTCATCAGTTCGGCGAGCACGCCAACAGGCGGCAACGACGCAAGACGGCACAAATCGACGCACGCCTCGGTGTGGCCGGAGCGCATTAACACGCCGCCCTCTCGCGCAACCAAGGGAAACACGTGGCCTGGGCGCACGAAGTCAGCAGGGCCGCTATTGCCATTCGCGAGCGCGCGCACGGTGTTGCATCGTTCCTCCGCTGAAATGCCCGTCGTTAAACCATGACGGACATCGACCGACACTGTGAAGGCCGTACCGAGCGGCGCCTCGTTATCCGCCACCATCGGCTCAAGATGCAGCCTGCGCGCCTGCTCGGCACCCAAGGGCGTGCAGACGATGCCCGATGTATTGCGGATGATGAACGCCATCTTTTCGGGCGTACAGTGCGCCGCTGCGACGAACAGGTCGCCTTCATTCTCGCGCTCGTCATCGTCCGTGACGACCACGATCTCGCCATTGGTGAAGGCCTTGATCGCCGCTTCAACGCGTTGATGGCTGTCGGCCACGGCTCTACCTCGAAAAGGGCGTCACGCGCCGGGCTTGAACGGCCAAGCCGTCCCCTCGCCGATCTGGCCGCGGTGCATCAGATAGTGGTCGGCCAGCACGCATGCCACCATCGCCTCGCCAATCGGCACCGCGCGAATGCCCACACATGGGTCGTGACGACCCTTGGTGACCACATCGGTGTCGTGGCCATAGCGATCCACGGTTTTTCGGGGAGTCAGAATCGACGAGGTCGGCTTGACCGCGAACCGGGCAAGGATGACCTGCCCCGTCGAAATGCCGCCCAGAATGCCGCCAGCATGATTGGACAGAAATATCGGCTTGCCATCATTTCCCATCCTCATCTCGTCTGCATTCTCAGCCCCGCTCATTGCCGCCGTGGCAAAGCCGTCGCCAATCTCAACGCCCTTGACCGCATTGATACCCATCAAGGCCGACGCGAGATCCCCATCGAGCTTGGCGTAAACCGGCGCACCCAGTCCCGGCGGCACGCCCTCCGCGACAATCTCGATCACTGCGCCACAGGACGAACCAGCTTTTCGTACCCCATCGAGATAGCCTTCGAAGAATTCAGCCTGCTTCGCATCCGGACAAAAGAAAGGATTCTTGTCGATCGCATTCCAGTCCCAACGCGAACGATCGATCTTGTGTGGCCCCATCTGTACAAGGGCGCCACGTACAGTCAGGCCGGCCACAATTTTGCGCGCAATCGCACCGGCAGCGACCCGCGCCGCGGTCTCGCGCGCGGACGCCCGTCCTCCACCCCGATAGTCGTGGATGCCGTATTTGATGTCATAAGTGTAGCCGGCATGGCCCGGCCTGTATTTGTCTTTGATCTCGGAATAATCCTTGGAACGTTGGTCAACGTTCTCGATCATCAGCATGATCGGCGTGCCGGTGGTGACCTGCGTCCCCGTGCGCTCGTCGGTGAAGACGCCGGACATGATTTTCACCGCATCCGGCTCCTGCCGCTGGGTGGTGAAGCGTGATTGCCCAGGTCGCCGGCGATCCAGCTCTCGCTGGATATCCTCTTGCTTAAGCGGAATACGTGGCGGGCAGCCATCGACAACACAGCCGATAGCGGCTCCGTGGCTTTCCCCGAAGCTCGTAAACCTGAAAAGATGACCGAAAGTATTGAACGACATAGCAGTTCCGCGTGTTCGGTTTGGTAACGCGCACTCCGGCGCCGGTCAATTAAACGACGATCATACGTAGATCCCTGCAATCAGCTCTTAATTTTCATTTTCTGATTGCGATTGGCACGGCCGGTGCTGAATGGACATTCACCTCGCTGAACGAAAGTTAATAGCAAGCTGAACACTCATTAAGCTACGGAAAAATAAGGGCTTTTTCCATTTTACTGATTGCGAAAGCGATGGGCATTAGCTATGTAGAGGATGTTGGTTTGGGACGAAGCCGGAGCTGAGAAATTCCCGGACCGACAGAAAAGCTCCCGCCATTCGAGTGGATCGACTCAAGAGGACAAACACTATGCGCAAGATCACTGCTATCGCTGTCGCGCTCGGCTTTCTCACCTCGGTGAGCCTGCCGGCGTATGCGACACCGGCAGTCAGCGGCATCGTCAAGAGCGATGAGCTGTCCGCCGCGAAGAAGAAAAAGGCCAAGAAGAAAACCGAGCAGAAGTCCGAGCTCGGCTCGACCGACCTCTCGGCCAAGAAAAAGAAGGCCAAGAAGAAAACCGAGCAGAAGTCCGAGCTCGGCGTGACCGACCTCTCGGCCAAGAAGAAGAAGGCCAAGAATAAGATGGACAAGAAGACCGATCTCGGCTCGACCGATCTCTCCGCCAAGAAGAAGAAAAAGTCAAAGAAGATGGAGAAGAAGTCCGAGATTCTCTATCGCATCGCGGCCTAAATTCAATTTCGAGCGCGACATTGCGCTCAAGCGGCCGGACCAAAAGTCCGGCCGCTTTTTCTTTCCTGATCTTGGCTACGCGTGCCGCGTCATCCGTCTGCCTTCAAACACATACACGATGCCTTGAGCGATATCGACGAGTGGCGCCGCCGCGGGTTCGGCGATGCCGAGATATGCGATGAGTCCGCGGGCGGTGCCACCGTGGGCGACGGCCACGGTGTCGCGGGTCAGGCTATCATACCACTCGCTCATGCGCCTGGAGACAGTTTCGTAACTCTCGCCGCCAGGCGGCACAAAACGCCATTTGTCCTGTTCGCGCGCGGCGATGCGCTGTGGATCGCGCGTATGTAATTGCGCGATCGTGAATCCCTCCCAATCACCGAAGGCGATTTCGGCAAGTCGCGGCTCAAGGCGATAGCCATTCGAAGTCAATCCGAGGGCCGGGCGCACCAGCTCCATGGTTTGGCAGGCGCGTTCGAGCGGACTGGACACATAATCGAAGCCCGAGGGGCTTCGACCGTTTTGCGCAAACAGGTCCCGCAGGATGTCTCCGCAATGGCTGGCCTGCGCGCGGCCCCGCCCATTCAGCGGTACGTCACGCCGACCCTGCAAACGACCGGCTACGTTCCAGTCGGTTTCTCCGTGACGGATGTAATAGATCGTCGGCGGCGCCATCGCCGCTAGTTATCCTTGCCGAGCGTGATATCCGGCGCGTCGGGATTTTTAATTCCAACGATGTGATAACCGGCGTCGACGTGATGGATCTCGCCTGTCACACCGCTCGACATGTCGGAAAGGAAATAGACGCCAGCTTTTCCAACTTCTTCGAGTGTGAGATTGCGCCGCAATGGCGTATTGAACTCGTTCCATTTCAGAATGTAGCGGAAATCACCGATCCCGGAAGCAGCAAGCGTCTTCAAAGGACCCGCCGATATCGCATTGACCCGAATTTTTTTTACACCCAGGTCGGCGGCCAGATAGCGTACCGAACTTTCAAGCGCCGCCTTGGCGAGCCCCATGACGTTGTAGTGGGGCATCCACTTCTCGGCTCCGTAGTAACTCATCGTCAGCATTGAGCCGCCGTTGGTCATCAGCTTTTCGGCCCGCTGGGCAAGCGCCGTGAAGGAATAGCAACTGACGACCATGGTCTTGATGAAATTGTCCTCGGTGGTGTCGATATAGCGCCCGTCGAGCTGACCCCTGTCGGAGAAAGCAATGGCGTGCACCAGAAAATCGAGTGAACCCCAAGCTGACTGTACCGCCGAGAATACCGCATCGATGGATGACGGCTCAGTGACGTCGCAGTGGCCGACCACCAGGCCGTCGACCTCCTCGGCCAGCGGTTCAACTCGCTTCTTGAGTGCGTCGCCCTGATATGTGAAGGCAAGGTCGGCGCCGTGATCGCGGCAGGCGCGCGCAATGCCCCAGGCGATCGAGCGATTATTGGCTACGCCCAGGATCAGCCCGCGTTTGCCGCGCATAAGACCTGAAGTTTCCGGCATGCCGCTTCCTGTTTCGACCGGTTAACGTCGGCTGCCTCCTATGGCACAGGGGCATTTGCCCAGCAAGCAAGCACCGGGCAATGCGTTTGTCGTTGTTATTTCAATTCATTTTCGGGAATATGATCGGAACGGTGGGGTTTTTCTGACAACTGACAATGCCGGCTCGTTCGGCAGGCGTGCGGACAGGCCGGCCTCCGGTCCACCACATCCCTAGGGCAAAGGAGGGCCGGATTGGCCACGTTCCGTCAGAGCGTTGAGGCGACGATCCCCGCGCTGCGGCGCTATGCTCGGGCGCTGACGCGGGACTCGGATATCGCAGACGATCTGGTACAGGACACGCTGGTGCGCGCGCTGCGGTCGGAACATCTGTTTCACGGCGGCGACGTGCGCAGCTGGCTGTACACGATCCTGACGAACCTCAATCGCAATCGACTGCGCTCGCTGGCAAGGCGCCCGGCATTGTCGCCGATCGAAGAGAACGATGCACCGGACTTCACTGGACCGGAAGCAGGTGGGCGCGATATCGAACGCGCGCTTGCAACGCTGGTCGAGGACCAGCGCAACGCCTTGTTGCTGGTGGTGCTGGAAGGGCTTAGCTACCGGGAAGTTGCAGAGGTTCAAGGTGTGCCGATTGGCACTGTAATGTCGCGTCTGGCGCGTGCACGCGTACAGATCAAAAACTATCTCGACGGCGGGCGCCCCGCGCTTCGCCGCGTGAAATGAAGAGAGAAGGTGAACCATGATCGATCGCGATTCACCCGTGACCGAGGATGAACTGCACGCCTACATCGACGGCGAGTTACCGGCCGACCGCAAGGTGGTCGTTGCCGCCTGGCTTGCGGATCATCCGGAACAGGCCGCACTGGTAGCATCCTGGCGGGCTCAGGCCGAAAGTATACGTGCGCATTTCGGCGCGGCTGTCGATGAGCCGGTGCCGCAACGACTCGAGCTCGACCAGGTGCTCAAGCAAGACCAGGCGAACGGACGCTCCTGGACGGCAATGGCAGCCGCTGCAGCTGTCATGGCCTTCATTGTCGGCGGTGCGGCTGGCTGGATGGCGCGTGGCGCTTCTGCTGCCGCCCCGAGCAACTTTAATATGTACGCCAGCGAAGCGCTCGACGCTCACAAGCTATATGTGGTCGAGGTGCGTCATCCCGTGGAAGTGCCCGGCGGCGAGCGGGCGCATATGACGCAGTGGTTGTCAAAGCGATTGGGCGAAGATCTGCGTGTTCCCGATCTTCAATCAATCGGACTGAAGCTGGTTGGCGGCAGGCTACTTCCTGGTCCGACCGGCGCGGCCGCTTTCTATATGTATGAAAGCGCGTCCGGCGAGCGTTTTACCATGTATTGTGCCAAGGCCGACGTGCCGGAAACCGCTCTTCGCTATACTGTTGGCGATCAGTTTGCCGCATTCTACTGGGTCGACGACAAAATCGCTTATGTAATCAGCGGGCCCGCCGATCGAGAGCGGCTCGAGAAGGTGACGAAGGCAGCCTACGAACAGGTCGACAAGACCGGCGCGAAGAAGCTGTAGACCAGGTTCGAGGGCGATGAACATTGTGGCCGGGCTGGTCCCGGCCATACTTCTCATTCCAGATCCTTACGCGGATCGTAAGGTTTCTTGTCGCGCCACTTTTTCATGAGTTCTTTGAACTCGTCGTCCACGCTGTCAGGCATCACGATCCGCACCGTCGCGAGCAGATCGCCGGCGCCGCTCTTAGCCTTGAGGCCTTTGCCTCGCAAACGAAAGGTCCGCCCGGAATTTGTCCCGGCAGGGATCGCGAGCTCGACTGCACCGTCGAGCGTGGGAACACGCATCTTGGCGCCAAGGGTGGCCTCGTAGAGCGTGATGGGCAGTTCGAGCCGAAGATCAGTGCCATCCGGTTTGAACAGCGGATGCGGCGCAACATTTATCGTGATCAGTGCGTCGCCTGACCGGCCGGTTGCGCTGGGCCATCCCTGACCTTTCAGCCGGATCTGCTGGCCGCTTGCAATTCCGGCAGGAATCTTAACCTCGACATCTTTGCCTGTCGGCAGATGCACGCGGGTCTTTGTGCCCTTGGCCGCATCCGCAAGCGTCACGGTCAACGAAGCGTGCAGATCCTGCCCTGCACCGCTTGCCGCACCGAAATCATCTTCGACGTGCGTGCCGAAACCGCGCGCGGCGCCCCCACGGCTGCCGAACATCCCACGCAAAAGGTCTTCAAACCCTCCGCCGGAGCCGCCGCTCGACCGACGAAAGCCGTCGGGCCCGAAACTGAAGCTTTCGAAGTGCGCACCACCGCCCGGACCGTGTGCGCGACCCGGTTGCGCACCGAACCCTTCGAAGCCCTGGAACCGTGGCTTGCCTTCGGCATCGATCTCGCCGCGATCGAAAGCCTTGCGCCTGTCGCTGTCGCCGACAACTTCATATGCGGCGTTGAGTTCGGCGAAGCGCGTCGCTGCCTTCGGATCGTGCTTGTTGGCGTCAGGATGCAGTTTTTTAGCGAGACGCCGATAGGCGCTCTTGACATCGGCCTCGCTTGCACTCTTGGAAACCCCCAAGACTTCGTAGGGGTCGCGCATCGTATCCAAACTCCCGTGAAATCCCCTGTCAGCCGGTCGAGCACCGGCACTTTGGCGGACTTAATGTGGGGTTTGGGCGCAGAAGATGCAACGCGGACACCACCACCGTCCGACGACCGGAAACTTGACGATGGAGAGGACTGCGAACCCTAGGATTTCCAGGGCTTGAACGTACGAACTTCCCAATCGCCTTGCCTTTGCTTGCAGGCTTCCCCGTGCAACCAGGATTGCGAATTGCCGGTGACAAAGCTCGCCAGAAAATCGCGGCATGTCCGGCCGTCCTGAGTGTAGGCCGACGCGATCGGGGTCACGGTGCCACGCGCGCCTGTGCTCGGATTTTCCCACGGCATGCTGGTGTCTTTCTCGCCGCGGCTGAGGACTGCGCTGGCAGCAGCTCGTGCATAAGCGAGGTCGGCATCGGGGGGTAGCTGGACCACTTCCTTGGTCCCCGGGGGAGGCGTGATCGTACCCGTCCGGTCGGATTTTTCTCCGAACAGCGAATCGAACTGGCCCGACAGGCTGCAGGCCCCACAACCCAGAGCCAATGTGAGAGCGGCGGCTGTGGTGATGCCACGCCATAGGCGTGGGCACGCGCATCCACTATAAAGGCGACTGTATCGACGGGTACTGGTCCCGGCCACGCGAAGCACCCCAGCAGATGTCCGACACATCACCAATTGAACACCCGAGTTGGTTAACGACTGGTGATTTCACCACAGCCGACGAGCCATTGCGACTCTTTAGCGCGTGGCTGACGGACGCGACCGCCACGGAGCCCCGTGATCCCACCGCCATGACGCTCGCCACGGTTGATTCCAGAGGTCTTCCAAATGCGCGGATGGTACTTCTGAAGGGTGTCGATGAGCGTGGATTCGTATTCTACACGAACATGGACAGCCAAAAAGGGCAAGAATTGGATGCGCAACCGAAAGCGGCCCTGGTGTTCTACTGGAAGTCGGTGAACAGGCAGGTGCGCGTTCGCGGCCATGTCGAGCCCGTGACGGAAAAGGAAGCCGACTCTTATTTCGCAACCCGTCCCAAACAGGCCCAGATCGGTGCCTGGGCAAGCAAGCAATCGTCACCGCTCGAAAGCCGGCTCGCCTTTGAGAAAGCGGTTGCGGTCTACGCAGCCAAATACGCGATCGGCGAAGTGCCGCGTCCTCCCAACTGGTCGGGATATCGGATTGTGCCGTTATCGATCGAGTTCTGGCACGAGCGGCCGTTTCGCTTGCATGATCGCGTCGAATTCAAGCGCGAGCGCCCGGATGCCCCTTGGAACAAGACGCGGCTCTATCCGTAAGCTAGCATCACCTATGTCGATCACAGACTAGAACCATTCCAGGAATGGCATGCCCAGTTCACAAACGAACCAACCGCGCCGCACGTTGCTCCTCACGGGAGCGAGCCGGGGAATCGGTCACGCGACAGTGAAACGCTTCTCCGCGGCCGGCTGGCGCGTGATCACGTGCTCACGTCATCCCTTCCCCGAGAATTGTCCGTGGGAGGCTGGTCCCGAAGATCACATCCAGGTCGACCTTTCCGATGAGGCCAGCACGCTGGAGGCGATCGCCGAGACCAAGCGCCGGCTCGACGGCCATGAGTTGCACGCGCTGGTCAACAACGCGGCCATCTCGCCGAAGGCCGACGGCGGCAAGCGGCTGAACACCCTCAACACCAGCAAAGAAGATTGGCACCACGTATTCCAGGTGAACTTCTTTGCCCCGATCATGCTTGCACGCGGGCTGGTCGAGGAGCTCAAGGCTACTAAGGGTTCGGTGGTGAACGTAACCTCGATCGCCGGCTCGCGCGTGCATCCATTCGCGGGCGCGGCCTATTCGACCTCGAAAGCTGCGCTCGCCGCGCTCACCCGCGAAATGGCAAGCGATTTTGGGCGTCTTGGCATCCGCGTCAATGCCATTGCACCGGGTGAGATCGATACCGTCATGCTCTCTCCCGGCACTGAAAGAATTGTCGAACAAATCCCGATGCATCGGCTGGGCACGACCGACGAGGTGGCCAAGATTATCTACGTGCTGTGCACCGACACGAGCTCATACGTGAACGGCGCAGAGATCCACATCAATGGTGGCCAGCATGTGTGAGCTATCTTTTCCGGCTCAACTTGCGCGGGGATGAGCGGCGCTAGATGCTCAAGTCTCACTTACCTTAAAGCCACTTGCGCCATTTGAAATACAGATAAGGCAGCGCCGCGGCGAGCAGCATTAAAAGCAGCGCGAATGGGTATCCGCCGATCCAATCGAGCTCAGGCATGTGGCGAAAGTTCATGCCGTAGATCGAGGCGACCAGCGTCGGCGGCATCAATACAACTGCGGCAACCGAGAAAATCTTGATGATGTTATTCTGCTGGATATTCACGACGCCAAGCATGGCGTCGAGCAGGAAGGTGATCTTGTTGGTGAGATAGGTGGCATGATCCGATAGGGAGCCTACGTCGCGGAGCATCGATTGGAGCTGCGCGCGTCTGTCTTTCGGCCATTTCATGTTATCGGCTTCATTGGCGAGAAATAGCAGCAGACGGCCAACCGATACCTGGCTCTCGCGAACTTTTGAGGTGAGATCGCCTTTGCGTCCCAGCGCCTTGAGCACGTCGTTGTAGGATGGTTGCTGTGCCTCCTGCTCCGGTTCGAAGATTGAATGCGAAACTTGATCGACCTCGGCTCCAATGCGCTCGAGAATGTCTGCGGAACGATCGATAACGGCGTCGAGCAGATCCATCAGCACGTCTTCGCCGGTGATCTTGGCATGGCATGACCGTCCAAGCTTGTGTTCGACGATCGCAAATGGCCGCGGGTCGTCATAGCGCACCGTTACAAGACGATGGCCCGCGAGAATAAAGGTCACGGCGGTGGTCTTTGGAGTAACAGTGTCGGACTGACACATGAGCGTAGCCGTCATGTATCGCGCGCCATTCTCGACGTAGAGTCGGCTTGAGACCTCGATCTCCTGCATCTCTTCGCGGGTCGGAACGGCGATTCCAATCAGCTGTTCAACCGTTCTGTCTTCCTGCACGCTCGGCGTGACCATGTCGATCCACACCGCGTTTTCCGGCGGCGTCGCGCCAGGCTGGACGACAATGCGCTCGAGTGTGGATCCTTGTGGAACGTAGACCGAAAGCATCCAATCACCATCTTGCGGACAATCCACTCACGATCATTCCGCGATCGGGTTACCTCTCATGACCCAATCGCGCGGATTTGCGCAAGACATAAATAGCCGAGACACAGCCGCAACGGCGGCCGCACACAGCGTGGCGGTGATCTGGCAGACGACCGGTCCGTCTTACATGACGCTACGGCCGGCGCGGGGCTCGCTAGTCGCGATCGTAGGGTTCGAAATGGGACTCGGTCGCGTTGCGCTGTTCGCTCTTGTGGCACATTGCAGCCGCGACTGCCGAAATCCCGATCTTGCCGTAGCGTTTGTCGAGGTTGGTGTATTGTCCGGCGGAGTCTTGCTTCTGCTCCGCTGCTTTCGCACTCATAGTTCTAACTCCAAGTCCTTCCCCTGCGTTGTCCCTACAGACCCAACTTATTGAATCACTGGGGCGGAATTGCGCGACAAATCGTGTTCTCGTGTGACATTTGAGACAGAATTAGCCCGGTTTTCGCAGTATAAGCGCAGCGATGGTAAACTCGGTCTTAAGGTCTTGGGACCAATGTCGTTTTATGGCTAGGCCCGTTAGGTGCACTGCGGCATTCCTGCAACAGGTACACAGGAAGGTGAGTGTGGACACGCTAGAAACCGTGCAATGGCGTGGTTTTTTCGGTTAATTGCAACCTGAGGGAAATGCGTTGCGGCCGCCATGTGGCGTCCGGGAAAGAGACAGAATATGGCGGTACGGGGGTTGTCGGTAGTCCTGTTCGGCGTCGCAGTAATGCTTGGCGGTTGCATGCAGTCCACCGTAGAGCCGGCGTCGGAAGCGAACTTTACTCCGCGCGACAGGAAGCTGCTGGCGGCGGCGCCTTATGAAAAGGCAGCGATTCCCGAGCCGTACAAGCGACACATCGTCGACTATCACCGCAAGGAAGGGCCAGGAACGATCCTGATCGATACGGACGCGCGTTATCTCTACTACGTTCTGCCGGGGGGCAAGGCGATCCGCTATGGCGTCACTGTTGGCGAGGAAGCGCTAGCTTTCTCGGGCGTGGCCAAGGTCGGCCGCATGACGGAATGGCCGTCATGGACGCCGACCGAAGACATCAAAAAGCGCATGGATGTGCCAAACTTTGTCAGCCCGGGTCCGCAGAATCCAATGGGCGCGCGCGCTATGTATCTCTACGAGGGTAACAAAGACACTCTCTACCGTATCCACGGCACCAATCAGCCGGAGTACATCGGCGAAGCTATTTCGTCTGGCTGCATCCGTTTGACCAATGAGGATGTGATCGACTTGTACAAGCGCGTGAAGCCGGGCACGGTGGTTGTCGTGCTAGCGCCGCATCAGGGCGACTCCCCGGTGAGCCCGCGAATGGCGTCGGCGACTCCCCGCTACCGCTGATTCCCAGCGCAGTAATTAAGAAAACGGCGCCGTTGGGCGCCGTTTTGCTTTCGATTTCAAATGACCACGTCACATTTTTCGCGCGGCAGCCGAGGGGTTAATGGTCGGTCTCGGTGGGGGCAACGGAACCTGGGCTGCGACTTCCGTGGTCGGCGGCGTGCGCACGTCCCACTGGCAGATCCGATAGCCTCCGCGACGCGCGACAAGATCGAGATGGATGTGTGACTCATGGCTGCTGTCTGAACCCGGTCCAAGGACCGTGGTGAAGCGATTGCAGGCGCTATCACGAAGCTCGTCGCGGAAATCCTTTGCGACGTTCATGTCCGTGAGAGTCAGTATCCGGCCATCAGCCAAGACAAATGAGCGCAAATCGACCGCGTTGCCCTTGCCGTGCTCGCTGAGTTTGGCACCGGCGACCCGATTCCGACCGCGGCATTCGAAATCATCGTAGGTCTCGACTGCATGCAGGGGGGAACCAAGCTTGTCCGCACGTGACGCAGCTACGTCACGCAGCCATGCGGCGAGCGATTCGGCAAACGGACAGCGCAGGACCGGCGCCGTTTTGAGTTCGATGTACGCGCCGCCGGGCAGCGTCACAGCATCGAGCCGCACCATATCCTCGCCACCGCAGGAATCCGGGCCGATCAGGCGCGGCATCGGCTCGAAAACGCCTATTGCCCCGAGGCGCTGGTCGCACTCCGTCGGCGCGCTCGTTATGTCAGCAGAATTGAAATCTGGGCTTGCGGCCTCACGAAATGTTTGAGGTACAGTCCAAAGCGATGGACGCGGCTCCGGTATCGGAACGTCCTCCGCCAGGGCGATGCCGATGCCTGTGCCTGCCAGCCACAGGAGCGCCATAGCGAGCCGCGTGGCTCTGATATTGGCTGGAATTGCGGGGTTTATGTGTGGTGCCATGAGCCCCTGGACGACCCTGTCATTTGGCTCTCAACGAAACCGTTGCACGGTCCGGCGCGGTGGCTAACCTTGACCCGGACTGGCGAGGGGCGCCGGTCCAAGTCTGATAACGCGCATGCTTCCGAAAAGTTTTCGGGCTCGACTGCGCGCCGTACAGAGAGGGGAATGCCATGCTTGGCCTGATGCAGGATTGGCCATTGTTGTGCCATCGCATCATCGACCATGCCGCCATTTACCATGGCGAGCGCAAGGTCATCACACGGTCGGTCGAAGGTCCGATCCATACAACCAACTATGCCGAAATCCGCGCGCGCGCGCTCAAGGTGGCGCAGCGGCTGGAGAAAGACGGCATCAAGCTCGGCGACCGCGTGGCGACACTCGCATGGAATACGTGGCGGCATCTGGAAGTCTGGTATGGCATCCTAGGTCTCGGCGCAATCTACCACACAGTTAATCCGCGGCTGTTTCCCGATCAGATCGCCTGGATTATCAATCACGCCGGTGACGGGGCGATGTTTACCGACATCACTTTCGTGCCGCTCCTGGAAAAGATCGCGGACAAGCTGCCGACGATCGAACGCTATATCGTGCTCACCGACGCGGCCCATATGCCGAAGACAACATTGAAGAATGCAGTCGCGTATGAAGACTGGATCGGCGAAGTCGACGGCGATTTCAAATGGAAATCGTTCGAGGAGAACACGGCGGCAGGCATGTGCTACACCTCGGGGACAACCGGGCACCCGAAGGGCGTGCTGTACTCGCATCGCTCCAATGTTCTGCACGCCTTCATGGCAGCGATGCCGGACTGCAAGGGTCTGTCGTCACGCGACGTTGTACTACCGGTCGTACCTCTTTTTCATGCGAATGGCTGGTCCCTCGCCTTTTCCACGCCGATGGTGGGCGCCACGATGGTGATGCCGGGCGCGAAACTTGATGGCCCTTCGATCTTCGAATTGCTCGACACCTACAAGGTTTCGTTCACGGCCGCTGTGCCGACTGTGTGGCTGATGTTACTGCAAGACCTTGAAAAGACCGGCGGCAAGCTTCCGCATTTGAAGCGCGTCGTGATCGGCGGGTCTGCTTGCCCACGAGCGATGACAAAGGCCTTCCAGGACAAATACGGTGTCGAGGTCGTCCACGCATGGGGCATGACCGAAATGAGCCCGCTCGGCTCGCTCTGCACGATGAAGCCGGAATATGCAGCACTGACGGGCGAAGAAAAGCTCGACGTAGAAATGAAACAGGGTCATCCCCCGTTTGGCGTTGAAATGAAAATCACCGACGACAGCGGCAAACCGTTACCCTGGGACGGAAAGACGTTCGGCCGCCTCAAGGTCCGTGGGCCGGCGGTGGCGAAAAGCTATTACAAGGTCGACGGCGATCAGGTATTTGAGCAGAACGGTTGGTTCGATACCGGTGACGTCGCAACGATGGACCAATACGGCTACATGCAAATCACCGACCGTGCCAAAGATGTGATCAAGTCCGGCGGCGAATGGATTTCGTCCATCGATCTCGAAAACCTCGCAGTTGGACATCCGAAAGTGGCGGAGGCCGCGGTCATCGGCGTGCCGCATCCCAAATGGGACGAGCGGCCATTGCTTGTCGTCGTTCTCAAGAAGGGCGAGCAGGCCAGCAAGGAGGACATCCTCGACTTTATGCAGGGGAAGATCGCAAAGTGGTGGATGCCCGACGACGTGGTTTTTGCCGATGAGATTCCGCATACGGCCACTGGCAAGATTCAGAAGCTCGTACTTCGCCAGCAATTCAAGGACTATCGATTGCCAACCGCACAAGCCGCCGAGTAGGATTTTTATCGAGCGGCGGCGTCGATCATTTGACCGAGCGCTACGCCAACGCAGCGGTGGCCTTCAGCGGTCTTGTGAAGGCCGTCCCAGCCGACAAGGCCGCTCACACCCCCCTCGATTGCCCTCTTCATCAGCGTAAATCTCGAAAACTGTCCCACGTTCTGTTCGCGCGCGACCTCGGCAATGATCTTTTCCATCCGGTCATGGCGCGAGGTGAGCAGCACAAGTGGCGCGTATTGCAAATCAACGAGGACGACGTCGGCGTTGACGGCTTTAAGCCGCTTTACGGCACCAGTAAGACTTTCCTTCGCATTGTCCGCGATGCCGCGCCATACTGCATCGTTGCTTCCGAGCTGCCAGACCACGAGATCGGGCTTATAACGCAGAACGTCGGTATCGAGGCGAGCGACGTTGTCGGAAATATTTTCCATGATGCGCCCGCTGTTGATCAGCTCGATCCGCGCGGACGGCCGCAATCGCAGGAGCTCCTGTTTCATGACGTCGGGGAAGGCACCGCCCGAATTGAGCAATCCAAAACCTGTCGTCGACGAAGACCCGAGTGCTACGATGACAAGCGTTCCGCCCGCCTGGAGCTTTGTCCTGGTGCGAGCCAAAGAATTGCCGAGCGACATTCCCTTTTTGAAAGCAAGACAGGCGTCCCCGGCAGCTGCGGCAGCAGCCTGACCTTGCGCGTGGCCCGCTGTGACGCAGACAAACAAGACCGTGAGCAGCCAAATCAGATTGCAATGGCGACCGGGCTTGGACATTGACCCCCCTGGCTTGCCGCAACTTGCGCGGCTGAATGCCCATTTCCAATATTGATTGTCTCAATCAATCGACTGCAGGAATGGGGCATATTGGCGCCTGTCATCTTCACCTATATATAATGTCAATATTGACATCTAGCTTATATACGCAATCGCACCGATGTTCCGGTCCGTACTCACAATACGGAGTAAGGACAATGAAACGCTATGTCATCGAACGCGATCTGCCCGGTGTGGGTGGAATGAATCGCGCTCAATTCAAGGATGTTGCCACAACCACCAATAATGCTTTGGCCAAACTCGCAGGTAAGGCTCAGTGGGAGCATTCCTATATCGTCGACAATAAGGGCTTCTGCATCTATCTCGCCGAAGACGAGGCCGCCGTTAAGGAACATGCCAAGCTGAGGGGCTTTCCGGCGACCAAAATGACCGAGGTACGGACAGTCATCGACCCGATGACTGCGAATTCCTGACCAACTGACGCCGTCCGGCTTTTTGCCGGCGGCGTTCAATCGCCGTAGCAGCGCGGCAAGGATACTTAGCCATGGTCCATCTAGGCGCGACCCAGCGGCACGAACGAACATGGATCGGCCAGAGGAAACGACGGCCTGCTGGACGTTGTCGTCGTCATTCTTGAGGGGGCTATACGTCGACAGCGGTTGCGCCCATCGAAATCTTTCACGCCGCGGGCGTTGTGTGGAATTGGCTCCAGGGAGAGGCTGTAAAACCCCGATTCAGAACAGCTTCTATCGACGGACGCAGCGTGAAATCTGTCTGCGCCTTGGGACTTACGCCCGACGGCGCGCTGAGCAACATCAAAAAGGCCGATATTATTATCGTTCCAGCATCAGGCTGGGACGCAATCGATTCGATTACAAAAAACACATCGCTCCTGCCTTGGCCCAAGAAGTGGCATGACCGCGGCGCCTATATTGCGGGCGTCTGCACTGGCGTCGCGTTCCTTGCAGAATGTGGGATTCTCGATGGCAAGCGGGCAACCACCCACTGGGGCTGGCCGATATTCTGCGCGAACGCTATCCCAAGGTCCGCTGGCAACCGGAGCAGTTTGTTACCGAAGATGGCCGTCTCTTCTGTAGTGGCGGCGTCTACGCCTCGATCGATCTGAGGCTTTATCTGGTGGAAAAATTCTGCGGCCACGAAGTCGCGCTCCAGTGCGCAAAAGCATTGCTGCTTAGCATGCCGCGTGGCCGTCAGGCGGGATATTCAGTTGTGCAGTTGTCGCGTCCACATTCCGACCAGAAGATCAGACAGACCGAGGAATACCTGCAGCAACATTTCGACCGCGACATTTCAGTCGACAATCTTGCCAAAAAATTGCATCACGCCGCTGGCTGATAAAATGCCGGTTGCACGCAGGACAAACCAACTTGTGACGCATCGGCGGCGGTGGAGTCCGCTTTAGCGCCGCAGGAGTATATCCCCACCGACCTCGCATCCCCATACGTCACCTCCGCGTTAGTATCAGTCATATGTCACGCACAGATTACAGCAACGTTGCGATAAAACATTACTTATTCAGTCTTACGGGCCCGCGCCAGTTTACAGATCGAAACGCTCCAAACATTTTTCCACCCCCCCGTGGTCTATTTGAAACTATTGCTTGGATGATTTGGATCGAGTGGTCTGCCATCAACATCGACTGCATTGCTATAGCCATGTTTTTCAACGCGTTGCTTGAACCTATTATGGCAGTTCCCACACAATGATTGCAGTGGTCCATTCCAGAACAGATTGGGATCACCGTTATGCGGGCTGATGTGGTCTGCCACAGTAGCGGCAGTCACCCTATGGTTAGCCAAGCACATGCAGCATAGGGGATGCTGCTGCAGTTGTTGCTTGCGTCGCGCGTGCCAGCGTCTGTTGTTGTAGAGCTGGGGATGGCTACTGTACCTGCCCATGGCAACTGCTCCACGGTTTTTTCAGCAGACAGGGCGTGGGCGACGGAGAGCAACCACAGCCCTGCCTGCCTACATGCATCGACACCATCAAAGGTGATGCCTAACTTCG
>DATDLC010000004.1:0-6716 GCA_036519515.1 Pseudolabrys sp. | reverse complement strand
TTAGTGCTTCAATTTTCTAACAAACAAGCGGTCGGCATCCGGAATAAAAAAACCCCGCCGAAAGTCCGGCGGGGGTGAAGAGGGGAGGAAACGCCTTCACCCTCTCAGCCTGGATGCGCGGCCATCACCGCCTATGGCGATCTTGAGACGAAACGCAAGGCATTGGAGGGAGGCGCCGTCGGGGCGCGGATGCTTGGGTAGTGCTAGGCGGGGGGCTCTCAAGTTGATGGATAGCGCAGGCATAATCTGCCCGCGTCCGCGGACCATTGCAGCGCCGGCCAAATCGTGCAAGGGACAGGCTTTGGTTTGGTTGGCGTTTGATTGGGATTAATATGATCGACGGAGGTAGAATGATATTAAAAAACCCCTGGCAATTGTACCGTGAGGTGTGTCTTGTATTTTCTGGCCCTCGCCGCCGACTATGATGGGACCATTGCCCATGACGGTTTTGTCGGAGCCGAGACCTGCGACGCTCTACGGCGCCTCAAGGACACGACACGACGGCTGATACTCGTCACCGGTCGACAGCTTCCGGACCTTAAGCGACTCTTTCCCGAAATCGCGATATTCGACCGCGTCGTCGCTGAGAACGGGGCTCTCATCTATGATCCGTCAGCCCAGCAAGAACGATTGATAGCGCCACCGCCGTCAACCGTCCTGGTTCGACGGCTAAGGGAGATGAAAGTCGAACCTATATCGGTCGGTCGCGCAATCGTTTCTACATGGGAGCCACATCAAGCCACAGTCCTCAATGTCATTCGTGAATTCGGCCTAGAGCTCCAGATTGTCTTCAACAAAGGTGCGGTCATGATCCTCCCGCCTGGCGTCAACAAGGCGACCGGCTTATTGGCTGCACTCAGCGATCTCGACGTGTCGGCTCACAACGTGGTGGCGGTTGGAGATGCAGAGAACGATCATGCCTTTCTTAGCGCGTGCGGCTGTGCAGCGGCTGTGGCCAATGCTCTGCCGGCGGTGAAAGCCGAAGCTGATATTGAACTCGTCGGCAATCATGGCGCTGGCGTGGTCGAGCTGATTGAGCAGCTGATCCACGAAGATACAAATATCGCCCAGAAAGCGAGGCATGGCATTCGCGTCGGAGTCGATCGCACTGGAAACGATGTTTATCTTGAGCCCTATCGCGGAAGCGTGCTGATCGCAGGACCTGCTGGGAGCGGCAAATCGGCACTCGCGACGGCCCTCACGGAGCGCATGGCGGAGAAGCGCTTCCAGTTCTGTGTCATCGATCCAGAAGGGGATTATGTCGACCTCCAGCATACCATCGGCATTGGTAGCGTGAAGAAACCGCCTTCAGTCACGGAGGCTCTCAACCTTCTGCGCAAGGTAGCGGTCAATGTCGTCATAAACACGCAGGCGTTGACCATGGGGGAGCGTCGGGAGCTTTTTTCCGGTCTCGTGCTGCAGACCTGTCAGCTGCGGGCAAGAACAGGGCGGCCCCATTGGCTGGTGATCGACGAAGCGCATCAAGTGCTGCCGGTCGTGCACGAGGGATCGTCGCATATCTCGAACGGGGACATTCCGACCGCAATCTTCGTCACCGTACTTCCTCACGTACTCACAGTCGGGGCGTTGACAACGGTTGATGTGGTCCTCGTCTGTGGCGATGCTCCGAAAGAGAGCCTTGCTGCGTTTGGAGAATCGATCGGTATGAAGGTGCCGACAAGTCTGCCGATGCTTGCGGCCGGGGAAATACTTTATTGGGCGCCCAGTTCGGAGCGTCCGCCAATGCCGATTAAATTTGATCCGCCGCTTCAGAGTCACAAGCGACATGGAGGTAAATACGCGGTGGGCGATGTGGGGCCTGATCGCAGTTTTTACTTTCGTGGGCCGCACAAGACACTCAATATGAGCGCAAATAATCTATACAAGTTCGTCGATATTGCCTTCGGCATCGACGATGAAACCTGGGAGCATCACTTGTATGCCGGCGATTATTCCGCCTGGTTTAGACACGTCATCAAGGACGAGGATCTGGCATGCGAAGCAGCAAAGGTGGAGGCTGACAGGACCTTGGATCCTCACGAGAGCCGTGGGCTTATCAAAAAAGCCGTGTGGCGGCGCTATGCGGCTCCGTGCGGGGCGTGCTGACGCCGCTAACCTCCGCGTGTTGGTTTTCCCCAAGGGTCGGGGCGGCGAAAAAATTGCGGGTGAAATCAGTATTGTTGGACGGCGAAGCGGTCATCTACCGCGAGGACGGTGCGGCTGACTTCGACAAGCTTCACTCGCGGTGCTTTGAAAGCGACGTCGTCTTATATGCCTTCGATCTGATAGAGCTGAACGGTAGCGACCTCAGCAAGCGCCCCCTCGACGAACGTAAGAAGGTGCTGGCCCAGTTACTCAAGAGACCGCTACGGAATAATGCTGAATGAGCACTTCGAGGGCGAAGGCGAGCGCATTTCAAAACTCGGCCTTGAAGGTATTGTTTCAAAGCGCAGGGACTTGCCGTATCAGCCCGGCCGCACCAAGCGTTGGGTAAAAGTAAGAACCCTCACAGCCCCGCGATGATGCGGATTCGCGATGGGACGTTCTAGCGCCTCACATCGCCTCGGTCGCCCATCACCGGCGCTAAGCTCCCCAGCTAGCCACATGGCACGGTGTTGTTTACCGCGGCAGTTCGACCGGCACTGCGCCTTAACGCTTCTTTTCGACCGATCAGGTAGCCAATATTGTCGCGAATCATGCGGGCGCACATCCGTGGCGCCGTTGCGTGCAAGCGCTGCGGCCGGATGCCGACGCCGGATTGGCCGTGGCGTTCGCAGCCACCGTGACGGCGCTTGCGCCACTCAGGATCTCAGCGAATGGTTGAGATCATCGCCTTATGGGACTGGCATCGGTGATACTGATCGTGCCGCTTATCAAGATTGGCGAGCATAAGCGGTTTGCGTCACTTATATGCAAACCGCTAATCTGGTATCACCTCAATTAATATGGACCGCCATCAAGAGAAGCTCCAGAGCATGAGGCAAGCCGCCGCCTTATAGGCTTAAGACATTTGTGCGGTCTGCCCAAGTTCACGCATCGCCGCTCGTCCATTTTTCGACGCCGGCCGCTACCGCGCGGCGGCATGACCCTCGCCCCGGCCGCTACCCGGTGCGTGTGCGCCGGCACCGCGCACACGGTGCGCGCAGTGTAGCTGTTAGCTGGCGACTGCAACGGTCTTCGCGACCTTCGAACGTGCAGGCGGCCGGCGCTTCTTTTGCGGGGCCGGTTCGCGGGCGAGCGCGGTGATTGATGCCGCCAAGATTTCCCGCTTTTGCGGGGCCGGTTCGTGGGTGATCGCGGCCGTCGATGCCGCCAAAATTTCCCGCTCCGCCGCATGCAATGGACGTATCCACCGTCGACGGCTTCCTCTGCGCGGTTCTCTCCGGGCCGAATGTCATCGGCTCGCCTCGAAAAGATAACGGTCTTGTCGCCATTACCTGACATTCGCAGCGTGCTGAACCGGCGAGGCGTCGAAGCGCAACGCCACTGAACAAGCACAACAGCTGGTGGTCGGGACCGCAAAATATGTAGCGCACAATCAGGATCCGGATCATTAGCACCGAGTCGATCGAGAGCCGACCAGTATGCGAGCAGTACGGCGCAAGCTCCTTGTGCACCCATCGATGTCGGCAGGGCGCGAGCAATGGTGTAGGCCAGAAATCCGTATACCGTGATGCAGAAGCGCATCGGGTTTGCCCCGTCGCCAGATCGCCATCATCAGCGCGTCGGTGACGAGCTGGGCCGTCATCGCTGCGCTCATCGACCAGCCCGCCACGCGCCGGGAGAAGAGATCGACGACGGCCGCCACATAGAGCCAGCCTTCCGCCGTCCAGACGTACGTGAAGTCAGCAATCCATTTGCGGTTGGGAGCGGGCGCTTCGAAGGTGCGGTCGAGCACGTTGGGAGCGACGCCGTCGCGGACGCGCTCTGAGAGCCTGTAGCCGCATCAATCGCTCGATCCGATGCAGTCCACACGACACACCCTCGGCGAGTATGTCGTGCCACACGCGCCTGGCGCCATAGGTCCGGTCGCTCGCGAGGAAGCCGCGATTGCGATCGACCGGCGTCGCGCCGAAAGGCAATGCGCGCGAAAAGCCCGTCACGACGTCTCGGCCTTGTGAATGCCGATGACGAGAACCGCGCTGCGCGCCGCGACATCGATCGTCTCGCCCGTGAGCTCGCGCTCCGGCGCGTCAGGCTGGTTGGTGTCGATGAGCAGGCGCGTCGGAACACGCGGAGGAGGAAGCCGAAAGGTGAGGCCTTCGCCGGTCGGATTGAGAAACAACGTTAAGGCCGGGACTGCGCCCACCTCGTCCTGCGCTGCACGCCGCAGCACGATCACGCGCTCATCCGAGTTGTTCCATGCGTCGACCGAGATCGGCTCACCGTGTTGATCGAACCACGAAATGTCGGCGATGCCCGGTGCCGGCTGCTCCTTGCCGTGCATGAAATGGCGGCAGCGCAGCACCGGATGTGCGTGGCGCAGCGCCAGCAGCCGCCCAACAAATGCCGCGAGCGCCTGCCCTTCGGGCGAGGCCGCTTGCTTCCAATCGAGCCAGGACAGCTCGTTGTCCTGGCAATAGGCGTTGTTGTTGCCTTGTTGTGAGCGCCCGAATTCGTCCCCGGCGAGCAGCATCGGCGTTCCATGGGCAAAGAATGTCGTCGCCAGCATGGCGCGCTGGACGTGGGCGCGGGTATCGCGGATTTTCGCATCCTCGGTCGGGCCTTCGACCCCCCAATTGGCCGAGTAGTTGTCGTTGTGGCCGTCGTGGTTGTCCTCGCCATTGGCCTCGTTGTGCCGTTCGATGTAACTCACCATGTCGGCCAAGGTATATCCGTCATGCGACGCGGCGTAGTTGACGGAGGCCCAAGGGCGCCGCGTCCGCCGATCGAACAGATCGCTCGATCCGGCAAGCCGCGCGGCGAAGTCCGCACGTTGGCCGGCATCGCCGCGCCAGAAGCGCCGCAGCCCGTCGCGATATCGATCGTTCCATTCAGCGAAGCCCGGCGGATGCTGACCGAGCTGATAGCCGCCGGGGCCGATGTCCCAGGGCTCCGAGATCAGCTTGACGCTCGAGAGGATCGGATCCTGGCGCAGCGCGTCGAAAAACCCGGCGCCGGGATCGAAGCCGTGCGACTCGCGCCCGAGCGTGACGCCGAGATCGAAGCGGAATCCGTCGACATGGAACGACGTGACCCAGTAACGCAGCGAGTCCATCACCAGCTGCAACACGCGCGGATGGGACAGATTGAACGTGTTGCCGGTGCCGGTGTCGTTGACGCAATGCCGGCGATTGTCCTGAACCAGGCGATAGTAGCTCGAGTTGTCGAGCCCGCGGAACGACAGCGTCGGACCGAGCTCGCTGCCTTCCGCCGTATGGTTGTAGACGACGTCGAGAATGACCTCGATGCCGGCTGCATGCAGGCGGCGGATCGCGATACGCATCTCGTTGGAGCCGCCGCTCGCGAGATAGCGCGGCTCGATCGCGAAAAATCCGATGGTGTTGTAACCCCAGTAGTTCCGCAGGCCTTTTTCCGACAGGGAACGGTCCTGCAGAAGAGCGTGGATCGGCAACAGTTCGATTGCCGTGGTTCCCAGTCGCCGCAGGTAGTCGATCACTCGCTGATCGCCGAGCGCCGCGAAGGTGCCGCGTTCATGCTGGCGAATGTCCTCGCGCAGCATGGTCAGGCCGCGCAGATGCGCCTCGTAGATGACCGTGTCGGCCCAAGGGACCGCGGGGGGACGATCGTCGCCCCAGTTGAAGGCTTCGTCGGTGACGACGGCCTTGAGGGTGCCGCGAGCGCTGTCGCGACGATCGAATGAGAGATCGGCACGCGAGGAGTTCACGCGGTAGCCGAACAGCGCAGACGACCAGCGCATCTCGCCGGCGAACCGGCGCGCATACGGATCGATCAGCAGCTTGTAGTGATTGAAGCGGTATCCGTTCGGCGGATCGTAAGGACCTTGCGCGCGGTATCCATAGAGCAGGCCGGTCTGGGCGTCGGGGAGATAGCCATGCCAGATCTCGTCGGTGCATTCCGGCAGCGGCATCCGCGCGATCTCGCGGCGGCCGGACGGATCGAACAGGCAGAGTTCCATGCGCTCGGCATGGGCGGAAAAAACCGCGAAATTGGTGCCGAGTCCGTCGCAGGTCGCTCCCAGCGGGGAGGGTGAGCCCGGCATGAGTCGCGAGGCGAAAGGAGCCATGAATCAGCCCTCGTGGCGCAGCAGCACGGTGGAGAGCGGCGGGAGAACGAGATCGAGCGACTGTTGCTCGCCATGCATGGCGCCCCGAATCGTGTGCACGGCACCGGCGTTGCCCATGTTCGATCCGCAATAGAGACCGGAATCGCTGTTGAAGATCTCGCGCCAGATCCCGGCGCGCGGCACGCCGATGCGATAGAAGTGGCGCGGCACCGGCGTCATGTTGCAGACCGCAAGGATCGGCGAGGACGCGTCCGCGGCGAGGCGCAGGACGGACCGATTATCAAGGGATGCAGGTAGTAGATTTTAGGAGACGGATGCGGGTTGTGCTGCGCAAGTGCTCCGACATTGCCTTCATCCTTGGGGCTGGCTGGCGCGCGGTTCTCGACCTGCCCCGTCAAAATGTCGCCGACCAGCTTGCCTAAATGAATGGGATCGCGGGGGCGCTTGCGGTGTTTGACTATCATTGGAACCTTAATGCTCCCGACGCAGTTCATTCCATAATAGGCGG
>DATDLC010000003.1:0-4490 GCA_036519515.1 Pseudolabrys sp. | reverse complement strand
GACATTTTTCGAACTGATTGTTTGCTTCGTAGGGGCAAGAACCTGCTCGATGAGCTGGTTCACGTCGAGCTCCACGCGCGGCGTGTCTTCTTTTTTGAACATCGCGCGGATGTTCGTGATCACGTCGTTAGCGCGAGCCGATGTTCGGAATAGAACGAAATCCGCCACCGGCTGTCGGCGTTGACGGTTACCCGAATTGCGTTGGCCACGGCGGCATTGAACGGCAGGAACGCTGAAGACTGATCGAGCACCAGGACCGACCGCTGCGACGGCTGAGCCGCCACCAGCCTTGGCAGCAACAATCCCGCGACCACAACAAGGCACAATAAGGCGCGGCTGCGCATCGAGCATCACCATTTGCCGGCCTTCGCCCCGTTCAGCATGTGGTATCTGGTGCTTTGCCGGCTCGCTACAAACTATCCTAGCGGGTCAAAGCAGGGCTCGGAAAGTGTCCGCTTTGGGTCATAAGCGGACATTTGCAGTGCAAAAGGGCATGTCCGCTTTGTGCCAATAGCGGACATCCATTCGACTATTCGATCACTTGGTCAGCACGGGCGAGCACCGCTTGCGGAATCATGAGGCCCAACGCCTTCGCGGTTTTTAGGTTGACCAGCAGTTCATATTTCGTTGGCGCTTGCACGGGAAGATCAGCGGGTTTTTCGCCCTTCAGAATGCGATCGACGTAGCTCGCCCCGCGCCGAAATTGATCTTCAAGATTGGCCCCATATGACACAAGACCGCCGCTTTCGACAAACGAACGGAAGGGGCCGACCGACGGTAGCTTGTTTCTAGCAGCAACTCGGGCGATAAGTTCGCGATGGGTGGTTGTCCCCGGACTCGCTGTTACAACCAAGCCGCCATTTGGCACGCGTGCAAACGCACTAACGCCGCGCTCTATTTCCGCCCCTTCGCGGACGTCGATCGGCCGAACGTCTATGCCGATTGCCGGCGCCACCGCCTGGATAACTGCAAATTGTCCAATCCCCGCAGATATGGCTGGATCGCGAAGGATTGCTGCACGCGTAACGTTGGGCGCGATCTCTCTCAACAATTCTAGCCACTTTCCACTTAGACTGTATTCGAATTGCATGAAGCCGGTGACGTTGCCGCCCGGCTGCGCCAGACTTTCGACAAATCCCGCGCCGACCGGATCTGGCGCTAGCGTGAATACGATCGGGATGTCGCGGCTCGTCTGTAACGCCACTAAGGCCGTAACACCCGACGCCAAAATGACGTCGGGCGAGAGTGCAACCAGCTCGGCAGCAGCTTTGCGTGCGCCGTCAACTTTGCCGGTGTCCCAGCGAATATCAAACCGGATATTGCGCCCCTCGGTCCAGCCCAATTCCTGCATACCCTGTAAAAAAGCCTTGGTGCGGGCCTGCGTTTCAGGGTCGCCGAGGGACGTGGTCATGAGCACACCGATGCGCCGCACTCGCTCCTGTGCGCGGGCAGCGAGAGGCCAGGCCACTAAAGCACCACCAAGCCTTTTGATGAATTCGCGCCGTTTCACTGCCACCCCCGAGGAGGACACAACATCGTACGGCTCGGGTCGGTGGATTGGAAGGCGGCCGCACCGATGTCCGCTTTGGGTCAAAAGCAGACATTCGCAGTGCACCAGCCTATGTCCGCTTTACCCCCAATAGCGGAACATTTGCAGCGCACAAGCCCATGTCCGCTTTGTGCCAATAGCGGACATTGCGCACTTCTCATTCGAAGACCTCGTCGGCGCGCCCAATCAACGTGTTGGGGACTGTGATGCCCAGCGTCTTGGCAGTCTTTAGATTGATGGACAGCTCAACTTTCGCGGCCTGTTGGACCGGCAGTTCGGCGGGCTTGTCTCCCTTGAGAATTCGCCCGGTATAGATGCCAGCCAGCCGATATGAATCTGCAATATCCGACCCATAGGTCAGAAGGCCTCCTGCCGCGGCGAACTCGCGATACGGGAAAACTGCGGGCACGGCGTGGCGGAGCGTCAGCGCGGCGAGCTGTTCGCGATGGCTGACGAAAAACGGACCGCCGCTGATGATGAGGGCGCTTGCTTTCAATTGCACCAGTTTTGAGAAGACTTCATCGAAGTCGCTTTCGCTGCTGGCATTCAGGACATGGACCTCCAACCCGAAAGTGCGGGCGGCCACCAAAACCTCACTCGCGGTGGCTTTCGCAATAGTGGGCTCGGCCGGATTGACCAGGAGCGCCATGACGCGGGCCGTCGGGAAGAGCTGGTGCAGCAACTCCAGCCGCTTCTGAGCGACCTCTACGGCCAAACTGGTCACCCCCGTGACGTTGCCGCCCGGCCGGCTCAGGCTGGTGACTAGACCGAGCTGGATCGGGTCGCTTCCGATTTCGAAGACGATCGGAACGGAGGCCGTCGCGGCCTTGGCTGCGAGCGCGGCGGGGGTGCTTGTTGCAGCAATCACCGCGACCTGACGACCGATCAGATCTGCCGTCAACGCCGGCAACCGATCGTTGTTGCCCTCAGCCCAGCGGTATTCGATGGTTACATTATGGCCCTCAATATAGCCTGTTTCACCCAGTCCCTTGAGGAAGGCCGCCAATTGCCGCTTGTAGTCCTGCGCAGCAGCGGCGTTGATAAAACCGACCACCGGCATCGTCGGCTGCTGCGCCTTTGCGGCGAGCGGCCACGCGACTGCTGAGCCGGCAATAGCCTTGATGAACTCGCGACGCTGCATGTCTATTCGATCACCTCGTCGGCGCGGGCTAGCAACGACGGCGGAATGGTGAGACCGAGCGCTTTGGCGGCTTTGAGATTGATCACCAACTCGTACTTGGTCGGCGCTTGCACCGGAAGGTCCGCGGGCTTCTCGCCCTTGAGGATGCGATCGACGTATCCGGCCGCGCGGCGGAACTGGTCGACCCGATCAACCCCGTAGGAGATTAAGCCGCCGCCGCCGGTGATGTCGGTGCGATCGGCGTAGACCGCGGGCAGCTTATGCCGGGCCGCAAGCGTGACGATCAATCCGCGATTACCCCCGGTCGTCGCGCTCGGCGCCACGATCAAACCGCTATTCGGAGAGCGGGCGAAAGCTGCGACGGCGCGTTCGATCTCGCCCGCGTCGCGGGTATCGACCGGTCGCAATTCAACGCCAAGGGACTGCGCGATAGACTGGATGGCAGCGAATTCACCGGTCCCGGCACGATTGTCAGAGTTGCGAAGCACAGCCGCTCGCGTCACCTGCGGCGCAATCTGTTTAAGGAGCTCTAGCCATTTTCCGCTAAAACTATATTCGAACTGCATAAACCCGGTAACGTTGCCGCCCGGCCGTGCCAAGCTATCGACCAAGCCACCGCCGACCGGATCCGAGACGCGCACGAACACAATTGGCAAGGAGCGGGTGACACGTTGCAACGCTGCCACGCTCGGGCTGCCAGCGGCCAGCATGACATCCGGCGCAAGCGCCACCAATTCCGCGGCGTATTTACGAACGAGGTCAGCATCGCCTGCGGCCCAGCGGGTGTCGATCTGCACGTTGCGGCCTTCGGGCCAGCCCAATTGTTGCAGCGCTTGCCGGAACGCCGCGAGGTAGGCCTGATCTTCTGGATCGTCCGTGGCCCGGTTCATGAGCACACCGATCCGCCGCATCTGCTCGGGATGCTGCGCCCGCGCGGCAATCGTCCAGGCGACCGCCGCACCGCCGAGAACCGTGATGAATTCGCGCCGCCGCATGTCCGCCCTCAGGCTCAGGACACGACATCGTACCGGCAAAAACTATGGCACTGGAAGGGGCCCTCAATGTCTGCTTTGGGTCATTAGCGGACATTTCGCAGCGCAATCGCCATGTCCGCTTTACCCCCAATAGCGGATATTCCGCATTCATTACCTCGTCGGCGCGGGCGAGCAATGTTGCCGGGACGTCGAGGCCCCATCTTGCGGTGCGGTTGTCGAAATCGCACATGACGATGGGTTGCGGGTCCGACAAGAGCATCGACGGGCGTGGCGACACTTCTGATCATCGGCGCCAGCAGAGGGATTGGCCTTGAGACCGTGAAGGCCGCCCTCAAAGCAGGACATTCGGTTCGTGCCTTGGCGCGGTCGGCCCGAAGAATACCTCTTGGTCACCCCAAACTCGAAAAAATAGCTGGCGATGCGCTTGAGATGGCCACAGTGAAACGCGCGCTGACCGACATCGATGCCGTCATCCAGTCGCTTGGCGTTTCGTCCGGGCCCGAAATCATCCTCAAGCCGACACGGTTTTTCTCCAAAGCGACCCAAGTGCTCGTCACCGCGATGCAGGAGGCTCGAGTCAAGCGATTGATCTGCGTAACGGGCTTCGGGGCGGGCGACAGCCGCGGCAGTGGCGGGTTTCTTTATAACGTGGCTTTCCATCTGGTGCTGGGGCGCATCTATGACGACAAGGACGTACAGGAACGCATCGTCCGCAGGAGCAACCTCGACTGGGTGATCGTGCGTCCCGTAATCTTGACCAGCGGGCCAAAGACAAAATTCTATCGCGCGTTAGTCGATCCGCGCG
>DATDLC010000002.1:0-2680 GCA_036519515.1 Pseudolabrys sp. | reverse complement strand
GCTGTACCCCGACGTGGAACCCTTCCTATCTGAATGCCTGTAGTCGGTGGCTTTAAGCATGCCTTGGTGAGCGATGGAACGGGGTTGAATGTCGATAATTCGACCCCCCGCGGATGTCCGCTATGGGTCATAAGCAGACATCCGCGCTCCGCTTTACACCCAACAGCGGACATGTGCAGTGCACTAGCCATGTCCGCTTTGTGCCAATAGCGGACATGCGCCACTCATTCGATCAGCTCGTCAGCGTGAGCGAGCAGTGAGGGCGGCATTGTGAGGCCCAATGTCTTCGCGGTTTTAAGGTTGATCACCAGCTTGTACTTGGTTGGCGCCTGGACCGGCAGGTCGGCTGGCTTCTCGCCCTTGAGGATGCGATCCACATAGCTTGCCGCAATCCGAAACAAACCGCGCTGCTCACTTCCGTAGGACAGCAGACCGCCTTGTTCCGCGAAGAAACGCCACGGATAGACAGCAGGCAGGCCGTTGCGAGCAGCCAGCAAGATGACCTCGGCACGATGGACGTTCAGGAAGCCGTCCGGCATCACGATCAGTCCGCCATTTGGCTCGCGTGCCTGCGCTGCAATGACGGTATCGAGTTCGGCGGTGTCGTGAACAGTTGCAACGATCGCCTCCAATCCAAGGGACGCAGCCGCGGCTTTGAAGGGCTTCAGGTAAATGTCGGCATATGGCGTCGTTGCCGGATTGAACAGGAAGGCGGCCCGGTTGACGCGCGGCGCGATCTCCTTGAGCAGCTCCAGCCATTTCCCGGTAGTCGTCGGCTCCATAATAGTGAAACCCGTGGCGTTGCCGCCTGGCCGCGCCAGGCTCTTTACGAAGCTGCTGCCGACCGGATCTGCGACAACCACAAAAACAACTGGGATAGTATGCGTGTGCTGTAGCATTGACGCGGTTGGCGGTCTGTTTTGCGTGACGATGAGGTCGGGCTTCTGCGCGATGAGTTCGATTGCGGATCGTTGCCTTAACTCCGCGTCATCGAGCGCCCCCCCAGAGAAAGTCGAGTTGGATATTGCGGCCTTCCGTCCACCCGAGCTTCTGGAGCCCCTCCCGGAATGCGCTCACGTACGCCTGAAACTCCGGGTCGCTCTCCGTATGGGCCATCAGTACGCCGACGCGCCGCACGCGGTCGGGCTGTTGCGCGTGGGCCGCGAGTGGCCACGTCGCAGCAGCGCCGCCGAGGAGCGTGATGAACTCGCGCCGCTTCATTTGCCCCCGTAAAGCCACACCTTATGCAAGGCTTAAAGGCTAGCACCTTGCGATCCCAATGTCCGCTTTTGACCCAAAGCGGACATGGACCGATTGGCGTCGGACGCGCGCCGCGCCGCGCGATGAGAAGCCGAAGGAAGCCACCAAGGCAGCCCACGCTGCTTACTCGGAAATCACCCGATCCTCCCGGTGTCTGCAGCGCCTTTGCGTAGCGTGGCATAACGTGCGGCATGATCGATTCGCCCGCCGCCGCCCGCTCGGCCCCAAAGACATAGCGCGGAAAATCGAGCGCCTTCTGAATTGACCAGATCCGCTCGTGTTCATGCGGGGGCAGGATCTCGGCTGGGTCTCCGAGCGGGACCGTGGCGCCTTCCGGAGCAGGCGATGAACGACATCTCTTTCGAGACGGCGCTCAGCGGCCGCGTCGACCATATGCTCGACGCCTGCACGAGGTGCGGCAAATGCGTCGAGGTCTGTCCGAGCGTAAGACCTGCCGGCATCATAGATGCCAGTCCTAAAGACATCATAAGCGGTGTGCTCGACATCCTGCGCACCGGCCAGGGTCACGAGACGTCGCGCAAATGGGCTGCGTCCTGCATGCTCAGCGGCGAGTGCATCAAGGCGTGTGACTACGGAGTCAATCCGCGCTTTCTGCTTGCCATGGCACGTGTGGCGATGGCGAAGGCCGAGAACGAGCTGCCCCACCTGCGCCGCCAGGGCGTGGAGAAATTTCACGATCTCAGTCGGGACGTGACCGTGCTCTCACGTTTGCAGCTCGATGCGGCGCAATTCAACGAAGCGGGGGAGACAAGTCGAGAAAAGCATCGCAGCAATCGACAGCCAAAACCGACCCAGAAGGACCAACCAACTGAGCCAACTTGATCGCGGTATCGCCGAATCCGCAGCCAGCATCGACGACCTTATCGCCCGGCTTGACTGCCAAAGTTGGAAAAATTGCTTCACTGTGCAGCGTCAAGCCATCGACAAGAATATGCTTCCAGCAAATGAATTTTGGCACCAGCACGCTATTCCAAAAGTCGATGTATTGGCTGCGTTGACGTTGGTTTTGATCGAGAGTTTCCACGGCCATTGTAGACCTCCCAACTCGCATTAAACGGCTCACTTTATCGCGCAAAAGCATTAGCGACGCACGCCGAAAGCGCGGCAAGACTCTTCTGTGCATCGAGGCAATCAGGCCGATCGGGCGGGATGACCATTATTTTGTAGCGAGCGGATCTGGGCCAAATCGGTTGCGACCGGCCTGCCCTTTGCTGCACCACCAAACAAGCAACCAGATGTTGCCGATAATGGTGAGCGTGATCAGAAACCACCATCCTGTTCGATCGATGTCGTGAAGGCGCCGCGCCGAAATGGCGAGTCCGGGCACAAGCAAAGCCAGGTTACTGATTACGTAGATCGGACCAAGTCCTTCGCGAGCTAAAGTACTGAAGAAAAAAAG
>DATDLC010000001.1:0-63476 GCA_036519515.1 Pseudolabrys sp. | reverse complement strand
GACCTTTGACAGCGGTTTTTCCCCGTGTTCGGCTTCGATGGAGAGACAAACACGCCTGAAATGGGGGGTCGCGAATGAAGCTTTACGATAGCAAGGTGGCACCGAACCCCCGCCGCACGCGAATTTTTCTTGCCGAAAAAGGCATCACTGTGCCGATCGAACAAGTGGATATCGCGGCCATGCAACACAAGACGCCCGAATATGCGGCGATCAATCCGTTACAACGAATGCCGGCCCTGGTGCTCGACGATGGCACCATCATCACCGAATCAATCGCGATCTGTCGTTACTTCGAGATGACGCATCCGGAGCCGCCATTGTTCGGGATTGGTCCGAAAGACATTGCAATTGTCGAAATGTGGAACCGCCGGGCAGAGATCAATTTTTTCTCCAACGTTGCGGCGGTTTTTCGTCACACGCATCCGGCGATGAAGGAACTCGAGATCCCGCAGGTACCGGCCTGGGCCGACGCCAACAGGCCGCGGGTTACATGGTTCCTCGAATTACTCGATCGCGAACTTGCTACGCGAGAGTTTGTTTCGGGCGACCGTTACACGGTCGCTGACATCACCACGCAGGTCGCCGTGGATTTCATGAAGCCGGCGCGCCTTGCGGTCCCCGAAAGCGCCACCAACCTGAAACGTTGGCACGCTACCGTGTCCGCCCGGCCGAGCGCAAAAGCATGATCCCCATCACCCAATCGGCGTGCAGTTCAATGACACGCGAACGAGTCTTGCCGATCAACGATTGAGCAACGCAATCAAGCTCGACGTGTCCCAGCGCTTACCACCCATTGCCTGGATTTCCGAATAGAACTGATCCACGAGCGACGTAACCGGGAGGTGAGCGCCATTCTTGCGTGCCTCACCCAGACAAATCCCAAGATCCTTGCGCATCCAGTCGACTGCAAAGCCGAAATCGAATTTTCCGGCCGCCATCGTTTTATAGCGATTTTCCATCTGCCAGGATTGTGCCGCACCCTTGGAAATAGTGGCGATCAGCTTTTCGATGTCCAATCCGGACTTTTGTGCAAAGTGCAGACCTTCGGCCAAGCCCTGAACCAGCCCCGCGATACAGATCTGATTGACCATCTTCGACAGCTGCCCAGAGCCGGTCGAGCCAAGCAAATTGCAAGCGCGTGCGTAGGCCGCAATAATTTTCTCAGCACGCGAGAACGGTTCGGCGTCGCCGCCACACATGACCGTAAGAACACCATTCTCGGCGCCTGCTTGGCCACCCGAGACCGGGGCATCGACAAAATCAAAGCCTCCCTTTTTGGCGGCTGCATAGAGCTCCCGCGCGATTTCGGCGGATGCCGTGGTGTGATCGACGAAAATCTTGCCTTTGCCCATGCCTGCGAAAGCACCATTCGGCCCCAACGCCACTTCGCGCAAATCGTTGTCGTTGCCGACACAAGCCATGACAAAATCCTGGCCTTCAGCTGCGGCCTTGGGGGTAGGGGCAGATTTGCCACCATGTTGCTTAACCCACTGCTCGGCCTTTGCGGCGGTCCGGTTGTAAACGGTCACTTCGTGGCCGCCTTTGTTCTTCAAATGCCCCGCCATCGGGTACCCCATGACACCCAGGCCCAGAAACGCCACTTTCGCCATCCTCGATCTCCTTCAAGAATTTCCAGCATCCCTTGGCCGGGCGCCGTCGATGCCTATCTCCCAATAGGTCATTGCAGGGGTCGGCCCGTCAACAGGTCTGAGCTTAGTAAGGTTGCATTGACCGCCACGCGCTCATGCCTATGGTGTCGGCGCAATAGGCTAATTCGGACGCTTGATCATGGCGGTGACGAGAGAACAAGTGCTCGCGGCTTTGGCGAAAGTGGCGTCGCCTGGCGGAATCGCGTTGCCGGACGCGCGCGTGCTATCCGACGTCGTCGTTTCCGATGGAAAGGTGTTCTTCTCGCTGACCGTCGATGCTGCAACAGTGAAGGCTTGGGAGCCTGTGCGCGAAGCCGCTGAAAAGGCTGTGCGCAGCATTTCCGGCGTTCAGTCGGCCCTCGTTGCACTGACTGCAGAACGCAGCCCCGGCGCAGCCGCCCGGGGGCCGCAACCCGCTCACGTCGCCGCTCAGCCGCAGCGTGCCGCTCATCCCGCCGACAAAGTTCAGCCGGGCATTCCCGGCGTCGACGCCGTCATCGCCGTCGCCTCGGGCAAAGGCGGCGTCGGAAAATCGACCACGGCCGTCAATCTGGCGCTCGGCCTGCGTGATCTCGGTCTGAAGGTGGGCATGCTCGATGCCGACATTTACGGACCGTCATTGCCGAAATTGCTCGCCATCAAAGAGAAGCCGCAAACCATCGGGGGTACCCGGCTAAAGCCAATCGAGCGTTATGGCCTCACTGTGATGTCGATCGGTTTCCTGATCGATGAAGAAACCCCGATGATCTGGCGCGGGCCGATGGTGATGTCGGCCATCACCCAGATGCTCCGCGAAGTGGAGTGGGGCAAGCTCGACATCATGGTGGTCGACATGCCCCCCGGCACCGGTGACGCACAGCTTACAATGGCGCAGCAGGTACCCCTCAAAGGCGCCGTGATTGTATCGACGCCGCAGGATCTTGCCTTGATCGATGCACGGCGCGGCGTAGCTATGTTCAAGCGCGTGAATGTCCCCGTGCTCGGTGTTGTCGAGAATATGAGTTATTTTCTTTGCCCGAGCTGCGGAACGCGGACCGATATTTTTGGCCATGGTGGAGCTCGGCATGAGGCCGAACGTCTTGGCGTATCCTTCCTCGGCGAGGTGCCCCTGCACATGACCATACGCGAGAAATCTGACGCCGGGCTGCCTGTAGTTGCAACCGCGCCGGACAGTGAACATGCGCGTATTTATCGTGATATTGCGACCAAGGTGCTTGATCAGCTCAAAGGTGGGGCGGGCGGGCGGGCCGCTCCCAAGATCGTAATTGAGGCCTGATCCAGCATTGCCGGAACGAAAGAATTAGACGATTTGCGCAATTGGCGCCTTGTGCGCTATCCGGACCGGCATCATGGTAAGGGCCCGCCGGACGTATTCACTGGGGGGCGAAGGCTGAATCGTCAGGGCGCCCGATGGAGGAACAGATGAAACGACGTCAATTTCTAACTGCAATGGGTGCCGGCGTTGCCGCTACCGCGATAGCCGCTCCGTCGATTGCTCAGTCGTCGCCGACTTTAAAATGGCGACTTACAGCCAGTTGGCCGAAGTCGCTCGATACTTTGTTTGGAACCTGCGACTTGTTCGCCAAATATGTATCGGAAGCAACCGACGGCAAATTTCAGATCCAGTCGTTTGCTGCGGGCGAGATCGTGCCCGGCTTGCAAGTGCTCGACGCGGTACAGAACGGCACTGTCGAATTGGGCCACAGTGCCCAGTACTACTATATCGGCAAGGATCCGACCTGGGCGCTGTTCTGCGCGACGCCATTCGGACTCAATGCGCGCCAGCAGAATGCATGGTTTTACCATGGCGATGGCCAAAAGCTGATCGACGATTTTGGCGCCAAGTTCAACACCAAGTGCCTGCTCGCGGGTAACACCGGAGCTCAAATGGGTGGCTGGTTCAACAAGGAGATCAAGGAGCCCGGCGATTTCAAAGGTCTCAAAATGCGTATCGGGGGCTGGGCCGGCAAAACGCTCGCTAAACTAGGTGTCGTCGCGCAGCAAATCGCTGGCGGCGACATCTATCCTGCGCTGGAGAAAGGCACCATCGACGCCGCCGAATGGGTTGGACCCTACGACGATGAGAAGCTCGGCTTCTATAAGGTCGTCAAATTCTACTATTATCCGGGTTGGTGGGAAGGTGGCACCGCCAATCACATGCTCATCAACCTCGCCAAGTGGAACGAGCTGCCGAAAGGCTACCAAGCCATCCTCGAAGCGGCAGCGGGGGCCTGCAATACACGACAGCAGGCCGATTACGATGCGAAGAATCCGCAGGCCCTCAAGCGATTGGTTGCCAACGGCACCCAACTCCGACCTTTCTCGACGTCGATTATGGAGGCCTGTCTGAAGGCGTCCGAAGAGGTGAACGCGGAAACCTCGGCCAGCAATCCCGATTACAAAAAGGTCTGGGATTCGATCGTCGCGTTCCGCAACGACGAATACCTGTGGTGGCAAGTCGCCGAGTACACCTACGACTCCTTCATGATCCGATCCCGGGCGCGCGGGTGAGAGCCGCAATTGCGGAAATTTAAGGGGCCGGCCCACCCAGCCGGCTCCTGGCTGTTTTTGGCTAATATTTAAGCGTTTGTTCTCACTGACGACTTTGGTTAAACCGAATACAGACTGGAATTAGGGCGCGGGCTCAGTCATGGTTTCGACCATAACCCGGGCTGTGAGATGAAACATGGGTCCATCGGGTAGTAGGGGCTCCTGCTATCAAAAAAACACGGGAGGATACGGGATGAAACGACGCCAATTTTTGCAAGCTGCCGGTCTGGGTGTGGCCGGAAGTGCAATCGCTGCTCCGGCCATCGCGCAGTCGATGCCCGAAATCAAATGGCGCATGCCGGCGAGCTGGCCAAAATCGCTTGACACGCTCTTTGGTGGCGCTGAGGTCATGTGCAAAGCGGTCGCTGAGGCAACAGACAATAGATTTCAGATTCAGCTCTTTGCTGCTGGCGAAATCGTTCCAGGTCTAGCAATCGTTGACGCCGTCCAGAATGGCACCGTCGAGATCGGTCATTCCGCTTCGTATTACTACTTCGGCAAAGATCCCACCTTCGCCTTCGGAACCTCGGTCGCGTTCGGCCCAAACCAGCGATTGAACCAAGGCTGGTTTATGCTCGGCGGGGGCAAGGAAGTGCTCAACGAATTCTACAAGAAGTATAATTGCGTCGCGTTACTTGCCGGCAACACAGGCTGCCAGATGGGCGGCTGGTATCGCAAGGAAATCAACACAGTCGACGATCTCAAGGGCCTCAAGATGCGCATCGGTGGATTCCCTGGGCGCGTGTTGCAAAAGCTCGGCGGCGTGCCCCAACAAATTGCTGGTGGCGACATCTATCCGGCGCTAGAGAAGGGCACAATCGACGCCGCAGAATGGGTCGGTCCTTACGACGACGAGAAGCTTGGCTTCTTTAAAGTCGCGCCGCACTACTATGCACCGGGCTGGTGGGAAGGCGGCACGATGCTGTTGGCCTTCGTCAATCTAGACAAATGGAATTCGCTGCCGAAGGCCTATCAGGGCGTGCTTGAGCAGGCTGGTCACTACGCCAACAACTGGATGATGGCTAAGTACGATCAGCAAAATCCTCAAGCGCTTAGACGCCTGATTGCGGGAGGCACCAAGCTGCACGTATTCTCGCAACCAATCATGGAGGCAAGCTACAAGGCCGCGATGGAGCTGCACAGCGAGATCGCGAAAGAAAACGCCAGCTTCAAGAAGGTGAATGACTCTCTAATGGAGTTTACCCGGAACGGCTATCAATGGTTCCAGGTAGCGGAGTTGAACTACGACAGCTTCATGGTCCGTCACTCTCGCTGATTAACTAGACGAAAAACAAAGACCCAGGGGCCCCTCCGTCCCCGGGGCCGCTTTTGTTTGGATGAACCGCTGCCATCCCAATTCGGCGCCTCATTTGAACTCTACCGGCGGCGGCAAATCGATCTGTGGAAGCTCAATTTGTATTTTGCTCGGATCAACACCCGTGCCGGCACCCTTGTAGTGCATCACCATGGCCGGGAAGAGGATCACCAGTACCACCATAATGACCTGGATGATTACGAAAGGCACGGCGCCCCAGTAGATCTGGCCGGTCGTTACGCCTTCCATTCGTTTGCCGGTGATGCGGTCAATGAAGCTTTCGCGGGGCGCCACTGAACGTAGATAAAAGAGCGCAAACCCAAACGGCGGATGCATGAACGAGGTCTGCATATTTACGCCGAGGATGACTCCGAACCAGATCAGGTCGATGCCAAGATGTTCTGCCGCGGGTCCGAGCAACGGGATGACTATGAAGGCGAGTTCGAAGAAGTCGAGGAAGAAGGCGAGCACGAAGACGAAGGCATTGACGAAGAGCAGGAACCCGATCTGTCCACCTGGCAGCGACACCAGCAAATGCTCAACCCAGATGTGCCCGCTGACGCCGTAGAAAGTGAGCGAAAATACGCGCGCTCCGATTAGGATGAACACCACGAAAGCCGACAATTTCGCCGTGGATTCCACTGCCTGGCGGATCAGGTCCCAGTTTAGGCGGCGCTTGATCGTGCCGAGGATCAAAGCCCCGGTGGCGCCCATGGCGCCGCCTTCGGTGGGCGTGGCGACTCCGATGAAAATCGTGCCGAGCACAAGGAAGATCAGGAACAGGGGCGGGACCATGACAAAGGTGGTCTGCTGGGCGATGTGTGAGAGAAAGCGGAAGCCCAGAAATCGATTGGTCAACCAATTGATGACCGCGACAGCGAAGGCAAACATGATACCGAAGAACATGGTAAGCACGACGAAATCGGCGCCGTGAGTACTTGAATTCCGCATCATCATGTAGCCGAACACGCCACTGACAAGCGTAAGCACGGCGAGCGATGTCAGGCCACGGCTCCCGCCTGGCTCGCGGAAGCCGACCGCCTCGACAGGCAGGCCTGGGGCTGCTTTTGGGTAAAGCAAAGTTACCAGGAACACGTAGAAAGCATAAAGTCCCGCAAGCACAATGCCGGGGATAAACGCGCCTTCATACATATCGCCGACCGATTTGCCGAGTTGATCGGCCATCACGATCAGCACCAGCGACGGCGGAATGATCTGCGCGAGCGTGCCGGAAGCTGCGATCACGCCACTCGCGACACGGCGGTCGTAACCGTACCGCAGCATGATCGGCAGGGAGATCAGGCCCATGGAAATGACCGAAGCCGCAACAACGCCGGTCGTTGCGGCGAGCAGTGCGCCGACAAATATGACCGCATAGGCAAGGCCACCGCGCACAGTGCCGAACAGCTGCCCAATAGTGTCGAGCAGATCTTCGGCCATGCCGGATCGTTCCAGAACCAATCCCATGAACGTGAAGAACGGAATGGCGAGGAGCGTATCGTTGCTCATCACTCCGTAGATGCGCTCAGGCAAGGCCTGCAGAAAGTCGGGCGCGAATAGACCAAGTTCAATGCCGATGAGGCCGAAGATGAGGCCTACGGCGCCAAGCGAAAATGCAGCCGGGTAACCGAGCAGCAGAAAGATCACCAGGGCTCCGAACATGATCGGAGCCATATTTGCGATAACGAATGCTTCCATGCGCGACCCCGATTACCTCAGCAGGTAACTAGTGCTTTTCGATTGCGCTCATCACTTCCTCAGCCTCGGTTTCAAGCGAGCTCTTTTGGCCAGCATGCGGGTCGGGAATAAGGTTGCGCATGACCGAGATGCGTTTGATCAATTCAGACAGTCCTTGAACAAAGAGAAAGGCAAATGCGGTCATGACCAGCGCCTTTGACGGCCATTGCGGCAGTCCGCCTGCATTCCACGACTGCTCATTGACCACAAAGGATTTCAAGAAAAACGGAATGCCGGTGATGACCATGACGATGCATAGCGGCAACAGGAAAAACGCATGACCCACCACATCAATGGAGTCGCGCAGCCACTTTGGCAGGAGATTGTTCACGATGTCGATCCGGATGTGCTCGTTGGCCAGCAGCGTCCATGGCGAGCACAGCAAAAATACGATGCTGAAGAGCACCCATTGCAGCTCAAGCCATGAGTTCGACGACATGTCGAAAATTTTGCGCACAGTGGCATTGGCTGCCGACACAATCACGGCAGCCAGGATCAGCCATGCCAGGCGTTTTCCTAGCCATGCGGTGGCTGCGTCGACGACGCGCGTAATCGGTAGCAATGCGTTTAGCAATGCGTCCAGGCCGCCCACTTGACCCTCCCCTCTACCGGCCCCACAAGGTCCGCGGGCCGATGTTTTATTCTTGCTTTATATCCCCAGACCTGGCCATGGGGCCAAGCCCAGCACCTTAATCCGATGCCGGCATAAGGCGTCAATGGAGAATTTGGTACGAAGAACAAGATTGGCGGTTTTTTGCCGCAACTGGTCGTTCCACATTCCTACCGGCCGAAGACCCTTAAACACGTCCTGGCCTCAAGGGGTCGGAATTGCGTAATCTGGCTGACTTGTTTACCCGCCGGTCATACTCATGTGGCGCTGCAACGCAGGCTTTTGATGCCGACGGTCGATCACGAAATCATGGCCTTTCGGCTTGCGCGTGATGGCCTCGTCGATTGCCTGGTTCAGGAGTTCGTCGCTTTCCGAGGCACGCAACGGACGTCGCAGGTCCGCGGCATCGTTCTGACCGAGACACATGTAGAGAGTTCCGGTGCAGGTGATGCGCACACGGTTGCATGACTCACAGAAATTGTGCGTGAGCGGCGTAATAAATCCCAGTCGGCCGCCCGTTTCCTTAACGCGCACGTAGCGAGCCGGACCGCCGGTACGATAGTCGATATCTTCAAGTGTATAGTTCTCAGCTAGGCGCGACCGCACGATCGACAGTGGGAGATACTGGTCCAGCCGGGACTCATCGACGTCGCCAAGCGGCATCACTTCGATCACGGTGAAGTCCATGCCGCGTCCGTGGCTCCATTCGAGCAAGTCTGCGATCTCGACTTCGTTCACGCCTTTGAGGGCCACGGCGTTGATCTTGACCTGCAATCCTGCTGCCTGCGCCGCATCGATTCCGGCGATCACTTTGTTCAAATCACCCCAGCGCGTAATGGTGCGAAACTTTTCTGTATCAAGGGTATCGAGCGAGACATTGACGCGATTGATGCCACACGCTTTGAGCTCGGAAGCATAAGTCTGCAACTGCGACCCGTTGGTGGTTAACGTCAGTTCCTCAAGCGCGCCGCTCGCCAGATGGCGTGACAGCGAACGAACCAAGGTCATGATGCCGCGACGCACCAGCGGTTCGCCACCAGTCAATCGCAGCTTGGTCACGCCTTTCGCGACAAATGCGCTGCAAAGGCGGTCAAGTTCCTCGAGACTCAGCAGATCGGCCTTCGGCAGGAACGTCATATGTTCCGCCATGCAGTAGACGCAGCGGAAGTCGCAGCGATCCGTGACCGACACGCGCAAATACGTGATCGCGCGCTGGAACGGGTCGATCAGTGCCCTCGGTTTCTGCGCAGGGCGATCAAGGTCAATTGTCGAAGCGGCGTTTGCCACCATTGTCATCCATTGCCTGGGCCGGAATCCCATGGCTCACAACCCATATATAGGAATTCTGGCTGATATTGACGATAGCGTCCAGAATTTGCGAGCGGCCTCGCAATCCGCGCCGGCAGAATGGACATGGCGATCTTATTGGCGTACGACAGGCCAGATATGTTGGCCAAGGCGATGATGGCGCCTGAGTAGGCGCGGCTGTCATCGGAGCAGGGGCCGGAGCCGCAGCGGCTTTCGGTCGCGTAGCCGGCTTCTTCGCCGCGGGCTTGGCCGGCTTCTTTGCGGTTGATGGCGATGCGGGTAAAAACTCGACGACGACGGGGTTGGGGCGCAGTCTGGGCGGTTCGCCGGTCGCCTCAAGCTTCTCTGTTTCGGGCTGATAGCCATTGAGCGTGAATGTAATCGAGGACGAGGCGTCGACCGGCAACCCAAGCGCGCACGGAGTGCGGCAGGTTTGTCCGTTGGATGCCTTCGCTTCAGCGAGGGGGTTCGGACTCGAGGCTTACCGTGTCCAGGAAGGGCCCCGACTTGAACGCATTCATGCTTGCCATGTCAGATGAGCACGCGGCAAGCGCAGTCACGCCGACGACAACCGCAAAAAGTCGGTAGATCATGTCAGACTGTCCCACTCAAGCGGCTTCGCGCCGCTCGCCCCAACGTAAGGATACGAGCGTCATCGCACCCGTGCAACATTGGGCATCATTTTATGCCCAATTTCGCATCAAAGCGTCAAAGACCGTACGAAACGGCCGCAATCGACATGGGCAGCTGCACAAAGCTGCTGATGGTCCGGTCAGGTCCGAGCTCCGATACTGGATGCTCGCTATAGCCAAAATCGACGGCAATAACCGGAATGCCTGCCGCACGGGCAGTGCGAATATCGACAATTGAGTCTCCGATCATGATCGCCCGTTGCGACGTTCCGCCGGCGGCCGCCACAGTGCGGCGCAGAATTTCCGGGTCAGGTTTTTCGATTCCAAATGTGTCCGGTCCGCAAATGGCCGCGAACCGCTCTGCGAGCCCGAAACGCTCAAGAAGATTTATCGAGAGGCGCTCGAGCTTGTTCGTGCACACCGCAAACTGATAACCGCACTCGGTAAGCGCATCGAGTGCAACGTCGACTCCCGGAAAGGGTTGTGAGCGTTCAGTCAAGTGTTCGCTATAGTGTGCAATGAAATCGGCAAACAATTTTTCGAGTTTTGGCGGCGGACAAGGACGCCCTTCGGCTTCGAGTCGCCGCCGCCAACCAGATTCCGCGCTCTGTCGTAGGCCAACGGCGAGTCTCCACGAGATCGGGTGCAGTATCAATTAAGGTGCCGTCGAGGTCAAAGATGATCGTAAGGGCGACATCGTGGATCGCTATCCTTCGTTTGGCGCCGTAGCAAGGGCGGTTTACCAGCTGCGACGGATACGGCAAATTTCGGCTATTCAGGCAAGACGATCGGGGCTAGATAGGCGTGACATCATCAGGGTCATTCGATGCTCGACTGCCTAGCCGGTACCAATGAACGCCGACGCCCAGAAACGCGCCGCCGCCGCGCGGGCCGTTGAATTTGTGCGACCGGGCATGCGGCTCGGGCTCGGCACCGGATCGACCGCGAAGCATTTCGTCGAACTGATCGGCGAACGCGTTCGCGCAGGCCTCGATATTGTTGCGGTGCCGACGTCGGAGTCCACTTTTGCCGATGCAAAACGCTGCGGGATTGCACTGACTACATTGGACGAGACGCCGGAGCTTGACCTCACCGTAGATGGCGCCGATGAAGTCGGCCCTGACCTTTGCCTGGTCAAGGGTGGTGGTGGCGCACTTTTGCGGGAGAAGATTGTTGCAGCGGCCTCTTCGCAAATGATCGTGATAGCTGATCGAAGCAAGATGGTCGACGTTCTTGGTCGCTTCCCGCTGCCGATCGAAGTGGTCTCGTTTGGCCTGATTGCCATTCAGCGCGCCCTCGAAAAGGCAATCGGAGCGGTTCAACGTCTCGGCCCACTGGTGTTGCGCAGGGGCAAGGACGGACATGTTTTTGTCACGGATGGTGGTCACTGGATCCTTGACGCCGCGCTCGACCGGATTGACGATCCACCCGCATTAGCGCATGCGATTTCGGGTGTTCCGGGCGTAGTCGAGCACGGCCTGTTTATTGGCCTCGCTCACAAGGCCATTGTCGGCGGCCCTGACGGCGTGACGATTGTCGAACGATCGTGATATAAATGGAGTTTTCTAATGAGTGTCATTGAGGCCATCAAAAACGCCGCCAGACCGGCTGCGCTTGCAATAACGTTGGCCACAATCGGTCCGGCTGCCTTCGCCCAACAACCATCGGCGGCCGCTATGTCCACCGCGAAAGAATTGATTACGGTCGCAGGCGCCACAAGTCTTTTCAGTCCGCTGATTGCGGGTGTCGTGGAGCAGGCGAAGGTTTTGTATTTGCAGCAGGACCCAAGTCTGGCCAAGGACCTGAATGAGATCTCAGCCCAATTGCGCACCGACCTTCAGCCCCGTTTTTCAGAGCTGACCGACGAGGTAGCACGGCTCTATGCGACAAATTTTTCCGAGCAAGAACTCAAGGAAATTCTCGCGTTCTATAAGACTCCGCCAGGTAAAAAAATGTTGACCGAACAGCCCAAGATTGTCGATGGGAGCATGAAATTTGCACAGGATTGGGCAAATAAACTTTCTGATCAAGTCGTTTCAAAAATGCGCGACGAACTGAAGAAGCGAGGTCACGCGCTTTGACGGATCGGCGCGCGCTCGGCTGGCGGTCCTCACTCGTGTGATAGGGCAGCTGATGGCCGATCACGACGTCGATCTATTTGTCATAGGAGCGGGATCCGGCGGCGTCCGAGCTGCACGAGTCGCTGCAAGCTATGGCGCGCGTGTGATGATTGCGGAGGTGTATCGGGTCGGCGGCACCTGTGTCATTCGCGGCTGTGTTCCGAAGAAACTTCTGGTTTACGCTTCGCGGTTCTCTGGCGAGTTTGAAGACGCCGCAGGTTACGGTTGGACTGTAGGAGAGCCGGAATTTCATTGGCCGGCGCTCATCGCCAACAAGGACCGGGAGATCGCGCGGCTGGAAGCTGCCTACACAACCACGCTGGAACGCTTCAACGTCGCCCTGTTGAAAAGCCGCGCTACACTCGAAGATAGCCACACTGTGCGGCTGGCGACCGGAGCCCGCATTCGCGCCGAGACGATTCTGGTGTCGACAGGGGCGTGGCCGCATATGGGGCCGAAAATTCCGGGTCGCGAACACGCGATCTCGTCCAACGAGGCGTTCCACCTGCCGGACCTGCCAAAACGCATTCTCATTCATGGCGGTGGTTACATCGCAGTGGAGTTCGCCTGCATTTTTGCCGGGCTCGGGTCCGAGGTCACGTTGGTTTGTCGCAGCATGAATATTCTGCGCGGTTTTGACGACGACATCCGAGAGCACTTGCGTAACGAAATGGTCGGGCGAGGCATTGACGTAATATCCGACCATACCGTCGCCCGCATCGATAAGTCCGGCAACGAGTACGTGACGCATCTACGCGACGGCATAACAGTGACCACGGACAAGGTGATGTTCGCCCTTGGCCGACAGCCGAATGTTACAGGGCTCGGGCTTGAAGACCTCGACGTCAGAATCCATGAGCATGGTGGCATCGAAGTCGACGCCTATTCGCAGACGTCAGTTCCTAACATCTATGCCGTTGGTGACGTGACCAACCGTGTCAATCTCACGCCCGTGGCAATTCGCGAAGGTCATGCTTTTGCCGATACTGTCTACGGCGGCAAGTCGACTCCCGTCGATCATACCAATGTGCCGACGGCTGTTTTTTCCGAACCCGAAATTGGCGTCGTCGGATTGACCGAGGCGCAGGCCCGCGAGCGCCTGGACAAAGTCGACGTCTACAAGACCACTTTCCGTCCTATGAAGGCGACGCTTTCCGGCCGCAATACCCGTTCGTTCATGAAGCTTCTGGTAGACGGAATGACCGACCGTGTCGTGGGTTGCCACATTATCGGACCGGACGCGGCCGAATTGATCCAGATCGTGGGGATCGCGGTGAAGATGGGTGCTACGAAAGCCGACTTTGATGCGACCATGGCCGTTCACCCGACGGGTGCCGAGGAACTCGTCACCATGCGCGAAAAAGCTATGAGCTATGGTCGCGCCGCGGCCGAGTAAGTCCATTAATAACCGAATCCGTCGGAAAAAGTGGCCTGCGAGGGCCACGGTCGTGTATAAGGCCGGCCAAATACTGGAGCAGCGTAATGGCCGAGCGATGGACGCCCGATAGTTGGCGCAAGAAGCCAATACAGCAGGTCCCGGATTATCCGGACCAGCAGGCGTTGCTTGATGTCGAAAAGCAGCTTGCGACTTTTCCCCCGCTCGTGTTCGCGGGCGAGGCGCGCAACCTGAAAAAGCAGTTGGGGCGGGTCGCAAAGGGCGAAGCTTTCCTGCTGCAAGGCGGAGATTGCGCGGAAAGTTTTGCCGAGCATGGTGCAAATAACATCCGCGACTTTTTTCGCATGTTTTTGCAAATGGCGGTCGTATTGACCTATGCCGCCGCTTCGCCGGTGGTGAAGGTTGGTCGTATCGCGGGCCAGTTTGCAAAACCGCGCTCCTCGCCGAGCGAGAAACGTGATGGCAAGCAGCTGCCGAGCTATCGCGGTGACATTGTCAACGACATTGCTTTCACCGAGGACGCTCGGCGGCCGGATCCGCGTCGGCAAATCGAAGCCTACAGGCAGTCGGCTGCGACGCTCAATCTGCTCCGCGCTTTCGCGCAGGGTGGCTACGCCAATCTTGGCAGTGTACGTCAGTGGATGCTTGGTTTCGTCAAAGATAGTCTGCAATCGCGACGCTATGTCGAACTGGCCGACCGCATTTCCGAAGCCCTTGGTTTCATGCAGGCTTGCGGCCTCGATCTCGAAAGTCATCCGGAGCTGCGCACCACCGACTTCTATACAAGCCATGAGGCGCTCTTGCTGGGCTTTGAGGAGGCATTGACGCGCGTCGATTCGACGACGGGTGATTGGTACGCCACATCCGGTCACATGCTCTGGATCGGCGATCGCACACGGCAATTCGATCACGCCCATATTGAATACGCGCGCGGCATCAAGAATCCGATCGGTCTGAAATGTGGCCCTTCACTCAAAGCAGACGACCTGTTGCGGTTGATCGACCTTCTCAACCCGGACAACGAAGCTGGGCGTTTGACATTGATCGGTCGTTTTGGAGCCGAAAAGGTCGGCGAACACCTCCCTGCTCTCCTACGTGCGGTAAAACGCGAGGGGAGAGTTGTGTTGTGGTCATGCGATCCGATGCATGGCAATACGATTACTTCGGTGACCGGCTACAAAACACGACCATTCGACCTGATCCTGAAAGAGGTTCGCGGTTTTTTCGAAGTTCACCAGGCCGAAGGCACTTATGCCGGGGGCGTGCATCTTGAAATGACAGGTCAGAATGTAACCGAATGCACGGGCGGCGCTCGTGCGATCACAGAAGCTGACCTCAATGACCGCTATCATACGGTCTGTGATCCGCGGCTTAATGCCGAACAGGCGATTGATCTCGCTTTCCTACTGGCCGGGTTACTGAAGAAAGAGCGATCGGCATTCGTCAAGCCGATGCCTGCGGTGGCCGGGCTCTAGAGGTCGGGAAGCATTCCATCCGATTTGGTGTTAATGTTGGCGGAGCTAGCCGCGGCTCGGCGTGGCAGAACTTCGCAACAAATATTTCCGAGCAGGGGAGGCATCATGACAAGCTTTTGTTGGCGGTCGGCGAAGCTCGGCTTCGCGTTGGCCATAATGCCTTTACTTACTGTTGGCGCCCTGGCGCAGATTCTGGTTTCTGCGAATGACAACAAAGCCGTACTGGTAAATGGCGCAAATGTGGTGCCCGCCAACCCGGCGGCAGACACTGTTAGCATTATAGACTTGGGTGTTTCTCCGCCGAAGCTCATCGGCGAGGTCAAGGCGCCCGCCAGCGTGGTTGGGCCGCCGCAGAGTGTTGCGATATCGCGCGACGAAGGTTTTGCATTAGTGACTGGCGCCTTCAAGATAGACCCGGCGGATCCGAAAAAGGTCGTTCCGGATAACAAGCTTTCGGTGATCGACCTCAAAGCCAAGCCGCCAGCTGTCATTGCGACGCTTGAGGCTGGCTCCGGCGCAGCGGGCGTGTCGATAAACAACGCAGGTACGTTGGCGCTGGTAGCAAATCGCAGCGAAGGCACCGTGTCGGTCTTCACGGTCGCAGGCAACAAACTCACGCCGGCCGGTAAGATCCAGCTTGGCGATTCCAAGTCCGGTCCGAGCCATGTTGCTTTCACGCCGGATGGAAAGAGCGCCCTGGTGACTCGCGACGGTGATCATCGGGTTTCGATCCTTACCGTCGACGGCAACAAGGTCGAGGACAGCAAGACGTTTATGGTGGGCGGCGTCCGGCCTTATAGCCTTGAGATCAGTTCCAATGGCGAGATTGCGGTGTTCAGCAACCAAGGCGGGGGCCAGGGCGACATCGATGTTATCAACGTCATCGACCTCAAAGCAAAGCCACCACGTATCGTAGACACAATCAGCGTTGGCCAGACACCTGAGGGCATAGGAATGTCGAGCGACGGCAAATATCTAGCCGTCACCGTCATGAATGGCACGAACAGGCCGAAGGACCATCCCGCGTTCAATGATTTTGGTTTGCTGCAGATCTATTCGGTCAAAGGTACAACGTTACGCAAAGTCGCAGAGGCCAAGGTCGGCCATTGGTGTCAAGGTGCAGCCTTCAGCAAGAATAACAAGACCGTGGTGATCCAATGCATGGTCGAGAAAAGCCTGCAGGCCTTCAACTTTGATGGACGCAATCTCAAGCCAGCCGGTACGGTGCCGTTGAGTGGTGGCGGGGCGGGACTGCGGACGGCCGCTCGGTAGGTCGCGCGATTGTTTTGCTGTGTACCGGAGCAGGCGCCTGACGGGCATCACCAGCGTCTGCCTTCCGGCAACGACTTTGTGGAAGCAGCCTTGCAGGACTGCCCATTGCTCGGCGGGCCCGCAAGGCGGTAGAGGTTTGCCATGAGTACCCGCCCCATGGATGAGCTTGCGATCGCAATCGCACAACTCAACTCGACTGTCGGCGACACTGTTGGGAACGCCGAAAAGGTGAGACGCGCGCGAACTGCCGCCGCTGGCGCCGACCTGGTGGTCTTTCCGGAGTTATTCATTGCGGGTTATCCGCCCGAGGATCTGGTGCTCAAGCCGGCTTTTCAGACCGGATGCCGAGCAGCAATTGAAACGCTCGCGCGAGAAACGGCCTCGCCGGGTCCGGCGCTTCTTGTAGGAACGCCATGGGTCGATAGCGGCAGACTTTATAACGCGGTCGCATTGCTCGATGGCGGTGTGGTCGCTGCCTTACGCTACAAGGTCGACCTTCCGAACTACGGTGTGTTCGACGAAAAGCGGGTGTTCGCGTCCGGTCCGATGCCGGGGCCTGTAAGCTTCCGCGGCGTGCGTTTGGGAATTCCGATCTGCGAAGACATATGGGGGACGGAAGTCGTCGAGTGCTTGGCGGAAACCGGAGCCGAAATGCTGGTAGTTCCCAACGGCTCGCCGTATTGGCGGCAGAAGGGTGACGTGCGGCTCAATATCGCGGTGGCGCGTATCTCTGAGCAGGGCCTGCCGACTATCTACGTCAATCAGGTCGGTGGCCAAGATGAACTCGTATTCGACGGGGTATCATTTGGCCTGCATGCTGATTCTTCACTGGCTTTCCAGCTTCCCGCGTTTCAGGAATCAATCGTCACAACGAATTGGGTCCGTCGCAACAACATCTGGCGTTGCGAAGACGGTCCGGTTGTCGACAGTGTCGAGGCTGATCGCGCCGACTACACTGCCTGCGTGCTGGGTCTTCGCGATTACGTGAACAAGAATGGATTTCCGGGAGTCGTACTCGGTCTGTCGGGGGGCATCGATTCCGCATTATGTGCAGCGATGGCGGTTGATGCCCTGGGCCCAGACCGCGTGCGCTGTTTAATGCTGCCCTACAAATTCACTTCTCAGACGTCGCTCGATGATGCCGCCGCGTGTGCGAAGGCGCTCGGCGTGCGTTATGAAATATTGCCAATAGCGTCGGCGGTCGAAGGGTTCGAAACCGCACTCAAACCCGTTTTCTCCGGCTTGCCGCGGGACGTCACCGAAGAAAATCTGCAAGCTCGTACGCGCGGCACGATCCTGATGGCTATTTCCAACAAGTTCAATCTCATGGTGGTGACCACCGGAAACAAGTCGGAAATGTCGGTGGGCTATGCAACTCTCTACGGCGACATGAACGGCGGATTCAACCCAATTAAGGATCTCTACAAGACCGAAGTGTTTCGTCTGGCCCATCTGCGGAACAGTTGGAAACCGCAGGGGGCCAAAGGCCCCGACGGATCGGTTATTCCGGAAAGCATCATTGCGAGACCGCCGACCGCGGAGTTGCGGGAAAATCAGAAGGACGAAGATTCCCTACCGCCTTATTCCGTGCTCGATCCGATTTTGGAACGTCTAGTGGAGCGTGAGGAGCCGATATCGGCAATTGTCGATGCGGGATTTGACCGTGACATAGTCATGCGAGTTGAACGTATGATTAACACAGCGGAATACAAACGCCGGCAGGCGGCGCCAGGCGTAAAAGTGACTCTGAAGAATTTTGGCCGGGATCGTCGCTACCCGATCACTAATCGTTTCCGCGATTCTGGCATACCTATGCCGACGCCCGATGTTTCGTTGATCACGGGCAAGCCAACGAAGTCGGAAGCATTCGACTATTGAATCTCTGGCGACCTACCGGGCTGGCCAAAAGGTCGGGCCGACAGTACGAACGCTGCGTTTTGCAGGATCGGTCTGGCCCGATGATTCCACACCCGGTGTCGGGGCCGCCGGCGCGGCGGTGGGGGCGGGTGGCCGCTGATCGGGTCGAATCGACTTGCCGTCGACGCGCGGTTGCGACAATTGCTTGGCGTTCTGTTCGGTGACGATGACGTCACCGGGTGCGACCGTATCGTCCGGACCGATAGTTTTCAGAGTTTGCGCCCAGCTTTCACCCGGCCGTCGACAGCTGCACTCCGGGCTCATGGATTTGCGGTATTGGAAAGCAGTTGGCAATTCAGAGTAAGGCTGGCCATTGAGTGAGACCGCCTGCGCCATTTCCTCGCCCGGATTGTGATAGGTATAAAGCGACACTTCGGCCGCCGGACACATGCGCTGGCAAGCCATCTCGTCTTCACGGAATCGATCCGGCGAGATGGAGTAGGAAATCGGGAAATAGAAACCGTCGCACGTGCGCACGCAGATGGTGCGGAATGTCCCGCCCATCGGGCCAAGCGGTGGTGACACCACGCTGCCGCCGCCATTGTCGCCAAACAAACGATCCCAGAAGCCCCCTTGCTGACCCGCAAGGGCGGCTGCGCGATATTGTGGACCGCATCCATTGTCGCCCAGCGCTATCAGCAGTCCCCTGCGTTGGGCAGCGCGCTCGGCCGTGCCACCGTTGAGCCGCTCCAGGTCATTCCGCATGCGCTGGAGCGCGTTACGCTGCTGATCAATCTGCCGAAGAATTCCGCCGCATTGCGGCGGCGGATTACTGATGATCGAAAAGAATCCTGAGGTCTCGCAACCGATGCGGCGCGACTGTGCCACCATTCGATCGACTTCATACTGTTGGCGATTGACCATATCCTCTGTACGGCGGATCTGCTCGACACGTGCTGGATCGGCATTGCCCCTATCCAAGCTGGCAAGCTGTGCTTCGAGCCGCATACAGACAGGATTCGACGATTGTGCGTGGGCGGCACCAAAGGTCAACGAAGCTGCGACAAGCGCGCCTGCGAATCTGCAGAATGATCCCGTCATGCGCGGGCACTCTAGTCCGAAATTCAAGAAGGAGCGAGCCTCGTTGTCAGTGCGCTTGTGCGACTTCAGAACGCAGGTTCCAGAGGACGCCGGATACGATGATTAAGGCACCGAGTAACACAAAAATGTCGAGTCGTTCACCATAAAACGCCCAACCGACCACCGCGATGAGGGGGATGCGCATGAAATCAAGTGGCACCACCAAAGTGGCGTCTCCGGAGCGGAAAGCGTTGCTTAGACAGTAATGTGAGGTGAGCCCGGCCGTTCCGACCCCCATTGCGGGCAAGATGTGGCGCGTATCAAGGTTCAAGAAAGCCGCCGGATCGCTACCGATCAGCGAAAGGGGAAACTGAATTACAGCCATCCAAAATATAATAGCGAAAGTGGTCTCGGTTATTGTCAGCTTTTTAGTGGTAATCATGGTGATGGCGTAACCAAACGCAGCTATCAAAACCAGAATTGCTGCCGGATTGAAGCTGGCGATACCTGGTCGCAGTATGACCAGCACGCCGATCAAACCGAGCACAACAACACCGAAGCGGCTTGCAGTCATGCGCTCGTGTAAGAACCAGACCGCGAGCACTGCCGTCCACGCCGGCATCGTGAATTCCAGCGCAAATACAGTCGCAAGTGGTAGCATTGTGAGACTCAGTGCCCATGAAAATTGTGATGCGTAATGTATGGTGTTTCGAAAAATGTGCAGGCCCATGCGCCGTGGCACGGCATACAGACGCAAATCTGGCCGCAATGTGAGGAGGACAAGCAAAACAAGCAAAGCAACGCCGCTGCGGATGGCAAGGATCTCGAAAATGCTCAAACCGGCGCGGGACAACTCTCGGATCGAGACAGCCATGATCGAGAACGAGAGCAATGCGCCCATCATCCAGAGGACGACGCGTGCGAGCTTATGAGGGATCACGGCGGCTCGCTGATGGTGGGAAAATCCGGTGGGGACTGTGGTGTGGCAAGCTATCGCGGTCCGGTCATTCCGCGTCCGGCTGATTCTCAGGTCTTGCCTTGTCGAAGGCCGGAAGTTTCAGGCAGGCAGCGTCGATCGCGACGATCTTCGGGAATTTTTCGAGCGGCACTTTGAACCGGCGCCCGTTGGCGACTTGCGGCACCAGGCATATGTCGGCAACGGTGACGTGGGGTCCGCAGGCATAGGGCCCGGGAGCGAGCATCCCCTCCATCGCGGTAAATCCCTGGGTGATCCAATGGTGATACCAGACGTCGATGTCGGGCTGTTCGTGCTTGAGCTGGCGCCTGAGATACTGCAGAGCGATGAGATTGTTGAGTGGATGAATATCGCAAGCGATCATTTGGGCGATCGCACGCGACCTGGCACGGCCAAGCGCCTCAGACGGCAACAATGGCGGGTCAGGATGAACCTCGTCGAGATATTCGATAATCGCCAGCGACTGGGTCAACACTTCACCGCCGGAAAGCTCCAGTGCTGGCACGCGCGCCAGCGGGTTGATCGCGCGAAACTCCGGCGTGTGCTGATGGCCGCCATCCTTTGTCAGATGGATCGGCACCATTTCATAAGGGAGGCCCTTGAGGTTAAGGGCTATGCGAACTCGATACGCGGCGGAAGAACGGAAATAGGAATAGAGTTTCACGGAGGGACCCCGGCTTGCACGGCCCACAATCTAGCCGGGGCGGCGCCGGTTGGCGATATGGAGTACTAGCTTTGCTGATCGTTCGGTCAGTTTCATGAGGGCGCGATCTAGTGCCGCTCGATCAGCCGCGTCGACAGTCTCCAGTAAATCACGCGCGAATTCTAGCGCAATCGGAGCGAGTTCGCTGTAGAGCTCCCGTCCGGTAGCCGTGAGCGACAAGAACGCCTCACGCATATCAGCTCGATTGACTCGGCGAGTTACGAGCTTGCGCCGTTCCAGCAAGGAGACCGCGTGCGATACTTTGGTCTTGTGCATGTGGCTGTGTGTGCCGATTGCCTTGGCGGTCATGGCGCCAAATTGGCCGAGAGTGACAAGCACGCGCCATTCCGGCACCCCGATCTTGTAACGCTCGGCGTAAATTCTCGAGAGAGCGTGCGAAACAACGCTGGCGCAGACATTCAGACGGTAGGGCAAGAACTCATCCAGCTTAAGTGCCACTTGGTCGACGGTAGCGTCTGGCACCCTCTGAGCCGTTTCGTTGGTCATTTTGTTGCTGGTGCAATATTGCGCACCGGAGAATCCGGCGGGCTTTCGGCACAACTGCGCCTACCGAAAATCTTCGCCGAAGTTGAGCTAGCTTGCAATGATTCTAAACTGGGGCCCGGTAGGTCAATGCCGGCAGGGCCAGAATCGGAGCGCCGCCAGCCGTCGGGACAGGGTCCGCGGCTCGGAGCCTGCAAAACATACGATGAGGATGGATCGGGCGAACTGGCTGAAGACCACGATTTTCATGTGAAAGTCCTCGCACGGTTCCCGTCCGAGTGGCACAACGCGTTGCCTGCGAAGCTGTTCCAGGAGATGTGGTTTCAAACGCAACTAACGGCTGCCTGACTAAGACATGTTAGGGTAGTGGGCAACAACGGCGCGTCTTCCGATCCCGAGGCATTTGTTGACGGGACCGCTCGCCATTCCTGGGTTTCCTCTCCTGTTTGGGTATGGACCAAAGCCATGATGGGCAAGGAGGTGTGAGTAGTGACGGGATTCGCTTCAACCGAAGACCTCGCCGAAAAGAAAATTTCGTTCGACCAGATCGGTGCTGGGCTTTACGCCTACACAGCGGAGGGTGATCCGAATTCCGGCGTCATCGTTGGTGATGACTCCGTCATGGTCGTCGACGCACAAGCGACACCGATAGCCGCTGCTGACGTGATAGCTCGCATCGCAAAAGTTACCGACAAGCCAATCAAGTATCTGTTGTTGACGCACTACCATGCGGTACGCGCGCTCGGTGCCTCCGCGTACAAGAACACTGAAATTCTTGCGTCGGACGCGACACGAGGGCTACTCGCGGAGCGCGGCAAGCAGGACATGGATTCCGAGATCGTGCGCTTTCCGCGTCTTTTCAGCTCGGCTGCAGCGATTCCTGGCTTGACCTGGCCATCGATGACTTTCCCCGATCAAACCTCGGTCTGGTTGGGGCGACGTGAGGTACGCATCATGCATATCGGAAGGGGGCACACCGCCGGCGATGTGATTGCAATTGTTCCGGACGCGGGCGTCGTATTTTCCGGCGATCTCGTCGAGTACAAATCGGCCTGCTATTGCGGCGATGCGCATTTCACCGATTGGCTAGCGACGCTTGACCACCTCGCCGAGTTGCAGGCCAACGCGATGGTGCCAGGCCGTGGGGCGGCGCTTGCGACGCCAGAGATGGTCAGGGAGGGCATCGATCTGACCTTAGATTTCGTTTCCACTCTCTATAATTCGGTGCAAGAGAGTGTTGCGAAGGGGCGGTCGTTGAAAGACACCTTCGATATCGTGCGTCTCATAATGGACCCCAAGTTCAAGAGTTTTGCGATTTACGAGCATTGCTTGCCGTTCAGCGTATCGCGTGCCTACGACGAGGCACGTGGCATCGATTGGCCGGTGATCTGGACGGTTGATCGCGACCGTGAAATGTGGGCAGCCCTGCAGGGCTAACCCAAGCTTTTCTAACTTGGGAAACGTCCCAACACGAAAATCGCACGCCGCATTTGAGCTCATGCTAGCCTGCGCAGGCGTTCACGAAAGCAGGGGACGACCATCGCTCGCTTGTTCATGGCCTCGCTTTTTATCCTGTACCGCTATTTCAAACTGAGCGGCTACGCCGGTACGGTCGCTTATATGGGCAGGCAGGGCCTTCCGGCTCCGCCGCTGTTTGCCGCGCTCGCGGTCATCATTGAACTCGGAGGTGGATTGCTGTTCCTGTTCGGCTACCAGACTCGTCTCGTGGCGCTCGGCTGCGCGATTTATGTCTTGGTCGCGGCGCTCATCGCCCATCGTAACTTCGGCGATGCCAACCAGTTGTCGCACTTCTGGAAAAACATGGCGATAGTTGGCGGGTTCGTAGCGCTGATGGTCGCAGGCCCGGGCTCTTACTCGGTGGACGGGCGCAGGGCATAAAGTCGGCCGGCCTCGCCGTTTAGCCGTGCAGAACGAGAGAGGGACTTAACGCGTGCAGACGATAGCAACCACATCACAGCTGTTGCTACGGCACTTGTCTCCAACTTCGGCTGGAACAGTGCTCGTAATGTCGCTCTGTTCTGCCTTATGGAAGGTCGCCGCCTCTGCAAAGGATTGTCGCTTGCAATAAGCATTGGCGACTGCCGTCCCGCACTTCGCACCCAAAGCTAAGCAACGATCTATGCCGTAGCCGTCGGCGTCGTTGGCGACGATAAATATGCGTCGCTCGGCATTTGCCTGCGTAAGGAGGCCGAAACAAAGCAAAGCTAGAAGACTGACCAGAGGTGTCTGCATAAGGTCCGCTTGGTGCATTGGGAGAGGCTGGTTTCGAGAATGCGGGCAAATCGTTAAGCGGCACTTAACCCTGTGGTCTCTCGGGCGGTCATCGAATTTTTCCCGTGTTTCGCATGAGTTCCGCCTCCACCTTGACGTGTTGCTTCTGACAAATCATTGTGCGGCCATGAACGGCCTTAACCATATTTGCGGTATTTGCCCGGAGATTATTTGCTAGCGCTGTCCGCGCTGGTCACGGCCGTCTTTTCTCAGGGTTGAGATAGCAGGACGCCCGGCCAGCGGGGCCGATGGATGTCATTTGCTATGGAGCTCAAGCTCTACGATACGCTGACGCGAGAGAAGCGGGTATTCGCCCCGCTCGATCCAACATGCGTGCGTATGTATGTCTGCGGGCCGACGGTTTACGACTTCGCTCATATCGGCAATGCGCGTCCGGTCATCGTTTTCGACGTGCTCTTCCGCTTGCTACGGCACATCTACGGTGAAAAACGCGTCGTCTACGTTCGCAATGTGACCGACGTCGATGACAAGATCAATGCGCGCGCCGCAGAGCGGGGCATTGCCATTGGCCAGTTGACCAAAGAGACCTACGAAATCTTTCACAGTGACGTGCAGGCGCTCGGCTGCCTCGATCCTACACACGAACCGCGCGCCACGGATTACATCCAGCCGATGAAGGAATTGATTGAGCGGCTCTTGAAGTCCGGTCACGCCTATGTGGCGGAAGACAATATTCTGTTCCACGTTCCGTCCATGAAGGACTACGGCAGGCTTTCCAATCGTTCGCTCGACGAGATGATCGCCGGCGCACGCGTCGAGGTTGCACCTTACAAAAAGGATCCGCAGGATTTCGTTCTCTGGAAGCCGTCGAGGCCGGGTGAGCCGGCGTGGCCATCACCCGCCGGCATCAAGACGCCAGGGCGGCCTGGTTGGCATATCGAATGCTCCGCCATGTCCTGGAAGCACCTCGGCGAAATCTTCGACATCCATGGCGGCGGCATCGACTTGGTGTTTCCGCACCATGAGAACGAGATCGCACAATCGCGATGCGCGTTCCATACGCCTCTGATGGCGAACTTCTGGATGCACAACGGATTTCTCCAGGTCGAAGGCGAGAAAATGAGCAAGAGCCTTGGCAACTTCATGACGATTCACGAGTTGCTGAAGGATTGGCCGGGCGAGGTCGTGCGCTTTACCATGTTGCAAACCCAGTATCGGCAACCGATAAATTGGACGGTGGCCGGGCTTCGTGAGTCGCAAAAGAATCTCGACCACTGGTACGACCTGACGGCCGATGCGCAGCCGGGCTATTTGTGCGCTGATGTGCTTGATGCGTTATTCGATGATCTGAATATGCCGAGGGCCTTTGCTGCCTTGCATGAATTGCGCAGCGAGGCCGCGAAAGGCGCGATGCCTGCGGCGGCATGCCTGAAGGCGAGTGCGCAACTCATCGGGCTACTTCGGGCGCCGGCGACCAAATGGAGGGCCTTTCGCCCGGCGTCGGTTTCCGTCGACGAGGCGAAGATTGCCAGTCTTATCAAAGCAAGGGCCGCCGCGCGCGCTGCAAAAAATTTCAAGGAGTCCGACCGCATACGCGATGAGCTCGCGTCGATGGGAGTCGTGCTAAAAGACTCCAAGGACGGCACTACCTGGGACATCGCCCGATGATGGCCGTTGCACACCCCAAGCTTGGCGTGCGGCCGTTTCTGCCAGCGGATGCGCCGCTTTTGCGCGAAATCTTTCGAGACAGCATCGAGGAACTGACCGCCGACGACTATACCGAAGCGCAGCAGGAGGCCTGGGCTTCAACTGCAGATGACGTCGTTGATTTTGCGGCGAAGCTTTCAGGACAGTTGACGCTGGTAGCGACGCTCGAGGGCTCTCCCGTCGGATTTGCCTCGCTGTTCGGTAAAGACAACATAGATATGCTTTACGTGCATCCCGCGGCAACGGGGCAGGGCGTTGGTGCCATGCTTGTCGATGCGCTTGAGAAACTCGCCGGAGCGCGCGGAGTGAACAAGCTTGCGGTCGATGCAAGCGACAACGCGCGCGGATTCTTCGAAAAGCGCGGTTACGTCGCGCAGCAGCGCAATTCCATATCCATTGGCGACGAATGGCTCGCCAATACCACCCTGCACAAGCAACTCGTCGCCAAACGGGAGGCTTCATGACCAAGCCCGACACGCCGTTTCCGCGTCATTGGCTCTATTACATCGTGCTCAAATATGGCCTGCTCGTTGCCGCCGTTTTGATCGCGCTCTATGTCGGTTACCGGCTCGCCTGATGGAGTTCCGGCGCCACCATATCGTGCTCGGCGTGATCGCACTCGTCGTCGCAGTGGCGTTGGCAGCGAACTATTACCTGTGGTGAAGGCAATGGCCCGCGAACGCCTTTATCTATTCGACACCACGCTGCGCGACGGCGCTCAGACCAATGGTGTCGATTTCACCCTCGCCGATAAGTTGGCGATTGCTTCGATGCTTGATGAACTGGGCATCGACTACGTCGAAGGCGGCTATCCGGGCGCTAATCCTACGGATACCGAGTTGTTCGGCGAGGATCGAGGGTTGGACGCGACTTTCACCGCGTTTGGCATGACGCGCCGACCAGGGCGTTCGGCATCGAATGATCCAGGCCTCGCCTCGTTGCTCGAAGCAAAGTCGGATGCGATCTGTTTTGTGGCCAAGTCGTGGGACTACCACGTCAAGGTCGCTCTCGAGACAACGGAAGAAGAAAACCTCGCGTCGATCCGCGAGAGTGTTCGTGCCGCGAAGGCGAAGGGCAGGGAAGTGCTGCTCGACTGTGAGCATTTCTTTGATGGTTACAAGGCGAACCCGAAATATGCGCTTGCTTGCGCGAAAGCGGCCTATGACGAGGGTGCGCGTTGGGTAGTCCTCTGCGACACCAACGGCGGTACACTGCCCGACGAGATCGAAAAGATCGTTCGCGAGGTCGTGAAAGTAATTCCAGGTGGTCATGTCGGCATCCACGCCCACAACGACACTGAGCAGGCGGTCGCCAATTCATTCGCTGCCGTTCGCGCCGGGGCGCGTCAGATCCAGGGAACCCTCAATGGGCTTGGCGAGCGCTGCGGCAACGCGAACCTTGTCTCAATCATTCCTACGCTGAAGCTGAAGCCGGAATTCGTGGAACGATTCGATATCGGTGTCTCTGAAGCCGCGCTTAAAAAACTCGCGCACGTTTCACACGCTCTCGATGAACGGCTCAATCGCGCGCCGAACCGACACGCGCCCTACGTGGGCGAGAGCGCGTTCGCCACCAAAGCCGGCATCCACGCTTCCGCCATCATGAAGGATCCGGCAACTTACGAGCATGTCGCCCCGGAGACGATCGGCAACCGCCGCAAGGTGCTGGTGTCGGAACAAGCCGGGAAATCCAACGTGCTGGCGGAACTCGAACGCGTGGGGATCAAGGTCGACAAGGACGACCCGCGAATTGGTCGTCTTCTTGAGGTGGTGAAAGAGCGCGAAGCGATCGGCTACGCCTATGAAGCAGCGGACGCTTCGTTTGAGCTGCTGGCCCGGCGTACACTGGGAAAAGTGCCGAACTATTTCGACGTTACTCAATTCGATGTGAATGTCGAGCAGCGTAATAACGCGAAAGGCCAACGTGTCACCGTCACCATGGCCGTGGTCAAGGTGAAGGTCGGTGACGACAACATGATTTCGGCGGCGGAAGGCAACGGCCCTGTTAACGCACTCGATCTCGCGCTGCGCAAGGATCTCGGCAAATATCAGAAGTATATCGCGGGGCTGAAGCTGACCGACTATCGCGTGCGAATTCTTAATTCCGGCACCGAGGCGGTGACGCGCGTGCTGATCGAAAGCGAAGACGAGCAGGGCGAGCGCTGGACCACCGTCGGTGTATCGGCCAACATCATCGATGCTTCATTCCAGGCCTTGATGGACTCCATCATCTTTAAACTCGTGAAATCGGGTGCGCCTGCATGAGATAGTGGGGGAGGCAGGAGCATCCATGATCGACCACATCTCGATCGCTGTACGTGATATCAAAGCTTCAGAAGCATTCTATACGGCGTTGCTGGCGCCGCTTGGGCTCATCAAACTTCGTGAGTGGCCGGATGCAGCCCTCGGTTTCGGAAAGAAATATCCCGAATTCTGGATCAATCGCCGTGTCAACATGTCGGCCTTAGAAACGGACAGCGGTGTGCATGTTTGCCTGCGCGCGACTTCCACGGAGGCTGTCGATGCCTTCCATGCTGCTGCGCTCGCCTGCGGCGGCACCTCCGACGGCACCCCCGGCCTTCGCCCGGAATACAATGACTGCTACTACGCCGCCTTCATTCGCGATCCGGACGGCAACCGGATAGAGGCGGTGACATTCGTCGCCGAGAAGTGACAGCTACAGCCGATCGGCGATTGCAGCGGGCATTTCCTTTTCTTCCTCAGGAACCGAGGCGGCCGCCCTTTGCAACATGGGCAGGATATCCTCGACTGTGTCCGCGACAAGCAAATCGAAATGTAGATCGCCGCGAATGAATTCGAGGCTTTTCATGTGATCGATAAGGGCGCAAAGCGGCTCCCAGAAACGTTTGATATTTGCAAGCAGGATCGGCTTGCGATGGCGCCCGAGCTGAACCCAGGTAATCTGTTCGACGATTTCCTCAAGCGTCCCAATTCCACCCGGCATTGCGACGAAAGCATCCGCCATTTCGAACATCTTGCGCTTTCGTTCGTGCATGTCACGCGTGACGATCAGGTTGTCAGCCCCCCGCATCGCATGTTCGCGCGCGACCAGAAACTCGGGAATGACTCCGGTCACGGTGCCGCCGTGATCAAGCGCCGACTTTGCGATTGCGCCCATCATGCCGACGGAGCCGCCGCCGAAAACCAGTCCGACGCCGTTTTTGGCGAGAATCGCGCCGAAGGCGCGAGCGCTCTCAATAAAGGCGGGATCGGTGCCGGGCCCCGACCCGCAATACACGCAAATTTTTCTGATTTTGCTGCTTTTTTCGATTTTGTTCATAAATATGGATGTGCGTTGTGCTTGCGGCATCGTCAAGGCGGCTTACCAAAAATCCATGACGGTGTTGCTGCTATCGGCGGAAAAGGTGCCAACAGGCTAGAATCCGCCTATATGAACATTCTAAATGAGCGACCATCATCACCGCCGGCCATCAGAAAGCGAATCACGCGTATCCGCGAATCGCGGGGCACTGCTGGCCACCCTTGTCCATCTGTGGCCTTATATCTGGCCATCTGATCGTCGTGATCTGAAGCAGCGGGTCATCGGGTCACTGGCGCTGTTGTTGGCGGCGAAACTTGCGACGATCGCCGTCCCCTTCACCTTCAAATGGGCGACTGACGCGCTCGCCGGACAAGGTTCCGGCCCGATAGCACCGGGCGATTGGCTGCTTTGGGCGATCGCCGCGCCCGTCGCGATGACCGTCGCATATGGCGGCATGCGAATCCTGATGGCGGCGCTTACGCAATTGCGCGACGGCTTGTTCGCCAAAGTGGCCATGCACGCTGTTCGCCGGCTCGCCTACCGCACTTTCGTGCATATGCACGAGTTGTCACTCCGGTTTCATCTCGAGCGCAAGACCGGCGGGCTGACGCGTGTGCTCGAACGCGGCCGCAATGGAATAGAAACCATCGTTCGCATGGTGATCCTCCAGTTGTCGCCAACAATCATTGAGCTTGCCTTTATCGTTGTGGTTCTGATGTGGCAATTCGACTGGCGCTATGTGGTTGCGATCTTGGCCACGGTCGCGGTGTACATGACCTATACGTATCACGCGACCGAATGGCGCATCGGCATTCGGCGAAAGATGAATGACAGTGACACCGATGCCAACATCAAGGCGATCGATTCTCTGCTCAACTACGAAACGGTAAAATACTTTTCGGCCGAGGAACGCGAGGCGGCGCGCTACGATCGGGCGATGGCCCGGTACGAAGATGCCAGCGTCCGTGCCTATACTTCGCTCGCCGTGCTCAACGCGGGTCAGGCGGTGATCTTTACCTGCGGACTTGCCGCCGCCATGGTGCTGTGCGCCTTCGAGATCAAGGCAGGCACTAAGACTGTCGGTGATTTCGTGCTGATCAACGCAATGATGATTCAGCTATATCAACCGCTGAACTTCATGGGCATGGTCTACCGCGAAATCAAGCAGGCGGTCACCGACATCGAAATCATGTTCTCGATCCTCGGACGCGAGCCGGAAATAAAAGATGTCATGGGTGCTCCGCCGCTAAAGGTGAGCACGGGCACAATTCGCTTTGAGAATGTCAGCTTCTCCTATGATCGGGAGCGCCGCATCCTCAAGGGCATTGCCTTCGAAGTTCCGGCCGGCAAGACGGTTGCCGTAGTAGGGCCTTCTGGAGCGGGCAAGTCGACGATCTCCCGGCTCCTCTTTCGCTTCTACGATCTTTCCGGCGGTCGCATCCTCATCGACGGTCAGGACATTGCGGCGGTAACACAAAAATCGCTGCGCCAGGCGATCGGCATGGTCCCGCAGGACACGGTGCTGTTCAATGATACGATCCGATACAACATCCGATACGGCCGCTGGGAAGCGACAGATGCAGAAGTGGAGGAAGCGGCGCGGCTCGCGCAGATCGATCCGCTGATCCGTATTGCGCCGAAGGGCTATGAAACGGAAGTTGGGGAGCGTGGGCTCAAACTGTCGGGCGGGGAAAAGCAACGCGTCGCCATCGCCCGCACCATTCTCAAGGGACCACCAATCCTGGTGCTCGATGAAGCGACGTCCGCGCTCGATAGCCATACGGAGAAAGAAATTCAGGATGCGCTTGAGCGGGTATCGCGCAATCGGACCACGCTGGTGATTGCGCATCGGCTCTCTACCATTGTGGGAGCGGACGAAATCATCGTGCTCGATCAAGGCGAAATCGTCGAACGCGGCACACATTACGCGCTGCTCGCGAAGAATGGTCTCTACGCCAGTATGTGGAATCGTCAGCGTGAGGCCGAAGAGGCGCGTGAGAAGCTGGCCTTGGCCGGCGAGGATGACAAAGGCGCGCCGAACCGCAACCCGCCGCCGGTGAACGATGCCATCAGTGCCGCTGCTACAGCGCCGCTGGAAGCGCCGGCCGACGCGGCAGAGTAAGATAGGCGGCATGTCGATCTACGATTCGATCCGTTCGCAACTCGTTCCGATAACTCCGGAGGGGTACCCTTTTATCGGGGCCTTTGCGCTGGTGAGCCTCATTCTGTTCTGGCTCTGGAGTCCGCTCGGATGGCTCGGGACGCTGGCGACGATTTGGTGCGCCTATTTTTTCCGCGACCCGCCACGGGTGACCCCGGTCCGAGAAGGCTTGGTGGTGGCGCCGGCAGACGGGCGCATAAGTCAGGTTACCAGCGCGGTTCCGCCAAATGACCTTGGCCTCGGCAACAATCCGTTACCGCGTATTTCGATCTTCATGAGTGTGTTCGACTGCCATGTTAATCGCAGCCCGGTCGCCGGGAAGATCGAGAAAATCGTCTATCACGCCGGCAAGTTCCTCAATGCTGATCTCGATAAGGCAAGTGTCGACAACGAGCGCAATTGTCTGGTGATCGCAACGGCCGGCGCCCGCATTGCGGTCGTGCAGATTGCGGGCCTGGTCGCCCGGCGGATCGTCTGCTTTGTACGCTCTGGCCAGTCGGTGGGGGCGGGAGAACGTTTCGGCATGATCCGTTTTGGCTCGCGCGTCGACGTCTATCTACCCGAGGGAGCGTCACCGCTTGTGGCCGTTGGCCAGACCTCGCTTGCGGGTGAAACCGTGCTTGCCGACATTCGTGTCAGCGACGCGGGTCGGGCATTTCGTAGCGGGTAATTGTTAACGAGACGGAGCGAAAGGCTTTCTCGCCGTGTGGCGCGGGGAGTTTTGCCGGCCTATATTATGCGTATGGTCTTTCCGCCGTTCGATCCTGCTCCGCCGCCATTCCGGCGTCGCTTCAAGGCGATTCCGGTTCGTACCCTGCTGCCCAATCTGATCACGTTGCTCGCGCTCTGCGCGGGCCTGACAGCGATTCGTCTGGCAGTGGAGGACAAGCTTGAGCTTGCGCTGGCTGCTATCGTGTTTGCCGCATTGCTCGACGGCATCGACGGCCGGATTGCGCGGATGCTCAAGGGTACCTCGCGTTTCGGCGCCGAGCTCGACAGCCTCGCCGATTTCGTCAATTTCGGTGTCGCGCCGGCTTTGATCCTGTATTTCTGGGGTCTGCACGAGCTCAAATCGGCTGGATGGATTGCCGCATTGGTTTTTGCGATTTGCGCAGGCCTCCGGCTTGCGCGCTTTAACGTGATGATCGACGATCCCAATAAGCCCATTTGGGCCGGCAATTTCTTCACCGGTATTCCGGCTCCGGCTGGCGCAATCACCGTCCTGCTGCCGATCTATGTGACCTTTCTCGGTGCGCCGATGGGCCTTGTCACCGTGTGGTTCACGTTCTTCTACACGTTGCTGATCGCACTATTGATGGTCTCGCGTCTGCCGGTCTTCTCAGGCAAGCGCGTCGGCAAGCGCGTGCCACCAGAAATGGTGTTGCCGGTTTTTGTTATGGTCGTTTTGTTCTTTGCCCTGCTCGTCAGCTATCCGTGGCAGGTGCTCACCATTGGAACGCTCGCCTACCTTGGATGTTTGCCACTCGGATGGCTGTCCTATCGTGAACACCAACGTAAGGACGCTGTCGCTGCCGCGGCGACGACCACCGCTACGCCGTCTGCGAGCAACGCGGAGATGCCCGTCACCGAACCCCTCCGCGAGCAGGACGACGATCGGCCCGCCCGTTTGAACTGACGTTATTTCGAACCAAGCGGATAGCCCGGCATGAGGTCGTAGGGACGCCTCCAACCGGGGAGCGCCTTCATGCGCTCCAGCCACGCTCCTATTGCCGGATGATCCTTGGAAATGTCGAAGCCGAACTCGTCGGCCGGATAGTAGAGATAGCCGGTCATCGAAACATCCGCGATTGTCGGTCTGTCGCCGAGGAGGAATTGTTGTCCGGTCAGCCGCTTGTTGACAATCGCAAGGTTGCCGTCGATGCGCCCCTTGAGAAACGCCAGCACGGCCGGATCACCTGGGGGTTTGGCAAAATTCTTGAGAAAGCGAAACGGGCCGAGAAAACCGTTCACTTTCTGATTATCGAAGATAATCCAACGTAATGCTTCAAGTTCTTCTTCCTCACCTTGAGGTTTAAATTTCCCGCTGCTGCCTGCGAGGTAAGTCAGGATTACACCCGACTGGGTCAGCTTTCTTTTGCCGTGAACGAGAACAGGCGCTTCGCCCATTTCGTTGACTTCGGAACGGAATTGCGGCGTTCGTTGAACCATTGCGCCAAAGAAATCGACCCAGATCGGTTCCCAGTCGGCACCAATGAGGTTGAGCATCAGCGCGGCGCGATAGGCGTTGCCTGATTGGGCGAAACAATAAAGCTGAAATTCCGACATAGGAGCTCCGAGATTCGCATGAACTAGCGGGCTAGTATTACCGGGGTTCCGGCGGTGGATTGGCCTTCGAACTGTCGGCCGGCGGGTTTGAATTGAGCCAGAGGTTCGTTGCGCTCATTTGCGATCATAAGGGTGCCCCCCTCCATTACCCAGCGCCGGCTCATATAGAAGTTTCCTGGGCATCCGCCATCGGGCGCAACCTTTCCGCTGCACGCGCCCGGTGTGCCGCCAAGTTCGAGGCCACACGGCGGGGCATTTGATGTCGCCAAGAGCCATCGCCCAAGCACGGACTCGTCTGTTGGCGACGCCGTGGACGAACCCAAAGAGCGTTGTTCGCCCGCACAGCCCTGTAACGCGAGGACGATGAGGCCCCCGACTGCCGCCCTCACGGCCATCAGCCCCCCGGATGCGCTTTCACTTCATCGTCGGAATTACAAACTCCGCGCCTTCCTTTGTGCCCGTCGGCCAGCGGGCCGTCACGGTCTTGGTCTTCGTGTAAAAACGGATCGAATCAGGTCCGTGTTGATTGAGGTCTCCGAAACCAGAGCGCTTCCAGCCCCCGAAGGTATGGTACGCGAGCGGGACAGGAATCGCGAAATTCACGCCTACCATCCCAATCTGCACACGGTTGACGAAATCGCGGGCCGCATCGCCGTCACGCGTGAAGATCGCAACGCCGTTTCCGTATTCGTGCTCCGACGGAAGCCGCACGGCTTCTTCGTAATCTTTTGCTCGCACGACCGATAATACGGGTCCAAAAATTTCCTCCTTGTAAATGCGCATATTGGGCTTGACGTCATCGAACAGACAACCGCCCATGAAATTTCCGTTCTCGTAGCCTTGCAGCTTAAAGCCGCGGCCGTCGACCACGAGTTTCGCACCTTCCTTGACACCCAGATCGACGTAGTCCTTCACTTTGTTCAAATGGGCTCGCGTCACCAGCGGCCCATAGTCCGCCTGCGGGTCGCTGGAGGGACCGATCTTCAGGCTTTCGACACGCGGGATAAGCTTCTCGACGAGTATATCGGCCGTCTTTTTGCCGACGGGGACAGCTACCGATATCGCCATGCAGCGTTCGCCTGCAGAGCCATAACCCGCGCCGACCAGTGCATCGACTGCCTGATCCATGTCGGCGTCCGGCATTACGATCATATGATTCTTGGCGCCACCGAAACACTGTACGCGTTTGCCATTGGCGCAACCGGTCGAGTAGATATATTCCGCGATCGTCGACGAGCCGACGAAACCGATTGCCATCACCCTTGGATCGGTCAGCAGCGTGTCGACCGCTTCTTTGTCGCCATTGACGACGTTGAGTATGCCGGGTGGAAGCTTGGCATCGATCATGAACTCCGCTAGACGTATCGGAACGGAAGGATCGCGCTCGGACGGTTTTAGGATGAAGGCGTTGCCGCACGCAATTGCGGGAGCGAATTTCCACATCGGAATCATCGCCGGAAAATTAAACGGCGTGATGCCAGCGACGACGCCAAGTGGCTGGCGGATCGAGTACAGGTCGATTGCGGGGCCGGCACCTTCGGTGAATTCGCCCTTCAGCAAGTGGGGGATGCCGCATGCGAATTCCACCACTTCGATGCCGCGTTGGATGTCGCCGCGCGCATCCGGAATGGTCTTGCCGTGCTCGGACGAGAGTAATTTGGCGAGTGTGTCGAATTCCTTTTGAATGAGCTCGAGAAACTTGAACATGACGCGCGCGCGCCGCTGCGGATTGGTCGCCGCCCAAGCCGGTTGTGCCGCCTGCGCGTTGGCGATGGCGTGCTCAACTTCGGAGTGTTTGGCGAGGGCGACCCTGGCCTGGACTTCGCCGGTATTGGGATCAAAGACATCGCCGAAACGGCCGGAGCCCCCCTTAACCACCTTGCCACCAATGAAATGGCCGATCTCACGCATGCGTCGCATTCCTCCGATTTCTTGAAAGTCCGGGGCAACCTTAGGCGTCCCCGGGCGATTTTGGGCCGATTTTTGCAGCTTTTCAGCACTGGGTCACGCGTAGGGGGCCCGTTTCGGGCGTTTTTTATTCAACGGTTAGCCTTTACCGCCCTTTAACAGCGCCAGTCTAGGGTCGGCCCGGACGACTTGGAATAAAGCGGCGAGCCGTGCACGTTGGTGGGGTAGGGTTGTGGATATCGCAACAGGCCTAGGCCTGCTGGCCGGGGCGGTTGTCCTCGCCACGCTCATTCTCATGGGCGGCGATCTGCGGATGTTCCTCGATGTTCATGCCGCCATCGTGATTTTTGGCGGTTCCTTTGCAGCCACGCTGATCCGCTTCCCGCTGTCCTCGATTTTCCACGGCCTCCCCCTCGGCGCCAAGTTCGCCTTTTCGCTCCGACGGATGAGCCAGCGCGATCTGGTCGACGAACTGGCCGGCCTCGCCGAAGTCGCGCGCAAGTCGGGACCAATCGGTCTGGAGAAGGTCGACATCGAGGATCCATTCCTCGCCAAGGGTGTCCGCTTCGTCGCCGACGGCTACGATGGGAATTTCATTCGCGACAACCTGGAACGCGACCGTGACAATTTCCTCACGCACCTCGACGAAGGTCAGAAAATCTACCGCGCGGTCGGCGATTGCGCTCCGGCTTTCGGCATGATCGGCACCTTGATCGGCATGGTGCAGATGTTTGCCAACATGACCGATCCGTCCAAGCTCGGCCCGTTCATGGCGGTCGCGTTGCTGGCAACCTTTTACGGCGCTGCGGTTGCCAATTCGTTGTGCCTGCCGATCGCCGACAAGCTGCACCTCAAGCTGGTCGATGAGGAGATCAACCGGACGCTGATCATAGACGGAATTCTGATGATCCGCGAAGGGAAGAGTCCGACGCTCGTTCGTGAAATGCTGCTCGCCTACCTGCCCGAGAAGCATCGGCACACCGAAGAAGAAGTTGATGAGGGAGCCGAAGCAGTGCCCGCCTAGAGCGGCGCACTCAAGGGCGTGTCATGGCCAAGCGTCGAGGAGAAGCACACGGCGGTGGTCACGGGTGGTTTGTCACCTTCGCTGATCTGATGGGTCTGCTCGTCAGCTTTTTCGTTATGCTGGTCGCCTTTTCCACACAGGATCAAGCAAAGCTACAGGTTGTCGCCGGGTCGATGCGTGACGCGTTCGGTGTTCAGGACCGCGTCCGATATTCCGGGATCATTGAAGTTCTGGGATTGCCGACACGACCAAGGCTCAAGAACGCGGCGCACATCGACCCATCGGAAGCATCGGCGACGCCATCGCCCGACGAACACGACCGCCAACGCGCCCATGGCGCACGATTTAAAGAAGATCGAAAATTTTCGCTGGCCTCCGCTTCGCTGCGGCAAGCCTTGCAGGAGATGCCGGAGATTACTGAGGTCTCGAAGCACATTATGCTCGAGGAAACCAAGCAGGGTCTCAATATCGAGATTGTCGATCAGGATGGGCGCTCAATGTTCCCCGATGGGGCCAAGGAGCCCTTTGAGCGCACCCGCAAGTTGATCCAGAAGATCGCCCCCCAACTCAAGGCCATGCCCTATCGCCTGTCCATCGTCGGCCATACGGCTTCGAGCAAAGTGCCGCCAAAGCCCGGCTATGGGCCATGGGAACTGTCCGCCGATCGCGCCAACGCCGTGCGCCAGATTCTGGAAGCGGAAGGGGTGCCGTCCGGCAACATTTTCATGGTGGCGGGCAAGTCCGATACCGATCCGCTCTTTCCCGACGATCCCTCTATGTCGCCGAACCGCCGCGTCACAATTACTTTGATGCGTGAAGAGCCGCCGTTACCCGATAATTTAACCCCCTAAAGAATAGGGAACCGACATCCGGCTTTGCTTATTACCGCCCCGTATTCTCCGGGCCGATGCGGTGATATAAGGCCCGGCTTTAACGCGGGCCACGGCATAGTCCATGAGTGACGGCGCGAACCAGACGACGGCGGCCGCGCATAGAGGGGATGACGCGCCGCCGGGGCTCCTGCTTCTGGCGCTTGGGAGTGTCGGCGTTGTCTACGGCGACATTGGCACCAGCCCGCTCTATGCGTTCCGCGAAGCTGCAATTGCCGCAAGTGGCGATCAGATCGTCAGCCGTAGTGTCGTGCTCGGCGTGCTCTCGCTCATTGTCTGGGCGCTCATCATAACGGTCACCATCAAATACGTTCTTATCCTGCTACGGGCGGACAATAATGGGGAAGGCGGTACGCTGTCGCTCACAGCATTAGCGACCCGTGCCCTTGGGCGGCGCACGGCCTTCGTTTTCATCGTTGGCGTGATCGGCGCCTCGATGTTCCTCGGCGACTCCGTCATTACACCGGCGATCTCGGTCCTCTCGGCCGTGGAGGGGCTCAAACTTGCAAGTCCGGCATTCAGTGACTTTGTCGCGCCGCTCACGGTCATCATTCTGATCGCGCTGTTCGCTGCGCAAAGCCGTGGGACCGCCAAGGTGGCGGCGATGTTCGGCCCCATCATGGTCGTTTGGTTCGTATCCATCGCGATTGCCGGCGGGCTGCACATTCGCGACGATCCAACCGTGCTTTATGCCATCAATCCCTTTTACGGCGTTGATTTTCTTCTTCATCACGGCACGATCGGATTGGTCACGCTGGGCGCGGTGTTCCTTGTAGTGACCGGCGGCGAAGCCCTTTACGCCGATCTTGGCCACTTTGGCCGCAAACCCATTCAAACCGCGTGGCTCGGTCTGGTGTTGCCGTCACTGCTGATCAATTATTTCGGTCAAGGCGCCAAGGTATTGGCCGACCCTTCGGCAATCGAGAATCCTTTTTACAGGTTGGTTCCCGAAACGTTCCTGTTGCCGATGGTCGTGCTGGCGACGGCGGCAACCGTCATCGCAAGTCAGGCGGTTATCACAGGAGCGTATTCACTTGTGCATCAGGCGATCCAGCTTGGCCTGTTGCCACGACTCACGATTTTGCACACCTCGGCCTCACATGTTGGCCAAATCTACATTCCCCGCGTCACGATCTCGCTGATGGTCGGCGTGCTCCTTCTTGTCGGTCTGTTCCGAACTTCGAGCGCGCTCGCTTCAGCCTATGGTATTGCGGTTGCAACGACGATGGTCGTTGACGGCTTGCTTGCCTTTGTCGTGATCTGGAAGGGATGGCGGTGGTCCCTTTGGCAAACTCTTTTGTTGATTGCCCCCTTTGTTGTTGTCGACCTGGTCTTCTTTTCCGCAAACTTCCTCAAATTGTTCGAAGGGGCGTGGGCACCGCTTCTGTTTGGCGCAACCATGGTGCTGCTGATCATCACATGGCGACGGGGGACGGGCATTCTCATCAGCAAGACGCGGCGCACGGAGGTTCCACTCGATACTCTGTTTCGCAGTCTGGAGAAGAAGCCGCCCTATATCGTGCCGGGCACGGCCGTATTTCTGACCAGCGATCCGGAATTTGCCCCTACGGCTCTTTTGCACAACCTCAAGCACAATAAGGTGCTGCACGAAAACAACGTGATCCTCACGATCATCACCGCCGATACCCCACGCGTGCCGGAAGAGGATCGGGTACGGATCACACCGATGTCGAGGCACTTCTCCCGCGTATCGCTGAAATTCGGTTACATGGAGCAACCCAACGTCCCCAAAGCGCTGGCAATCGCGCGCAAGCACGGCTGGCAGTTCGATATCATGTCGACGTCGTTCTTCCTGTCGCGGCGCGCGCTCAAGCCTTCGGCAAAATCCGGCATGCCATCGTGGCAGGACCACCTGTTTATCGCGCTGGCGCGGTCCGCGAGTGACGCGACCGACTTCTTCCAGATACCGACCGGGCGAGTTGTGGAAGTGGGCACTCAAGTCACCGTATAGGGAGTTCTTCTAAACCATTGTTTTTTTTACAAAAACAAAGTCGCAACGTCTGTTCTTTTGCATGGCTCGACGAGCTGAATTGCGGAAATTGCTGTGCTGATCACTCTGAGCGGGCGTTATAAGCCACATCCCTCAGGTTTTGCATTGCAACATTCTTAAGGCCAATCATGTCCCACAGTGTGGCCGCCGTGCCCGGCGGCTCGGTCGCGTCCACCAATGGTGACGCGTCGACTAAAGTCGGATTCTGGTCCCTGGCGCTCGGCAGTATCGGCGTCGTTTATGGGGACATCGGCACGAGCCCCCTTTATGCGCTTCGTGAGGCGGTGCTGGCAGCGACCGGCTCAGAAAATTCAGTAACCGAACAAATCGTGTTCGGAATCCTATCCCTTATCATCTGGGCGTTGCTGCTCGTCGTCACTGCAAAATACGTTCTGATTCTACTTCGTGCCGACAACAAAGGCGAAGGCGGCACGCTCGCCTTGATGGCACTCGCGTCACGATCGCTGATGCGCCGCGGCGGCCTTGTAGTCCTGTTAGGCATCATCAGTGGCGCACTGTTTTACGGTGACGCCATTATTACCCCGGCTCTGTCGGTACTCTCGGCAATCGAAGGCCTCAAAGTCGTTACGCCGGCCTTCGACGCATATGTGGTGCCGCTGACGGTGCTCGTCCTTGTCAGCCTGTTTGCCGTTCAATCGCGCGGGACTGCAAGTATGGCGGCTTTCTTCGGACCCATCATGATGTTCTGGTTTGCCGCAATTGCGGCGGCGGGCATTTGGCAAATAGGGCAAAGTCCGAAGGTCTTGCTGGCCTTCAATCCGTGGTATGGCGTTAATTTCCTTCTTCACCACGGCATCATCGGATTTTACACGCTTGGCGCCGTTTTTCTGGTCGTGACCGGCGCGGAAGCACTTTATGCCGATCTTGGTCATTTTGGTCGCGGCCCGATCCGCATCGCCTGGCTGGTCATCGTGCTGCCCGCACTCCTCCTCAACTATTTCGGACAGGGTGCGTTGGTTTTGGCCAATCCAAAGGCTGTTGAAAATCCGTTCTTCCTGCTTTTCCCCGATTGGGCCCTGCTGCCCATGGTGCTGCTGGCCACCGTTGCAACCGTCATCGCCAGCCAGGCTGTAATCACCGGAGCGTATTCGCTCACACGACAGGCAATTCAACTCGGACTTCTGCCACGCTTCGAGATCCGCCACACATCTGAAGCGCTGTTCGGGCAGATCTACATGCCGCGCGTGAACACATTGCTTCTGATCGGCGTCCTGTTGCTGGTCGCATTGTTCCGCTCCTCGAGCGCACTTGCCTCGGCCTACGGGATCGCGGTGACCGGCACGATGGTCGTCACGGGGATGATGGCTATCGTGGTGATCTGGCGGGTTTGGAACTGGTCGCTGGTCGCCGCTTTGGCGTTGATGCTTCCATTTGTACTTATCGATTTCATCTTTCTCTCCGCCAACCTGCTCAAGATTTTCGAGGGCGGGTGGATGCCGTTGGCGCTCGGCACAATCGTGATGGCCGTGATGTACACATGGCGGCGCGGCAGCCGCCTGCTGTTTGAGAAAACGCGGCGGCTTGAAACCCCGCTCGAATCCCTGGTGAAGAGTCTGGAGAAGAAACCGCCGGCGCGTGTGCCGGGAACGGCGGTGTTTCTCACCAGCGATCCAGTCAGCGCTCCGACAGCGCTGCTGCACAGCCTCAAACACTACAAGGTTTTGCACGAGAAGAATGTCATTCTTACAATTGAAACGGCTGACGCCCCGCGCGTCGACCCGGCCGAACGCGTGCGCATTGAGCCGGTCGGTAAGACTTTTTCCCGAGTGGTCTTGCGCTTCGGCTTTATGGAGACCCCGAATGTGCCAAAAGCATTGGGGATTGCGCGCAAGCTCGGCTGGCAGTTCGATATCATGTCGACATCGTTTTTCCTCTCGCGCCGTTCACTTAAACCCGCCGCCGATTCCGGCATGCCGCGCTGGCAGGATCGCCTTTTTATCGGTCTCACCCGTGTCGCCAACGACGCTACGGACTATTTTCAAATCCCGACCGGACGCGTTGTCGAGGTCGGCACCCAGGTGACGATCTGAGTCAAAAGGTAGGTGCGTCAGGCCGAATTTCCGGCTAAAACCCGACGCTGCTGTGTAATGGAGTTCCGGGAAATGACCGATGAAATCCCGCGCGCGGGCGAGGTAACCAACCTCACACCTGAACGGGTCGCCGCAGGCCTGCGCGAAGGGCGCATCCTTCTGGTCGATGTGCGTGAACCCAACGAGACGGCGGTGGAAAGCTATCCTGACGCCGTCATCGTACCGCTGTCGTGCTTCGACCCCGCCGCGATTCCAGATCCCGAGGGCAGGGAAGTTGTTTTCGCGTGTCGCTCAGGACGGCGATCGGTGACGGCTTCGCTTGCTGCCCAGGACAACGGCTACCCCTACAAGGCTCACCTCGCGGGCGGTATCATCGCCTGGAAGGCGGCAGGGCTGCCTACGCGCGCCGGCTGATTTGGGGGGATTCATGTTCCGATACGACGGCGGCTGGTTCGCCGCTCTTCGTTCGCTCGCGTTGGCGATCGGTCTTTTAGCAACGCAGGGCGTCGCACAGAGCGAGCGCGTGGTCAATGTCTACAATTGGTCGGATTACATTGACCCCAAGGTCCTGGAGGACTTCACCAAGCAAACAGGCATCAAGATCCAATATGACACTTTCGATGCCAATGAGACGCTCGAGACGAAGTTGCTCGCGGGAAAGTCCGGTTACGATGTCGTAGTGCCGACCGGTTACTTCCTCGAGCGGCAAATCAAGGCCCGCATCTTCCAGAAGCTCGACAAAAGCAAGCTCAAGAACCTGAGTAACGTCTGGCCGGACATCGCCAAGCGTTTGTCTGTTTATGACCCCGACAATCAATACGCCGTCAATTACATGTGGGGCACCACCGGCATTGGCTACAATGTGAAGGCAATGCGGGAGCGACTTGGTCCAAACGGCAAAATTGACAGCTGGGATGTCGTCTTCAAGCCCGAGAATCTGGCGAAGTTTCGCGACTGCGGCATTCATATGCTCGATTCTGCCGACGATATTTTACCGGCGGCGCTCCACTATATGGGTTTGAATCCGAATTCGAACGATCCAAAGGATCTTGAAAAAGCGGCCGAACTTCTGATGAAAATTCGAGCTTTGGTTCGCAAATTTCACTCATCTGAATATCTGAATGCGCTCGCAGGCGGCGAAATATGCCTTGTCGTTGGCTGGTCAGGCGACATCAAGCAGTCGCAAAAGCGCGCGGAAGAAGCCAAGAACGGCGTCGAAATCGGCTACGCAATTCCGAAAGAAGGCGCGCAGATGTTCTTTGACAACCTTTCCATTCCGAAAGATGCGAGCCACGTCGAGGAGGCACACGCTTTCATCGACTATTTGTTGCGGCCGGAAGTGGCGGCCAAGAACAGCAACCTGGTTGCCTATGCCAACGGCAATCTGGCGAGCCAAAAATTCATCGACAAGTCGGTGCTCGACGACAGAAGCGTCTATCCGGACGCTGCAACATTGGAGCGGCTCTATACCGTGAGTGCTCGTGATCAGAAGTCGCAGCGCTTCGTGAACCGGCTATGGACGAAGATCAAAACCGGCCGGTGAAGGCCGGCTAATCCTCTGGTCGCCAGCGCCGGTGCATCCATAGCCATTGCTCCGGACATTGACGAATCCATTGTTCAACCACAAAGGTGATGATCTGCATCGTGCCGGCGACATTGATTTTGCCGTCGGCATCGCGGGCCGGTCTTATTTCTTCGGTTAACTCAGCGCGGAATCGATGGTTGTCCAGCCGCACGATGCGCGTTCCGTGAATAGGGCAGTCGAAGTGACGCGCGAGGCGAGCCAGCAGGGGGTTCGCCAGCGTTTGTCTGCCAAAAAAGATGACCGGGACGCCGCGGCTGTAATACTGGTCGACCAGAATGCCGACATGGGCACCACGTCGGAGCGCCTCTGAAATCTTTAGCGGTGCGTCAAGATTGGTCGAGATCAACTCGCCCATATGGGCTGTACGGGTTTCGGTGAGCCACCGATCGATGCTGGCGATGTTTGGCCGGCGGTAGAGTACCGCGCTGTCGAGATTGTAGGTCGTGGCACAAATCGCGGGCAGTTCCCAATTCGCGAGATGTGCCGCGAAAATCAGTGCCGGCTTGCCATCGTCCAGCAGTTTGTGAAAGCGCTCGATATCGGGCTGGCCGAGGTCAATTCGTCCTCGCGCCGGGTTCTCCCGATCATAGCTCCACAATCGGTCAAGGTGCGCAAACTCCGCACCCATGCGGCCCAGATTGTCCCAACATCCGCGCAAGATTGCATTGATTTCGGGTTCGGACTTTTCCGGAAAAGCCGCGACAAGATTGGCGCGGCCGATCCGATTTTCCGGGAGTAGTGGACCAATATGGCGCATCATCCATCCGGCGAAATCCGCCATCTTGTCCGGATTGGTCAAACGCACGCCCTTCAGCACGCCGATCGCAAAGACGCCGACAAGCGCGTCGCTCGCACGCTTGATGCGGCGGCGCAGGCGACGGATCACGCGCCTCATCGCAATACGCTCTTAGTCAGGTTGCGCATGATTTTTCCGACGGCCCCACTTTTTGGGATCGCGCGCTAGAAATTCACGATGACTTTGCCGAACACCTGTCGGCTTTCCAAGCGCGCAAGGCCACGCTCGAAATCTTCGAGCGCCACCTCGGTGTCGATGATCGGCGCCATACCCGCAGCGATCTTCGAAAGGCTATCGCGAATATTGCGCATGGATGCTCCAAACGAACCAAATATCTTGTACTGCTGTTGGAACAGCTGCATCAGATTTATTGTTGTGGTTGGACCGGCGGTCGAGCCGCACGTCACGAGCCTGCCGCCGCGCTTGAGGCAGAGCAGGGAGCCGTTAAAACCCTCGCCACCGACGTGTTCAAAAACCACGTCTACGCCTTTCTTTGCGGTGAGCTTGCGGGTGACGCCTTCGAAGCGTGCAGTCTTGTAGTTGATGACGTGATCCGCGCCGAGTGCTTTGGCTTTCTCCGCCTTGGTGTCGTCTCCGACCGTCGTGATAACGGTGCACCCGAGCGCCTTGGCCATCTTGATCGCGACCGAGCCAATGCCCGAACCGCCGGCATGCACCAGAATTGTTTCACCGGGTTTGAGTTTGGCATTGTCGAACAGCATGTGTTCGACGGTGCCGAAAGCTATCGGTGCACAGGCTGCGTCACGCAGAGAAACTCCAGCTGGCACTGGAATCACAAGTCGCGCGGGCAGGTTGATCAAGTCGCGCGCAAAACCGTCAATATGAAACCCCATAATGCCGCTGACGTTCTCGCACAGATTATCGCGGCCCTCACGGCAGGCCGCACATCGTCCGCAGGTCATCGCGCCGTACATCACGACCTTATCGCCAGGCGCGAAGCCAGCGACACCTTTGCCGACAGCGGGTATTTCACCGGAGGCTTCGGCGCCGACAACAAGCGGCAGCTGCCGTTTCGCAAAGGCCATGCCGCGGAAACCCCAAAGGTCTAGGTGATTAAGCGCAACCGCTTTGACCCGGATCTGTACCTCACCTTCGCCAGGTGGCGGTGGCGGCGGCACGTCGGAAAGCTCAAGCTTGCGATCGGCGATCAATCTTAACGCGCGCATGACGGACCGGCTTGAGCGGCAGTCAAGCCGGCTCTAGCCCCATAACCAGTGAAACATTTTGCCCGCCAAATCCAAATGAATTTGAAATGGCATGGCGCAGACTCGCATCGCGCGCCTTGTTGGGCACGACGTCGAGCGGGATCGCCGGATCAGGAACGGTGTAGTTGATCGTTGGCGGAATGCGCTGGTGCTGCAGGGTGAGTAACGTAAACACGGCTTCAACCGCCCCCGCTGCGGAGAGCGTGTGACCTATCATGGATTTGTTGGACGAAATAGGCAGCGTCTTCATGCGGTCGCCGAATACGGTCGCGCAGCCTAAATATTCCATCTTGTCGTTTTCGGGAGTGCTGGTGCCGTGCGCGTTGACATAGTCGATGTCGTGCGGCGTAAGGCCTGCATCGCTGATGGCATTCGCAATGCAACCGATGATAGGCTTCCCGTCGGGACTCGAACGGGTGCGATGGAACGCATCGGTCATCTCTCCGCAGCCTTCGACCAGCCCGAGGATTTTTGCACCACGCGCTTTCGCGGCGTCGTAGCTTTCCAGCACCAGTGCTCCGGCACCCTCAGCCATTACGAAACCGTCGCGATTTTTTGAAAACGGTTTGGCCGCGGTATGGGGTGGGTCATTGCTGGTAGACAACGCTGAGAGCAAAGAAAAGCGGATAACGGACTCCTGGTTGATGGACCCGTCGGTGCCGATGCAAAGTGCGGCGTCGGTTTCGCCGCGGCGAATCGCTTCGACGCCGAGCTGGACCGCTGTTGCGCCTGAAGCGCACGCCGTGGAGAGCGATATTGGGGAGCCTTGCGTGCCGAATTTTTCAGCCAGATTGTCGGCGACCGAGCCCAACAAAAAACGGTGATGATAGGCCGGAAATCCCGCGCTTACGCGCAACATGTCCGCATAGGTGATCTTGTCGTTGGCTCCCGACTTGGCGCCAAACTCAAGCCGCTGCGGCCATTCCATTTCGATTGGTGGAACTGCTAGAAAGAGGGGCCCGGGAAATTGACCTGACCCCTTGATACCGGATTGTGTAACGGCTTCTTCGGCAGCGAGTTCAGCGAACGATTCCGTCAATGCGGCATTGCTGGATTGCGGAGGCAAATAGTCGATAGTCCCGGCGATACGTGTTTTCAGCCCATCGGTTGGGAAACGGGTGATCGTCTTGATGCCCGATTCGCCGCCCGTCAGCTTGGCCCAATTCTCGGCCTTGCCAGCGCCAAGCGAGGTCACGACGCCAAGACCCGTTACAACCACGAGCGGCCGGCCCATCTTGTCTCTGCCCGTTGCCATTTCTTGGCCTCCCTAACCAGCTCGTTCAACCAACGCGAGACCTTCGCCTCGCCAGTGTCCTACGCCCGTCACCACGACCTGGGTCAAATCCCCAGTGAATGGCCGCTCCAGACCCGTCTTATCGAACGGCGGAAAAAGACTACCATGTCGAAGCGCCACCGTGGCCAGCGCGATATTCATGGGAAATTGCGGTTCCAGCCCATGGCCGAAATATGAACCGGTTGCGCGTACGGCAAGGTCGCCATGCAACTCAAGAAACTGCCGCTCCTCAGCGGTCGCGGGGTGGACGCCGGTCGCGCCGGACAGAACGGCCCCGTGGCCGATTTTTGTCTTCGTTGTAAGCCGGTCCCACAAGGTCGAAAGCGTCTGCGTAATCGTTCCAGGCTTTCGGTCGGCTCGATCGGAGACAACGGCGCTCAGGCGACCCAGTGGTTTTGTGCCGCGCTTCTCGGCATGATCTCGCCCTTCTATCACCAGGAAAGCGCCAAGCGAGCCCAACGCAAAGCCGGCTTTTGTATCGCCGCGCTCCCATATCGGCGTATACCCGTTCTTGAGGGCGAGTTCAGCAAATTCATACAGCATAAGCAGGTCGGGGCGCTCGCCATTGTAGGAGCCGCCGACCAGCGCAATGTCACTTTGTCCGGCGCCGATGCGTGAGTGGGCAATGCGTACGGCGTCGATACCGGCCGATTCCTCGCCCATAAAGGTTCGCGATGATCCCGTCACGCCATGCACAATCGAGATATTGCCCGCTAGCAGGTTGGAAAGCTGTGCCAGAAACAGAGTCGGGCGCAGATCGCTCATCAATCGTTCATTCAAAAAAGCGGCCGGATTCGCGGCGCGTCCGATACCGCTGAGGATGTTCGAGTCCACAGTCAGATCGCGCTCACCACCTCCCGCTGCGACAATCATGTCCATCCGCGACAGAAGGTCTGTTTTGCCTTTCGCGCCAGCCGAATCGAGCGCCAGCCCCGCGGCATAGGTTCCGATCCGCTGCCAGTTTTCCATCTGGCGCTGATCACCTTTTTTCGGGATTTGCGTGTCGAAATTAATTGGTGCAAGCGGGTGTACAACGAAGGGCGCAAAGGCGGCAGTATCGGCTCGCGGATGCCCCTCCATCAGCTTTTGCCAATGCGCATCGGGACCTTCACCGAGACACGAAACGATTCCGATCCCGGTGATCCAGACTTCCCGGGCGCTCTCAGCCATCGGCCGGCACCTCAACCGGGAAGCCCACTCGGGAGGCGGCCTCGCGCATGCGGATTTTCATTTCATCATTTGGAAAATCGAGAACGCGAAGTGTCAACGTTGCGTCGCAAATCGGCTTGTCATCCAATTCAATGCTTGCCTTAGTGATCGCGTAGCCGGACCCCTCATGGTCGAGGCTCGCCTTCACAAACAATTTTTGGCCCGGTGTCACAAACATGCGGAATTTTGCGTCTTTGACCGCAGCAAGAAATGCCATGCGCTGGAAATGATGCGATGCGACGATCAGCCATCCCGAAGTCTGCGCCATAGCCTCAATGAGCAGCACCCCCGGCATCAGCGGAAAGCCTGGGAAGTGCCCCTCGAATATTGTGCTTGTGACGGGAACCGTCGCCTCAGTGCTGATTTTGCGATCAGCGATCTTGAGGTCGACGATGCGATCGATCAGCTGAAAGTACTCAAGACGCATGTGGCCCGCGCTTTATGCCCCCTTGGCAGCGACGAGTTCGTCGATGCGGGCGCTCAGGTTCTTGAGCACGAAATATTGGTCGGTGGTCGCCTTGCCGTCGTTGACTTCTTGGGTCCATTGCTCGAGGGGGAGCTTGATCCCGAAGGCCTTATCGATTGCGAACGCGATATCAAGGAAGTCGAGGCTGTCGATGCCGAGATCGTTGATAGCGTGGCTTTCCGGTTTGATGGAGTCGAGCGGGATATCGCAAGTTTCAGCGATAATATTGGCGATGGTGTCGAACGTTGAAGACATAGGTAACTCTCTGGTTGATTTGGAGTTCTGGCAAGCAGGCGGCAAACGCGCCTGAACGCGCGCAACAACCCCCAATCCGCACTCCGACCGGCTAGCGATTGGATGCCCGTATAGCGAAGCATAGGGACAAGTTCAATGGTGACGGCCACTTAGCGAAAAGTCCGGCCTCGGGCAGTTTTCAGAGGCTTGAGCGCCAGAAATCTCACCCTTCGGACCCTACCAGCGGTCCTTTGTGACTTCGACCGGCGTGCAACCGCGCCGTCCCGACAGCACACAGTCCTGATTTTTGCGCATCGTGGCCATGGTATCGGCCAGCCAAAGTGCGGCACCGATCAGACCGACAACAAATACAAATACCGTCGCATTCACGATCATGCGGTGGCGATAGTCGTCTTTGTCCTCACTGCGTTCGTATTTCGCGAGGCTCTCAACAGGCGAGGGATCCGTCGGCCGCGCACGAACCTTGTCGCGTCTGAAGCTGATGACGCGTGGTTCGTTTTCGGAGGAGCGGAGTTCCCTGTTGGGCATGAGAAAGCCTACCACGACGGCCTCGGCCGATCGACTGGCGCGGATCTGCGGCTCCGTCTAGTCTATATCAATGAGCGAATGTATCCGCCCGCGCCGAATTTGCGCGTTGCTTGCGGCCTATGTAGTTGCCTTGCAGGCGGTGCTGCTGCCCTTTTCTTTGGCAGTAGGCGCTCCATTCAATAATAGTCTTTGCGGTGCCACAACATCCGACAGTTCGCAGGGCTCTGGAAGCCCTGACGCGGCATACGTGTGCGCCGCCGGCTGTGGCGCTTCCTGTTGTGCGCAGGCGCTCGATCAGCCTCCGTATATCCTCGCTGTCGTGGCGAGAGAAGCTCGCCCATCTGCGGCTTGTTCGGCATTCGTGTGGCCGATTCACTCGGCATCCAGGGGCCCGCAGATCCCGCGCGCGCCACCGGTCTGATCAAACTGATCCGCTTCCCAATCGCCACCAATTCATGCGCCGCGCTGGAAAACATGCGCGCGTCAGTCATCAGGAGCAAATCACATGACTCGTATTACTTTCATGATCGCTATGCTGGCCGCTTTCTCGATCGTGTCGGCTCTGGCTGAAGATATCACCGTGGGCCGCTTGAAAATTTCCTCGCCTTGGGTGCGCGGAACGCCCAAAGGCGCGCCGGTCGGCGGAGGCTACATGATCATCAGCAATAGTGGTGACACTTCGGATCGGCTCATTGACGGTACGTCGGATGCATCCAGCCGGTTCGAGATCCACGAAATGAGTATGGATAACGGCGTGATGAAGATGCGGCCTGTCGCAGGGGGTATCGAAATCAAACCGGGTCAGACCATTGAGTTCAAGCCAGGCGGCTATCACGTGATGTTCGTCGGTCTCAAAAAGCCATTTGAACGGGGGCAACACGTCAAGGCGACCCTACATTTTGAGAAGGCGGGCAATGTCGCTGTGGATTTCCCCGTCGAAGACATTGGTGCGCAGAATGCCGGTTCGGCCGTGCCCGGTGGCGCAGCGAAACAGCATGGACATTGATCGGAACTCTGATCGTCATCAGTTCCTCGGTGCGTGCCCGATTCGCAGTGGATGAGAGCAAGGCCTGATCGACGGCAGGAAACAATTTTGCTGCTTCCGCGTTTCTGACCGGGGGATACGAAGGAGGCTGAGATGAGAATTGTCGGACGATGCTGTTGGGCGCGATCCCGGCGTCTGCGCAAGTCGTCGTCCATGATCGAGGCGACGTTGTGGTTCACAGGCACGCGGACCGTGGACATCACTACGGTTGGTACAAACACCGTGCAGAATGCCGCACGGTGCGCGTGCGTACGACTTTGCCGAACGGTAACGTGATCATTAAGACCCGCCGCAGCTGCTGATTGGCCGGTTTTTTGTGAATCTGTTCTCAAGGGGAGTCCCGGCGCGCGTTCGCGCCGGGACTGAAGCTATGGCCCAGTGCTATTTTGGCTCCGTAAACGCCAATTTTTCATTTTCCGGCGGTAGCATCCGGAACACGTTAAGGGTCATTGAGATCAACGCGTAATATCCGAGTATCCCGACCAGCTCGACCGTTGCTTTGTCACCAAGTAATGACTGCACTCGTTTGTAGGTGCGGTCGCTTATACGTCTGGTCTTGTATAGTTCGCTGATGAAATCGTAGATCGCGCGTTCATCCTTTTGTGCCGATTTTGGCGGCCGTCCGGCGCGCAAGCTTTCAATTGTCTGGCGCTTGACGCCACTCTTCTCGGCCAGCGGGGCATGTGCGAACCATTCGTACTGGGCCCGCCATAGCCGGGCTGTGCACAGGATCGCGAATTCAGACAATCGCGGCGGTAGGGCGGTCTTGTAGCGGCAATGGCCCCCGAGGGCCTGCGCGAAATGACCGAATTCCGGCGCGTGCATCCAGACGGCGAAGGGGCCGCGTGGCGTGATGGATGCTCCGCGCGGGCCCGACCGGATAGCGTCCACCAAGGCGCTTTGGGCGTCCGTCATGCGTGATTCGTCAATCAGTGCGAGGCGCGGCGCCGGACGCTTTGCAACCATATGCATGTCCTTGAAGATTTGTGGGAAGCGGAGCGGTTTTAAAGGCGAGTATATCCGAAGTCAGCCTCGGCGCGTGTGTAGCGCAATTCTGGCGACTATTCGATGACCGCTGTTACCTTCATCAGGCCGCGGTCCATCATGCGCAAGGCCTTTGCTGCCGCCAGCGAGAGATCAAGCACGCGGCCTTTGGTGAAGGGGCCGCGGTCATTGACCACGACAACCACGCTGCGTTGGGATCCGGGATCGGTCACGCGCAGCCGAGTGCCAAACGGCAGGCTGCGGTGAGCGGCGGTGAGTTTCGTCGGATCGTAACGGTCTCCGCGTGCAGTCCGCCCGGAGTAATTGGTGCTGTAGTAGGCGGCCACCCCTGAAAATTGGCGTAAACTCTCGGCAAATGCATCGCCTGGCATAAGAATCAGTCCGGCGATCATAAGTTTGCAAAAGAACATAGTACGCCTCTCGTCCACCCGGGCGAGTATTCCGGTAATGGCGATCATCTGTCGAAAAAATGTCAATCCACATCGGCGAACGAATGTCACCGAATTATGGTTCCAGCAAATGATTCACAAATTATGAAGCTCACCGCGACGGCCTTTTGTTGGGGTGCGTGGAAATGTGCGTGCGACGATTGTCATTGCGGGACCCAGTGGCTTTTCGTCCCTCGATGTGGTGGAGCGTTAGTTCGGCGCGAGCGCGGCAGTCGTCGTGCAGGGCTTGAAGCTCTTCGTCGCTAAGGTCCTCGATTGCCGCAAATTTGTTCTCGGCGCCCTTCATCGCGAGTACAAGCTCGGAGAGTTTGAGCTGGATAGCCAGGGTATCCCGGTTCTGCGTGTTCTGAATCAGAAACACCATCAGAAAGGTGACAATGGTCGTGCCCGTATTGATCACGAGCTGCCAAGTGTCGCTGAAGCTAAAGAACGGACCTGAAACGACCCAGACGATAATGACGGCGACCGCCAGCAAAAATGCTGCGGGATTGCCCGTCCATACAGACGTTGCGTGGGCAAACTGGGAAAATCGCTGGCTCAACGGCAGATGGGTTGTTGTCGTCCGTTGGCCGCCGTTTTCACTTTTAGTGTCCATGATAAGCCCGTACGTCAATGGCAACGCATCGGCATGTTCCCGTGTTCCATGCGCAAGCGGGCGGCGGCCTATCTGAACTTTGGCAATTGCTGGTTGGTGCGGCCGATATTGAGCCATGGATCCTTTCGCTGGCGTGACAACCGCTGCATGAGATTCTGAACAGTGTATTGGTTGGCACTCTTCAGACTTTTCAGTTCGGACCAGTCGATTGGAACGGATACGGGCGCGCCGGGGCGGGCGCGCGTGGAGTAGGGTGCGACAGCCGTGGCCTCGCGACTATTGCGTAGATAGTCGACGAAGATGCGTTTGTTGCGCTTGGCTTTTGTAGCTGTTGAGACGTACCGATCGGGCTGATCCGCTTCCATAGCTTCGGCGACAGCCTTAGCGAATGCTTTGGCCCGCTCCCAGGGTGTAGGTGCAATCGGCAACACGACGTGCAGCCCCTTGCCGCCGGAAGTTTTCAAAAAGCTCTTCAGCTTGATGCTTTTGAGCCTTTCACGAACATCCCGAGCAGCTGCGACGACGTCTTTCCAGCCGGTGCCCGGCCCCGGATCGAGATCGAATACAAGTCGGTCAGCGCTCTCGCGATGATCGATGGTTGTCCCGCGGGTGTGAATCTCAAGCACGCCTCCCTGTACCAATGCGATCACGCCATCGATATCGTCGACAGAAATAATCTCGTCGCCTTTTTCTGGGACAAGATGAAGATGGTCGACCGGGATGCCGGCACGCGCATGTTTTTGAAAAAAGCATTGACCCGATGCGCCTTCCGGGCAACGCACCAAGGCAATCGGCCGACTGACCAGGTGTGGCCGCATCCATTTCCATATCTGTACATAAAAGTCGGCAAGATCGCGTTTGGTGATGCCGACATCCTCCCAGTAAATCCGGTCAGGATGCGTGAGACGTACGCCCGCAACGCTGACATCGTTTTTTCTCACGGGTGCGCTACGCCGTACGCCGGCGGTCCGGCTTGTGGCGGCCATAGCTTTTTCGCGCACTACGTCCCTCGGGGATTTGTCTTCGCGGACGCCCTGAAACGATGCCTGCCGAACGCGGTCGCCATGTGTCCAACCGCGGAAGTCGACTTCGACCACCATTTTGGGCTGAACCCACATCGGTTTTCGCGCGCCTCGCTCCTCCGTCGGAATCTCGTCAAACGGCGTTTTGGCAGTCTCGATAGCTTTCAGCTTGCGATAAAGGGAGCGCGCCAGTTCGTGGCTGAAACCGGTGCCAGTGCGTCCTGCGTATTTGAGTTTGTCGCCGTCATAGACACCAAGTACCAGCGCACCGACAGCGCGTATGTCCGCCGTCGACGGAACAACGCCCGCAACGACGAACTCTTGTCGGTCGGAGCATTTCGTCTTTATCCAGTCATGGGAGCGGCCGGAGCTGTATGGTGCGTCGGCAAGTTTCGACACAATCCCTTCCAGATGTAATTTGCACGCGTGTTGAAGCAATGTCGGCCCCCGTCCGGTTAGCGACTCGCTGAGACGTAGAGGGCCGTCGCTTGACTGGCTGTTAAGCAATTTCGCCAACGCGTCTTTCCTGACAGCGAGAGGTAGCGGTCGAAGATTGGATTCGTCGAGATGCAGCAAATCGAACACGTAGAAGACCATGCGATCGTGACGGCTCGCCTTGAGATCCTGCTGCAGCAATGAAAAGCTTGAAATGCCGTTGCTGCCTTCCGCCACCACTTCGCCGTCGATCAATGCACTCTTGACCGGCAGCTCCGCCAGCGCAGACGCGATGGATGGAAACTTTTTTGTCCAGTCGAGGCCCTTGCGCGTGAGCAGCTTTATCTTCTTGCGATCAAGCCGGGCCTGCACGCGATAGCCGTCGAATTTGATCTCGTGCACCCAGGTGTCAGTATCGGGCGCCTTGTCGCTGAGTGTGGCGAGGGAAGGCGGAACGAACGCGGGAAGCCGTTCTTTCGGTGCGGCCCGAACTTTTTTGTCTTCGATCACGTCCTTCGATTTGCGAACGGCACGGATAGCAGCGGCCCGGGTGCGCCCAGCGGGGGTCTTCTGGGAGGGTTGTTTCGTCGTCTTGTTCGTTCTGTTGCTTCGCCATTCCTTTTTGGGGCCGCTCGCTATCTCATTCATGGTGCGGCCGCTAACCGCTGAGAGGGGCTTTTCTTCTAGAATATCCTTGTCACGAGCGGAACGCTCGGCATCGTCGTGTTGCTTGATCAACAGCCAGTTGTCGCGTTTTTCTCCCGGTCGACGATGCATGCGCACAAGATGCCAACCGCCGTGCAATTTCTCGCCGTGGAGTTTGAATGCGAGATGGCCCTTGGCCAGGCCTTTGTGCGGATCGTATTCCGGCTCCCAATGGCCGCGATCCCAGATCATCACAGTCCCGCCGCCATATTCTCCCTGTGGAATCGTGCCTTCGAATTTGTTGTAGGCGATCGGATGATCCTCAACCTCGACCGCAAGCCGCTTCTCGCCGGGCACAAGTGAAGGTCCGCGCGTCACCGCCCAACTTTTCATGACGCCATCGAGCTCGAGCCGCAGATCGTAGTGGAGGCGTCGTGCTGCGTGCTTTTGTATGACGAACGCATGACCACGCTTTCGCGCCACTTTGCCTTTTGGCTCGGCGGTTACGCCGAACCTGCGTTTGGCCTGATACGTCTTCAGCCCTGTTCTTTTTCTGCGACGCATAGACCGGTACCCGATAGTCCGTATACTTGGTGAAACTTGCTTATTATTGGGCCGGTTCCCGCCACTGGCAACTTGCCGTGGCCGGTCGAAGACCTGAAACGATCCGGAACAATTGGGTCGGCCTGACGTTGCTCCCGCATGCGGCCTATGTGCCGTAACTAAGAACATGGAGGACCGCCATGTTGGGTTGGGCCGTTACCTTTCTGATTGTTGCACTCGTTGCTGCGTTGCTTGGTTTCGGCGGAATCGCCGGTGTCGCCGTCGAGGCCGCTAAAATCGTATTCTTTGTTGCGATCGTGCTGTTCGCCATCTCAGTAATTGCCGGTCTGGTGCGTGGTGGACGCCCGACCCTTCCGTAGACGTAGCGTTTGTTAGCGTAAGCGTTCGACTGAAAGCCCCGTGCGAGGATCCTCGCACGGGGCTTTCTTATTCGTTCACGACTCTCAGCTCACGAGTTCAGCCGAACTTTTACTCTCCACCGCTTGCAAGTACCGCGCGCGTGGTTTCATCAGGGCCGAAATCCTCAGCGCTATTCACATGGAGCAATTCGGCCAATCGGGTACGTGCTCGGTTCACACGTGACTTGATAGTGCCGACCGCGCATCCGCAAATCCCAGCTGCTTCTTCGTAAGAAAATCCAGAAGCGCCTACCAGAATTAACGCCTCGCGCTGATCCGAAGGTAGTTGTGCCAGCGCTTCGCGGAATTCCCGAAATTCAACGTGACCATACTGGTCGGGCTGGGACTTTAGCGACTCTGCATGATGCCCGTCGCTGTCTTCGACTTCGCGCCGTCGTTTGCGGTATTCAGACCGGAAATGATTGCGCAAGATGGTGAACAGCCAGGCAGACATGTTCGTGCCGGGCTGGAAGGAATCGATGTTGGCGAGGGCACGCAGCAGAGTTTCCTGCACCAGGTCGTCCGCACGGTCGACATTTCCGCATAGGGAAATGGCGAATGCGCGGAGACTTGGCACCGCAGCGAGAACGGCTTTGCGGACCGACTCGTCCATGGGCATTATTGCGGGTCCTTTTTTCCGCTGCCATCGAGGCGGTTGATCAAGTCGGTGAACCGATCAGGCACACCTTGGTTCACCACGTCGTCGTACATGGCACGCAGTTGCTGGCCGAGGCGGGCTTGCACATCCCGGCCCAGTTTGGCTGGCTTGGCATTGACCTTCTTGTTCCGGGCCGCAGTCGTTTCCATCGGATTTTGCTGTCCCACGGGCTTGCGTTCGTTCATTATTCGACCCCAACTTCCGAGGCCCGGGCGGGCGCCGGTTGTCCCCTTGGTTCTGTGCAAAACCATTGGCGCGGCAGATGGTTCCCCGGGAACGGAACTTTTTTGCGGCGACAGCGTTGACGCGCTACGGTCGATTGGAAATTTGGGGGTACGGCCCAAGATCGACCTTCGAGGCGATTATTCGGGAGGGATTCTTGTCGACATCTCAAGCAGTTGCTCAGCACTTGCCATATCTTCGCCGCTACGCGAGGGCCCTTTCCGGCAGCCAGGCGTCAGGGGATGCCTACGTCGCAGCGACCCTCGAGGCTTTGGTGCAGGATCCGAAGGTACTGGAGGCGGGACTTTCTACCCGGATCGCTCTCTATCGGCTCTTCGCCAAAATCTGGAATTCCGTCGCTCTCAACGAAAAGTCATCGGGGGGCAGCCCGAGCCAGCCGGTTGAGCGTCATCTGTCCCAGATTCCTCCGAAGCCGCGCCAGGCCTTTCTCTTGGTCGCTCTTGAAGGGCTGTCAGAAGATGACGCTGCAAAGGTTCTGGATATCGATGCGCCGGCATTGCGCGAGCTTGTCGAGGAATCTGGTCGCGAGCTCGCGGCCGAAATCGCAACCGATGTCCTGATCATCGAGGATGAAACGTTCATCGCGCTCGATCTGGAGGGATTGGTAGAAAGTCTTGGCCATCGCGTGCTTGGCGTCGCGCGTACACACGCGGAAGCCGTGGCGCTTGCAAAGGTAAAGCGCCCCGGGATTATTCTCGCCGATATTCAGCTTGCCGATGGCAGCTCCGGCCTTGATGCGGTCAATGAAATGTTGCGGTCATTTGAAGTGCCTGTGATTTTCATCACCGCTTATCCGGAACGCTTCCTGACTGGTGAGCGACCGGAGCCGGCCTTCCTGATCGCCAAACCTTTCCAGCCTTCAACGGTGTCTGCGGTGCTCAGTCAGGCCTTGTTTTTTGAGCGCAACGCTCGACGGCGGGAGCGGCGCGCAAGTTAGATGCTAACTGACGTTTTTCCGACAGGCCGAGCATTGCAGTACCGACACGCGTAGCTCTGGTTGGAGCGGCATGGTTTGCGTTGTCCGCAATCCCCAAATTCGCCAAGGCAATGCAACAGTTTACGCTTCGCAGCGTTGAATTCGGTTGCAGTTGTCGGATCAATATAGCACGCCTAACGCGGCAAGAGGCACCCCAAGTGACCTCCTCGTTGACAGGCTGTCCGATGAACATATTCATGGGACGGTTCATTGCTGAAGTTCGGTGTGCGTGCTCGGTCACAATGGGCGCTGGTAGGTAACGAAACGATTACAATGGTGCGCAACATGTCCGGGGCGCAAGAAACAGAACTGGCCAAGCTTGAAGAGGAATATCGGCAGCTTCAAGAACAGGTCAATGCGCAAGCATGGGAACTGAACCTGCTGAGGGCGCGCTTTGCCAGGTATGAAACTGCGCTCCGCGGTTCCCAGGTGACCGTTTATACCCAGGACCGCAATCTGCGTTACACCTCGATCAGCAATCCAATGCTCGGCCGAGCAATTGAAGACATTCTTGGCCGCACCGACGCGGAGATTCTTTCGTCGGACGCGGGTGCCGCCATGATTGCGATAAAACGCGAAGTGCTCTCGAGCGGTGAGGCCAAGCGGGTAGAAGTCCCGCTCGAAGATACGCCCGGAATACGTTGGCACGACTTGCACATTGAGCCGTTGCGCAGCGACGCGGGGGATGTCGTCGGCTTGACCTGCGCGTCTGTCGATGTGACCGAACGCAAGGAGGGCGAAGCCCATTTGCGACTGTTGCTGCGCGAGTTGACGCATCGGTCGAAAAACCTCCTGGCAGTCATTCAGGCCATGGCGCGGCAGACGGCGCGCCATACCGGCTCAGTCGAGACTTTCTTGACGCAGTTCGGGGCGAGGCTACAGGCACTTGCCGCCTCGCACGATCTTCTTATTCGGGAGAGCTGGTACGGAGCATCGCTCGGCGAACTGGTGCGCTCCCAACTCGGCGTTTATCTCGACGGATCGGCGCCACAAATCTCTATCGACGGCCCGGCCATCGCGATCAAGCCTGAGGCTGCCCAGAGTTTGGGTCTCGCGCTTCACGAGCTTGCAGTCAACGCTGCAAAGTTTGGCGCCTTGTCCGTACCGACCGGACGCGTAGCAATTACGTGGAGCCGCCTGGAAAATGTTGACGGCAGCGCGGTCGAACTCGATTGGCGCGAAAGACTAGGCCCGAAGGTCAAGACCAGGCGCAGAAAAGGGTTCGGCAGCATTGTTATCGAGCGCAATCTTGCGCGTGCGCTCGACGCCAAGGTCGATCTCGAATTCGATCCGGACGGGTTGCGCTGTCATATTGTGATTCCGGGAAATCAAATTCTCGCACTGCGGTAATCGCCTCCGGAACATATTTCTTCGCCGACCGTTTCTATCGTGCTCAAGCAAAGGCTGACGCCGAAACCTGAGACGAATGTGGAAACTGGGCAATGCGTAATTTCATATCGTCTATTCTCGTGGCCGCTGCTGTCGCTTTGGTACTGGATGCCGTTGTGCTTCCGGCCGGGTTCAGTCTTGCCGTGACCGCCAAGCATTCGATGGATACTGATTTAAGCGGCCAAGTGGTCAACCGAACACGCAAAGGCGATCGATTGCAGGTGCCGTTGGCAAATCGATCGATATCGCCGCCGAGCACGATTCTTGTCGGGTGCGAACCTGCGTTCAGCTCACTCTCGACCGGCGCGCACGCGAATTTTGCCGGGCGTTGCCTGTCCTGACCTTTCTACAAAATCGACACATTAACGAATGGAACTTGTCAGTTCCAACGACGTTGATACGCCACCATTAATTGCGAAGGGAGTTCGAGATGCATAGGCCATTAGGCGTTCTTGCGGCCCTGGCGGTTGTCGCGGCGGCGGCATCACCAGTACCGACGATGGCGCAAGCCGAACGCGTTAAGGCCGGGACACTAACTTGCGATATTTCCGGCGGGATCGGCTTGATTGTTACATCGCACAAGGAAGTGAGCTGCATATTCACGCCGTCCCAACCGGGACCGCGCGAGGTGTATGTCGGCGCCATTAACAAGTTCGGTCTCGATCTCGGTGCCACCGCGGGCGGGGAGATGGTTTGGGCCGTCTACGCGCCGACCACGCGCCGATTTGGCGCGCTCGCCGGCAACTACGCTGGCGCGGGGGCCGAAGCGACCGTCGGTGCTGGTCTTGGGGCCAATGTGCTGGTCGGCGGGTCGGATCGGACCGTCGCCTTGCAGCCGCTTTCAGTGCAGGGGCAGGCGGGCCTCAATGTAGCAGCCGGCGTGGCGGAACTGATCTTGCGGCCGGCCCGCTGACGCGCCGATTTTCTTAAATGCAAGGTACGGTCGCCCTGGTCGCAGGGCGGCCGTTTTCCGTGCGCGTCAACCGAAGGTGAACGCGTCGTGGTAAGCGCCCTGGACCTGTCCCCCGGGAACAGGACCGCCGCCCGGCACGTGGACCATGTTGCCGATAACCGCGCAGGTCGCTCCATGCAGGCCGTGTCGCGGAATCGCCATCGGTGTGAGCTGCTCCCAGCTGTCTGTCTTCGGATCATAGGCCTCGTTGGTGCCGAAGACCTTACCGGTTGCCTCTCCGCCAAAAACGACAATCTTGCCGCTGATATAGACGCATGACGGACCGCTGCGCGGTGTCGGCAAGGGCGCGCGGAAGGTCCAAGCGTCCGTCTTCGGATCGTAGACGGCATTCAGCCCTGTATTGAAATCATACGAGTCCATGCGTCCGGCAATCGCGTGGATTTTTCCGTCAACGACAGCAACGCCCATGTGATCGCGCTGGCCGACAAAGGGTTGCGTGCCGGTCGAGCCCCGCATTCCGGCGAGGATCGTGTACTTGTCGGTCGATGGATCGTAGATCTCGTGCCATTCCACGGACCGCACGTCGCGCCCGCCGAGCAGATGGATCTTGCCATCAAGAACGATCGCCGACATTGCGCCTCGCGGACGGCTCAAGCCCGCGATCGGCGCCCATTGATCGGTCGCGGTGTCATAAACGAAGCATTTTGAATGGGGACAGCGATTTTGTTCGATAAACCCGCCGAAGGTGTAGATTTTTGAGCCGACCGAGACGCCGGCAACGTGATTGCAAGGAAGCGGGAAGGGCGCTTTAAGCGACCAGCTGCCGGTTTTTGGATCGAACACCTGATGAAAATTCTGGTCGACGCGATGCTTTGCATAACCGGCCACGGAGTGAATCTTGCCCTGACATTCGATCACAGCGTGCTCGCCGGTCGGGATCGGCATACGCGGTTGCTCGATCCATTTGCCGGGAGTGGCGGCCTTCGGCGCTACGCTGGTCATATAGCGCTGTTTCTCGACCGTTTTTGGAATGTCGGTAATCGACTTGTCGTTCAAACCGAGAAAGAGCGGAAGTTCTTGTTCTGCTGCCATGATAAACCTCAAGTGACATAGTCAGGGACAAAGTCCCTCAATAGCTTGCGTGTCAGCTCGACGCCCTCGCGTGCGACATCGTAAGGCGAGCGAGCCCATTGTTCGGGACTGGGTGCTTCGTAGCTCAGATAGCCGGTATAGTCCTTCTCCGCCAACAGCCCCAGCATCTCGCGCCATTTGACCACTCCCTTGCCCGGCGGAAGCCGGTCGGTGGGCCGTCGTACACCCGTGACCGGGTTAGCGGACAAGTCGCTGTACTGGAAGCAAAAGATTTTGTCGGCGGGAACGCTTTCGAAACCGCGGCCACCTGCACCGCTGCGCGTGAAATGATAGGCGTCGATAAGATAACCGCAATTCGGTTTGTTGGCTCCCTCGATCAATTCGGTGAGAACGCCCAGACTGTTGAGAACGTCGTGCTGCGAGTTGAATTCGATCGCGAGCTTAAGCTTGTACTCGGCGGCAATGTCACCGGCATCCTTAAGATATTTGATCGCATCTTTGATCGGCCCATTCACCTGACCGGGTGCACTCATTAACATATCGCATCCGAGTGCGACCGCATTCTCGCAGGATTCCCGGAAGACCTGGAAAAGACGCTTGCTTTCATCGCCGGTCGCGAAAAGCCAACCGTATTCCACTCCGAGGACTCCGCAGGGAATGCCGCTTTTTTTTATAAGATCAAGCACCTGCGCGTTGTTCATGCCTGCGTCGAAGCATCTCTTGAAATCGGTCCGCCGCAGCTCGACGGCGTCATAGCCCGCCTGTTTTGCTGCATCGAGCGCTGTCGCCAATGGCGTAGTGTCGATCGTCCACATATGCAGGGCAAGACGTCCAAACTTTTTCGACATTCCGAAGCGCTCCGTTATTTTCCTTCGTACTGCAGAATGCAGAGGCCGGCGTTGGTGTCCGTGAGATACATCACGCCGTTCGTGTCGACAAAGACATCGCAGGATTGAATGACCTTGGCTGGATTTGGCCGCTGGTCGACAATTCTTTCAGGCGGCGGTGGCACGTAATAGCCGACTTCTTTGGGTTGGAAAGCATCGCGAATATCGTAAATTCGCAATCCGGCATTGTGGTAAGTTGCGAACAAGAGATCTTCCGTTTGCATCGAGCCCGGGCGGTTTTCGTGCAGATTGTGCGGCCCGAATTTCGCGCCTTTGGCGCAAAAATCTTCTTCGGCAGGTGTCGGCAGCGTCGCGATCGAAACCGGATTTGACGGCTCCCTCACATCGATCAGCCAAGTATAGGCCAAGCCGTTAGCGCAATTCGCGGACGTTGCCTCGTCGGCCAGTGCGAGAAGTTTGCGCTTTGCCAGCGGCAACGGTGTGTGTGCTCCGCCGCCGAATGGAGGCGCGTAGTTGCGGTGGCTGATCAGCTTCGGATTTGGCGGATCGCTCAGATCGTGAATGGTAAAGCCGCCGTCGCGCCACGCCGCAAAACCGAGAGTCCCCGCGCTTATGAGATGATGCAGCGCGGTACGCTTGCCGAACGATGCCGGGGGAACTTCGCCGCCAGCGCGGTTCATTCCGGGTAACCACCAGCGACCGGCCAGTGTCGGCCGCGTTGGGTCCGATACATCAATGATCGCCAACGCGTGATCGACGAAGCCTTCGAAGTGGACGGAGACATAGGCGTAATGGCCGCCTGCCCACCAGGTCCGATGAGCGCCGAAGCCCGGCATGTGCAGAAAAGCAATCTCGCGTGGAGTTGCCGGTTTCGACACATCGAAAATACGTAAACCCGCCGCGAAGGGCTGTTCGGTCTGTACTGAATCGATCAGCGACTTTGCGTAGTAGTCCTGCTGTGTTGCGTATTGCTGCATGGCCCAGATGTTCGGGCCATTCACGGCGAGCAGGATGTCGCCATGAATCTGCAAATGATGCGACCGGGTGTTTTTCGGCGCAGCGATGAAGGCGACCGTCTTCGGGTTGAGCGGATCGCGCACATCCACGACCGAATAGCCGTCGCTGAACATGTGACCGATAAACGCGTGTCCCTTGTGCAGGATGACCTGCACTCCGTCGGGTCTGCCACCCTGGTCATTGCGGGACAGGAAGCGGACGTTGGATGCGGTGGCGCCTGCGGGGAAATCCATCACAAGACTCGGAAATTTCGAGGCCCGGCCGACTTGCGCCAACCGGGCCCCATCAGATGATACTGCCGTTCAGGCCGGCTTCTTTGCCGCCGACGCCGGCTTGCGCATCGTCATGAAGACGCCGGCCAGGATCAGGATAATTCCGGTCCAGGTCAGGAACGGGTAGTAGCCTGTCTTGCCCGCGGCCGTTGCTGCGGTCACGAGCTGCTGACAGGTGTCGTTGGTGTAGAGCAGGCACACCAACGTGCTCGAGACCTGCTTGGCGGCCAGATAGAAGTAAAGCCACCAGCTCACCGACAGCAATATGCACACCGCGCCACTCAAGGTGAGCCAGAAGGCATTGTCCGCCTCAACGAAGCGCCGCGTGGGCGGCGCGATTTCATCAAGGCCTCTCTGCTTTGCCTCCGGGCCGAGCTGGGTGACCGATGCCGCGGCGATCAGCAACAGGATCGCCAGGCAAACGAACACGGTCATCAGCCCGTAAGTCTGCTGAATCAGCAGGATCGACGGCATGATGAATGCCGTGGCGAGACGGCCCACGCCGGCCGCCCAGCCGAAGCCGGAGGCGCGCGCGTTCGTCGGAAACACTTCCGAGGCGAAGATCTGCATGGCGTTACCGGCCACCTGGATGAAAAACACCATCACGAAACCGGCCACCATTAGCTCGATCGGCGCGCCGGCACTGGCGAAAATGATCGCCATAATGGCGGCGCCAATAAACGCACAGACCGACGTGATCTTGCGGCCCCATTTGTCGAGCGCGTACATCATGAACAGGCTCGCGCACGGCACCGCGAAGTTCATCGCCAGGGTGTATTGCAGCGACTTCGTTATCGTGAAGCCCTTCTCGTTCATCATGTTCGGCAACCAAGCGCCGAGACCGATGGCGACACCGAAGAATGCCGTGAAGCAGATCATCCCGGCGATGACGCGCGTGCGGAACATCCGGAAGACGACAGCGAAAGGATCGCTCTTGGTATTGCTCGCGGCATCGGTCGAGAGTGAGCTAAGGGCCGGCACACTCGGAATTTCTAGTCGCTTGAGCACGTCGAGCGCTTCCTGGCCGCGGCCATGCGTCGCGAGATAGCGCGGCGATTCCGGCAGCGTGAAACGGAAAACCCATACGACCAGCGCTCCGGCGCCGATGATGATCCACGCGGTCCGCCAAACGGAGTCGGGCGCGGTGGGGAAAATCGTGGTGCCCAGCAAAAGCACCAGCGCCGTGCCGATCGGCCACACGCAGGCGCCGCCGATGAAATGCACAATGGCAAGAATACGTCCGCGAATTAGCTTGGGCGCATATTCGCCGGCATAGGCGAACGCCAGCGGCTGCTCGGCCCCGAGGCCGAGGCCAGCGATGAAGCGGCAGATGACAAGCATCGTGACGTTCGGCGCGAACGCACCGAGGATGGTGAATACGCCGAACAGCAGCAGGTTGAACTGATAGATGAAGCGGCGGCCGAACCGGTCGCTGAACTGACCCTGTCCCGCAGTGCCGATGAACATGCCGAAGATGGTCGCGCTGCCAACCAGCGCAACCTCTGCGCCGCTCGCGAACTTCGACGAGAGGATGTACGGTACGAGCGAGCCGAAGATCGTAAAGTCGATGACGTCGAAAAAGTATCCCGCGGCGATCAACGCGACCACCTTACGGTGGAGCGGAGATATCTTTGCTTCGTCGAGCGCGTTGCCGACGTACGCCTCTATGGTCTGAGCCACGATCTATCCCTCCCTATCCCGGTTTTTTGTTAGTACCCAGCAAACCCCCTGTAAGGATGAGCCACAAATTGACCATTGGCCAGCCCATTCCGGTCTCGCGTCGCCAACCATCCA